>CAZSBH010000041.1:0-14281 GCA_964604845.1 uncultured Spirochaetaceae bacterium
AAGGCTGCAACCAAGACCGCGGCAAAGGCTTCTGCGAAACCAGCTGCTAAGACACCAGCCAAGACCGCTGCGAAACAAGCAGCCAAGACTGCAACCAAGACCTCGGCAAAGGCTGCGGCGAAGAAGCCGGGTGCAGCGAGTACCAAGGCAAAGAGCAGCAAGTCTCCTCGTACCGGTACTTCTTCGGGAAGCCGTCCCGCGGCACCCCGCACGGCCAAAAATAAAAAAGAGGGTGCGTGATGGATCCAGTGAAGATCATAATCGAACCGATCGTAACGGAAAAATCGAACCAGATGCGGGACAGCGGTAAATACGCTTTCAAGGTGGACAGCCGGGCGAATAAGATCGAGATCATGCAAGCGGTTCGCCAGATATTCAACGTCCACCCCGTTTCCTGTCACGTTATGCGCGTGAAGAGGAAGCCGAAACGTGTGCGGTATCAGCTCGGATACACTGCGGAGTGGAAGAAAGCTATTGTAACCTTGCGCGCGGGCGAAGTCATTCAGGTATTTGAAGGGGCATAACTCATGGCCATAAAGAAGTACAAACCGATCACCGCGGGAATGCGCTACAAAACTGGTTTAACCTTTGAGGAGCTAACCACCGATCGACCGCACAAGGGGCTTACCAAGGGGAAGTCTTCCAAAGCGGGTCGCGGCGGGGGCGGACGCATCAGTGTCCGGCGCAAGGGTGGCGGCCATAAGCGGAAGTATCGGGCGATCGATTTCAAGCGGGACAAGAAGGGCGTGCCCGGATCCGTGGTAACGATCGAATATGATCCCAACAGGAGTGCTTTTATTGCTCTTGTCAGCTACCGGGACGGAGAAAAGCGCTACATCTTGGCTCCTGCGGGACTGCAGGTTGGTGCTGCGATAGTAAGCGGCCCCGACGCTCCTTTGGAGCCGGGAAATGCGTTGCCTATCGAAAAGGTCCCTCTAGGTATGGTCGTTCATAATGTCGAACTCACCCCTGGACGGGGCGGACAAATCGTCCGTGCTGCCGGGGCGGGAGCGACTCTGATGGCTAAAGAGGGGGAGTATGCCACTCTCAAGCTGCCGTCGGGGGAGATGAGGATGGTTTTGGCCAGGTGTTATGCCACTCTCGGTGAGGTGGGGAATCAGGATCATATGAATGTGTCTTTGGGGAAAGCGGGCCGCGGCCGCTGGCTGGGTCGTCGACCCAAAGTCCGGGGTGTGGCTATGAATCCCCACGACCATCCCCATGGTGGAGGGGAAGGAAAGACCTCCGGTGGAAGGCATCCGGTAACCCCCTGGGGCATTCCCACGAAGGGGTACAAGACCCGAAAGAAGAAAAAATCGTCCGGTCGATTGATCGTGAAGAAAAGGAAATAGGAGTAGCTCGTGTCCAGGTCTGTTAAGAAAGGTCCATTTATTGCGAAGAGTCTATACAAGAAGATTTTGGAGATGAACAAGGGCGGCGAGAAAAAAATGATAAAGACATATTCTCGCTGTTCTACGATTTTCCCGGAAATGGTGGGATATACCATCTCCGTGTATAACGGAAAAACTTGGATTCCCGTGTACATCACCGAAAACCTGGTAGGACACAAGCTCGGAGAGTTCTCTCCGACCCGATTGTACCGCGGTCACAGCGGATCAGACAGGAAGGCAGCGAAGAGGTAGAGGTATGGAAATCAAGAAAAGCTACTCAGCTCACGCGCGCTATGTGAGAATGTCACCGTTCAAGGTCAGGCGGATCGCCGACAAAGTGCGGAAAAAACCCTACGGGGATGCCATTGCCCTCCTTGAAAATCTTCCACACAAAGGAGCGAGACTGTTGAAAAAAGTCATTCAGTCTGCTGCGGCTAACGCTCTATACACCAACAAGAACCTCGACGAGGAGCTGTTGTATGTCCGGGACCTTCAGATCAATGAAGGGGTGAGGATGAAGAGAATTTGGCCCCGCGCACGGGGAAGGGCGGACAGGCTGATCAAGCGAACATGTCATGTCTCAGTGGCGCTGGATGAAATCGCCGGAGCAGGAGAATAACGTGGGACAGAAGGTACATCCATACGGTCTACGGTTGGGTATCAACAAGACTTGGAAGTCCAAGTGGTATGTGGATCCCAGGGAATATGCCAGTACACTGCATGAAGATCTGCAACTGCGAAGCACCATCGGCAAGGCGTCGGAAACACAGGGAGCGGATATCGCCGACGTGGAGATTATCCGTCATCCGCAGCGGATTACCATTATCATACATACGGGTCGACCCGGGGTGATCATCGGGGCAAAAGGGGCGAACATCGAGAAGCTGGGGAAGCGGCTTCAGAAATTAGTCGGTAAGAAGATACAGATAAAAATCAAAGAGGTCTCCAGGCCCGACACGAATGCGCAACTGATCGCGGAGAATGTGGCCAGGCAGCTTCGTTCTCGCGGCTCTTTCCGCAGAGCTATGAAGATGGCGGTGGTGAATGCCATGAAGGCGGGAGTACAGGGAGCCAAGATCAAGGTAGCCGGCCGACTTGGCGGGGCCGAGATGGCCCGCCGGCAGGAGTACAAAGAGGGTAGGATCCCTCTACACACGTTCCGCGCCGACATAGACTACGGTTTCGCCGAGTCGATCACAACTTTCGGATCGATCGGGGTCAAAGTCTGGATTTATAAGGGGGAGATCTTCGGCGGCGAAACCCAAGAAGACGCGGGGTTGCTGCTGAAGAAGCAACGTTCAGGTAGGAGTAGATCAGGCTATGCTCAGTCCTAAGAGAACCAAATACCGCAAGAAACAAAGAGGCCGAATGAAGGGACTGGCCACCCGGGGAAACTCACTCGCTTTCGGCGAATATGGGTTGGTCGCGCTTGAAAAGCACTGGATCACGAATCGACAGATCGAAGCGGCTCGAATTGCCATGACCCGTCATATAAAGAGAGGTGGCAAAGTTTGGATTAGGATATTTCCCGACATTCCTTTTACAAAGAAGCCGGCGGAAACGCGCATGGGAAAGGGAAAAGGCACTCCCGAGTATTGGGTTGCGGCTGTCAAGCCGGGAACCATTATGTTTGAGTTAGGAGGAGTGGATAAAGAACTGGCCGAATCGGCAATCCGATTGGCCGGGAGCAAGCTGCCGATCAAAACGAAGTTCAAGACTCGAAGGGATCTGGAGTAGGGACATGAAGGATTCATTTAACGACCTGACCTATCAAGAACTGCTTACAAAGCGGGAGGAGATGAAAAAGCTATTCCGGGACCTCCGTTTCGACCTGGTTCTCAGGCACGTTGACAACCCCCTGCAGAAGCGCACACTGCGAAGATCGATCTCTCGGTTGAACACAATAATCCATGAATACGAAACGGGAATCAGGCAAGCCTAGTACCAGGAGCTACAGAAGTGGAAACGCAAGTCAAGGAAAAACAGAGAAACAAGAAAACACTGGTCGGGACGGTGGTGAGCAATAAGATGGAAAAGACGATAGTGGTGAGGATCGAACGGAGAAAGCTCCATCCTCTCTATAAGAAATACATCACCCGCTCGAAAAAGATAAAGGCCCATGACGAAGGTAATCTCTGCCAAATCGGTGATCGCGTGAAAGTGATTGAATCCAGGCCACTGAGCAAGGAGAAGCGTTGGCGCCTTTTGGAAATACTCGAAAAGGCAAAATAGGGTCACATGAACGGAGCAGACTATGATTCAAATGAGAAGCTACTTGAACGTTGCCGACAACAGTGGAGCGAAACGTGTTCAGTGTATCAAGGTGCTGGGTGGAACACGGAGAAAAAGTGCCAGTATCGGTGATATCGTCGTGGTCGCTGTAAAAGATGCATTACCAAATGCACCGATCAAGAAAGGAAACGTTGAACGGGCGGTCATCGTGAGAACGAAGAAAGAGTACAAGAGGCCCGACGGTACCTACATACGTTTTGACGACAATGCCTGTGTGCTCATTGATCCCAGCAGCAATCCAAAGGGAAAGCGTATTTTTGGTCCTGTCGCCAGGGAACTGCGCGACAAGGATTTCATGAAGATAGTATCCTTGGCACCGGAAGTGATCTAGGAGTTTAGGACCGTGGCAAGAAATAAGGCAGTGAAACATAAAATCAAAAAGAATGACCAGGTGCAGATCATGGCTGGAAAGGATCGCGGGAAATCCGGTCGGGTCCTTCGGATAGATAGGGACCGGGGAAAGGTCATGATCGAAGGTTTGAACATGGTTAAAAAGGCAATCCGTCCCCGTGGACAGAATCAGAAGGGTGGCATCTCTTCTATAGAAGCGGCTTTGGCCATATCAAATGTTCAGATCCTGTGTAAGAAGTGCGGTCCCACCAGGATTGGACTGCGCATGGAGAAAGATCAGAAGGTTCGCTTCTGCAAGAAGTGCGGGGAGCAGTTGTAATGGCTACGGCAGTAAAACAACCGAGGTTGAAGACACTTTACCGAGACAAGATAGTCAAAGCTCTCATGGATGAGTTCGGCTACAAGTCAACAATGCAGGTACCCCGGCTGGAAAAGATCGTCGTAAGCATGGGTATCGGGGAAGCATCCCTGAACAAGAAACTACTGGACTCGGCCCTGCAAGAGCTGTCTCAGATTACCGGTCGGCGGGCAGTGAAGACAGTGGCACGGAAATCGATCGCTGGATTCAAACTCCGCAAAGGAATGGAGATCGGCGTCATGGTAACCCTTCGGGGTGACTACATGTACGAGTTCTATGAACGGCTGGTTAACATCGCGATTCCCAGGGTAAAAGACTTTCGTGGCACGAACCCGAATGCTTTTGATGGGCATGGTAATTATTCTCTCGGAATCACCGAACAGATCATCTTCCCCGAAATCGACTACGACAAAATCGAGAAGATTTCCGGACTCAATATAGCCATTGTTACGACGGCGAAGACGGATCGCGAGGCCAGCAGTTTGCTTGCCCACATGGGAATGCCCTTCAGGAAGTAGAGGAGATTTCTATATGGCTCGAAAATCTTTGATCAACAAAGCATTACGAAAACCGAAGTATATGACGCGGAAAGTGAATCGCTGCCGCATCTGTGGTCGCCCGCGAGGATATATGCGCAAATTTCAAATGTGCCGTATCTGTTTCCGCAATCTTGCCAGCGAGGGCAAGATTCCGGGAGTTACGAAGTCTAGTTGGTAGGGAGAGGTGTGATGAGTATTTCCGATCCTATTGCGGATATGTTAACCAAGATACGCAATGCAAGCATGGCGAGGTTTGAAAAAGTCGATATTCCCTCGTCGAAATTGAAGGTCGAAATAGTAAAGATTCTCAAAAATGAAGGTTTTGTTAAGACCTTCAAAAAGATCAGTCAGGACGGAAAAAATCAGATCAGGATTTTTCTGAAATATGACGATGGGAGCAATCCCGTGCTTCACGGGCTGGAGCGGCTGTCTACACCTGGGCGCAGGATGTACAAGGGATACAAAACCATGCCCCGTGTCTACAACGGATACGGGACTCTGATCGTTACCACGTCCAGAGGTGTCATCACCGGAAGAAAAGCTCTCGAGCAACAGGTTGGTGGTGAGTTGATTTGTACAGTTTGGTAAGCAAGGAAAGCGAGTATGTCACGAATTGGAATAATGCCTATTCAGATCCCGGATGGAGTAACGATAACCGTGGACAATGGCACGGTTACGGTAAAAGGCACCAAGGGGGAGCTGTCGCAGGACTACCACAAATCGTATGTTAAGATCAATTTGGAGGACAGAGTCTGTACAATAGAGAGGAACAGCGAGAGTAAACAGGCTAAGTCCATGCATGGTCTGTATCGAAAGTTGGTACAGAACATGGTTGTGGGGGTTTCCGAAGGCTTTACCAAGGTGCTCTTAGTAAATGGCGTTGGTTACCGTGCGGAGTTGCGGGATGATGTTCTGGTACTGAATTTGGGGTACTCAAACCCAATCGAATATCCTGTTCCCGAAGGAATAACAATCAATGTCGAGGGCAACAACCGCATTGTTGTCAGTGGCGCGGACAGACAGCAGGTCGGACAGGTGTCCGCGGAAGTTCGTCGTTTCCGGCCACCGGAGCCCTACAAGGGAAAGGGTATTCGCTACGAGAACGAATATGTCCGCAGGAAGATAGGAAAAACAGGGATCAAGTAATCCAATAGGAAGAAGGTAATGGACAGACTCAGAGCTAAAAAAATACGCCGGACACGACGGAAAAAGCATATCCGGAAGAGCCTATCCGGTATCGGCAACCGGCCAAGGATGACGGTGTATAAGAGCGGCCGCTATCTGTACGTCCAAGTAATCGATGATGAGCAGGGTCATACCCTTGTTTCTGCATCAAATATCGAGAAGGATCTACGGAAGATAAAGAGCACAACCGCCGGGGCCGAGCAGTTGGGGCAGGTTGTTGCAGGGCGCCTTAAAGAAAAGAAAATCGACAGGATCGTTTTCGATAGAAACGGGTACTCGTATCACGGAATCGTGAAATCTATTGCCGATGGAGCCCGCAAAGCGGGCGTTACGTTTTAGGGGGAAGATTTGGAACAGGAAAAGGAATACGTCGAAAAGCTTGTCAGACTAAACCGTATCGCCAAGGTCGTCAAAGGTGGTCGGAGGTTCTCTTTCTCGGCTATATCTGTCGCCGGCGATAGAAACGGTCATGTCGGCTACGGCTTCGGAAAAGCAAATTACGTCTCCGATGCGATTCGTAAGAGCTTGGATCGAGCCAAGAAGAGCATGCTCAAAATCCCGATGAAACAAAACACCATACCCCATCAGATCATGGGAAAGTATAAGGGTGCCAAAGTTGTATTAAAGCCGGCTTCCCCCGGAACCGGGATCATCGCGGGTGGTCCCGTAAGGGCAGTGATGGAAGCTGCCGGGATCAAGGACATCTTGAGCAAATCCCTCGGATCGGCGAACCCGATGAACATCGTCAAGGCGGTGTTTGAAGGATTCAGCAGATTGATGGATGCGAAGGTAGCGGCGGCGAACCGAGGCAAAACTTTGAAAGAGTTTTGGGGTTAAAATGGCAAAACAAGAGAAACAGATACGGTTAAGATTGGTGAGAAGTCCGATCGGCCAAAAGCCACAGACACGGAAAACCGTTAAGGCATTGGGTCTGAAGAAAATGCAATCCTCAATCGTTCATGAGGCCACCCCGGCGATATTGGGTATGGTTCGTGCCGTATCTCATTTAGTAGCCGTGGAGGAGGTTTCCACCCCTCGGCCGCCGAAATAAAGGAGTAGTTGGAAGATCATGGATATCGTCAAGCCAAAAGGAGCTACAACAAGCTGCAAAGTATTAGGCCGTGGAACAGGCACGGGTAAGGGCTGCACGGCGGGCAAGGGTACCAAGGGGCAGAACTCCCGTTCAGGCGGAGGCACCAGACTCGGCTTTGAAGGCGGCCAAATGCCCCTGTTTCGTCGAGTTGCAAGGCGGGGATTCTCCAACTATCCTTTCAAGAAGGAGTTCCTAACGATCAGCCTGAAGGCCCTAAACGTGTTCAAAGACGGCGACACGGTGAACCGGGACAGTCTGGTCGCCGTTGGTCTGATCCGAACCGAGGGGCGGGCACGGAAGGCTCGCATCAAGATCTTAGGCAACGGTACAATCGAGAAGAAATTGACGGTGGCTGTAGACAAGGTAACTTCGGGAGCCGCGGAGAAGATCAAGGCGGCTGGAGGGACAGTTACTTCAGTGAGCAACGAAGCTTAAGCAGTAAGGAACGTAGCAGTATGGCAAATACGATTCTTAATATTTTCAGAGTCAAAGACCTGCGGGATCGCATCCTGTTCACCCTATTTGTTCTCCTCATATTTCGTCTGGGTGCGAATATTCCCATTCCGGGAGTGAATCTGACGGCTCTGAAACTATATATGACCGCGCAGGAAACTGCGGGCACCTTAGGGATCACCGATTATCTGGATTTTTTCGCAGGCGGCGCCTTTAAAAACTTCTCGATCTTTATGCTCGGCATCATGCCCTATATCTCGATGTCGATCATTATGCAGCTTCTGATGCTGGTATTTCCCAAGATGAAAGCAATTTCCCAAGAAGAGGGTGGGAGGAAGAAGATTCAGCGCTATACCCGCATAGGCACCATCTTCGTCTGTTTGATTCAAGGTTTTGCCGTCACCTCCTACATTGACAGGATCCCCGATGCTATAACTTTGAGCCGCACAGCCTATACCTTCATTGCCATACTGACGGTAACCTCGGGCACGATTTTTCTGATGTGGCTGGGGGAGCAGATAACCCAGAGGGGGATCGGTAATGGCATATCCCTGTTGATTTTTGCGGGAATCGTCACCCGGATTCCTTATGCTATTTACACGATCGTTGAGCAGATCCGTCGCCGAGAGTTGAACCCGGTGTTCATGATCGTGGTTCTGGTGATGTTCGTCGTGGTTGTAGCCCTCGTAGTATATGAACAGCAGGGACAGAGAAAAATCCCGGTACACTATGCGAAGCGGGTGGTCGGGCGGAAGATCTACGGAGCTCAAAACTCATATCTGCCCTTCAAGATCAACCCGTCGGGAGTAATTCCCGTAATATTCGCATCATCCATCCTGGTATTTCCCCTGCAGATTGCCCAAAACCTGGGGTCAAGGGTGGACTGGCTGTCCCGATTTGCCTCCTGGCTGCGGCCGAGCGGGGTTCCCTACGTAATAGTATACACCGGCTTGATCATCTTTTTTGCCTATTTTTACACCCAGGTGACATTGAATCCGATAGAGATATCGAAAAACATCCGGGAGAACGGCGGTTCGATACCGGGAATCCGGTCGGACAAGATGGAGGAGTACTTCTCCAGAATCCTGAATAGAATTGTTTTGCCCGGAGCTATTTTTCTGGCCTTTATAGCCGTGATCCCGACGATTGTTCAGACCTGGTTGAATATTCCCCGTTCGGTGGCTTACCTGATGGGCGGTACATCCCTGCTGATCATGGTAGGTGTGGATCTGGACACGATGAGTCAGATTGAAGGTCAACTGCGCATGCACCATCACGAAGGAATCGTGCGCAAGGGAAAGATCAGATCCCGGTATTTATAGTACCGGCGGAGGTATGAGATGAAGGTGCGAGTAAGTGTGAAACCGATTTGCGATAAATGCAAGGTAATCCGTAGAAAAGGCGTTGTGCGCATCATCTGCCAAAATCCCAAGCACAAGCAACGCCAAAGGTAGGAGGCGTACATGGCTCGAATTGCCGGGGTTGATCTCCCCAACAAACACGTGGATATCGCTCTGACCTATATTTTTGGAATCGGACGTTCTGCGGCAGAAACGATCTGTGCCAGCGCAGGTGTCGACACCGCGCGCAGAATCAATGATCTATCCCCGGAGGAGATCAATGCTCTCAGGAAGATTATAGAAAACGACTATAAAGTCGAGGGACGTCTGCGAACGGAGATCTCCCTCAATATCAAGCGCTTGATGGATATTGGTTCCTATCGGGGACTGCGGCACAGGAAAGGCCTGCCCGTACGAGGACAGAGAACCCGGACCAACGCCCGGACTCGAAAAGGCAAACGAAAGACCGTTGCCGGAAAGAGAAGAGCGAAATAAGGGGAAATGAGAATTGAGCAAAACGAAGAGAGATAAGAAAAAGAATGTTGCAGAAGGCAACGTGTACATTCAGGCGACCTTCAATAACACCATCGTCACCATCACCGACAGGATGGGCAACGCACTGTCGTGGGCTTCGGCAGGAAGTTTGGGTTTCAAAGGGGCGAAGAAGTCCACACCCTATGCGGCTCAGATGACAGCGGAGGCGGCCGTGAACAGGGCAAAGGAGTACGGACTGATTGAAGTACACGTTTTTGTAAAAGGTCCAGGCGTCGGGGGTGAATCGGCAATCAGATCTTTGGGCGTATTGGGCTTGCGGGTGCGTTCCATTCAGGATGTCACACCAATCCCCCATAATGGGTGCCGGCCTCAGAAGAAACGCCGGGTGTAGGACGAGGGAGGAGTTGCATGGGACGATACACTGGTCCTCAGTGTCGGCTGTGTAGAGCCGAAGAAACGAAGCTCTTTCTCAAGGGCGAGAGGTGTAAAACCGATAAGTGTCCAATTACCAAGCGCAGGGGAAAGCCCGGAAGAAACTTAAGGGCACGGCAAAAGAAGCTTTCTGATTACGGTATTCAGCTTCGAGAGAAGCAGAAGGTAAAGAGAATGTACGGCATGATGGAGAAACAGTTCCGACTCTTTTTCACCAAAGCGGCACGCCGGAAGGGAATCACCGGTGAAACCCTGATTACCATGCTGGAACGTCGTTTAGACAACATTGTGTATCGTATGCATTTCGCCGGTTCAAGAAAGCAGGGTCGGCAACTCGTTTCCCACGGGCATGTTCGGGTGAACGGCCGACGGGTCACGATCCCTTCCTATCTGGTCAGAGAGGGAGATGAGATCGAAGTCCAAGAGAAGAGTAAAAAGCTTACAGCAATCAAGGATAGTTTGAAAGAGTATTCCCGCTCGGGAGCCATGCCATGGCTGGAGGTCGATCCTGACAAGATCTGGGGCAAGGTGAAAGCCATACCCAGACGGAGCGATATTGCCGATTTGGCGGACGTACAAGAACAGTTGATCGTCGAGCTGTACTCTAAGTGAGGTTGAAAAATAACCTCGATTTCGGCTGTCCCGATTCAGGGGACAGCCTCAATTAAGGAGCAGGGATGGCAAGGAAGAATCTTTTAAAAGGATTCAAGAGACCTAAAGGAATCACCTTCGAACATTCGGAAAGCGATACGAACTACGGTAAGTTCATAGCCTATCCTTTTGAACGTGGTTATGGAGTGACGATGGGAAACACGCTGCGGCGTATCCTGTTATCCTCTATCCAGGGATATGCGATCAGCGCGATTCGGATTACCAGCTACGGTGAAGACGGATCTCCAAAGGTGATTACCAGCGAGTACGAAGCGATTCCGGAGGTGGCGGAGGACACTCCGGATATTATCAATAATCTGAAATCCGTAAAGATCAATCTGCCGGGGGGGGAAGAAGAGAAGGTCGTCGTCGTTGAATCGAAAGGCTCCGGCACGATTACGGCGAAAGATATAGGAGTAGACGATACCGTACAGGTACACAATAAGGATCTTCTCATCTGCACGCTGATGGCAAAAGCCAACCTGGAGTTGGAGATCCAGATCGATCTTGGCAGGGGTTATGTCCCTTCAGAGAGAAGTGAAAAGTATATTGAGGTCATCGGGACGATTCCCATTGATGCGGTTTTCTCTCCGGTGACCAAGGTGAAGTATCTTGTAGAAAATACTCGTGTGGGACAGCGAACCGATTATGACAAACTCGTCCTGGAAATCTGGACTGACGGCACGATAGCACCTGAGGATGCTCTGGCGGAGGCTGCAAAGATCGCCAAAGATCATCTGGCGATTTTCATAAATTTCGACGAGGAAGCATCGGAAGATGATGGGGAAATCGATGAGGAAGAAGCGCGCATCCGGGCTTTGCTCGACACTCCCGTAGAAGAGTTGGAACTATCGGTTCGATCGAGCAATTGTCTGCGTAATGCCAATATAAAGACCATCGGCGATTTGACCCGCAGGACGGAAGAGGAAATCGCAAAAACTCGCAATTTCGGCAAAAAGTCCCTTCAAGAGATCAAGGAAAAGCTTCGCGATAGAAACCTCTCCCTGGGCATGAAGGACTACAGTGCTCTAAAGAAGGCCTTGGCTATGACCAAGGAAGAGGAAAACACGCAAGAGGAACAGATCGATGAAGCATAGGATCGGTTACAACCGTCTCGGACGCAATGTGAGCCACAGGAAAGCGCTGTACAGGAGTATGGCTACCGCACTGTTCCGGTATGAGCGCATTAAAACCACAAAACCCAAAGCTCGGGAGATTCGTCGAGTTGCGGAGAAATTAATTACCCGGGCTCGTCACGACAATGTTCACAACCGCCGGGTCGTGGCCAAGACGATCCAGGATAAGGCGGTCCTGGCAAAGCTATTCACCGAGATCGCTCCCCGATTTACCGAGAGGCCCGGTGGCTATACCAGGATTCTGAAGCTGGGTCAGCGTTACGGTGATGCATCGGAAATGGTATTTCTGGAGCTAGTAGAGCGCAAAGAGGCGGTAAAAAAGAAGAAGAAAAAACCTGCAGAAAAGCAGGAGACTCCAGAAACCTAGGTGTGAACGAAAAGCCGCAAGAGGGAGATTCCTGGATCGATAGACGGGTGTCTCCCTCTTTTTTATTTGTGGCCGGATTACTCCTTGCACCGGCCATCATCATCCAGCAGAACCTCACCGTTAAAGCCGCGCAGACCGCCGTGTTCCTCATCCTGGCGTTGTTATCGGTTTCCGTAGCGAAGCGGCGTCTTATTGTCGGCAGCATCATCTTTATGATGTCCACGATTGCTATAAACCTCTTCTCTCCTGTTGGGCGGGTAATGCTGTGGATCGGTCCCCTGGCGATCACTCGAGGTGCACTGATTGTCGGCTTATCCAAGGCAACAACCCTGGTATGTTTGCTGTACTTGTCCCGATTTTGCGTTCGACCCTCTGTGAAATTACCTGGAACACTTGGCAGATATGTCTCGGAGACCTTCGCTTATCTCAACAAGCTTCTGGCCGGAGGCGGGAAACTCACCCGCAAGAATTTAGTTCAACGTCTTGATGAGATATTTGATACCGTCTATGACGAGCAGCGATTCAACAGTCATTTCAAAGAAGGGCGAAACACATTGGCGGGCGCGGCTGTCCTGGTTTCTCTCCTTGTTGTGAATTGGGGCCTGGTCTTTTTCCCTTTTTCTTCCCTATTGGGAGTAGGTTGAGAGCCGATATATAATATGAGAATAGGACTCGTAAAGAAAAGCGGTAGGAGATAACCCTCGTTTCATGCGGCAGAGATTGAAAATATCTTTGAGCCTCCTCATCTCTTTGCTACTGTGTGGCGGCTTTGCAGTATTCTCCTTTACGCGATTGTTCGATATCGTTGAAACCACGTTCTTTCAGCCACGGATCCGTGCCGAGCGGGAAGTCCAACTGGAGGAGTTTGCTGATCGAATCTCCCGCTATCATCGCGATAATATTGAGCGTTTTCAGCCCACGGTGCAGGAGCCCTTTGTATGGAGGGCTTTTTTGGAGAGCAATCAGCAGGCTCAAGAGGATATCATCAACCGGCAGATCTATTTCGGCAGACTTCTCGATGATTATCCAAACATTCAGCTGATTCGTTTACTGGGCGCTGAAGCCAAGAAAATCCACTTCAGTACCTACGATAAAGATATCGAGAGCCAGGATCAGGAACGTAGAAAATACGTAGATTACGAAAAAACAGGAGATCCTGTAGATTCCGCCGCATTTATTGTCAAAGCCGGGGAACCCCCTCGGCTCATAATTGATGGAAACGGACAGCGTTTCATTTACTCCTTTCCGGTGGTTGATAGCTTTGAGCAGTATCGCGGGGTTGCCCTAATCTATGTTTCCAAGAGAGACCTATCAGAATATCTGCTGCGATTTCCCACTTTGGATTTTCGGGAACTTTCCCTTGTCGGACAGCGGGGGATTGTCATCAATTTCCCCGCGAGTGCTGTTGCGTTGGTTGCGCCGACATTGTCCGAGGTCTGGCAGCAGACACAATCCCTGGATGCTGTCTATCGGGAGTCCGTTGTCATCGACACTACAGACGACCAGCGTGAGAACTATAGTCTGCTCAGTATAACCACAGAGGGATTCGGATCCCTCAGCATCCTGATCCCTTACTCGGTCTTTCAGCTGCAGCCGGTCATGAAGGTTGTGATCATAGCGGCTGTCTCCTTGACGGTTTTTCTGATCATATTTCTCCTGTTCAACCTGCGACAGGATCCGCTGCCCATACTGTCTCAGCGCCTAAAACGTCTTCAGCTCTCAATTCTCCAGGAGTTTATTGAGGGGAAAGAGGGTGTCGACTGGAAACGGTGGCGGGACGACTTGAGATCGGGTAAAGGAGAGCTGAAATCGAGGATCAAGCGGGGAGTCGGCAGGATCCCCGAACAAAAAGAAGCGGAATTTGATGAAATGATCGACAAAAGTTGGGATGAGATCATTTCGATCATCGAGGCCCGGATTGGCGGACCGCAACGGGAAGCGGTCGACATCAGCCATCTTGAACAGCTCCTGCAGAGAGCGGTGGATCGTTTTCAGATAACCGCGCAGCCGCCGGCCCAGGTGAAAGCACCGGTCAGACGAGCGGGGATCGTAGTTGAGGAGATCGGAATTGATGAAGTTGTCGAGCCCGATGCGGTGATTCTTTCGGAAGAGGTCGAAGAGGCGGAGGAGGTCGAAGAGGCGGAGGCCCTCGAAGAAGCGGAAGAGGTCGAAGAGGCGGAGGCCCTCGAAGAAGCGGA
>CAZSBH010000041.1:14381-36681 GCA_964604845.1 uncultured Spirochaetaceae bacterium
GGAGGTTGCTGAACCTGCCTTTGTTGAGGGGGAGGATCAGGAAACCCTTGAAGTACTCGAAGAGGTGAAGGAGATCGTACCGCTGCCGCCTCTGCCGCAGGAAGAGCTTGATGAGCTTCCCTCCGCGGATGAGGGACAAAAACCGGCATCCCGGCCAATGCCGGTACCCCGGCAACCGAAGAGGAAGCCTCTACAGCAACCGGCGGCGGCAGCGGAGGAACAGACAGCTGAACACGGGGGGACTATAGAAGAGCTTGAAGTTGCCGAGGATGAAGTCGCCCCAATCGAGTCGATTTTGAGTGCCGGGGAAGTACTGGTGATGGAGACCCAGGGGGCGAAGCAGCTGAGCCCGAAGGAGATCGAAAAGGTACAGCAGCTGGATGAGCAGGAGCAGTTGCAAGAGCTACTCGATTCAGGTCTTATTCGAGCCTACGCTCTGAACGATATTGAAGCTCTGATCATGGAGCAGAGAACGAGTGTGGTCATGGAAAACGGCGTTTACCGCATAAAGGATGAGATCATCATGGGAGCAGCGAGGGGCAAGGACAAAAAACGTCGTGGTTTGAAAGACCTTGCCGAGGCTTCCCTTTCAGAACCTTCTATGGAAACTGTAGGATTCGAGTCAGGAATCGGAGCCCTCCTTGGGGAAGATTCCATCCTTGACCTAGAGAACGAGATCGGACAAATCCGGGCGAGAAGCGTGAAAATCGACTACACCTCTCCAGGAAAGGTGAAGAAGATACAATTTTTTGAGGACGGGCTTGATTACGACGGGTATCTAAAAGAGTTTCGGCGAGGAAAGACCGAAACCGACAGACTGCGCTCTCTGGTGGAACTCTCTGGAAAACTCAAGGCGGTGAATGCAGCGATCTTTAGTAAGGAGAATGGGAAGTACTTTTTGAAGTTGAAAGTAGGCCTAAGCGATCCGGGTTTCGAAATCGTATTTACCATGGATGAACCTTTTGTCAAGATGTTTGTCGAGCCCCGCCAGACGGTGGTCATAAGCGAAAAGATCGAAAAGGTGAAAGCGTTGGCAAAAAAACTGCATCCGGAGGATCTCAAGTACATACAGGGAGCGATCGTCCTCCCCTTGGTTTTCGGCAACCAGGCATCTTTTCTATTCCTGGGGCTACCGTTGCTGCAGCAGTTGGACATCAAGGATATCATCAGCCGCTTGGATATCTATTGAACCAAGACTTGAGCCGCTTCGGCTTCCTGAACGGTTAAATGGTTAAATTCTTGACAAAGCGTTAGATATAAAGGTAAATTAAGGTTTGACGATAAAGATGGAGGAATATTATGCGCATAGCATTGTTCGTAATAATTCCTCTCATCGGTTTAATTCTAGGTTGGATTATCCGATGGCTCTATGCCAGATTTCAACTGTCCTCATCGGAGCAAAAAGCAGAAAGAGTCATACAGGAAGCATTAAGAGATGCCGAGGCGAAGAAAAAAGAAGCCTTACTGGAAGCCAAAGACAAGATAATCAGGGAAAGAAATCAGCTTGAGCGAGAAACAAGAGAGAGAAGAGTCGAGCTGCAGCGCCTGGAACGGCGCCTCATGCAGAAGGAAGAAAACCTAGAAAAACGGCTGGAAAGCGTAGAAAATCAGGAACGGTCCGTTGTAAACCGAGAGAGAGGGTTACTCGATAGAGAGAAAGAGCTCGATCTAGAGCAGGAGAAATGGACTAAAGAGCTGGAACGTATCTCCGGGCTAACCGCTGCGGAAGCAAAGAAGCTTCTCATCCAAAGCCTGGAAAACGAGGCCATGCACGAAGCCCAGGTCAAGATCAACCTGATCGAGCAGGAAGCCCAGGTAACCGCCGATCGAAAAGCCCGTGACATCATAGTTTCCACTATTCAGCGCATCGCCACGGATGTAAGCTCTGAAGTTACCGTATCCACCGTAAGTCTGCCGAACGACGAGATGAAGGGGCGGATTATCGGTCGAGAGGGTCGTAACATCCGGACACTCGAAACACTGACCGGTGTGGACATCATTATTGATGATACCCCCGAGGCGGTGGTTATATCCTGCTTCGATCCGATTCGCAAGGAGATCGCCAGGGTTTCCCTCGAACGATTGATATCCGACGGTCGAATCCACCCGGCTCGTATCGAAGAGATCGTGCAGAAAGTAACCAAAGAGATCAGTCAGACGATCTACGAAGAGGGAGAAAAGGTCCTCTTCGAATTGGGTATACACAATATGACCCCGGAGGGTACTCGAGCGCTTGGTAGGCTGCATTTTCGCACCAGCTACGGACAGAATGTCTTGTCTCATTCCAAGGAAGTAGCGCTTGTTGCGGGAGCACTGGCAGCTGAAATCGGGGCTGATATTGAGTCCTGCAAGCGAGCCGCGCTTCTGCATGATATCGGCAAGGGAGTTGAGACTGATGGAGACGGCAACCACGCTGAAATAGGCATGGAACTTGCCAGAAAGATCGGAGAAGACCCGAGTGTGGTCAACGCCGTTGGAGCCCATCACAACGATGTGGAGCCTGAGAGTCTCGAGGCAGTTGTGGTGCAGATTGCCGATGCTATATCCGCCTCTCGGCCGGGGGCTCGGCGGGAGACTTTGGACAACTACCTGAAGAGGCTCGAGAATCTGGAAAGAATCGCTGAGGGCTTTCAAGGTGTGGATAAGGCTTATGCAATCCAAGCCGGGAGAGAGGTCAGGATCATGGTGAACAACGACGAGGTCAATGATGACGGGGCCAAGATCCTGGCAAAGAACATAGCGAAGAAGATCGAGTCCGAGTTGAAGTATCCAGGCAGGATCAAGGTCACCATTATTCGGGAGACCCGAATCGTCGAATACGCCCGTTAGTACACGGCGACTGGCGGCTGGGAAGGAAGATAGATAAAATCGAAACAGTCAAGATTCTCGTGATCGGTGATATTGTCGGACAGCCGGGCTGTCGGGCTGTGTTTGGGAGTCTGCAGAGTCTCCTCAAAGAAACGCGGGCGGATCTGGTCATTGCGAACGGTGAAAACGTTTCTGAAGGGTTGGGAATCACCCCCGAGGCGGCGGAGGGGTTGTTCAAATCGGGAGTCGAGGTAATCACCTCCGGAAACCACATTTGGCAGCGTAAAGAGATCCTTCCCATGCTGGAGAAGGATGATCGTATCCTGAGACCGGAGAACTATCCCACGGGGGTTCCCGGTACGGGACACTACCTGGTCACGAAGAAAGAGGTTCCCATCGGCGTTGTAAACCTTCAGGGGCGGATCAATATGTACAGCATCCGTTGCCCTTTTACGGTGGGGGAAGCCCTGCTACGTCGGCTTGGTAAGAGTACAAAAGTCATCGTGGTGGACTTTCACGCCGAGCTTCCTGAGGAAAAGGAAGCCTTGGCACTGTACTTCGATGGACAGATCAGTGCCCTGGTGGGAACGCACACCCACGTGCAGACCGCGGACGAGAAGATCCTGCCTAGAGGCACAGCCTACATAACCGATATTGGTATGACCGGACCCCTCGGCGGTGTGATTGGGATGAAGCGGGATGTCTCCATACAACGCAGCCTGATGCAGATTCCCTACAAGATGGAAGTTGAGGATTCCGCTGCAGTGGTCATGGGAGTGCTGTTGACCATTGCCGTGGACAGCGGAAAAGCCCTGTCGATCGAACGTATTCGTCGCGACCTACCGGATCTCAGCAATTCCGAGTGAAGTATCGTGAAGAGGAAAGCTCTGATCAATCTTCTCTGTTCGCGGGAACCCCGGCTTTCCAGAAAGGAAATCTACGCCCGGATCCTCTGTGGAGAGGTTTTTGCGGACGGACAGCGTGTCCGGGACCCACAGCAGCTCATCCCGCTCACCGCGTGTATAGATTACCAGCCTCTGAAGCGCTACGTCTCCCGAGGTGGAGAGAAATTGGCCGGAGCTCTACAGCGGTGGAAGATCGACGTCACGGGTATGAGCCTTCTCGATGCGGGTGCTTCCACCGGAGGATTCACCGATTGCCTGCTCCAGCACGATGCGGCTCGGGTGTGCACGATCGATTCGGGACGAAACCAGCTGGATTATCGTCTGCGAAGGGATGATCGGGTCGTCGTCCTGGAGCGGACAAACATCATGTCCGTACATCCTGCAACCCTCCCCTTTGCTCCGGAAGCTGCGGTGGCGGACCTGTCTCTCAGGTCGCTTCGGAATGCAGCGGCCCACCTTTTGAGTCTCGTGTCCCTTGGTTGGCTGATTGCATTGGTCAAGCCGCAGTACGAGTGGGCGGCTCCTCCTGCGGATTTTGATGGGGTCGTTTCCCAAACGGCTGAACTCCATTCCATTCTATTTGCCCTGTTAGAGGATCTGCACGCCGAAGGAGCCTATGCAGACAAGGTCACAGCCTCTCCACTCCTCGGGAGAAAGGGGAACCGGGAGTTTTTCTGTCTGTTGACAACGCACGGAGAAAAGGACCGCAAGGACCTTGACCGGATGATCGAGGATGCGTTGGTGATAGCTGTCTAGAAGGAATCTCTGCCCAGTGGTTTGTCTACGACAACCCCTTCGGGCCCGAGGTACTTGGAGATCTCCCCTTCAAGCAGGATTTGGACTTTTTTCACCGTGGGGAACTCAGTAGCCGTATAGACCACCTGCTTCAGTTCAGCGATCAACCCTTCTTTGCCGAGAGAGTTGAACCGGAATGCCTCATTGAAATCGATGTAAGCCGTATCTCCCTTGATATACACGGTACGCAGGCGGGTTTGGGGGGAAATCAGAGACATCAGTCCTTGATTCACTTCGGCCGTGGTCGGTCCCTGAAGTAAAGCCTCCAGAGTCGCGGTTAGAGGGGCATCAACGTAGTCTACCGGACGTATCACCCCCTTCATGGTTATTTTCCCCTCCCCCGTCACGGAGATGAAAAACAGTCTGGATTGACGGCTTCTAATCTGTGGTTCCTGTTCCCCCTTTCTTTCGGGAGCATTCTCGGAAGGGGTATCTTTCTCGACCGTGATCACCACCTCTCTGCCGCCGGATTTCGGTTCAGTTCCGCGGGGTTGGTTTTCCTCCTCATCCTTGCCCTCCAGGGGGGTGACAACGATCTCAGCAGGGGCTTCGGGTTTTTTTTCGAAGAGCTTGGTGAGCCCCGTTTTCTCGATCAGCTCCTGTACCCGTCCCCGGTTAAAGAGAAATACCACCAGTACCAAGAGAACCAGAGCGATATAGAACAAGCAGCCAAGGGTGTTTCGTTTCTTTGCCATAGCTCCTATATTCTTCATCGGCAGACCGACGGGGTGGATTGATTTGACAGTGCTAGAAAAAGCTCTTATAGTTACCTCGAAATGAAGGTCGTAGAAGGGATCATGGTCTCGCCTGGGATCGCGATCGGTCCCGCCAGGCTGCACTCATCGGATGTCATCACTGTACCCTCCTACGATATCTCTCCGGGACAAATTCCCTATGAGATAGAACGATTCCAGACCGCTCGCGCCAAAGCCGTTCAGGACATAGAGGTCCTGCTGCACAGAGGAACGCCGGAACTCGGCGAAATGGAGAGGAAGCTGCTCAATTCCCATCGCCTGATGTTGAACGATCCGGAGTTCCACGAAGATGTTACCCGAACCCTCAAAGAACGAAAGAAAAATGTAGAGTGTGTGCTTCGGGAAGTTGAGGAATCCCTGGCCAGAAAGCTCGAGGGCAGTGATGAGGAATACATGCGGGAACGCAGTCTGGACGTACGGGATATCTCCAATCGGATTCTTTCTCATCTACTCTACCAAAAGCAGGGTTCCCTGGCGGATATCGAGGAGGAATGCATACTCGTAGCCCACAACCTGCTGCCTTCGGATATCATTTCCATGAATCGGGATAGGGTCATCGGGATCGCCACAGATTTTGGAGGGAAAACTTCCCATGTAGCCATCCTGGCTCGAGCATTCGAGATCCCGGCTGTTCTCGGTCTCTCCGAGGTTACGGGCTTTGTTCGAAATGATGAAAAGATCATCCTGGACGGGAATCGCGGGCTGGTAATCATAGAGCCCGACGAGGCCACGCTGGGAGAATACGTAACCAGCCGAAAAGCCTGGCAGCAGCACGAATTGCAGCTGCTCAACCTCAACGAGCTGAGGGCCGAAACCCGGGACGGAAAGCTCCTTCAGCTCGAGTCTAATATAGAGGTCCCCGACGAGATCCATTCGGTGCTTGCCCATGGGGCCGACGGGATTGGACTTTTCCGTTCCGAATTTCTATACATCGTGCCGCGGAAGTTTCCGGATGAAGAGGAGCAGCTGCGGGCTTACAATCAGGTCCTTGAAGGAATGAAGCCCAGGAGCGTGACCATCCGCACCTTGGATCTGGGGGGAGATAAGATCATTCCGGGAGTGAAGCCAGGGGGAGAATCGAATCCGATATTGGGTTGGCGGGCCGTGCGTTTCTGCCTCTCCAAGCCGGAGGTGTTCAAATCTCAGCTTCGTGCATTGCTTCGGGCTTCGGTGCACGGGAACCTGAAAATCATGTTCCCGATGATCTCCGGAGTCGAAGAGCTGGACAGTACCCTCGGAATCCTCGAAGAAGCGAAGGCGGAACTCCGCAAACGAGGTCTGCCCTACGATGAGAACGTACCTGTCGGGATCATGATCGAAGTTCCCTCGGCGGCCTTTACCTCGGATATCCTGGCTAAAAAGGCGAGCTTCTTTTCGATAGGGACAAACGATCTGATTCAATATATGATTGCCGTTGATCGGGAAAACGAGAGGATCGCCTACCTCTACGAACCCTTTCATCCAGGGGTTCTCCGTCTGATAAAGGTGGTGGTGGATAACGCCCACAGCAACGGAATTCCCGTTGGTATGTGCGGGGAGATGGCCGGAGATCCCTACGCAGCCGTCATCCTGCTCGGGCTCGGGCTTGATGAGTACAGTATGAGCGCAATTGGAATACCCGTGATCAAGCGGATAATACGCTCAGTGACCATCGCCGAAGCGGAAGAGCTGGTAGGAACGATCATGGAGATGAAGTCCTACAAAGAAATAGACGGGCACGTCCGATCCTGGATGGAGAAGCGCTTTGATTTCATCTCTCGATACTGAAAAGAAATCCTTTCAAGTAGCCATACTGGGGCGTCCGAATGTCGGCAAATCGACGCTCTTCAACCGTCTTCTGGGCAAAAGGCGAGCCATCACCCATCCTACTCCGGGAGTAACCAGAGATGCGGTGGAGGGGCGCATCCATATCCGAGAGCTGGAGTTCTCTCTGGTCGATACCGGCGGCTACAACCGGGAAGGGGGGATCATAGAACAACGAGTCACCGCGAAAAGCACGGCGATGGCCGCTCAGTGCGATCTGATTCTCCTGCTCGTGGAAGCCGATGGACTGAGCGGCGAGGACCTCGAATTTCTTGAAAAGCTCCGTCCTTACCAGGAGAAACTGATTCTGGTTGTGAACAAAGTCGACGGTGAAAAGCAGGCCATGAACCTGGGAGAGTTCCACAGAGCAGGGATTCCCCGCCTCATCCCCGTATCCGCCGCCCACGGCAGAAATATCGACACGCTCAAGAATTCGATCTACGAATCTGCGGTTCAAAGCGGCTATACAGGAACCGGAATCCCGGATGGCGGCACAAGGAAGGGTATTCGACTAACCATCCTCGGCAAGCCAAATACCGGTAAATCCACGCTGCTCAATCAGTTTCTGAAAACTGAGAAATCACTTGTAACGGAGATTCCCGGCACCACCAGAGACCCCGTGGAGGGACAGTTCCTGTATAAGCAGCATCGCCTGGAGGTTGTCGACACGGCTGGGATTCGCCGTAAGAGCAAGGTCAGCGAGTCCGTGGAGTACTACTCGGTGAATCGTTCCATCAAGAGTATCGAGGAAGCGGATATCGTGATTCTTTTAATAGATGCCGCCGAAGGAATCAGCGACCAGGATAAGAAAATCACTGCCCTCGCGGCTCGAAGAGGGAGGGGAATCATCCTGGTTCTCAACAAGTGGGATAAGCTGGTGGAAGGGGAGGCAAAGGAAAGGGAGGAGCCTCTCTGGCGGGAGGTACGGGATCGCACGCGTTTCTTGTTCCCCACTCTGGGTTTTGCTCCACTGCTGCGAATATCTGCACGTACAGGATGGGGGGTCGCCCAACTGCTGGAAACGGTTCTGGCCGTTTCCAGACAGCTGAACCGAAAGGTAGCTACTCCACGTTTAAATCAAGCTTTGAAGAACTGGATAAGCGAGTACGCCCTGCCGGTCCGAGGTCGTAATGTCAAGATTCGGTATGTCACCCAAACCGGGGTGAACCCTGTAACCTTCCTTTTCTTTGTGAATCATCTCAAAGGTTATCCGAAACGGTACAATCAGTATCTAAGCGGCAGAATCCGAAGAGATTTGGGTTTTGACAAGATTCCTCTGTTCGTGGAGGTGCGGGAATCATGAGGCGGCTGGGGACATGAGTAAGCGATATTCCATAGGAGAGGTCAGTCAGCGTCTCGGGGTCAAACCTCACGTGATCCGCTATTGGGAGGATGAAATTCCCTTCATCGCACCTAAGAAGAGCAAATCCGGACGCCGTATCTATACCGATCGGGAGGTGCAGATGCTGTTACGGCTGAAGCATCTACTGTACGAGAAGCGCTACACGATCGATGGGGCTCGAGAGACGATTTGGAAGGAGGCGGGACCGTCCCAGGCTGATCTGAAAGCTCGTATCACCGCGGTACGAAGTGATCTGCTCTCCGCCTGGGAGAAGCTCAAAGACAAGGAAGAGAAATGAACGAACAGAGGGAGTCCGCTATTATCGGGCAGTGGCGGCTCCGCGGACAAGACCACCTGTTTGTGTCGTGGCGGCGACGGTCCGTGGAGAAAAAGAAGGCTCTTTTGAACGATCTCGATTCCCTGGAAGTTGATCTGTATGAACATCTGCTGCAGCAGCTGCACCGCAAGCTGGGCGATAGGGGTCAGCACCGTATTGAGCCTGTCCCCTACATTTCTGAAGCGGAGTGGAGGAAAGACTCGGCGGGCCATCTTAAAGGGGAGGAACTACTCGCCGCCGGCAAGGCTGCTTTCCTGACCGTCGCCGGGGGGCAGGGCTCGCGGCTTGGCTTCGAGGGGCCCAAGGGGTGTTTTCCAATTTCACCAATCAGAGAAGCCTCACTTTTTCAGATTTTTGCGGAAAAACTACTGTCCGCCCGCAAACGCTACGCGCGACCCCTCTATTGGTATATTATGACCAGTTCCTTGAATCCCGAACAAACCCGATCGTTCTTTGAATCCAATTCCTACTTTGGTCTTCCAGAGGAGGAAGTCCTCTTTTTCAGCCAGGGTTTGTTCCCGACCCTTACCGAACGGGGTAAGCTTCTTCTGAACGAAGAAGGGGGTCTATTCCAGAACCCGAACGGGCACGGAGGTACGATCGCAGCCTTAAAGGACTCGGGGTGTCTCGATCATATGAGTGCGCGGGGTGTCGAAGAATTGTTCTGTTTCCAGGTTGACAACCCGCTGGTAAGGATTCCGGACGCTCATTTCCTCGGCGTTCACCGGCTGCGGGACTCCCAGATGTCCAGCAAAGTGATAGAAAAAAGCTATCCGGGGGAAAAGATCGGAGTTATTGGGCGCGTCGACGGCAAGCCGGCGGTGATCGAATATTCCGACTTTGCAGAAGAGCAGATGCAGGCCCGGGATGAACGGGGGAATTTGCTTTATTCCCACGGATCGATCGCGATACACCTGTTCAGTATTGATTTTCTTACCTCCCATGGGGGCCGGCTGCCCCTGCACACAGCCCGAAAAAAAATCCGGACCTGGAGACCCGATGAAGGAGGTGGGGCGGTTGAGGAAAGAGAGGCGATCAAGTTTGAGATGTTCATATTCGACGCTCTCGCCACGGCCGGAAATCCTCTTTTCTTCGAGACGAGTAGGGAAGAGGAGTTTGCGCCCTTGAAAAACCGAACAGGCCGCGACTCCATCGAAACCTGTAGACAGGGTATGATCAACCTCTACAGCCGCTGGCTGAAATCTTGTGGTGTCGAGGTCCCCGTGCGAGGAGGTCGGCCGATTCATCGCGTTGAAATCAGCCCGATCTTCGCCTGGGATGCAACGTCCCTTGGGGAATCGCTAAAACATAGGCTTCCTTATACCGTAAATAGAATAGATGAGGATACACTTTTCGCTTAGCATCCTGCTGTTCTGCTGGACTCTGCCGATTTTTTCTCAAGGCGGCCCCCAGGCACAGCAGATCTTCCCCATCCCCCGAGCGCCGGTTCCGATCCCGGAAAACGATGAAGCGCGGAGGGAACTCGAGGAACTGTTCTTCGTCCCGGACGCAGCGCTTCGGATAACGGAGGGTCGGATTCTCGCGCAGCAGTCTACCGGCACAAGGGTGAAGTTTCAGATTCAGCGCCAGGGAGGGCATCTTTACTATCTCTTCCAGAACGAGGAAGGATCATCCTATTCTGTAGCCGGCGCGGGAAATTATATCATTAAGCGGAATCTGGAAAGCGGTCGTTTTGTCCAGATCAAGGTGTTTCTCCGCAACCATCCGGGTTGCTTCGTTCGACTGTTTCCTGAGGGCAGCAGAACCTCGATGGACGTGTATCTGTTTGGAATTGCCGTGGACCGCGGAGTTCTGCTTCCCCTCGAGCTTCAGAGCTTGCTCACAGAACCTTTTGCCAAGGTGATGACCCTAACAAAAGCAACCGTGCGGTGGGAGCGGCTGCTGTACAGAGGAGGGGTTGACGTCCTGAATATGGATCATATAAACCATATTCAGCGGATTCTCCCTACTCTGTCGGATCGTGACGACGGGGCCCTGGATGCGGAGCGCAGGTTTGTGTACATCGAAACCGGTCTACCTCAGGAAGGACCCGGCGGGCTGAATTGTTCGGGATTTGCCAAATGGATCAGTGACGGGTTCTTCTTTCCTCTGGCGGGGAGATATCTTGAGATCGAAACCTTGAAAGAAAAACATCTCGAATACAGAGGGAACCGGTGGAGTCTGCGCTTCGAGGAGGAGCGAGACCCCTACTTTGGGCTGGACTGGTCGAGAAACCTGGCCGTCGCCCTGTGGGGTGCACTCGGGTATCCCACGGAAAGTCCGGAGGATTTCGATGTTCGTCAGGTTGACTACCTGGACTACCGGGAGGACGTCGGGTTCCCCGTTGGAGAACTGGAGCTGCTGCTCTTTCTCGAGGCCAGTTCGAATCCGGGGCATTTCTATATCGGTTCCTTGAACAGAGAGTACGGAGGACAACCGGTGCTTCGGCAGCACTTCCATCTGGTTGTCCTGTTTCCCTATTTCACCCCCTCCGGTGCGTTCCGGGTAGCCGTTTTCGACAGGACTCAGGAGTCGAGTCTCGAAGGGATCCCACGGCGATTTCCCGGCGCCTACATCCATCTTGTCAGGCTCCCCCTCGGGGACTCCTTCGTTCCGCCCCTTCCAGAAAAACTATCCCCGTAAAAAGATTGACAACCCTAGGCCAGAAGGCTATGATTAGTAAATATTAAGCCCACGCTGAGCAACCTTTGAGAAGATTTGGGCCGGCAGAAGGCCCTTATGGGAGGGGAACGATGATTTTCTCATTCGGTAATCTGCTATCTATCATCATTGTACTGGTAGTCCTCATTATCTACAGGCAAATCGACCGCAACAACCGATCTCTGGAGAAGGTAAAACGCTTCTCCGACAAGATGAAGGGCGAGCTGGCCAGTACAGTCGAAGAGAAGAGCGCGGAAATGAAGAATCTCGCCATCGAATTACAGGTAAACATGAAAGCAGGGAAGGAGGTTCTCAAGCGGGTTCGCGAGGTTGAAGGGGGATTGAAGGAACGGGCCGAGGGGATCGATGAGATTCGAAAAAAAATCGATAGCTATGACCACGCTCTCGAGGAGCTGGTTGGAATGACATCCAGGGTGGATGAGAACCTTAAGCGCATTCAATCGGAATCTCTGTTCGTAGACAAGGTGGGGAAACGGATAACCACCGCCTCGGAAAGACTGAAGAAGGTAGAGCAGGAAATTATTCAGGTGGCGGGCAAGTTTCGGCAGGAGAATCACAAGGGCCTGCAAAGCCTGCGGGATGAAATTGTAAAAGGCACCGAGCTGCGCATTCGGGAGATGTCCGGTACTGTCCAAGCTTCCGAAAATAAGGTCAAAGATTTCGGTATCTATGTAACCCGGCTGGAATCCAGAGCCGAACAGATGCAGAACGAGGTTTTGGAAGGCCTCAAGAAAAGCTTCGATCAGTTTGAACTGGATGCGAAAGCCAAGCGCAGCGGCCTTCTCAACCAGTACGTCGCCTCCCTGAACAAACTGCTGTCGGAAGCCGACGCCAAGGGTAAAGCCCTGAAGAAAAACTACAGCGACACCTTGAGTTCCTTTGAAAAACAGCTCGTCCAGACGGCAAAGCGCGGTGAAGCACTCGAAGGAAAGGTTTTCGAAAATCTAAAAGGCCTGATCGTCAAGGATTCTGAGGTCCTGACCTCACAGCGGGAGGGTCTGCGGAAGATGGTGGACGAAATTGTAGCCTATCGTCAGCAGGTCAGCAGCCAAATCAATGCTGTGCTAAAGGACAGTGAACGCCTGAAAGATGAGGGCTTAGAGAAGATCAGCGCCGCGGCTGAACAAATGCAGGTATCCGCACTTCAGAACATTGAGGACAGGCTCGAGGGGTATGAGAAGGATATCGACTATAAATTCCAGAAGCTGGAGACGGCCAATCTCGATATCGAGGCGATGGAGAAAAATCTTCAGGCTTTGATCCAGAAGACCAGCGAGAAGGTTCGAGCGGAGTTTTCCCAGTTTACCAGTGGTTTTGCCGAGGAACGCAAGGTGGAACGGGAAAAGATACAAGGAGAGTTTGTCCAACTGCACGGCAGCCTGGACGAACTGGAAGAGGGTCTTACGGAGCTGAAATCCAAAGCCTACGAGAATGTGTCCACACAACTGCAGGTTTTTGAGGACGATTTCTTCAAGGACCTCCGCGAGCGGGATGCATCGATGGAACAAAGGATCGAGGAATGGCAGGGTGAGATCGAAGAAAAGATGAAGGAGGTTGCATCCGCTCAATTGGTTGAAAGGCAGAGGATCGAGCAGCGCTTCAACGAGGAGCTGAAGAACGGGTTGGAGAAGGCGAAACAGGAGAACTTCCAAAACTTCAGACAGCTGGAGGATAAGGTTACGGCTTTTGAAGGTTCGGTAAGTGAACGGTTGGCCGGCAGCGAGGCCTACATAGAAGGGTTCAAGACCGATCTGAACGTTCAGCTGGAGCAGACACGGAAAGAAGCGCAGAACAATCTTAAAGCCAAGATCCAGAACCTGCAGGATACTTTGGATGATACTGTTCAGAAACACAGCCGCCAGCTCGAGGAACGTCTGCGCGAGATGGAAACTTCGGTGAACCAGAGTAAGAGCAGCCTGGAGGAGATAGTCGATGCAACCAACGGGGAAATCGCTTCCTGGCAGGCCAGGATAGCCCAGGCTATTAAAAGTAACCAGCTGGAGTTCACTGAGAAATACACGGAATTACGTCAGACCAGTGAGAATCAGATTGCCAGAATCAGTGAAGATTTCGGCAAGCAAACGGAAGATCTGATCACCTCCACCAATACCGAGAGGCTGCAGTTGAAGGAGGAGTTCAAAGAGATCAACGAACGGGTCGATGATTTGGACGCCAAGCTGGTCGAAAAGAGCGAATCGGCTTTGGAGGCCTTCGAACGCCAGGTAGAAGCGTTCCAGACCGAGTTGAACCAAAGATCCAAAGATATGCAGGTGGAGACCGACAACCGCATGCGGGATCTGAAGCAGCGTCTTGCCGATATGAGGGGTAGGACGGAATCTCAAGCACAGTCCCTATTCGGAAAGATCGACGAGGGATACCAGCTGCTTACGATCAACTTGAATGAGATGGACAAACGGGTAAAGGGCTTCGTAACCCAGACCAAGATCTTCGAGAGGGCGGACGAGCTCAAAACTCAGTTCGAGACACGGATCGAGGAAATGAAGCGGGATATGGAAAAGCTGCAGGTCCAAAGGAAAGAGGTGGAGGACCTGGAATCCCAAGTTGTGAGTATGAAGAAGACCGTCGACGAGGTCGGCGGCAAACTCGGCAAGCTGCTCTCCGAGCGCGGTCGGGTCGAAGATATGGACTCGGATTTCAAGAAACTGCTCAATATATCCAAGGAGCTTGATCACAGAATCGGTACGGTTTATTCCAGTCAGGATACCCTGCAGCAGATCCAGGCCAAGATTCGGGAGCTGGAGAATCTCGAGAAAACCACCGAGACCCGCTTCGAACGTTTGGAGAAGAAGAACGCCATAATCGAAGCCACAACCGACGGTGTGGACAAAAATTTTCAAGCACTCGACGAGCTGGAGAAGGAACTGAAGACGGCGGGGAAGGATTTGCAGGTTTTCTCCGCGCAGCTGAGGGAGTTGAAGGCTCAGGCCTCTGACCTGGCAGCGGGCCGTGAGAAGTCGGAATATGTCATCGAGAAGATCCACAACCTCGACTCGATTCTCGGGGAGCTGGAGGAGAGAATGGGCAAGCTTGAGACGGCTCGGGAGTGGCTGGCAAAAACGGAAACTCGCTTCGAGACGATAGGGAAGCAGGCCCAGGAGCAGGTGCGTCTCATGGAGAGCATTCTCAAAGCAGACAAGAAGCAGTCCAAGCTAGGTGAGGGAGCGCCTCCGATGGACAAGCGGGAAACCGTGACCAAGCTGGCCCATCTGGGTTGGACACCGACGGAGATCGCCCGAACCACGAAGCTCAGCCGCGGCGAGGTGGAGTTGATCCTGGAATTGGCCCCTAAGAAATAACGGGATACTCAAAACAGCTAGTGCGCAACCAACCCGTTTCGTATACTATCCTCTTTGAGTTGCATGAATTTCATTCCCGATAAAATCATCTTCCATCTCCTGGCTCTGGCAGCATCCTTCTTGGTGATCTACAAGTCGGCGGAATTCCTCGTCGATGGAGCTGTGGGGATTGCCTACAAACTGAACGTTCCGAAAATTGTCATCGGTGTTATCCTGGTGGGTTTTGGCACAACCGCCCCTGAGTTCACAGTGTCGGTGCTCTCCGCGATCCGAGGATTTCCCGAAATTGCTCTGGGAAATGCCGTCGGATCCGTCATAGTGGATGACACGCTGGCTCTGGGACTGGGAATCATTGTCGCCCCGATGGCCATTCGGGTTGAAAAGCGTTCGCTTCGTCTGTTCGGACTTTTCCTGGTTGGAATCGACATACTCGCCTTCACCTTGAGTCTGAATGGCATCATCAGTCGCTGGGAAGGTCTGTTGCTGTTGGGGATCCTTGCGGTCTATCTGACCTATTTCATCCATACGGAAAACCGGAAACGAAAAATAGCACCTGAAGCCAACGAAGAACTGGCCAGCCACATCAAGGCGGGAGGTATCGGTGTCCAGGTTCTACGCTTTTTCTTAGGGATCGCCGGGGTGGTTTTCGCCAGTGAGTTCCTGATAGACTCTGCGGTCTTTATCGCCAAACACTTCGGAGCTTCCGAGGCGGTGATCGGCCTTACCCTGGTTGCTATCGGCACCTCGATTCCGGAGATCGTTACTTGTGTCGTCGCCGGACGGAAAGGACACGGCGATCTCGCCCTCGGGGACATCATCGGAGCGGATATCCTCAATATTCTCTGGATTATCGGAGCCGCGTCAGTAGCCAACCCGATCCAGGTCGAGCAGCGGGTGATTTTCTTCGCCTTCCCATGGATGCTCGCCATCGTCGCTCTTATGCTGATTCTAGCCCGTTGGCGCTACACTTTACAGCGCTGGAAAGGGTACCTTCTAGTATTCATCTATTTACTATATATAATTCTCTCTATAGTCATATTTTACATCTGATTCCCGCTGTAAAAAAGACTTGACCACCCGACAAGCGGGTTATTATTTTATCCAAGAGCAAGTTCGAAAAAATCTCAAAGGAAGATAGGGCGTCGTTGTGTATGATTTTGAGCGGAGCGGCAATGACGTTCGGGAATAGAGTGGGAGAGGATGTCTGATCAGGAACTGAAGCAGGGTCATCAACAAACTGACAAGACCGCAAAAGAAGAAAAAAAAGGCGCTCAATCCAAAGAGACGCAAACCCCGGCCAAAGCAAATGCTGATCCGACTGCGGAAATGAGCTCACAAAGCAAGATACAGAAGCTGGAAGAGGAAGTCAGGGATCTAAACGATCAACTGCTCCGACGAGCCGCGGATTTCGACAACTTCCGGAAACGGATTTTTCGCGAAAAAGAGGAGAGTATTAAGTACGCCAACGCCGCTCTCTTGACCGATCTGCTTGCCATCATCGACGATTTTGAACGAGCCATTCAATCTGCGGCGGATTCCAAGGATTTCGATGCTTTCCATACCGGTGTATCATTGATCGAGAAGCAGATGGTCAGCATTCTCGAGCGCAACTGGGGCCTGAAGCGCTTCTCCGCTGATGGCGAGCTCTTCGATCCGGAGAAGCACGAGGCCATTGCCGTAGAAGAGACCGATGAGTACGACACAGAGATCGTGTTGGAGGATTATCAGAAAGGGTATCTCCTGCATGACAGAGTGTTGAGACCAGCGAAAGTTAAAGTTGCCAGACCGGTAACCCCTGAGCGAGCCGGAAGTGACGATGAACAGAAAAAGGAGAAATAGATGGGCAAGATAATCGGAATCGACCTTGGAACCACAAACTCATGTGTTGCCGTGATGGAGGGTGGAGAGCCGGCAGTAATACAGAATTCGGAAGGACAGCGGACAACCCCATCGATCGTTGCCTTTACCTCCAAAGGTGAGCGGCTGGTCGGTCAACCGGCGAAAAACCAAATGATCACCAATCCCGAGAATACCGTGTATTCGATAAAGCGGTTTATGGGTCGCCGATACAATGAGGTACCGGAAGAGATCAAGATGGTTCCCTACTCGGTGGCCGACACCGGCAATGGTGTTACCATTGACATACAAGGCAAGAAACACACACCTCCGGAGATTTCCGCGGCGATTCTGCAAAAGATGAAGAAGACCGCCGAAGATTATCTCGGCGAGACGGTAACCGATGCCGTGATCACAGTACCGGCATACTTCAACGATGCCCAACGGCAGGCTACCAAGGATGCCGGTCGTATCGCCGGTCTCGAAGTCAAACGAATCGTAAATGAACCTACCGCAGCGTCCCTGGCCTACGGGTTGGACAAGGGGGATAAGGAAGAGCGCATCGCCGTGTACGATCTGGGCGGCGGTACTTTTGACATTTCGATACTCGAATTGGGCGAGGGCGTGTTTGAGGTCAAGTCCACGAACGGCGACACCCATCTGGGGGGAGACAATTTAGATCACCGGGTCATCGACTGGCTGGTGGATAATTTCAAAAAGGACTATGGGATCGACCTTTCCCAGGACCGAATGGCGCTGCAGCGGCTCAGGGATGCCGCTGAGAAAGCCAAGATAGAGCTTTCCAGCACGCAGTCGACGGATATCAACTTACCCTTTATTACCGCCGATTCATCAGGTCCCAAACATATGCAGTACACCCTGACCCGGGCAAAATTCGAGCAGATGATCGAGGATCTGGTGCAGAAGACCAAAGGACCCTGCCAGCGGGCAATGAGCGATGCAGGTGTCAAACCCGCCGATATTGACGAGGTCATCCTGGTAGGGGGCTCAACCCGCATACCCGCAGTTCAGAAACTGGTCAAAGAGCTTTTTGAGAAAGAACCTCACAAGGGTGTGAATCCCGACGAAGTTGTGGCCGTAGGAGCCGCGATTCAGGGCGGGATTCTCGGCGGAGATGTCAAGAATGTGCTGCTTCTTGACGTTACCCCCCTCTCTCTGGGCATCGAAACCCTCGGCGCCGTGTTTACCAGGCTCATCGAGCGCAATACAACCATCCCTACCCGAAAGAGTCAGATCTTTTCCACGGCTGCGGACAACCAGACAGCCGTTTCGATCAATGTGCTGCAGGGGGAGCGGGAGATGGCCTCCCAGAACCGTACCCTGGGCCGATTCGACCTGGTGGGGATCCCCCCTGCGCCGCGGGGGGTACCACAGATCGAAGTGACCTTCGACATCGATGCCAACGGTATTGTCCATGTCTCGGCCAAGGATCTTGGCACCGGCAAAGAGCAGAAGATCCGCATCGAGTCTTCCTCGGGTCTTTCCGACGAAGAGATCAAGCGGATGGTCAAAGAGGCGGAATCTCATGCTCAAGAGGACAAGCAGGAAAGGGAGAAGGCGGAAGCCAGAAACGAGGCTGATAACCTGATCTACACCACGGAAAAGTCACTCCGCGATTACGGAGACAAGATCACGGAAGACGATCGAAAAACGATTGAATCCGCTGTAGCCGATCTGCGCAAGGCCATGGAGTCGGATCAGGCCGGTGAGATTAAATCCAAGACCGAGGCACTCAAACAGGCCGCCTACAAGCTGGCCGAAGAGGTGTACAAGAGCACCGCCTCCCAGGCAGGAGGAGCCGAAGGCGGGGCCCAGGAAGCTGGACCCACTGCCGAGGCGGCCGGGGGCGGCGGGGATGGACAGGAGTCCGGCGAAACCGTTGAGGATGCGGATTATGAAGTCGTTGACGACGAGGACTCGAAAAAACCGTAAAGAAGAACCAAGGATTGGCAAAACGAGATTACTATGATGTCCTCGGCGTCGCTAAAGGCGCCTCCAAGGACGAGATTAAGAAGGCCTACCGGCGGCAGGCCGTCCAATATCATCCCGATCGGAATCCCGGAGATAAACAGGCCGAGGAGAAGTTCAAAGAAGCCACGGAAGCCTACGAAGTGCTGGCGGACGAGAAAAAGCGGCAGGCCTACGATCAATTCGGTTTTGCCGGATTGGAAGGCATGGGTTTCGGGGCCCACGATTTCTCTTCCGTTTTCCGCGATTTCGAAGACATCTTCGACGGATTCAACTTCACCGGCTTCTTCGATTCCTTTTTCGGCGGGGGTGGACGGTCTCGATCCCGAAGGGGCTCGAGCCGCAGCTCCGCCCGCCGTGGAGCCGATCTTCGCTACGATCTTGAAATATCCTTCGTGGAGGCCGTATTCGGTGAGAAGAAAGAGATCGCCTTCACTTGCAATGAAAGCTGCGAAGAGTGCAGGGGAACCGGCGCCGACAAGGGGAGCGGCAAGAAGATCTGTCCTTCCTGCGGAGGAACGGGGCAGGTTCGCCGCAGCTCCGGTTTCTTTTCCATCGCCACCACCTGTCCCAGCTGCAGCGGCGAGGGTGAAACCATCGAAAAGCCATGTTCGGCATGCGGGGGCAGTGGCCTGGTTTCCAGACGACGGACGATCAAGGTTACGATTCCTCCCGGAATCGAAGGCGGCAAACGGATAAGCATTCCGGGACAGGGCGACGGCGGACTGAACGGGGGCCCCCCCGGTGATCTGTACGTCTATATCCGCGTGCTAACCCACGAGTACTTCGAGAGGGACGGCAACGACTTGTACTGTGTGATCCCGATATCCGTTAGCCAGGCCGCATTGGGAGCGGAAATTCTCGTATCAACTCTGGAGGACTCGAGAAAGGTCAAGTTGAAAATTCCAGCGGGAACTCAAAACGGGAAGATGCTTCGTTTGAAGAGCGAAGGTGTTCCTTATCTTCACAGCTCCGACAGGAAAGGCGATCTGTATATAAAGATCCTCGTAGAAATTCCCACAAAGATATCCAGCAAGGCCCGGTCGCTGCTGCAGGAACTCGGCTCTGCTACAGGAGAGCAATCCAGTCCTACACCGGTGCGATTGTCAGATCTAAGATAAGCGATTACTATTATCCTGAATTAAACATGAACTCACTGCTCCTGTGGGTCAGGGCGGCATCGGTGGTATTGCTGCTCTTCGAGCTGGTTCTGCTCGCTTTCCGTTATATCCACGCACCTAGTAAGCTCGAGTTGTTCTGGTTCAGCTGTACTCTAATCCTTGTAACTGCGGCGGGGTTTTTGCCTTCCGCTGCCATGATCGTCGGTATATACACCCTGGCTGTCCTGTGGGCTGTCGGAATGTATGCTTGCTTCCTCACGGTAGAGCGGAAGCCATGGGCATGGCACGCCGCGGTCGGTGTGGCGTTGTTGGTATTCCTCCTCGTGCGGGCAATCGGTTTGTCCAGGACACTGCCGTTTTACCTGTTGTTTTCGTTTCTACTAACCCTGCTTACTCTTTACCCGCTGATTTTACTTACCGGTATCTGCCGAGTGAATCGTCACCCTCTCCTGTATCTGTACACGGCGAGCACCGCCTTCCAGCTGGCTGCACTTGTCTACGATTACTTGTCGATCGGAAGCGGGCTCCCCGTGTTTCGGGTTCGTATTTTTACGGGGTTGATCTACGCTATCGCCTGTGGATTTCTTCTATCCCAGGAGGCCTATCTGCAGGGTACGGGCTGGCAGAGTCTGCACATTCGCCTTGGAGTCCAGCAAAGGAGGCTCAGACAAGCCCACTCACGACTCATACAAACCGAGAATACCCTATTGCTTCAAGACCGCCTGATCGTTACCGGTATACTAGCTGCCGGAGCGGCCCATGAGTTCAAGAACACACTGGCTCTGATCCAGACCAACGCCGGTTTCGCTCTAAGAAAAAGGGATGAACCATCCATGCACCAGGCGCTGCACCTGATCATGGAGCAGACGCAATCCGGAGGAAAGGCGGTTACCGAGCTTCTTGACCAGCTTCTAAAGCAAGGCCGGGAAAGAGCAGGAACGGTTGCTTTGAAATCGGATCTCGGTCTTCTGTTCAAGATGATCAGAACCAGCTGCCGGAGGGAGGGTATCAACTTGAGTGTCGATATCCCGGATCGAATGAGAGTGATGGTGCGCCGGGGGGAACTCGAGCAGGTTTTGTTGAACCTCGTTCGCAATGCCATGGACAGCATCACGGATCAGCAGGGGGTTTCAGAACGGACCGTGGAGATCAGTTCCTACATCGTGGACGGTCAGGGGGTGATCGACGTCAAGGATTCCGGCGGCGGGATAGTGGCGGAACTACAGAGCCGGGTGTTCGACCTCAGCGTGTCGGGCAAACAATCGACAGGCCTGGGTCTGTTCCTGGCCAAAACTCTGGTTGAGCGCAACGGCGGAAGCCTGACCTACATTCCCGTTGAGGGAGGAAGCTGCTTCCGAATCTTGTTGCCTTTAGCCTAAGCGCCCTTCGCCTTGATTCTTCTGCGTGCAAGAAAGATACTAACTGAACAGATCAACTCACCAGCGGGAGGTGCTCTAAGGCGATGATGGTTCTGGTCATTAATCCAGGCTCAACCTCGACCAAGCTCGCTCTTTACTCCGAAGCAAGGGAGCTTGTCAACGAGAGAATCAGCCACGACACGGCGGAGCTTGCCCGCTTTCCCACGATCATCGATCAACTCGAGTTTCGCAAACAGGTAATCCTCGGCGTCCTGGAACGAAGGCCAGAGTTCGAACCGAAAAGTCTGGATGCGGTGATCGGCCGGGGCGGACTCCTGCACCCGCTGAGGGGGGGTGTATACAGGGTCAACGAAGCTATGAAGCGAGATCTGAAGACTACCCGCTATGGGGCCCACGCCTCGAATCTCGGTGCCCTGCTGGCCGACCTGCTGGCCCGGGAGTACGCAGTCGAAGCGTTCATCGCCGACCCGATAGTTGTAGATGAGATGAGTCCGCTCGCCCGATATTCCGGAGTGCCGGAGATCTCTCGCAAATCGATCTTTCACGCCCTCAACCATAAGGCGACGGCCAGAAAGGCCGCGGTCAAGCTGGGTAAAAGTTACGGCGAATGCAACTTGATCGTTGCCCATCTGGGAGGCGGTACATCCGTGGGCATCCATGAGGGGGGGCGGGTCACGGATGTGAACAATGCCCTGGACGGCGACGGGCCGTTTTCTGTGGAACGGGCCGGCCAACTCCCTTCCGGGGACTGGCTCCGTTATATATTGGCCCACAGTGAGAACCCTCAGAGCCTGCAGAAGAAACTGACCGGCCAAGGAGGAATTGTAGCCTATCTCGGCACCAATGACGTTCTGTTGATCGAACGGGAGATTCAGGCACATCTCGATGAAACCATCGGAGATCGGGATGGAGCGAAGTATCTCGAGGTGATCCAAGCAATGTGCTACCAGGTGGCCAAAGAGATTTGCTCTCTCGCGGCGGTGGTCGCCGGCCGGGTCGACGCGGTTGTGTTGACCGGAGGATTGGCACAGGACCGCCGGATTGTAGAGGAGATACAACGCAGGGTGAGCTTCCTCGGGCCGTTTCTTGTCTTTCCCGGCGAAAATGAAATGCAAGCCTTGGCGACCGCGGCCATCGAGGTGCTGCAGGGGCGCGAGACGGTTCAGGAGTACAGCTCCTAACCCTCTGCACAAGTTTATAAACGTGGAGGAGGAAACTATCAAACTCCTAT
>CAZSBH010000042.1:0-35676 GCA_964604845.1 uncultured Spirochaetaceae bacterium
GCTGTGGAGAGGACTTGAACCTCCACGCCCAAAACGGGCACTAGCCCCTCAAGCTAGCGTGTCTACCAATTCCACCACCACAGCGGTCGCAGAAAAAGGATAATGATTACACCTGGGAATGTCAATAAGAACGACATTTGCTCCCGTTTGCGAGACCGATCGAAAGCAGCGAGCTTTATGCACGGGATCTATCGAGAAGATTTATCTCCCTTTCAATACTTCCTGGACTTTTTCGGTCAAGGCTGCGGGAGAGAAGGGTTTCTGAAGGAACGTAACTCCTTCTTCCAGGACCCCGTGCCGGGCGATCTTATCGTCCGGGTACCCGGAGATATACAGGGTTTTGGTCGCGGGGTACAGTGCCGAGATTTTTTCGGATAACTCTTTGCCGCTCATTTCCGGCATGATCACATCTGTTATGAGCAGGTCAAAACCCGCTTCCTCCTGGCTGGCTGTCTTGGATAATGCGTCTTTTCCTCCTATTGCGGTGATTACGCTGTACCCGGCACGGCGCAGAATCGTGGCGATTCCATCCGGAGCCAACTCGACTATATTTCTATACAGCTCTTCGGACTCCCGGATCCGGCGTTCCACCAGCTTCAGGTGGGAGATATCATGAATGAATACAAAATCGGCGGGCTGCCCGTGAAAGGTGATGATACCGGCGTTGATCCCGACCTCGACCATCTTGCCCTGTTTATCGGCCAACGCCAACTCGTGTCTTGCCGGAACGGATTCGCCGGCGAAACGTCGGGTGTAGATTTCTTTTGCTCTATCGCGATCGTGCGGATGAATGTAATTGAGGAACCGAGTGTTGATCATCTCCTCGCCGGTATAGCCCAGCATTTTTGCCAGACCAGGATTCACAAAAACCAGCTTGAAATCTTGAATAATGTAATGCCGTCACTTGTTCGTTCTGCGATTATTGTGAACAGTTCTTTCTGGTTCGCAGGTACGGCAACCCCGGTCTCATGGACGGGTAAGTGGTCCTGATGTTTGGATTGACGCTCTGATTCCATAACTCGCTCAACTCCGCAGACAAATTCTCCACCCGGCGTACAGCGTACCCGGATGCAGTGCAAGCGCCAGGGACGGCAGCGCCAGGTGTTCTCGACCATGCCGTTTCAGACTGGCCGGGGAGTTCAAAACAGGCAGCACGCCGGATCGTTTGAGCTCCAGGATGGTCTGGACCGCCCGCCTCCGCTCCGTTTGGCTCAGCGCCAGATCGAGCTCCCCTTGGGCGTAGGGGTAGAAGAACTGAAAGGTGATGCCACGGATGTTCTGTTCGTCCCTCAATGTCTGAGCCAAAACCGGAATGTCATCAATGTTTTCCCGGTTTACGGTGTAGTGGATGTAGATGCGCCTGTGCTGCGATACACGGATATTGCGTAGTGCCCGATCGAAGGATCCGTCGTGTCTTCGGTTGTGTTGGTCCCGGGTTCCATCCAAGCTTACCCACAGCAGATCGGTCGGCACATCCAAAGATACGGTGCCGTTGGTGGTTACGCCGACCTTTACTTACCTTGAAACTGGCCAGCAGGGGGGACCTTACGGCGCAGCACAATCGAGGACAACCCGTACGATAGGATCGAATTGCTTGAAGCCATGTTTTGCGTATCCATGTTATAGCCTGATCGGCGGCACTTGTGAAATGGGAAAATCGTGGGCAGAGAATAAAGATTTTTCCTGTAATCGAGTATATTTGTACCATGAAGAAGAAGACACGAAGAGGGATCGTCGAAGATTGGCTTCCCCGCTATACGGGTATGCCCGTAGACAAGTTCGGGGCCTTTATTTTGCTCACGAATTTCTTCGACTACCTGGAACGATTCGCTCGACGTTTTGAAGTCGAGATTTACGGTGCCGGCGGTCCGATGCAGGCGGCGACCAACGCTCAGGGAATCACGATGATCAACTTCGGCATTGGGTCTCCCAATGCGGCCACGATCATGGATCTGCTCGGCGCCGTCGGTCCTCAGGCGGTTCTTTTCCTCGGCAAATGCGGAGGGCTCAAACAGCAGGTTGGGGTCGGGCACTTCGTGCTGCCGATTGCGGCGATTCGAGGCGAAGGCACAGGATTGGATTACTATCCCATCGAAGTGCCTGCGCTGCCCTCGTTTCGGCTGCACGACTATGTGGGACATGAGCTGAAGCGACGGAATCAGGAGTACTGGACCGGCGTCGTTTATACGACCAACCGCAGGGTCTGGGAGTGGGATGAGAAATTCAAGGAGTATCTGCGCCGCATCCGGGCCATAGGGATCGACATGGAGGCGGCCACGTTGTTTCTGGTGGGGCACTTCAATGAAATCCCCCGCGGCGCTCTGCTTCTGGTATCGGACAGGCCCATGGCGCCGGAAGGCGTAAAGACGACCCGGAGCGATCGGGCCGTGTCCCAGAAATTTGCGGATTTACACATGGATATAGGTATCGCAACCATGGAGAGGCTCTGCGATAGCGACGAGGATGTGAAGCACCTGCGCTATTAGGCCTTGGCTGACTGAACCGTTGTCTTGCCACACCGAGGCCATTGGTGTAGGTTTTCAGGTGCTATGAGCAGGCAGATCGTCATCATGGGTGCGGCGGGCAGGGATTTTCACAACTTCAACGTCCTTTTCCGCAAGCGCGAAGACATCAAGGTTATCGCTTTTACGGCTGCTCAGATTCCCGACATCGAGGGCCGCTGCTATCCTCCCGAACTGGCCGGTCCGCACTACCCCGAAGGCATCCCCATACTTCCCGAAAAAGAACTGCCGGCGCTGTTCGGCAGAGAGCAGATCGACGAGGTGATATTCTCCTACTCTGACGTGTCCCACCAGTACGTGATGGAGAAGGCCTCTCAGGTGATCGCTTTGGGGGCGGACTTTCGTTTGCTCGGTTCCCGGGAAAGCATGCTGCAAGCCCGGGTCCCGGTGATCGCTGTGTGCGCCGTCCGTACCGGTTCGGGTAAGAGTCAGACCACCAGGAGAATCGCTCAGATCCTGAGAGATCTGGGGGAAAAGGCGGTGGTGGTACGCCACCCCATGCCATACGGGGATTTGACGGCTCAAACCGTTCAACGCTTCGAAACCCTGGAGGACATGGCTCGACAGCAGTGTACGATCGAAGAGATGGAGGAATATGAACCCCATATCCGGCTCGGCTTCACCGTTTATGCCGGGGTGGATTACGGGCAGATCCTCGAGCAGGCGCAGAACGAGGCGGACGTGATTCTTTGGGACGGCGGGAACAACGATTTACCCTTTTACAAACCGAATCTCCACATCACTGTGGCGGACCCCCTTCGTCAGGGACATGAACTGTCCTACTTCCCCGGCAGAATCAATTTGATCATGGCAGACGTCGTAGTCATCAACAAGGTGGATACGGCTGCAGCCGAGGCGGTAGATGCTCTGCGGGATAATGTGTATCGGTTGAACCCCAAGGCGGCGGTGGTGGAGGCGGCTTCACCCATATTCCTCGATGGAGGAGAACAGATCTGGGGGAAGAGAGTGCTGGTGGTGGAGGACGGTCCCACCTTGACCCATGGGGAGATGCAGTACGGGGCTGGAGTGATCGCGGCCAGAAAGTACGGCGCGTTGGAGATTGTCGACCCGAGGGGTTTTACCAGCGGTAAGATCCGTGAGACCTACGAAACCTATCCGAATATTGGGAGAGTGCTTCCCGCCGTCGGTTACGGAGAACAGCAGATCAAGGATCTGGAAGCGACCGTCAACAACGTGCCCTGCGATCTGGTCATTATCGCTACCCCGGTGGATTTGACCCGAATCATTTCGATAGACAAGCCCATGCTCAAGGTGGGTTATGAGCTGCAGGAGATCGGAAAACCCGACCTCGCGGAGCTGATCAAAAAACACTTGAACCTTTGAGTTTACGGAAAATTAGCCCGATTATTAAAACAAAGGAGAAGCAATGGCGTTCAATTTGAAAGGTCGATCTCTTCTGACCTTGAAAGACTACTCTGCGGAGGAGATCACTTTCCTGTTGGAGTTATCTCACCAGGTCAAGCGCGAGCGTCGGGCTGGGAACGTCAGCCAACGTTTCCTCGGGAAAACCCTGGCCTTGTTGTTTGAAAAGCGGTCGACCCGTACCCGCTGTGCTTTCGAGACCGCCTTCGGAGAAGAGGGCGGTCATCCGGTATTTCTCTCCTCTGCGGATATTCAGTTGGGGGCGAAGGAATCGATCGAAGACACGGCGAGAGTACTGGGGCGCATGTTCGATGCCATCCAGTTCAGGGGTTTCAAGCAGGAAATGGTGGAAGCCCTGGCCGAATACTCGGGTGTGCCTGTATACAACGGGCTCACCGATCTGTACCACCCGACCCAGATCCTGGCCGATCTGATGACGGTGCAGGAAGTTTTCGGGCGATTGAAGGGTATCAAGTTGGTCTATGCGGGGGACGGACGCAACAATGTGGCTCGCTCTCTGCTCATCGGGTGTTCCAAATTGGGTACGGACTACACCGTTGTGGCACCGGAAACACTGCAGCCGGATGCGGAAACCGTGGCGCTCTGCCGGGAATATGCAGAGCAGAGCGGTTCGAAGATCGAGCTCACCTCGGATGTGGCCAAAGGGGTCAAGAACGCGGATGTGTTGTATACGGATGTCTGGATTTCAATGGGGGAGGAAGAGAAGTCCAAAGAGCGCCTCGAGCTTCTGCGCCCCTACCAGGTGGATGGGAAGATGATGGCCGCGACGGGCAAGGGCGATACGATCTTTATGCATTGTCTGCCCGCGGTAAAGGGGAATGAAGTCACCTTCGAGGTCATCGAGAGTCCCGCATCGAAGGTGTGGGACGAAGCGGAGAATAGAAAGCACACGATCAAAGCAGCAATGCTGGCTACGATCTGACAAATATGACTTGAAAATGAAGGGGTTTTTACTATGATTAGAGGTACTATGAAACGGACAATCGTACTCGTTGTACTGATAACTCTCCTGCTGGGAGTGTTCGCCGTCAGCGCCCAGGACCAGGATCCCAAGATCTATGTAAAAACGGTTTCCATCATGAAGATCCTGAATCATTCCCTGGGTTACAAGGTCTTGTATCTGAAAAGCTCGATGGATGTGGGTGAGTTCTACATACCCCATTCCTGGTTCAAGGCCGGCGGGAAAGCGGATCTCATTATGGGAAACACCCCGGCTTTTCCCTACTTCTCAGTGTTTTATCGAGATGGTAAGTTCGATCACATCAAGCTCTACGCTCATGACAACATCCAGCATTTGTCCTGGGGACGGTTGAAGACACAGGCGGGAGACAGCAGCAAGTTCGAGGTTGAGACGCTCGATCTAGAGTTCTGACCTCTGATGCTCCTTACAGAACGAGCCTCAGCAGCCATGCTTGAGGAGAATCTCAGCGCATGGCTTTTTTATAACCTTCATCACAAAGATCCCATTTCAGACAGGATTCTCAACGTTTCGGGGACGGCGGTGAATACCCGCCCCTGGATGTACCTCCTGCGTCGGGATGGATCGGCGGAGAAGCTGGTCCATGGGATCGAAGAGAAGATACTCGATCATCTTGCGGGGCGGAAGCGGGTATACTCCACTCGGCAGCAGTTTCTATCCCATCTGAGGGAAATGGCCGGCGGGCTGCAGCAGGTTGCCTGTCAGTTCTCCAGTGAGCTGCCCGGAATTTCTTTTCTTGATCATGGCACGGCCCGGCTGCTCCAGGATTGTGGGTTTACGCTTACCGGTGCCTCCTCGATGATCCAGCGTTTTCTCGGTGTTCTGGATCGGGAGGGAATCGACAGCCACCTCCGTGCGGCGGGCCACCTCTACGACATTGTAGAGGAAGTGTGGGAGCGGCTTCGAAAGGAGATGCGTTCGGACACACCCGTATGGGAGACCACCGTGCAGGGTTGGATCCTGGGTCTGTTTGAAGAGCTGGACCTGGCAACCGATTCTGCGCCGATCGTGGCGGTGGGAGCCCATTCGGCGGATCCCCACTACAATCCCGACGGGGGAAGTTCTGAGCGAGGAGCGGTCCTCGAGCCTGATTCGGTGCTGCAGCTAGATCTTTGGGCCAAGGAGAAAAGAAACGGTGCCATCTATGCGGATATTTCCTGGGTCGGGGTTCTCGGTACCCATACTCCCCCCAAGGTGGAGGCGGCCTTCCGCACGGTCGTGGAGGCCCGCGAGGAGGCCCTGCGTTTTATCGAGGAATCTCTGTCAGGCGGAAACAATGTGTCCGGGGAGCAGGTGGACCGTCGGGTTCGTGCCTTCGTCGAGCAGTCGGGATATGGAGACTATTTGAGGCACCGTACCGGCCACGCCATCGCAGAGGAAGTCCACGGATTCGGAGTGAACCTGGACAGTGTCGAGTTTCCGGACCCGCGCCTGCTCCTGGAAGGATCCTGTTTCTCCATAGAGCCGGGATTGTATCTAGAGGAGTTCGGATTGCGCTCCGAAATCGACGTCTATATCTCAATGGGCAGACCCATGGTCTCCGGTAAGAAACCCCAGTACGAGCTTCTTCATTTTTAAGAGGTAGATGTGGATTTCCCTCATCGTCCCCCTGCTGCTGTTTATGATTTTTTAAATCGCTTCAACAAATTCCTTATTTTCGGTCATGTGGAGCCGGATGGAGATTGTATTGCCTCTCAGCTGGTATTGGGAAGCTTTTTGAGCCGAAGGGGCAAGCAGAATGTTGTTTTCTCTGAAGGCCCTTTTGATCGTCCCGAGATCATCTCTTTTCAGGATCGCTTTCGCGACCGGATAGAAAAAGCGGACCTGGCAGGGGATCCCGCCGCCATCATCCTGGACTGCTCGACACCGGACCGGATCGGTTCGATGGGACAGGACATCGAAGGTCTTGCGATCATGGTTATCGATCATCATGCCTCTGGGGAAGAGTTTGGAGACGTGCGCTGGGTGATCCCCCAGGCGCCGTCGGTCAGCTATCTAGTTCAACGCCTGATCGAAGAGCATCCGGAGACTCCAACCCTCAAGGAGGCGGAGCTGATCCTCTTCGGTCTGGCCCGAGACACAGGATTTTTTCGTCACCTGATCGAAAAGAACGGATTTGTATTCGAGGCTGTAGCCCGGCTGGTGGATATCGGGGTTTCCCCCCGCGAAACCTATAGGAGGATCCACTCCGGATGGGAACTGGGAAAGGTCAGGCTTCTGGCCCTGTCTCTCGAGCGGGTAGAGAGCGCGTTCAATGGAGCGGTTTTGATCACTTACCAGAGCCTTGAAGAACTGCGCACTGAGAGCTCAAACGCCGCCCGCGGCTCCGACGAGGTCTACCGCATCCTGCAGGCGGTGAAGGGCGTTGAGGTCGTTGCCTTCATTCAGGAAGAGGAGCAGGGGCGCTGTTCGGTGGGTCTTCGATCCAGCAGTACCTGCGATGTGGGGAATCTGGCCCGGTCCATGGGTGGAGGCGGCCATACTCTGGCCGCCGGATACACCAGTTCGGGGAGTATCCCCGCGGTTCGAGAACGGCTGCTTCTCGCTCTTGAACCCCTGGTGATCGGTGGCGACGAATCCCGAGTGTAAATAAATGTAAATATGGAATATTAATCAACGCCAATCTCATCTCGATTTCTGGCACGGAGGTTGCAATACCTAGGGTAGAAAAAAAGTGTCAGGAGGGTGGGGATGGAAGCGGAATCTCTCAATTCTCTGGTGCTCTACTATCAGAATACCGGGTTGGGCTTGGCGGAAATTTTGAAAAGGCTCTCTCTGCGCATATACCACTACCCCCTGAGTAAATGCCGAGGGAGCGAGGATGATTGTGGCGAGTTCTATCTGTTCTTTTATCCGCGCCTGCTGCGGACCCTGAAAAAATTCAAGGATCGGGGGAAACCCTTCGAGTGGTACTTCAACTCTGTTCTCCACTGGCACTACAAGGAATACTGCTCCCAGAAGCGAAGAGAGGAAATCCGGTGGACTGTGGCCCGTAACGCGGTTTTCTGGGAGCTGCCGGATCCCACTGCGGTCTACGCCAGGATGCCCGCGCGGGAGTGTAGTCACAGGAGCATCATCCCGATGGATCAATGGGGAAGATCGCGACAAGCCACCTACCGCCGGCGTGTGCTGTTTCTGGCTCTGAAAAACGCCCACGCTCTGGATGATTCAGCATTTTCCTGGATCAGTAGATTGTCAGGAGTAGAAGAAGACGACCTGGTCGGTATGGTTGAACGGCTGCGCGCAAATCTCTGCCAGCGGGAGCTTCGTCTTCATAAATTGTACTTGCGCCAAAATAAAATCTATACCAAAATGCTTCTTCTTCAGAGAGATCTTATCTGGGGAGTAGATCCCGCGGGGAAGACAGAAATTGCCCTTTCCCTGTCCCGATTGAAGGTGAAGCTCCGTACCCTCCAAAGAAAGATCCGGGGGGTCAAACTTCGGCCGAGCAACCGGGAGATTGCAGAGTTGCTCCAGATTCCCAAAGGAACGGTTGACACCTCGCTGTTCTGGTTTCGAAGACAATTGAGAGAAAGTGTCACAGCCCGCGATGCCGGGAAAACTCCGCGGCTTTGCGCCTGATTCCTCTCACCGGGTCTCGTTCCTGATGTCATGTCCTTAAGATCGCCGGTCGGATTGACGGGTAGGCGATTCTTTGTACAATAGAGCCTCAAGGCATGACAAAACCCGAGAACCCTGCACTGACCGTGGCCACCAACAATCCGCACAAGCTGCGGGAGTTCTCCCGCTTGTTCCCCGGCTACCGTCTCAGCGCTCCTGCGGATATCGGCTTCGCCTTCACCTTCGAAGAAACCGGCAAGACGTACCTGGAAAACGCTCTGGGAAAGGCTCTACACCTCTACCATCTGGTCGAAAATCCGGTACTCGCCGACGACTCGGGTCTTGAAGTAGCGGGGCTTGGTGGACAGCCGGGGATCTTCTCCTCAAGGTACGGAGCGGTTGATGAAAAAAGCAAGCTCTCCGATGCCGAGCGAAACACCTACCTTCTCAGTCGGGCTGCATCACTGAGCGACCGGAGCTGTTTTTTTGTATGCTGTATGGTTCTGGTGCTTGATGAGAAGCGATTCTTCGTAGTCCAGGAAACCTTTCACGGAGTCTTGGCGGGGGAACCTTCCGGCTCGGGAGGTTTTGGCTATGATCCCGTGGTCTACCTCCCTGAGATAGGAAAGACGGTGGCCCAGCTCAGCGACTCTGAAAAAGACGGCCTGTCCCATCGGGGAAAAGCTGCGAAGCGCTTGTTAGGGCTGCTGGCGACACAGCCGTTTTAAATGGAGGTATGGAGGCTATCCGTTCTCGCCTGACTCTCTGTGCATCTCTATGCAGGGGTTTCGCTCGAATGGACTCGACCGGCCTTTGCGGCCCGTGTGCGCAGCCAAAGAACGGCAATGCCGAACATATAGGATAGATACACCAGAATCTCGATCAGGCTGGGATTCCCATTGTAGCCGAACAATCCCTTGGCGATGCTCCCGATCAGACCGTTCTCGTGGAAGGCGGGGTAGCTGTCTTCTGTCATACCCGGATTGATGTCCCACACATGTTCAATGACAACGGGAATCGCTCCGGCTTCCTGAAGCTCGTGTACACCTCCGGCTACAAGACCGGCGGCAAAGAAGATCAGCAGGAGGTTGGTTACCGTGAAAAAGCTTCTTAGATTGACGCGTAGGGCGCCGCGAAACAGAAGGACCCCCAGAACCACCGCTGCGGCCAAACCCAGTCCCGCGCCGAGGAGGTTGTTCTGCCCCGATGCGAACCCGGCGGCGCTGATAAAAAACACGGACTCGATTCCTTCGCGGAGCACCGAGAAAAAAATCAGCAAGAAAAGCCCGGCCTTCCTAGTTCCGGAGAGCCGGTCTGCGATTTTGCGTTCCAATTCCTCCGCTTGGGCATTTTTTCTGATCATCCAGAGGATAAGGGTCGTCAACAGCAGCGCACCTGCGAGCATGGTGACCCCTTCAAAGATCCCTTCCGCCCGGCCGCTGAATCCACCGGCCAGAAGTTGGAAAGCAAAGGCCCCCAGGGCACTGGCCCCCACGCCGGCGGCCAGACCGAGGTATACCGACTGTTTGTACATTCTCTGAGCGCTGCGCACAAGATAGCCCAGAACGATTCCTATAACCAGGGCAACCTCAAGGGTTTCCCGAAACAGTATGATAAAACTCTGCAGCATGGAAGTACCTCTTTCTATCCCGGCGGATCGAAGATCCGCTCCCGCATACAGTGTATTAAAGCTGAGTAAAATTGTCAACAATAGAATTGTCGGGGGTTCGGGCTATGGGTTTTGCGTTTCGAAGTACTGGAAAGCGTCGATGATGTCCAAATACACTCCGTCGAAACCGCGGGCGATAATCTGGTCGAGGTAGGATTCACCGCTCCCGAACAGGATCGCCTGCCAGTCCGGATCCCAATAGCGGACCTTGTAGTTTCCCCGCCAGTTAGGATTTTCACCGGTCAGCCAATCCGGAGCCCCGGCGTCGGGTCGGCCGTCCCGGTTGCGATCCCAACTTCGATCCCAATAGTAGCGGTAATCCTCGGCCTCTCCGATACTGAGATAGGAGATGACCAACCGCCGCGCCCCGTTGGCTTTTATCTTCAACGACCTGACGTCCTCCGGCTCCAGCCACTCCGAACCTCCCTGTCCTTCGACGAAGGCGTCGATGACGATCAGATCGTAGTTGGTCCGCTCCAAAGCGGAGAGGAAATGTTCCTTGTCGGCGAAAGCCCCCGGATTGATCAGAAAGAGAAAGTTTTGAATGTCGGCCAGGTGATGGATATCCCGAGCGTGTTCTCTGAAGATGGGATTCGGGTAGCCGGGAATCACGGTCAGGTCCCTGCGCGGAGCAGCGAAGGAAATGAACCCCTTCAGATCGTTTCTCCTGTAGGAATCGTCGATCTTTGTTTGTTGCCGGCAGTAGTCGATCACCATAACGGTCAGTTCGTTATCCACTGCAAACTCGAGGAAGGGCAGCATGTAGCGGATCGCCTCCTCCGGGGTCTCCCGGTTGTCGGCGGTGTAACCGTAGAACAGGTCTTCCCGGCCGATCCCGTCGATGGCCTGAATATAGTCGAGGGCCGGTGCTCCGTTGAGCGTTCCCTCTACCCTCAGGAGCTCGCTGCCGTTTTGAGGAATCAGGATAAACTCCGGATTAAGTCTGCGGGCGTAGCGGCTGAGAGAGATTACCAGCTCCCGCATCCGTTGTTTGTAGAGTATAGGGTCGGCCGGGTCAGCGGATCGGGAAGCCTCCCCGGAGCCGGAGGCGAAACCGCCGGTGCAGAGCAGAAGGGCGGGAAGCAGTAACAGGAGCCGCATCAAACTCTTCACCCGCACAACCTCGGTCATCCGGATGTGCCCGGATTCATGATCTCGATTTCGATATCCCCGCGGGTGTAGCTCTGGCAGGCCAGGCGCATGTCCTGCCCGGCATTCAACGCCGCCAGCCGGGCGATCTCGATCTGGTTCTTGTTATTCATCGTTTCTGTGCCCTTCAGGATCCGGATCAGACAGCGCCCGCATTGGGCCCGACCCCCGCAGATCGTTTCGATCGGGATTCCGTTCCGTTGGAGGTGGTTGAGCAGCGATATGGCCGGGCTGGAGGGAATTACCTCGCCCCTACCTTTGACCTGTATCATGGGCAAAAAGCCTACCTTCCCGCACCCCCCCTTGTCAACAACAGCGTGATAAACAACCTGATCAAAGGGTGCGGCAACGTGCCCGCCGGAATTATTTACTCAACCATTGAGTATTTTTACTTAGTGGTTGAGTAAAAATAGAAATAATGATAGAATTATTGCATGAAAGAAATTACCTATGAGCGAGAGGTCGTTTCTGAAGTGCTTGCCAGCCTGAGCAAATCCCGTAGGCTACTGCACATCCTAGTGGGTCCGCGACAGGTAGGTAAATCAGTAGCTTCGATTCAGATTTCCGAGAAGTGGCCGGGCTCTGTATTGCGGGAAAGCGCGGATCAACCTCTACCCCCCGGTCCGGAATGGATTCGCACGCATTGGGAGCGTGCATCCTCGAAACGTAATGAGAGAGTGCTTTTAATTTTGGATGAAGTACAGAAAGTTCGGGGATGGAGTGAGGTCGTCAAATCTCTGTGGGATGCTGAACAGACCAGGCAAAATCCTTTGAATGTCCTCCTCCTTGGCTCCTCGTCTTTGCTGATGCAGCAAGGGTTGACGGAAAGCCTATCTGGGCGGTTCCTCCTCTTCCGTTGTTCCCACTGGGGCTATCGAGAAATGAACACGGCTTTTGGGATTGACTTGAATCGTTGGCTTTTCTATGGAGGCTATCCGGGTTCCGTTCCCCTCATGGGAGATGAAGAAATCTGGGCCGGTTATATACGGGACTCCCTCATTGAAACGGTTATCTCTCGAGATGTTCTTCAGCTCCAGACCGTAACCAAACCTTCTCTCTTGCGTCACCTGTTTTTCTTCGCTGCATCGGCACCGGCGCAGGTTGTATCCTACAATAAAATGCTTGGTCAACTTCTCGATGCCGGAAATACTACGACTCTTGCACACTACCTTCACTTGCTTGGCTCGGCGTTTTTATTGCGTGGTTTGGAAAAATACCGGGCCGGTTCAGTAAAAAAGCGGGGTTCGAGCCCCAAATTGGTTCTTTTGAATAATGCACTGATATCTGCCATATCCGGATATCCTTTTAATGAGGCTCTGGCAAATCCTTCCTGGTGGGGTCGGCTTGTAGAGAATGCTGTAGGAGCCCATATAATAAGTTGCTCGCAGGGTTACCCTTGGGAAGTGCTGTACTGGCGTGAAAGCAACGCCGAAGTGGACTATGTTGTGAAAACACCGCGTAAGCTTTGGGCGATCGAGGTGAAGTCAAAACGCCCCAGGGGTTTCACCGGTTTAAAGACTTTCTGTGAACGTTGGACCAATGCCATACCCCTCGTTATTGGACCCGGGGGAGTACCGCTGGAAGAGTTCTTCTCAACCGATCCTCGCGACCTCCTGCGCTGACCGGCGTCAACTCCTTTCCCCCTACCTTTTACCTGTATCATGGGCAAAAAGCCTACCTTCCCGCACCCCCCCTTGTCAACAACGGTAATAAAGGCATCAAGGGCTTGGGCGGGCATACCGAATATAAGTTTGAGGAGTAAAAAAAAGTGCTGGTACTGTATCCGGAGCTCGAGCAGAAGGACCTGATCGATCAGAACAATGAGACGCTTCTACCGGTAATCCGCAAGATTCGGCAGGTCTTCGAGGATCATTTTGACAGGACCTGGTTTTCTATAATCATCGACGGACTTCCCATCGATTTTCGAACCATACGCATCATCCGCGAGATGGTAACCCTGCAATCGGTACACGTGGGGGATGAGTGGTTCATCTATCAGGCAGTCGTCGAGCTGAGTCGTTTTATCCTCCTGATCCGCAAATTTCTGCTGCCCGTGCTCAAGGAAAGACTCGGAGTCTCGGGGCTGATTCCCCACAAGATCGTCCGAGATCGAAGTCAGTACATTCTTCGCAGATTCGTAGCCTACACTTTCCCCTACAATCTAGAACGTTTGGAGGCACTGGCCGCGGAGCTCCGAGGTCAGCTGCTCTGCACCTATCCGAGCCTGGAACCGCCAACATAGCCAATCTTTGCGGAAGCTGCTAAGCTGTACTGTCGGCAGCGACGATTATGACAGCAGACACATCGAAACGGTTCCAAAGAGAAGTTGAAAAGAACCACACCCTCACCACGCGATTGATCGACGGACTGGAGCAGGTGATACGGGGCAAGCGCCGGGTGTTGGAGTATCTGATTGCAGGTCTGCTCGCCGGAGGGCACGTGCTTATCGAAGATGTCCCCGGACTTGGAAAGACCACACTGGCCAAGACCGTCGCCCGCTTGATTTCCCGGGACAAAAACGGAAAGCCCATCACCTTTCGACGTATCCAGTTTACCCCGGATCTTCTACCCTACGACATCACCGGTGTGGATATCTTCGATCCCGAACACCGCAGGTTCGTATTCAAGGCAGGTCCCGTATTCGCGCACATCGTATTGGCCGACGAGATCAATCGCACAACCCCCAAGGTCCAGTCCGCCTTGCTGGAGGTGATGGCGGAAAACCAGGTTACGGTTGGAAACAAGACCCACGCCATGGATCCCCTGTTCTTTGTTATCGCCACTCAGAATCCAGTGGAAACCGACGGTACCTACCCGCTACCCTTGGCGCAGCTGGACCGCTTTCTCATGAGGATATCCATCGGCTATCCCGGCGAAGAGGATGAGCTCGGGATTGTGCGGGATGATCCGGCAGCCACAATCATGCCGAAGGTGAAGCCGATCTGCTCCAGGGTTGAAGTCCTGCAAGCCCGGAAGACCGTGGAAAATATATTCTGCGATGATCGCCTTCTACAGGTGGCGGTAGCAGTATCCGTTTCCACCCGCCGTCACCGCGGAATCGAGCTGGGCTGTTCTCCCCGAGCCAGTCTGATGTTGGTCAAGGCGGCTAGGGCTTTCGCGCTGATCCGAGGCAGGAGCTACTGTATCGATCAGGATCTCCTCGAGTTGGCTCCGCTGGTGCTCCCTCACCGCATTCGCCTGAAGGATATACGGATCGATTGCGCCTCCCTGATTCGTGAGATAACCCTGCATGAGCTGTCAAGGATCGCCTACTAATCGGCGTATTGGCGGGGGCGGGCCGTTTCCCTTCACCCGTCTGGGAGTTGCCTATCTCTGCCTTTCCCTGGTGATCTTAGTCGCGGGAGTGCTGCGCCTGGAGTTGGGGGCGCTCCTGTGGGCAAGCGCCTTCATCCTGCTCGCTGCCTACTGCCTGGCTGCCGGCCGCATCACTCTGTGGATTCTGCGTCGCTATTTTGCCAAGGTTCCGGATCCTGTCGATTTCACGCTGCCGACCGGCGATGTGTTTCCAGGAAGCCCTACCAGGGCAGAGGTCAAGGCGGATATTCCCCGCCGTAGCGCCCCCGGCATGAAAATAGGTTTTGAGATTTCTCTCGACTGGTTGGGAAGAGAATCCCTGCTGCTGCGGACCGATCTCAGCGGTGGTAGAAATCGCAAAGCCATTGATTTTTCCCCCCCTTACCGAGGCTCCTACGTCGGCCGGGAAGCGCACATCACCGTTCGGGACCTCCTTGGTTTCACTCGTGCATCTGTACCGATTCCCCTAACAGAGAGACTCCGGGTGTATCCTTCGGTACGGCCCGAACAGTCCAGACGGCCGCCGAGTCAAGAGGGAGGTGAGGAGGAGAAGAGGAACAGGACGAAAAGAAGAAGTGAAGAGCTCCTCGAGATTCGCAAGTACTTCCCCGGCGACGATATCCGCAGGGTCCACTGGAAGGTGTTTGCCCATACCTCCGAACTGTTTCTGCGGATAGGCGAAGAGACACCTCCCCCTGAATCCCGGTTCCTCGTGATTCTCGATGCCGCACCTTCTTCGGCGGTCCCTAAACACATCGAAGCGGACTATCTGGACGGCTTGGTGGAGCGCTGTGCCGCCACGGTATTGGAGCTTGTCGGCCGCGGGTTTCAGGTTTTCTTCGCAACCAGTGATTCAGGGCTGCCGCGGGAGATCACGTTGGAGAAAAACAGAGAGCTGCTCGGATTCCTGGCTGGGCTGTGGTGGAGCCGCAGGTATGCCCTCGAACTGCCGGGGCAGCGGTATCGTGAGGTTCTGCTTTACTCTTCTCCCGGATCGGGAAACCTGTCTCGACTGTTGAGGGAGCTGGAGACCCGTGGTGGGAACGTGCAGCTGTTCCTTCACGATTTATCGGCCCCTGAGGAAAGAACCGCTGGGTGGGGTCTTCGGGATTTGGTTCTTCGCCCGCCTGTGGAAGAAGCGAGATCGTCGAGGCTCGTCGGTCCGGAGGAGCTGCGGGCATTTCGGGTAGTTCTGAACCAGGAGGCGGGCCGCTGGGCTCGAAGGGGAAAGCGGAAGGTTTTCGTTGAAACAATTTAAGTTGAACCTGGGGATCTTCGTCGTGCGAAATCTCCTCCTCTACTTCCTGTTTTTCCACTCCTACCTCTACCTTCGCTCCGACCTCGATCTGATATTCCTGAGCGCCGGTTTTGTAGTGTCCGTGCTGCTTGCCCTGTGGATGGATAGGCTCCGGCTGCGTCTATGGGCGTCTTGGGTGCTCTTTATCCTGGCCGTCTTTTGTCTGCGCCTGTTGTTCTTCCTCGTGTTTCGACTGCAGGCCTCCCTCTCTCCGGGTCCGCACACGGATTTTCTCTTCTTCTACTTCGATAAAGATTTTTTCCCCGGCCTGATTCCCTGGATGGTTGTCTGGCTGTTCAACCTGCTTTCTTTGCGTTATCCCCGTTTCGTACACTGGGAGGCAGGCTTCGACGCCCTGCTGCTGCTGGCTGTGTTTTGGCCCCAGGGCAACTACGAGATCACTCTCTATCGACACCCTTCCCTGCTGTCCTACAGTATATTCGGATTTCTCATCCTTACGATCACGCTGATGGTTTTGGTAAGAGTTCGGGAGCAAGGCCGACCGGGGAATTGGAAAGGTACGCTCCGGTCTGTCGCCTCCTTCCTCTGGGTGCTCCTGCCTCTTTTCTTGCTCCTGCTTCTCTTTATTCTGGGGCGTTACAACCAGGGTGCGGTTCGGCTGGGAGGCGGGCTGATGAAGCCGACCCTCTTTCGCTTCGATTTTTCTCAGTACATCAAGTTGGAGAGCGAGATCGAGATGTCCGACGACCTGGTTCTCCTGTTTCGCAAGCAGGGTCCGGCGGAGAGGATCCTCTTGCGCCGCTATATTCTCTCCGGGTACGACAGGCGGAGGGGTTTCTTTCATAGTCCCGGCGGGCGGAAGGGGGGGGAAGATCTGCCCGTGACCGTACCCGATTCCCCTGAACAGTTTCCCGACCCGGGTTATCTTTCCCGGCAGGAGGTCATGCAGGAATACTTCTTCGTCAACTTCGATCCCACCTCGCTGATCGGAATGAACTATCCGATACGGGTGGCCCCTCTGACCAACTGGGACTCCTCCTCTTTCCTGCGTATCTACAGGGTGGTTTCCCGAGTCAGCGATGCCGGTCTGGAGGAGCTGGCATCGGCTGACGTCAAGGCTCTCAGCCCGGAGCAGGTCGAAGTCTACACAGATTTCGGCGAGGATCAGCGCATTCGGGAGCTGGCCGAGAGAATCACCGCACTACCTGAAGGCGGGGTCCGGCCTTCCGGGGAGCTCGATCGCCTCGATCAGGTGCTGGCTATTCACGATTATCTGAAGGACAACTACTACTACTCCCTCACCCCGGGGTTGGCGGCGGACGGAGATCAGCTGTCCCACTTTCTCTATTCCAGCAAGAAGGGCTACTGCTCCTACTTCGCCTTTTCCATGGCCCTGCTCTGCCGCAGCTTGGGCATCCCCGCCAGGGTAGCGGTAGGATTTTATGTGAATCCGGAAACCGAAGTCCTAAACTTTTACGAAGTTCGAGCCTATCAGGCTCACGCTTGGGTGGAGGTCTATTTCGGAAACTACGGCTGGATCGAGTTTGATCCATCTTCCCAAATCATCGCGCCGGGGGAGGAGTACACGATCCAGTTCGGATTCGACTTCGAGACCTTTGCCCGGTTGCTCGAGGAAATCCTGAAAAATCAGCACAATCTCGAGGAGCAGGAGCCTCAGTCGATCGAAGTGGAGAACAGGGTCCGCCTCCTGGGAGGAGAATTGGTCAGGGGATTGATCTTTGTCGCTCGCCTGTGGTACGTGACTCTCCCCGCTCTATACCTGCTCGTAATAGGAATTCTCAAATCCTTCCCGCTCTTGCGAGCCTTTTTTGCGGTGCCTCAGCGAAGAAAGATCAAATACCTGTTTGCAGCGACCCGGGTTCGATTGGAAGGCCTGGGGCTGAAAAAATCCGGAGAAGAATCTCTGTTGGAATATGCCCGGCGAGTTGAAGGCCGATACCCGCTACGTCTTTCTGCCTGGGTCCAGGCCTATCTCCAGGCTGTGTTCGGTGATGCTTTTGGAGTTCCGGATTTCGAACGGGCCCTGAAAACACGCCGGGAGTTCATCCTGTCGCTGCACCGGTGCTTTTCTCTGCCCCGACGCATCTTTGGTTTTCTCAATCCAATCAGTATGACAGGCAGGGGGTTGTGATGGCTCTGATTGTCTGTCTCCTGCTGTTGGTTTGCCCCCTGGCTGCCTCACAGGAACAGCGGAGCCTGGATCGGTACTACGAACAGGCCAGGGAGGCGATCGACGCTGAGAACTACGAGACCGCTGTGCGGATCATTGAACAAGGCAAGCAGCACTTTCCCGACGCGGTTAAACTGAATCTGTTGCTGGCGGACCTGTATTACGACAAGGAGCTGTACAAGCTGGCCCTGGAGGAATACCTGGTTGCTGTAGAGAAGGAGGGGGAGGACTTCCTGACCCTTGTCCAGATATCGCGCTGCTACGGGAAGTTGAATCAGGAGCAGGAATCCATCGCCGCCCTGGAGGGGATCCTCGAACTGTATCCGGAGAGCGTTTCTTCGATCGACGATCTGGGATGGATGTACTTCAAGACCCACCAGCTGGACAAGGGGGAAGAGCTGCTTCTGGGGGCCCTCGAGCGTTTCGGCCCGGACCGAGGCATCTTCATGACCCTGGGAACCCTCTACTCCGGAATGTACGACTATGAGAACTCTAAACGCTTCTACCTCAAAGCCATCGAGGACGCTCTGGTGGGGGAAGATGAATACTTTGCCTCCGTGGCCTACTACAACCTTTCCCTCCTCGAACACAGCTTCTACAATTTCAATTCCGCCCTGCGCTATACCGACGAATCGATAGAAATGTCCGATCGGGCGCCGGGCCATTTGGCCAGGGGCGAGCTGTTCGAATCCCGCCTGGATTTTTCACGGGCTCTGTCGGAGTATCAGCAGGCCATGGCCAAGGATACCACTCCTTTGAGCAAGGTGAATCTGGCGATGCTGTACCAGAAATTCGGGATGCTCGATCTGGCCCGGCGCTATGCCGAGGAGGTGCTGGGGTCCCAGGATCTGGCCTGGCTGTACTACTATGGAACCGATGTGGAACGGCACCTCAAGGACGTGCATGAAATCCTCGCCGATGTGTACGGTGGTCTCGCCCGAAGCCAGTGGGCGCAGCCGCGGATCGGGATTCTCGAATTTGCCCGGAGGGTCATCAGGACATTCGAGTTTCGGGCGAAGGCCTACTACCATCGCCAGAAGCTGCGGCTGTATTCGCTTAAGGTAGGCCGGTCCTACCTCCGGGAGAAAAACTATCTCGATGCGTATTGGGAGTTCTACAGAGGGAACGAGCGCTATGAGCGTGTTGCCCTGAAGTATCTCAAGCTGGCCCGGGATATGGAGGTGCAGGTTTCCCCCCATGCGGCGCTGTACTATCAGCAGGAGGAGGGCAAGATCCGGGGCAGCCGGGAGCTTCTGGAGCGGTCGATCGACGGTCTGGATTCTTTTTGGGAGCGGGAGGGGATCTTCGACTCCCTGCGTTACTTGGTCCCCCTTCTTAAAGGAAGAAGCCCGGAGCGCCGACAGGTCCTGAATCGCTTGTACGAGCTGAATCCCGGTGGGTTGCTGCAGTACGGTTTCGCCCTGCCCCTGGCCGTCGACATCGACAGTAGAGGCGATAAGGTTCTGAGGCGTGCCGTCGGCTTTCTCGAAGCATCAGGATCGGATGTTGCTTCTGTCGCGGATGAGGTGGAGGGATTCCAATTTCAGCTTTCCCTGGACCGGGAGACCGATGACCGCGTACTGGTGAGTCTTCGTGAGGGTGAGCAGGGTCGCTTGATCTTCTCAGAATCCGTTGCTCTGGAGGCGACCGGACCGCGTCGCCAGGCAGCTGCCCTGGCCCGGATCGTTTTGGAACAGATATACACCGTTCGGAGATAACATCGCCTCCCGTGATCTGTCAGATCATCAAAGGTTTCGTTTTTTGTAAGGGGTATTAGAAGGGTTTCTCTCGAAAATTAAATTTTTTTCTTGACAGTAAAAACATTTGCTTTATAATCTTTTTACAATAATGGTATAGATATACTCACAACGAGCACCGGCAGGGGAGACCAGATGAGTCAGAAAATCAAGATTGCGGCACTTCAACTTTCCGGTCCTACGCCCGTCGAGCCGCAGAGCGCAGTGGAGGACAAGAAGAAAATAGTCCAACGCTTGACGAACCTGGTAAAAGAGGCTGCGGATCAAGGAGTGCATATTGCCTGTACCACCGAGCTGAGCCTCACTCCTTTTTTCTGTCGCCAGCTGATTCGAAACAACGACTATCTGTTTGATGCGCTGCCCTCACCCCTGATAGAGCCTCTTGTGCAGGAGGCCGGCAAGCACAACATGGCTCTCGTACTGGCCTACGGCGAGCGGGATGGCATCAAGCGGTACAACTCAGCTCTGGTTTTCGATACCGATGGGACCGTGCTGGGGAAATACAGAAAGGTCCATATTCCGGCCTACTTCCCCAGCAATCTTCCGGGAGGTACGGGCAGCTACGAACGTTTGTATTTCACTCCTGGAGACCTGGGATTCCCTTCTTTTTATATTCAAAATCTGGATGCTCATTTAGCCGTACAGATTTGCTACGATCGGATGTTCCCCGAAGGATACCGGATTCTGGGCTTGAAGGGTGTGGACATCGTGTTCAATCCGACCAACTACGCTACGTATGGTCAGGAGTACCGTATCGAAGTCTGGGGCAGGTTGGTTCAAAGCAGGGCCTATGAAAACGGGATGTTTGTCTGCATTCCCAATAAGGCGGGCGTTGACGGGGACAGAGAAAATGTCGGGCGTTCTTTGGTGATCAATCCTCGCGGTGACATCCTGAAAACCGGTTCGGGAGACAAAGAAGAGGTAGTAGCCGTGGAGATCGATCTGGAGGAAGCCAAGGAAGGCAGAAGGCGCATTCCCTATTGGCGCGATCGCAGACCTGATGCCTACGAGGAGCTGCTATACTGAGGAAACAACGGACTGCTTCCGGCGGGGAAGCGGTCCGCTGAAAAAAATACGTATAGGAGGTGCGGCATGTTTGGAACACCGTGGCCGACGTGGCTGGGCTGGTTTCTATCACCCATTTTGACCGTGGTCATGATCATCGTTGTCTGGCTGATAGAAATTCGAAGAAACAAGAAGATCGAAGAGTAGGAAAGGAGGTTAATTTCAATGGGTAGTATAACCGCAACAAATCTAATCGTTCTGATTATCTATCTCCTCATCATGGTGGGAATCGGCATCTATTGCCGGCGCTACGCCACCAAACTGGAAGGATTCTTCGTAGGTTTCCGCAACCTTGGACCCTGGCTCCTGGCGTTTACGTACTTCGCGACGTACTACAGTTCGTCGGTCATGATCGGGAACTCCGGCGTAGGCTACAAGGCCGGGCTGGCCTGGTTCTTCATGCCGCTCGCCCAGGTACTGCTCATACCGATCGGATTGCTCTTATTCGCCAAGGCGCTGATGAACGCCTCGAAGCAGTTGGGCGTGATTACCATTCCCGACTACTTCCGTGCCCGCTACAAGAGTACACTCCCGTCGGGGGTTCTCGCGTTGATCATGGTCGTGTTTCTCGTTCCCTACATGGTGGCGGTCACCAAGGGGGGAGCACTGGCCTTTGAGACTTTGCTCGGCGTCCCGTATAAATGGGCGGTAGTCATCATCATCGCAATTACGGCAGCCTACACCGTGGTCGGTGGTTTCATGTCCGGTGTAATCACCGATATGATCCAGGGCATTATTTTGCTCGTCGGTGCCATCACGATTTTTATCGTAAGTCTGGTCGCCGCCGGAGGACCAACCGGTGTTGCGCTCAAGCTGCAGGCCATTGATCCCAACCTGATTCGAACACCCGGAACCCTCGGCTGGGCCGGCTTGCTGGGTTTTTCCTTCGTTTTCGGCATTGCTCCCTGGGGACTTCCTCAGCTATTGCAAAAGACCCTCGCTATGAAGAGCCGGCGCGTCGTCGGACCTTCAGCGATCGTGGTGCTCCTGACCGCACTGTTCATCCTCTATACCTGCAACGGAAGCGGTATCATCGCCCGGGCTCTGTTCGGAAACGAGTTTTTAGACAACCCGGATTACGCCTTTCCCGTATTGGTTTTACGCCTTCTGCCGCCGTTCATGAGCGCAGTCCTGCTGACCGCGGTTGTGGCCGCGGTGATGTCCACCCTTGATGGAATCCTCTTGGTTGCCGCCGGGGCTGTCTCCCGGGATCTGTATCAACAGATCATCAACAAGAAGGCCAGCGACAAGAGCGTGCTGCGCCTGACCTGGATTGTTATGCTCATCTTGAGTGTGATTACCCTGTTTGCCGCCTTCCGCCCGCCGCCGATGTTGCTGTACCTGACGGCCTTTTCGTTCTCGCTGATGACGGCAACGATCCTGGCGCCGATGTTCTTCGGCATCTACTACAAGAAGGCAACTTTGGCCGGTTGCGTCGCTTCGCAGCTGGTAGGGATCGCGGTGGTGTTGATTCTTACGATTTTGAAGGTGAAATTCCTGATTCACCCCCTGATTCCGGGACTCATCGCCGCGTTGATCACGCTGCCTGTGGTCAGCAGTTTCTCCAAGAAACTGCCCGAAGATTTCGTGACTCGGATATTCTCCGATGACTACAAACGAGGGAAACTGACGTCGTAGACCTCCGAATAAAGGACTTAATCCCTCTGTCGAGGGATTAAGTCCTGCTATTCATGTCAGAGACAGTGAAATCTCATACTATCTCTCAGGGTAGAAAGGAAAGAAAATGAGGGAACGGGAGACGATCATGCTAGTGGGAATCGGCGAGCTGGGTGGGATCCTGCTCGAGTTTCTGTGCCGGATCCCCGGCATAGAAAAAATTGTGACTGCTGATCGGAATGAGGATTGGGGCTCCAGAAAAACCAACAGTGCCGTTCTCGGCGCTTCGTACATGGGATTGTATCCGGATATCCAGTTCCAACCGATCGATCTGCTCGATGTGGAACAGACCGCGGAAACTTTGAAGAAAATAAATCCCACGATCATATACAACGGAACGACCCTGCAATCATGGTGGGTCGTCAATGAGCTTCCTCCGGAGGTGAACAAACAGCTGTACCGAAACCGCTGCGGCCTCGGCCCCTGGGAGTCGATGCACCTGGCCTTGACCTCACGATTGATGAAAGCCGTGAAAATGGCCGGAATCGATACCTATGTAGTGAACACCTCTTTTCCCGACGTAACCAATCCCAGTTTGGCCCGTGTAGGCCTGGCTCCCACTGTTGGAATAGGGAATATGGATCTGGCCATTCCCTACATTCGCAAGACCGCGGCAGAGATGTTGAAGGTTCCACTGAGCAATGTCAGCGTCGAAATGATTGCTCACCATTTTCACTGCTACTACTGGTGCCGGGCCGGTTCCGGCGCCGAAGCACCTCATCATCTGCGTGTGTTCGTCGGCAAGGAAGATGTTACCGACCTTCTTGGCGCCCGCCCGGAGTTTGTAGCGGAGCTGCCAAAGCATGCCATGCGCCCCGGAGGCCGTCACGGTCAGTATCTGGTGGCCGCCTCCTCTTTGAACAACATCATGGCCATTCTCAACGATACCGGCGAGCTGACCCATGCTCCCGGACCGCAGGGTCTGGAAGGGGGATACCCCGTAAGGTTAAGCCGGAAAGGAGCGGAGGTGGTCATACCCGAGGGAATGAGTCTAACCGATGCCCGGGCTCTGATGCTTGAAGCTCAGCAGTACGACGGGATTCAGGAGATTCGGGACAACGGCGATGTCGTGCTTACCGAGGAGGCCTACACAACCTTCAAAGAGATCTTAGATGTCGATTGTAAGGTCGTTACGGTCGAGGACTCCCTCGAGCAGGCCAGGGAACTGCGGGCCAAGTTCGAAGCCTTCGCTGCCAAATATGGGGTCGAAGTGCCCCACTAGCTCTGATGGAGCCTCTCTCTCCGCAGCGGAGAAAAAAGGGACGGAGATGAAAGTAGATACAATTCTCACGAACGGACAGCTGGTGTTGCCCCACCAGGGTGTGGTTCCCGGGAACTTGCTGGTAAACGGCGGAAAGGTTGTGGGAATCTGCGCGCCCGGGTGCACGGTTCCGGCGGCTCACCGTATCGATGTTGAGGGGAAATACATCTTTCCTGGAATCATCGATGCCCATACCCACTACGGCCTCGGATCCGCCGATGATTTTCTTACGGAAACCCGGTCCGCGGCTCTCGGAGGCGTGACCACGGTTCTGACGTTCTACCAGAATGCTCGCCGCTACTCGGAAGTGTTCCCTGAGGAAAAGAGGAGAGCCGAAGAAAAAGCGCACGTGGATTTCTCCTATCACCTATGTTTGATGAAGGACGAGCATCTCGATGAAATTCCCCGGTACGTTGAAAACTTCGGAATATCTTCGTTCAAGTTCTTTATGCATTTTCGGGGTGATGAAGGTAAATACATGGGCATCGAGGGAACAGATGACGGTTTCCTCTACGACGGGCTGAAGGCGATCGCTGAGTATCCCCGAGCGAAAGCAGTCATCCACGCGGAGAACATAGAGATCGGCTGGAGGCTCCGGGACCGTCTCAAGGCTGAAGGCAGAGATGGACTTGAGGTCTGGACCGAATCCAAGCCGGATTTTCTGGAGGTTGAGAGCCTGCGACGAGCCAGTTATCTGGCCAAGATCACCGGTTGTACCCTCTACCTGGCGCATATGACAGCTGCCGAGAGCTGTGCCGAGCTGCGGGTCCTGAGGAAGCAGATCCCCCCGGTGTACGCGGAAACCTGTACTCATTATCTCACCCACACCGTAGAATCCCCTGTCGGAAATATCGGCAAGGTGAATCCACCGTTGCGTTATCCCAGGGATCTGGAAGAGCTGTGGACCGCCGTTCAGGAGGGAACTCTCGACGTAATATCCACCGACCATGTACCGCGCAAATTCCAGACAAAACGGGGAAACATCTGGGAATGCTCCGCCGGATTCCCCGGGACGGCTACTCTTCTGCCGGTGGTTCTGAGCGAGGGGTACCATAAACGAGGCCTGAGCCTCATGCGGATAGCGGAATTGCTCTCGGAGAATCCGGCTAGATTATTCAACCTATACCCCCGCAAAGGCAGCTTGACCGTCGGCTGCGACGCGGACCTTGCCATTGTGGATATCGACAGGGTGCGGGAAGTCCGAGCCGATGAGCTCGGATCGTATTCGGATTATTCTCTCTACGACGGTTGGAAGCTGACAGGCTGGCCGGTGCTCACCATGGTGCGGGGAGAGGTGGTGATGGACAGCGGCGAGGTAACCGGCACAGCCGGTTATGGTCAATTCATTCCCCGTTGAGCAATAGGGGGAAGGAGAAGTGAATGAGTTCAGAAACATGGAAGTTGCTTGAACCTGTTGAGATAGGGAAGATTACCCTCAAAAACAGAATGGTGATGTCGCCCATGCTTACCTGTATGGCGACGGACGATAACATGGTGAGCCCGCAGATGCTCGCCTATTACGAAACCCGTGCCCGTGGAGGTATCGGGGCGATTGTCAGCGAATACACCTTCATCGATGTGTTGGCCAGCAAAGCCAGGGGACACCAACTGGGCAATCATAGTGAAGAATGCCTGCCCGGACTATCAACACTGTCCGAGACGATACGGCGGCATGGAGCCCAACCCATCCTGCAGCTCTGTCATGCCGGTAGACAGAGCTCGGTCAAGTATACGGGGGTCCAACCCCTCGCTCCATCGGCGGTTGCCAATCTTGGGGAGATGCCCCGGGAGATCACCAGCCAGGAGATCGAGGAAACCAAACAGGCATTCGCCGCGGCGGCCGAGCGGGCACGGCGCGCCGGTTTTTCCGGAGTCGAGATCCACGGTGCAAACGGCTACCTGTTGTCTCAGTTTCTTTCACCCAGTACGAATCGCAGAAACGACAAATACGGAGGAACGCTGGAAAACCGGGCCCGTTTTTCCCTGTCAACGATCGAGCAAATCCGGGATCGGGTGGGTGCAGATTTCATCGTCGGTTACCGGATGAACGGAGCCGATTATCTTGAAAATGGGATTACGCTGGAGGATGCGGTTAGCTTCGCTCGCCTGCTCGAACAGGTTGGTGTGGATTACGTACACGTCAGCGCCGGCATGCAGGAGTCCTGGCACTACGTAGTGCAGCCGATGTATATCCCGGACGCATGTCTCGTTCATCTATCGCAGGCAGTGAAGGCAAGCGTGGGAGTCCCCGTGATCTCTGTAGGCGCACACACGGTGAATACCGCCGAGCAGGCTCTGCGGGAAGGAAAGGCCGATCTGATCGCTTTCGGCCGAAGTTTGATCGCCGATCCCGAGCTTCCCCAAAAGCTGCTGGCGGGAAAACCGGAGGATATCCGTCCCTGCATCCGGGGAAACGAAGGATGTGTGTCGAACACCCGGATCGATCAGTCCATTCGCTGTGAGGTTAATCCGGCCGCCGGAAGAGAGAAGGAATTCATCTTGACAGCCGCTGCGGAGAAGAAAAACGTGTTGGTTGTCGGTGGAGGAATTGCGGGATTGGAGGCGGCACGCCTGGCTGCGGCCAGGGGCCATCGGGTCACACTGCTGGAGCGCGGCAAGCAGCTCGGGGGGCATCTGATCGAAGGCTGTGTTCCCCGTTTTAAGGATACCGTGAAGCGATTGTTGGCCTGGAGCATCGATCAGACCACCAGGCAGGGAGTCGACATTCGGTTGAATACCGAGGGTACGCAGGAGTCGATACGAAGTTATGGACCCGATGTGCTCATTATAGCTGTCGGTTCCGATTTCATCATTCCTGCGGTTGACGGCGTCGATCAACCGTTCGTGCTGCTTCCCGATGCGGCCTTTCTCGGTTATAACGAGATAGGTCGGAGAGTGGTCGTCGTTGGCGGCGGTACGGTGGGTTGCGAGCTGGCTCTGTACCTGAGCGAGGAACATGGTCGGGAGACCGCAATTGTCGAACAGGAAGCAGCACTGATTCCCGGCGCCACCTTCATCAATCGCATCGCGATCATGGAGAGACTGGAGAAGGCAGGTGTGAGACAGCATACGCATTGTCGATTGACGGAAATCCGCCCCTCGGCTGTGGTGTGTCAGAGGAATGGGCAAACAGCAGAGGTGATAGAGGCAGACACGGTAGTTCTCGCCCTGGGCGTCCGCGCTCGGGAGAAAACAGCGGAACAATTGCGGGGATTGACGGAAACTGTGAAAACCATCGGGGATTGTTGTGAGGCCAGAGACATCTATCATTCCATAGAGGATGCCTGGAAGGCGGTCCTCGCTCTCTGAGCGACGATTCACCAATACGTATGTTCTTCTTCCTCTTTTTCCGTTACCCTGTTGGCCGGAGATTTGAATAATACACCTGGAACGGAGATCTAATGGTACCATCACTAGCGGTTGAAATCGCGGGAATCCAATTTCCCAATCCATTTATACTTTCCTCTGCTCCGCCTACGACGACTCCAGAGATGATCGGCCGTGCCTTTGAGGCCGGCTGGGGTGGCGCGATTATCAAAACCCTGGCCTACGATCTCGATCTGGTTCGCAATGTGAATCCCCGTATTCACGGCATCCATCTTGAAGGACGGGTGATCGGATTCTCCAACATAGAGTTAGGGAGCAACCGGTCTGTGGACTTGTGGATCGAGGATATTCGGAGGTTGAAAAAGCAGTATCCCGACAATGTTCTTATGGCAAGCCTGCTGCATGCCGAGGGCCTTGTCCGGGAGCAATGGATCGAAGTGGCGGGTAGATGCTCCGAAGCGGGTATCGATGGTCTGGAGCTCAATTTTTCCTGCTCCCACGGCATGGCCGAAGGCGGTGGCGGCTCCGTGGTGGGTGGAAGCCCGGAGCTAATCCGGCGGGTGCTGGGTTGGGTTAGGGAAGCCACAGAGAAACCCGTTTTCGTGAAGCTACCGGCGGGAATCGAGAATCTGCCGCAAAAGGCTCAAGCCGCGGAACAAAGCGGTGCTAGTGCGATATCCGCCATCAACACGTTGAACTGCCTGGCAGGCATTGATATTTACACCTTCGCCCCCTATCCCTCCGTGGCGGGAAAAGGAGCCTTCGGGGGCTTGTCGGGAACAGCTTTAAAACCGATCGGATTGCGTTGCGTGGCGCAGATTGCCCAGAATGTGCAAATACCGATATCCGGTATCGGCGGGATCGGAACCTGGCAGGATGCGGTGGAGTATCTCCTGGTGGGTGCAACCACGGTACAGGTTTGTTCCGCCGTCATGCGAGCAGGCTATCGGATAGTCGAAGATCTCAGCAGGGGCTTGCGCGGCTATATGGAGAAGATGGGATTTCGAGAGATCAACGACTTCATCGGCTTGGCCTTGAAAAATATCGTGAAACATAATTTATTGAGCCGGGATTACAAACTGGTCAGTACGGTGAATCTCGAAAACTGTACCCGATGTGGCTTGTGTGCGATCGTGTGCCGGGACAGTGCCTATCAAGCGATCGAACTGGACCAGGATGGGGTTCCGGTGATCGATCAGAAAAAATGCGACGGGTGCGGGCTATGCGCACAGATATGTCCGGTGCCCGACTGCATGAGCTTGCAAATAAAACAACGTTGAACAATTTGGAGGTGTTCTGATGATTACGAAGATGAGGGGAAAAGACTTCGTCTCCTTGATGGATTACAGTGGAGAAGAGTTGACCACCATCCTGGAAACCGCCTTCGATTTCAAGAAGATGCTGGCTCGGGGACAGCAACATGAGGTGCTGAAAGGGAAAACCTTGGGAATGCTTTTCACCCAGCCATCGACGCGAACCCGGATTTCCTTTGAAACAGGCATGACCCAGTTGGGCGGGCACGCCCAGTATTACACCCAAGAGGGCATGCAGTTGAAGAACAAAGAAAGTTGGGAGGATACGGGGCGGATCATTTCCCGCTATATCGATGGTTTGATGATCCGTATGTACAATCTCGAACGCTATGGCATGGCGAGGGAAATCGTCAAGATCATCGCCGATAACGCCACGATCCCGGTAATCAACGGGCTGGACGATAAGGAGCACCCCTGCCAGGTCATGGGGGATATCATGACGATCATAGAAAAGCTGGGCCCGGATTGGCGGCGGAAAAAGGTAGTGATGTCCTGGGCCTACTCGGAGCGGATCAAATCCCCCGGCGTGCCCCAGGCTCTGTTGATCGCCGCAAGCTTGCTGGGAATGGATCTGACGTTGGCGCATCCGGAGCACTATGCTCTAGATCCGGAGTACCTGGATTTCGCCGGCCGAGCCTATAAGGGCAGCGGTGGCAAGCTGTGTATTTCCAACGATATCTATGAAGCATGCAAAGGGGCGGACATCATCTACGCCAAAGGCTGGGGAAGCTTCAATCTATCCGGAGAAGAGGATCAAGAGTACAGGGAAAAGTTCAAAAAGGATTGGTGTATCGATACCTCCCACTTCGAGTTGGCCAATGATGTGTCGTATTACATGCACCCATTGCCCGCCGCCCGAGGTCAGGAGGTCACAAACGAGGTGATCGACGGCCCCATGTCTGTAGTGTACGACCAGGGTGAGAACCGACTGCATGTGCAGAAGGCCATCCTCTCCCTTCTCCTTTAGAGGATCACAGACTATGCACCCTGAGATGGAGAGTATCCGCTGCTTTATTGTACGGGGGGGAACGAGCAAAGCCGTTTTCCTGATGGACAACGACCTGCCCCGGGACAAGCGCAGCAGAGATACGGTTATCAGAGCGATATTCGGAAGTCCCGATGTCCGGCAAATCGACGGATTGGGTGGAGCCGATGTGCTGACCAGCAAACTGGCCGTCATTGCCGCGCCGAGTCGAATCGACGCCGATGTAGACTATACTTTCGCTCAGGTCAGTTTCGATACGGATGTAGTGGATTTCAACAGCAATTGCGGCAATATCTCCGCTGCCGTGGGACCGTTTGCCATTGAGACCGGTCTGGTGCGAGCTGTTGAGCCGGTCACTACGGTGCGCATCCATCAAACAAACACGGGCAAACTTCTGGTTGCCGAAGTGCCGGTGAAGGGGGGAAGGGCGGCGGTCGAGGGGGATCTGCACATCGACGGAGTTCCTGGAACTGGAGCGAAGATCGCACTGGATTTCAGCGACATGACGGGTTCCCTTACCGGAAAACTGCTGCCAACCGGTTCGGTGATGGATACGGTCAATCTCGCTGATGGACGGGAATTTGCTATTTCCGTCGTCGACGTCGCGATCCCGGTTGTCTTTGTCGCTGCTGAGGAGCTGGGAATAACGGGAACGGAAACCCCTCGAGAGATCGAAGATAATATGGAGCTGATGAACACACTTGAGGAGATCAGAGGGCGGGTTGCCCTTCGCATCGGACTGGTTCCGAGCTGGCAGGAAGCCATAGCCAGGAGTTCCTATGCCCCTTTCATTGCGATGATCAGCAGCCCGATAAATTATCAAACCTTCACCGGTGTTGAGGTACTCTCCGGTGACCTCGACCTGGTCAGCCGGCTTGTGTTCATGCAGCGAATGCATAAAACCTATCCCGGTACCGGTACAGTTTGTACTGGAGTCGCGGCCAAGCTTCCAGGTAGTGTGGTATGGAACGTGGTTCCGGAGGCAAACCGTGACAAGACGCTGCTTCAAATCGGCCATCCCGCCGGGATCATTCCAGTGGAAGTGGAGGTCGGCAGCGACGGTAGCAGGATCACTCTGAAGCGAGCGGCCATCTACAGAACTGCCCGGATGATCATGGAAGGACACGTGTACGTGCGTAAAAGTAGTTTTCAAGGAGACAATTCATGAGTGAGAAAAAAGTCGCGGAGGCCATTTCCGAGCTTGCCGCCGAGTTAACGTTGGACAACCTGCCGCAGAAAGCTGTTGATTATGCCAAGACCCTGGTTCTCGATGTTCTTGCCTCGATGATCGGCACCAGAGAGGTCGTTTCCAGTCGTATCGCCACCGAGCTGGCCCAGGAGTTTGGCGGCCCCGCGGAGGCTTCTATTCTGGGCCGGGAAGGCAAGGTAGCGGCAGTCAACGCAGCCTTTGCGAATGCGATCCAGGCCTATGGATTTGATTTCATCGACGATCATAACGAGTCGAATGCCCATCCCAGTGCAGCGACCATACCTGTGAGTTTGGCCTTGGGCGAGGCTCTGCACCGCAGCGGCGCGGAATTGATCGAAGCGATCGCTTTGGGTAACGAAGTTGTCTGCCGGCTCGGCTCGGCCTATATGGGACAGATGTATTATCAGGGTTTCCACCCGACCAGTACCTGCGGAACCATGGGGGCCTCGGTTTCCGCGGCGAAATTGCTGAAGTTGAATCGAGGGAAGACCGTTTTCAGCCAGGGGATCGCCGGCAGCATGGTGTCGGGACTGATGGCCTGGAACTCCGAAGGCTCCTATACCAAGCGTCTTCAGGCGGGACATCCGGCCATGTGCGGTGCCATCGCCGCCAAGATGGCTGAGAAAGGATTCAACGGTCCCTCGGACATCTATGAAGGAATCGACGGGTTGCTGCACGCCTACTCGCATCGGGATCAGTACGACAAGAGCATCATTACGCGAGGTCTGGGGAAGGACTGGGAGTTCACGACCTCGAGTATAAAGGTCTATCCCTGCTGCCGCTACTCCGGCGGGCATCTGGACGCCTGTTTGGAGATCGTGGAGAAGCACCACCCCGACCCGAAGAAGATCAAAAAGATATTCGTACGGTCGTCGAAATACACGATCCGCCTTCTGGCGGAGCCGCGCAAGTGGGAACCAAAGAACGTCGTCGATCTTCAGTTCAGCATGCCTTATCAGGCGGCAATCGCCTTCGTCAGAGGTCGAGTGGGGGTGCAGGAGTTTGCCGAGGAGAGCAGACGGGATCCCCTGGCGCAGAAATTGATGAAGCACGTTGAAGTTGTGGTCGACGAAGAGTTCGAGCGTCGCTATCCGGAACAGTATTCCTCCGCCGTTACCATTACCATGGAAGACGGAGCCGAATACACCGCAGTGGTGGATAATCCGAAGGGGGATAAACGGAATCCGGTCACCCACGGCGACGTAGAAAGGAAGTTCCACGAACTAACGGTGCCGGTAATCCGCGATGAATCTCGGGTGCAGAGAATCGTCGATTACGTGAATCGGCTCGAGGAAAGTCGGGATGTCGCCGAGCTTATCAGGCTGGCCAACACCGACTTCATCCGCTGACCGATCAGCGTGATTGAACTACAAGTGCCTGAGCACCCTCGGAGGTAAGGGACCGCCCTGCGTGGGGGAAGCGGCCGTCGTAATAAGCGCAATCGCCCTTTTCCAGCACGAAGATCTCTTCGCCGTATCGAAACTCGATACGTCCTTCAATAACGAAGAGCATCTCCTCATAATCGTGTTGGTACAACTTGTGGGTTTTTTTACCGACAGGATAGCTGAGAAGGAAAGGATCCATCTTCTTCTGACTTTTGCGAAAAGCTAGAGGGCTGCCGATGTACGGACCGTGGCTGATGATTGTGCGCTCGTGTGAGCGCACAATGCTGATACTGTCCGAATTCTGTTCACTGTTGACAATAAGCTCACCGACAGATATACCGAAGCAGGAGCTGATCTTTGCATAGGTCGACAACGGTGGAAAAACCTGAGAGTTCTCGATCTTGGAAATCATAGACGCGGACAGACCGCTGATCTTGGACACTTCTTTCAAGGTCAAGTTCTGACTCAACCTCAACTCCCGAATCCGTTCTCCGATCGCCTTCGTGATGTTGGAAATGTCCGAACCTGCCATCTGCGGATCCCTGCTAATGCTTCACATCCTACACTTTGGTATTCAACACAGAATTCATTTACAATCTAAAAGTATAGTTGTGTAAAGTCAATAAAATGATTTTCATGACAGTAATCACCGTTTTGGAACAGATATACACCGTTCGGAGATAACATCGCCTCCCGTGATCTGTCAGGGCAGCTTGATGATCTCATCCCGGGTGAACAGAGGTAAGGGCGTGCTTTGCCCCCCGTCGATCAATTCTACCGAGCCGCTTTTGGCTGTAATCTCGCCGATAACCGCCGCCGGGATACCCCGCCGGTTCAGAGCCTGAACGGCTTTTTGGGCTTCCGGAGCAGTGGCTGTGAAGAGGAACACCCCGGAACTGAGGGCTCCCAGGGGGTCGAGGCCGAAATGTCCGCAGAGGATCTCCGTCTCCCGGCGAATGGGAATTTTGTCCTTGAACAGCCGGACCCCTACTTCTGAACGCTCGGCGATTTCATGAATGCCGGTCGCTATCCCACCCTCAGTGGGATCGTGGGCCGCGCTCAGCCGCATACCGCTTACGATCTGCCCCTCCCGTATGATCGATATCCCCGGTTCGAACAGCCAATCCAGCACCTCACGGTAGCCCTCCTGCCCAAGGAGTTTTCTGCTCAGTTCCGGTTTCTCCCGCGCAATCAGGGTGGTTGCCTCCAGAGCCGTCCACTTGCTCATAACCAGCGACTCTCCGGGACGGGCATCCGAAGTTTTGGTGGGTTTTCCCTGCAGGAAACCGATAGCTTGGGCGGATATGATGATTCGGTTCACCGCCGAGGTGACCTCCGTATGACCTCCGACCCAGAGCACCGCGGCTTGTTGGGAAGCCTTTTCCAACTCCGCGAAGATCGTCTTCAATCGCTGCTCTTCCGTTTCCGGGGGCAGAAGTATGGTCGTGGTCAGATATCTCGGCCTCCCGCCCATGGCTACGATGTCGTTGCAGTTTACCGCCACTGTGTAGAACCCAATGTTCTCCTCGGTGAAGGTAATGGGGTCGGCGGTGAGGATCAGCTGTCGGGCGCCTCGAACCACCGCCGCATCCTCGCCGACATCGGCGCCCACGAGGATTTCGGGGTGGCTGTGGGCGGTCAGGGCGAGAAGCGCTTCGAGCCGCTCCCGGGACAACTTGCCCTCGCCAAGGAATTCAGTAGGAGGAGTCATGGGTACGAGAATAGCTGATGCTTGACTTCTTTGTCCAGGTAAATACAATAACTAAAGTATGGCGACTCGACTTCAGGAATACAAAGAGAAGTACTCCGATCAAACAGTACGCTTCAACCCTTATGCCGTGAAAAAGATGGGGCTTCAGCAGTCCCAGACCCTGCTCAAACTGGAAGACTACATGCTGATCTGTGCTCCCTATCAGCTTTCAATGGACCGGGTCATCCTCCTGGTCATCCTGAGCCGCGACGAGGTTAGTTTCTTCCAGCAGTTCCAGAACAAGCTGACTTCGGTCAACATGTCATTTCTGAAATCGACGAATAAGAATCCGGTCAACCTCTTTATCCGCGGGACTCTGACCCGCCTCGGCCCCGTGAAGGGACGGGACAACGTAAGCCTGTTCGAAGTGCTGTACAAGAACTGTCCCAATGACTTGATAGAGATCATTGGAGACTATCTGCTCGCCTACGAAACCCTCGAGGGGCAGTTCGCGAGTTACAAGGATCGGGAAGTCGAGATGAACGAACAGACGGCCCGGACAATGCGCTTCAACGACTACGTGGAATCCCAGATCGGGGGCCAGAAGCTCCAGACGAAGCTGCTTTCAGTCGGAGTCAACAAGATTAGCCTTGAAATTCCCGGTCGACTTCCGGCGCCGGCGGCTGGTCAGATCCTTCCTACCAAGTTGTACTTCCAGACCCACCAGTTTATCGTCAATGGAAAGGTCGTTGCTGTAGACGCCATCGGGTCCGGGAGTAAGAAGATCAGCATGGAGGTCGGATTCACTCCAGAGTTGGTCGAAATCATGGATGATTACTTCTTTCGAACAAGCTTCAAAAAGGAGTAGGTTTCCCGATCCAATTATCGAAGCGGCTCAGCGGCACTTCCACATACCCTATCTGTATCCGATTCAGCGTTTTGTCATCTCCAACATAATAGAAGAAAAAAACCAAATCGTTGTGCTGCCCACCGGTGCCGGAAAGTCCCTCTGTTACCAGCTTCCCGCCCGTATCAGCGGCGGACTGACCGTGGTCGTGGTACCCCTACTCTCCCTTCTCGACGAACAGCTCGGGCGCTGCCGGGAGGCAGGTCTACGGGCGAATGCCCTGCGGGGCGGACAGAGCCGTGAAGAGAGCACTCGGGTGGGCATCCAAGCCCGCTCCAGGGGAATCGATGTGCTATTTACCACTCCGGAGTCTCTCGCCCGGGTCACCCGGGAAAAGCTGCTTCCGGATATTGAAATCTTCCATCTCGTTGTGGATGAGGCGCACTGCGTGGCAGAGTGGGGGAAGAGCTTTCGACCTTCCTATCTCAAGCTGCAGGAGATCATTCCAGGTTTGAGGGTGCGCTGCCTGACCGCCTTCACCGCCACGGCCAGCCCAAAGGTGCTTGAAACGATTCGAGAAGTGGTGTTCCCGGATCGCAGTGTGACGACCGTGGCCGCCGATCCGGACAGACCGAATATACGTTATTCTGTTATCCCGACGCTCAGTAAAGCCCGTAGCATCTGGCAGATTGTTGGAAGCTCGCCTCGCCCGCTTCTGATTTTCAGCCGCAGCCGTTCCGGCGCGGAATGGGCCGCCCGAACCTTACGGCGCCGCTTGCCAAAGCTGGAGACTTACTTCTACCACGCCGGACTGAACAGGAAGGAGCGGAGGCGTGTCGAAGACTGGTACAAACACAGCCGTGGGGGGATCTTGACCGCGACATCCGCCTACGGAATGGGTCTGGATAAGCCGGATATCCGCACCGTGATCCATCTCGACGTCCCCTATTCCCCGGAGGCCTACCTGCAGGAGACGGGGCGTGCAGGCCGGGACGGCAGTCCTGTGGAGGCCACGCTCCTGTACTCCCCGGAGGATCTGCGTTTTGCTGATACGCTCAGTGATGCCCGCAGTGCAGCGGTTTTCGATTCCCGAGAACCCGAGATGACCGGT
>CAZSBH010000043.1:0-5415 GCA_964604845.1 uncultured Spirochaetaceae bacterium
GGAACGGTCTGGGCATATTGCAGCAAAGACTTGAAGAATCCGTCCGGTTTTCCCGTGTCCAGGCGTTCTCCCTCCCAGCGCTTGAATACCACCTTACCCTGTTTGGCCAGGGCGTTCACCGCCGGGGTGTGGAAGTACTCCCCCGTGCTGGGGTCGTGCTTCTTCCACCCGGCTTCCAGGGCAGGGAAGATCTCCGGGGTGTAGAGGAATCGTCCGAGGGAGGCCTCTTTGCTCGGTTCCGTACCCGGGGGGGCTTTTTCCACCAGAGCAGTCACATGCAATCCGTCCTCAGCTATCGCGATCGTACCGTAGCGGTGGATCTCCGGCGGGTCGGAGACCGTGGACAGCACGCTGCAGCCGGTTCGTTCGTAGGTGTCGATCAGCTGTTTTGCCAGGGGTATCTTCCCGATGTGCAGGTCGTCGGGGTAGGCCACGACGAAAGGCTCCCCGCCGATGAAGGGCCGGGTGGTCATTAGGGCGTGGCCGGTTCCGAGCATCTCCTGCTGGCGGACAAAAAAGATCTGAGCTTTTGGAGGCCGGATCTTGTCCAGCTTGCTGGTATCCCCCTGTGTCTCGAAGATGGATTCCAGCTCCATCTCCCTGTCCAGATAATCCTCCAACGCCTTCTTACGCCGGGAGGTGACCACCAGGATCTCCTCGATTCCGGACCGCAGGAGTTCCTCGATAATGAAATCGATCGACGGTTTGTCGATCAGCGGGAGCATCTCTTTGGGCACCGTCTTGGTCACCGGCAGGAAGCGGCTTCCGTATCCCGCCGCCAGTATCACGCCTTTCACCGGCTCCTCCTTACGCTTGAAAGAATACAAGGGATTATACACGGGACAGCCTCAATTGACCAAGATGGAGGGAATCGGATAAAGTCGGGTGTTGTTCAACAGGGAGGCGCATCTGTGAAAATTTGGATAAAGATACTCGTCGGCAGCATACTCGGGGTTCTTCTCGGGATCTTTCTGCCCGGAACGGAAAAAGCCATGGAGCTGTTTTCCTACGTCAACCGTCTCTTTATCCAGATCGGACGCTACGTAGTCTTTCCTCTGGTGTTCTTCGCTTTGGCGGTGGGCACCTACGAGCTCAAGCGGGAGAAGAAGATCTTCCGGGTGTACGGAAGGATCATCCTCTATCTGCTGCTCTCTACGGCGCTGCTCGTCGTCGTGGGTATGATTACGGTCCTGGTTTTCAGCCCTGAGCGTATTCCCATCATCGTGGAGCAGGAATCGGCGCTTCAGCTTCCCGGACTCAAAGAGACGCTGCTCGGCTTGTTCCCGGAGAATCTTTTCCAAGCTCTGGTGGGATCGGGCAGCATCATGTTCCCTGTGGTGTTTTTCGCCTTCCTGCTGGGCGTGAACCTGACCTTCGATCTGCGCATCACCAGCCCGGTGGTACAGCTGACGGATTCCCTGAACCGGATCTTCTACCACATCAACTCTCTGCTCTGCGAACTGTTCGGCTTCGCCATGATCGTGATTACCGCCTACTTCATGATGACGGTCAAACAGAACGAACTGACCCTGTTCAAACAGATCCTGATAATCATCGGCATCGACAGCGCCCTGGTCATCTTTGCGATCTTCCCGGTTCTGCTGTATTTCCTCGGGGGCAGGCAGAATCCCTACAAGTGGCTGTACGCGATCATCGCACCTGCTCTGACCGCCTTCTTCAGCGGAGACAACTACCTTTCGGTGGTGATGCTGGCCAAGCACGGAAAGGAAAACCTGGGGGTTCCCCGCCGGGTGGGCTCGGCGGTATATCCCTTGTTCGCCATCTTCGGGCGAGCCGGCACGGTGCTCGTGGCCAGCGCAACCTTTTTGCTCGTCCTGAAGTCCTACTCCAGTTTGGAGATCACCTTCCTCCAGGTGCTCTGGACCCTGCTCTTCTCCCTGCTCATCTCCGTGACCCTGGGAACGGTGCCCGGCTTGGGTGCCTACGTAGCACTATCGACTCTCTGTGCCATCTACGGGAGGGGTCTGCAGGAGGGATACCTGATATTAAGGCCGATTGCACCGCTATTGATCAGTTTCGGTGTGCTCCTGGATGTGCTGACCTCCGCCTTTGTTTCCCTGCTAGTCGCCAGACACGAGCAGATTGCGGAGGAGGTCGATGCCTATGATTTTGTCTGAGATTCTTTCGGGGGCAGGTGCCAGATCAGGCTGATTAAACCGGAAACGAGCAACCCTTCCGGGAAGGACAGATCCTCATCGTCCCAGCGCAGGTAGAGGGGCAAGCAAGCCCGCAGCGATAGTTTGAGATCGACATTCTCCATGATACTGTAGGTGCCGAAAAATCCCGCCTCCGGATAGAGAAAACGCAAGGGGTAGAAATAACTCAGGGTGCTGCCGAAATTCTTGGAGGCCTCCGGTGAGACAGGGAGGGGGATCGGGATACGCAGAAAGGCCGATAGGCCGAAGTCCGTGCCCAGGCTGAAGGATTCCCGGTTCAAGAATCTGTAGGCCAGCCGAAAGTCTCCGAGAATACACACCACGGCATAGTCGCGGAAATCCAACTCGGCCGGGCTGGCCCTGTTGTTTGCGTACTGATAGTAGGTGCCTGTCAGCAGAATGGACGATTCGGGATCGAAGATCCAAAGTTTCTTGGGCAGCTGAAAGGTGATGCCTATCGCCGGAACGACGGGACTAGGAGCGCTCTGCGGATCCGTCGAGCCGATATAGAACAGTCCCCCGTCCAGCTCAAAGGTGTTCAGAGCCGGAAGGGGGACACCGCTAAGGAGGAAGCTCATGAAAACGATGAGAAAAACACTGTTTCTTTTTCTCATTCCTACTCCTTAGTGTAGCACATCCTCACGGAAAAAAAGGGAACTTTTCCAAAAAAATTCCAGCCGCTCCTACGTCGGTGAATGAGGGCTGTTCCCAGGTGGCCAGAAGGTACGGTCCGTGAAGAAGGAGGTCCCGATAGGCGAAACCCTCGGGGAGAACCGTAAGCCGGAAACGCTGGATCTGGCGGGAACCGGGGGATGCTTTCAGCAGCAAACCCTGGGGCAGGAGCAGCAGGACATGTTCCGCCCGGCGAACCCCGGAAAGGGTAACCAGGCGGATATCATCTGCACTGGTGAAGTCATCTGGGTGGTATTCGTAGCGGCGGATCAGGGGTTGACCGTCCGTGCGGATGTGAAGTTGGTAACCGGTGCTGGTCCCGGGCTCATCGAGCAACCTCCGCGCTTCTGCGAGCAGCAGCTTCAGAGGACCGGAAGCTTGACCTTCAGCGTCCTGAAAGCCGTAGGATCTGCGAAAGCCGAGCTCCCCGATCTCCTGCTCCCCCAGATCGACCAGGTCGAAGCGGGAGTAGGAGAACAGGGTCCGGTTGAGGTCGCTGTACTTCCACTGGAAAAAAAACTCCTGCGTTGTTAACGGAATAAAACCGACGGCTTCCCAATCGGGATGCGCCTCTTGATACGGCGGTGTAATGAACTCGTAAACGTCGGTCCGCGGGAAGAGGCGAAGCAGACTGATCCCCTGCAGTTTCAGCTCGGTCTCGTCGACGACATTGAGAAGCTTGTTGAAGTACAGATGGCAGAGGAGGGAATTCTGTTCGGGAATCAGAGTTGTCAGGGTTCGGTAGCGAAAAATCATCGAGTCGTAGAAATAGCGGAAGCCGGACTCCCCGGACTCCCCGATCGTAAGTTCTACGATGCCGTAGCCGTTGATGCCCAGATAGACCCTGTCCGCGGCCGACACCAGGTCGGACACCCTGCCCTGCACGGTCCAGGGTTGTACCTCGGTCGCCTCGGTTCCCTGATCCGTTACGACTGGAGTGAACTTACCCTTATGCAGCTGATACAGGACGCCGCCGAGAGGTGCCGCCGTCTCCGGTTCCGGCGAGCGGTCCCAACAGCCGGCCAGTAGTCCTACGGCAAGTATGGCTAGCAGGACGGGGATGAGGCGAACAGCTGCAGACGCTCGGGATGCGGCGGCAGGCTCAATAGGCTTTGGCAAACACGGCAAGCTCGTTCGCCTTTTCTCCGCAGAGGATGCAGGTTTTGTTCTCGGCTCCGTTACGGCCCATGGGCAGGACCCGGATCGTTGCCTTGGTTTCTTCCTTGATCTTTGCTTCGCAATCGGCGTTTCCGCACCAACCGCTCTCGATGAAACCGCCTTGCTCCTCGACGAGCTTTTTGAAGCTCTGGTAGTCCTCCGCCTGGTGGGTGTTCTCCTTGCGGAAGGCCAGTGCACGGTGAAAGAGGCTGTTTTGGATCTCTTCGAGCAGCTGGTTGACCCGAGTTTCCACTTCCGTATTGGCGACGGGGATCTTTTCGTAGGTATCACGCCGCACCAACATGGCCTGGTTTTTTTCCATGTCTTTCGGGCCGACCTCGATGCGGATGGGGATTCCGTGAAGCTCCGCTTCGGCGAATTTCCACCCGGGAGAATTCTGGTCGTCCTCGTCGATCTCTACGGAAACTTGAGATTTCAACCGCTCGTATAGTTTGCGGGCGTAACCGATCACTTCGGCCTTGTTTTCGTTCTTGAAGATCGGAATGATCATCACCTGGGTGGGTGCCAGGACTGGAGGCAGAACCAGACCGCGATCGTCAGAGTGGGTCATGATCAGCGCACCTACCAAACGGGTGGATACGCCCCAGGAAGTAGCCCAAACGTGATCCAGAGTTCCCTCTTTTGTCTGAAAGGTCACATCAAAGGCCTTGGCGAAGTTCTGCCCCAGGTTGTGGGAGGTGCCGGCCTGCAGCGCTCGTTTGTCCTGCATCAAGCCTTCAATGGCATAGGTCTGTACCGCCCCGGCAAACTTCTCGCTTTCACTCTTGATCCCGGCAATCACGGGAAGAGCCATGTACTCCTCGGCAAACTTCTTGTAGACCATCAGCATCTTGAGGGTTTCTTCCTGAGCTTCCTCGGCGGTGGCGTGGGCGGTGTGGCCTTCCTGCCAGAGAAACTCCGTGGTGCGCAGGAACAGACGGGTGCGCTTCTCCCAACGGATCACATTGGCCCACTGGTTGATCAGCAGGGGCAGGTCCCGGTAGGATTGGATCCATTTCTTGTACATGCTCCAGATGATCGTCTCGGAAGTGGGGCGGAGGATCAGAGGTTCTTCCAGCTGCTCCCCGCCGGCGTGGGTCACCACGGCCAATTCGGGAGCGAAGCCTTCCACGTGCTCCGCCTCCTTCTTGAGGAAGCTTTCGGGGATCAGCATGGGGAAGTAGGCGTTCTGGTGTCCCGTTTCCTTGAACAGACCATCCAGACCGGCTTTCATCTTTTCCCAGAGGGCGAAGCCGCGGGGACGGATGACCATGCAGCCTTTTACAGGTGAGTAGTCGGCCAGTTTGGACTGGATGACGGTATCCACGTACCACTGGGAGTAGTTCTCTGCGCGCGGGGTGATGCGTTCAGCCATGAGATGCTACAGGTAGCGTAGGCTCCTTCCTTT
>CAZSBH010000043.1:5515-19421 GCA_964604845.1 uncultured Spirochaetaceae bacterium
TCCTTTGTCGGCATATAACAGATTTCGCCGCCGGACACATTGGCTATGGTCACGCTGGTGAATGATTAACGTGGCATTTTAGAATTTGTGCGAATCCAGTGTCAAGGCGCGGGCACCCGCTAGGGCCGGAGGGTCTCCACCATGTAACGGATGTTGACGCCGGTCGAGTCCTGTTCCTCTCTCTCGATGACCATCACCACGGAGCGGTCATCCGGCGCCAACAGCACCTGCTTGATCCTGTAGCGCCTCACCCCTTTCCGCCAAAAGTCTGGAAGCCCTACTGTGTGGCTGGAGAAGCGGCCGGATTCTTCCTCCACCGAAACCAAAAGATGGAAGGAAGACTTCACTTCACTGCCGCTGCCGCTCGAGGATTGAACCAGGGTGATGCGGTACTTCTTCTTATCCTGGAAATCCCGAAACTCGAGCTGACTCTTGGGTTCCGCGCCATCGAGGAGGATATAGACCAGTCTCCCTGTCAGGGTGTGGTTGATCCCCCAGCGCTTCTTCAGATCCGCGGAATCCGCCAGGAGATTGAACAGAGCGCCCTGACCGTCGATTCCCGGCTCGATTGGATTGTCGTAGGCCGCTTTCTTCGCGCCCCCAGGGACGAAGCGGTTGGCCGCCACATCGACTACGAAAACCTCGGCATAGGGAAGGGAGGTCTTTTCCGCGGCGCCGTATTGGGCGAACATGAAGTACTTGGCGTCTTGGGAAAACCCTAGATTCTGGAAAGTAGCGATGTCGCCGGCGAACAACGCGCCGCAGAGTGTAACTAGTATCACAATCAGGAATGCTCTAATGCGCATAAGAACTCCTATAGAGAGTATCGTACACTTTTCGATTATCTGTAGAGTTTTTACCTCAATGCCCTTTTGACCGGAACCGGAAAATCTGTTTCAATAAACCGTATGTCCGTTGGCTTTCACAGGAATCTGATCGTCTCCATCTTCGTCGTTTCCCTGTTCCATCTGGTTTTGTTTGCCGGGGGAGCGTACTTGGTCTTTCAGCTCGATATCCTGCCGGATGTGCTGGGAGATTTGGTGGAGCCGGTACCCCGTTGGATGCTGGTATGGGGCACACTGGAGCCGGGATTCTTGCGCATCACAGCTCTGACAGGCATGGCATCCCTCCTCCTCTTCGCTGTTCTGGCCAATCTGGGAGTGCGAACCCTCTATCGTAGGACGGACTCGGCGGAGCTTCTATTCATCATGTTGTTCTGTCTCTCCCTCTGTCTGGAAGCATGGCGAATAGGTAATCTCATTTTCCAGGCCTTCGGACTACCCCAGTATCTCAACGTTGTGGTGACCCGAGCGGTGCTTTTTTCCCGCTTCTTCGGCCTGTTGTGTCTTCTGGTCTCCAGTCTGTACGCCGTCGCCATGAAGTACACACAGTATTCCGTTCTCATAGGAGGCATGGCTGTACTGGCCTTCACCCTGGCGGGAATTCTTCCTCTCGATACCAGCCTATACGAGGCAACCTTCCTCTACAAGCTGGGAGACCGTCAGGGATATTTCTTTGTACGGTTGATCCTGGCGGCTCTGACGGTGATCAACTTCTTCGTTGCTGCCAGGCTGCGGAGAAGCCGTCGTTTTGCCGTGGCCGCAGTCGCCGGGTTGTTTCTGTTTGTCGGAAGGGAGCTTCTGCAGTACGGCATCGCACCTCTGCCCATCGTTTTGGGTACGGCCCTCCTGATCGTCGGATTTGTAATCTTCGTAAGACAGATTGTGGTCTTCTATCTGGGTCTGTAATTCCGCTGATGAGCTTCGATCGGACTGGGTCTACAATGTCTACAATGACAAGATATAGGCGGCTACGAAACCGGTTCCTACGGGCAGGATCAGATTGTCGAAATCCCGGATCGGAATGAGTTCCAGTGTTGTGGCTCCCACGGCAATGATGAGGGCAACGGACAGGCGTCCGGTCAGCTTCCAGGTGGCCAGGAACACGGCGAGGAAACAGGCCGATGTACCGGCAAGGGTTTTATTCCTGGTGAAGGGAATCGTCGGGCTGCGAAAGAGTTTTCCCGCCAGGCTGGCAAATCCGTCACCGAAAGCCAAGGCATAGATGGCGATAGCCGCCGCGGTGGATGGATATAGCAGCAACGACAGCATGGCTCCCACACCCAGCGTCACCGGTCCAAGGACAAAGCGGCCCTTGTCCTGTTCCCGGGAGGCAATAATGGTCAAATCCGCTACGATGAACACGGGTCGACCCTCGATGCGCATCCGCTCGGCGAACACGTAAAACAGCGTACCCCCGGCCAGAAGCATCATGGTGACTCTCAGGTCTATGCCGGCCAGCAGAGGTACAAAAGCGATGAGCAGATGCAGAGCCTTGCGTATAACCTCCCCCTGGAAGGTTTGCGGAAAGGAGATATACTTTTTGTTTACAATCGGCCTGACTAATGATACGATCCGGTCCATAAATTTTCTCTTTCGCTAAGTATCAATGCAAGAATCAGACCTATCGTTACCGGTATGGGGCTGTTTTAATTATCAATAGGGAAATTAATTACAGAGCGTGTATATTTCGAGATAGACAAGCCCATCAACATTGTATGATATATAAGACGACTTTTTCATAAAAGTTGATGCCCATTGGGGCATCCGGTTCGGGAAGGTTGTTCCGGTTCGCTTTCAGCGGATCTTCTTGCGCAGTCGGCGTCCGGTCGGCCGCTCAGCCTTTGCGCTTTCCTGCTTCCGCTTCCGGTCGTGCCGGGATTTGAAGAAGAAGTACAGGCCGACTCCGATCAGGATCATGATAAAGTTGAGGATCTGCCCGGTGGTGAAGTTGAAGGGGCTGAACTGTATGGCCGGGTTGGACAATTTAACCAATTCGATGGGAAACTCGATGCCCAGATCCGGCTGGCGGACGTATTCGATCAGGAATCGGAAGAACCCGTAACCCATGATGTAGGCCGCCATCATTTGTCCCGGGAAAGCCTTGCGTTTTCGGAAGCCGAACCAGAGAATGGCCCAAAGCAGAATTCCTTCGAAAAAAGCCTCGTACAGCTGGGAGGGATGGCGTGGAAGGTTGACCATGGCCGTAGCATTGATATTCAGCCCCACTTTCTCGGCCACCTCCCGTACCCAGGGCTCGGAGGCCGGATAGAGGTGCTGAGGCGGAACGTGGCCTTGAAAGCGGCCGTCGACGACTGCCTGGGGACGAAAGATCATGCCCCACGGAAGCGTGGTGATGCGGCCGTAGAGCTCGCCGTTGATAAAGTTCCCCAACCGGCCGAAGGTATAGCCCAGGGCCGATCCGGTGACGATCATGTCACCCCATTCCGGGATGGAGAATTTCTTTACCCGCAGGTAGATGATCACCGCCACCACGCTGCCGAGTAGACCTCCGTGGTAGGACATCCCGGCCAGACCGGTGAACCGAAGCTTCCCGTTCTCTATAGCCACGGGAAGAATGATCTTCCAGGGTTGTCTGAGATATTCACCCACTGGTGCATAGATCGTTACCGCGAACAGCCGCGCTCCCACCAGAAGCCCGACGATTCCCCAGAAAAACATGTTCAGAACATCGTCTTTCTGCACATCGAGGGCCTTTTCCTTGACCTGGATCCTGACCATCTGGTAGGCAACGAAAAAAGCCACCAGATACATCAATCCGTACCAGCGCAGGGGCAACCCCGGAATGATTTCCGGGTTCAGCCATTTGGGAAAGGTGATGAAACTCAAAACTTGCATCCGCTGTACCTTACTCGCTTAACGGTTTTTCTTCAATCCTTCCCGTGGTGGTGTTGAAATAGAAAATCACCTCGCGCAGGGCTGTCTTTATCTCACGCCGGCGGCCATGGCTGTTCAGAACCACTCCAGGATAGATCACCCCTCGCACCGCGATTTCCGAGGGGAAGTGCTGCTCGAAACGTTCCTGAAGGATGAAGATACGTTTGGAATGCATCTGGATCTGCTGCAGATTGCGGCGTTTTTCGGCGTGCAGATCCTCCAATCCCTTCAGATCCGAGGCGGCGGCGCGCTTCAGGTGGATTATAGAGCGTTCGATCTCGGTGTTCCTCTTCTTCAGTGCCTCCGATTGCCGCTGTTCCCGCTCCAGATGGTCCTGAATCAGGATGTCCTGACCGAAGTGAATCTCTGTATTCACCTCCCGCTCGGAACCGATATTCATGGCTTTGAGTCCGAGTTTGCAGTACACCTGCCCGCCGATGATGTTGCCCTTCTCCGATTCCAGGATCATTCGGCCGTTGCATTTCACCGTACAGCGCAGACAGGCGTTGGTCAGAAGGATGTCCTCCACGGCTAGAAGTGTGGCCTGCTCGGCGAAGTGGGCCCGGATGGACTTCTTGGCCCGCAGTACGGCCTTGCCGTCCCCAACGATCCCCTTTTCTACCCGGATCGAATCCCCGGCGGACAGGAGCGCCCCCTGGACACTCTCCTCGACGAAGATACTCTCTTCGCTGATCACGATAAAGCCGCTCTGCACCGACCCCGCCACGCGTACCGTTCCGGGAAACTTCACGTTGCCGCTTTCCAGGCCCACGTTACCCGTTACGGTGTGGACCTGAAGCACGTCGATGGCGCTGCCCCGATAGTCGAGTTCTCCGTCGATCTTGGCGAAGTACTCCAGGCTGCCATCCTCCTGCTCCCGGCACTCCACATTTTTGCCCACGTGAACATAGCGGGCGGATCCTCTGCGGGCGGGAATCGGCTTTGCGGTTATATCCCAGCCATCGGTGCCCGAGGTGGGAGCGTTCAGCCGGGCCAGAAGCGTACCGGCTTTTATCGTTGTAATTGTGTCCTGGCGGTGGTAATCCGCCCGACCGTCCTCCTTGATCTTCATCCTCCGCCCGCTGGCAAGCTGCACCAGGATCTCCAGATCCGTGTCCTGTCCGTGCAGCGGCTCCTGTCCCCGGGAGATCAGCACGCCGGCGACTTTTTCTCCGTTTTTGGCTTTGGTGATCGCCTCGGCGATAACTTCTGGCTGCAGCCCTTTCACCACCCCCGCTTCGGCAATCACCCGGTTGACCGCCGCCGGATCGAGGGGCTCCCCGGTGCCTTCTGAGGGAAGCAGAGTCAGGAAGGCCTGCATACGGTCCTCGGACAGGGATACCTGGATCTCCCGGTCCTGGTGGGGGCGAATTCTGAGGAACAATTCCTCTTCCCCCCCCTTCTCCAGAAGGCCACCGATCGTAGCGACGATCTCGTTTCCTACCTGCCGCAGATTTTCGAAGAGCTTCAGCTGAACATCTTGCCCCTTGATGCCGGGCCGTACCGCTCCGAAAACATCCACCCCGGCCGATCCCACGGTCGCCGGGATGATCTCCGCCACCGTGGCCCGCTCCTGGACTTCCGCCATCTCCTCCACTGCGTCGAGGGCAAACTGCTCCAGGGAAGCAAACTCTGCGAGTTGCTCCGGGCGGCCGCTGATCTTCACCTTGAGCTCTTCTACCCGCTTCGATGGGAGAAGGGAAATCTTCCACTCGATACGGCCGTCATCGCCCCGCTCCGCCTCTCGACCCTCCACCAGGAGGTAGTTCTCCAGGCGGCTGTCCTGTCCCCTGTGAAACTCAAGGAGGTCCTCCTGGACCCTATGGATGTCCATACCCTTCAGTTTTTGATTCCTGATGACGTCCCCCACCTCTTTGAGGTGAAGGGGCTTTCCCTCCCCCCGTCCTTTGCTCAAGTTAAGGCGGGCGCTGAGCTTGTCTTCGGAGATCTCCACCCGGATCTGGGCGTCAGCAGCCCGGCTCAACGGTTCAGATTTCAGGGGGGTTCGGTCGGTAAGCCCCCGGCTGAGCAGGCGGGCCACCTCTTCCGCGCCGAGCAGGTCCCCGGCGGGATAGCCCAATTCCTGGGACTCCTCGAGTACCTGTTCCGCCGTGGGCGGCACAGCCTGATCGGAACCCGGGATAAAGTCCAGCAGGCAGGTCAGTTTGTCGTCGGAGGCATATACCTTGTGTTCGTGCAGGGAAAAGGGGAAAAATTCGATCCAGTTGCTCCCATGCCGATAAAATCCTCCCGCCTCGGCCCGGATCTTGGACCCAATCTGTTTCAACCCTCCCCCCAGATACACCCCTTCCTCCGCTTCGGTCGCCTCCGCAGGAATCTCTTTTCCGAACACATCCCGGCCGGCTCGAGCCCGCTGGCCCGGAGCGATCGTCCCGACGGCGTCCCCCTTGTGGGCGTAGCCCCGTCCCTGCTCCCCTCCCGGCTGGTCGAGGGGAGTCAGGCTTTCCGTTTTCTCCCACATTACCTCCTTTTCCTCTTTCGCCGGCAGAAAGGGAAGTTTCGGCTTCTTTGTGACGATCCTCTCACTCTTGGTTTTTTCGACGGTGCGCAGATACACCTCGGGGGGACGATCGGTGGGAAGCAGCTGCTCCTGGTAGGGCTGGAGAGCTTCTGGAACCTTGAGTGTTTCTACGGTGAGTTTTGCCGGGAGGCCCGGCCTGGGTGGTGTACCCCGGGCAACGGTAATTTTTTGGGCCGCCTCGGCGTTTTCCGGAACAAAGAGGCTGTTTATGGCTTTGGAGTCGATCCCCTCGCGGATACCCTGTTCTTCGAGCAAGGCGTAGGCTTTCTGCCGATCCCACTCCAAACCGCCGGGATCGGGGGAGAACACCAGGGCCGCCTCCAAGCCCGCCTGCTCGATCTCCAGCTCCAGGACGCCTTTCAGCACGGCTTTTATCTTTTCCGCCATAGGTTGATTGTTATGTAATAAGCGTCAATACTGCAAGCCCGAAAAACAACGCCGCCAGAAGCAGCTTGACCGTTTTCATCCCTCGCTGGAACCAGCCGGTCAGCTTTTGCGAGCTGACGCCCCAGTAGCTCAGGGCGAACACCAGCAGAACCGCAATGAGAAGCCAACGAATCACGACGGCCATGACGGGAAAGGCAGCACTCAGACGGAGGGCCTGAAAGAAGCCCAGTCCTATCAGCAGACAGGTGATGAAAACCGCGGCGGAGAAAAACAAACCGATTTGCAGCAGATAGACTGCGTACTCCTCCGGGTCGAGAATGCCGTGCTCCTTCACAGCAAGGGAAACACCTGTTCTTCGCTCCAGCTTCGGGAGAGTACGCTGCAGCAGGCGCTGGCAGCTCCTGCATCCGGGGGTGGCATAGAAATCGACCGGCATACCGCCCTGCTGATCCGCAGCTTCCTGTGAAGGTGGTTCGGTTTTTACCGTCTCCTCTGCAGGTTCCTCCCCGATCACCTCCCCGTGCACCAAATACAGGGCCTTGGGCATCTGCTCCAGCGTGGTGCGGATAATGATGTCCTTTTCTACGCTTCCCGAGTCGTCGATCGGGTCGAAGCTAAGATCGACCCGAGCCGCCCGGCCCGGATCCAGGCTCAGCTCCGCCGGGGTGACGGTGATGGCGGGTTCACCGCTTAGAAGCAGGGATAGAACCAGGGTGAGCAGAATCATTGCAGCCCCTAAGGGGAATCGAGTCGATTCCTCAGTTTCCGCTTGTACTCATCGATTCGCCGACGAATCTGAGGGTCATCGGGATCGTCCCGCCAGGAGAACCAGCGAAAACTGTTGTTGAATTCGATTTTGCCCGAGGACCCGAGGGATAGGTTGAGAATTCCCAGGCGGTTTCCGCCCTCGCCGGGGGAAGCAACGATCGTATTTCCGATGCGGTGGGCTTCTATCAGCCGTTGTTCATGTCCGAGAATCAATACATCCACCCCCTTCACCTTCTCGGCCAGTGCGGTTGCGCTCTCGTACGGGCCGTGGTAAAGCAGCACGGTGGCTTCAACCCCCAGCTCGCCGAGATAGTAGATCTGATTACGAGCCGCTGCCGCCGGCTCTTGAATCTTGAGCTTTTCTTTGAGCTCGTTAGGGTAGAGGGTGAATACCTGTGGGTCGATCAGGGCGAAAATCCCGATACGGACTCCCCCTCTCTCTACGATCAGCGGTACGGTGGAGAAAAAGATGCAGCTGTTTTCGTCGGGACAGACCGACAAGTTGTGGGCGACCAGGGGATAGCGCTTGCGGTACTCCAGCAGGGATTCAAGGCCATTGGCAAATTCCTGGTCGCCGACGGCGATCGCCGTGTAGCCCAGGTCCAGGTAACTGTCGAGGATGGCTGTGGATAGAGCCTCGTCGGGATAGGGGTCCAGCAGATCCCCCGCGTCCACCAGAAGGGTCTGCTCCGGGTTTTTCAAGCTTCGCAGCCAGGCAGCCCGTTTGACCAGACCTGAGCGGGGATGACCCTTGCAGTCGCAGCCATCGATACTCCCGCTCAAGGAGGAGGAGTACAGGATAGTGAGAGAAGGTTCGCCGTCCCCCTGCGGGAAGACCAATACCGTGCCGGCAACCAGGAGGAGGAAGACCAGGAAGAGTTTCACGTCACGATCCAACTGTGAAAATGGAGCTGATGATTTCGTACAGGTCCTCCCTGTAGCCGACCTCCTTGTGAACGATCAAGCCTTCTGGATCGACCAGGAACAGCGATGGAATCTCTCCAACATCGTATCTGCATTTTAAAAGAAGCGGGTCCGGCGGGCAAGTCACAACGCCTAATCTGAGGATTTGGGAACCACGGTTTCCCGGTATTCGGGAAGGGGACGATTCTCTTTCGTCGTTTCTTCAGTAGCGGATGTGGGATGAGATTCTTCGATCTGATAGGAGAAGAGCAGAAAGAGGAAAATCAGATCCGCCACTGCAACGAGGAGGAGTATGGAAAAGGGAGCGATCCGATACGGCAGAAAACTGAGAGACAGGCTCTGCAGTCCCGTACCGAAGGGTTCGAGGATGATCAGAAGCAAGGCGCTGAACAGTCCCAGACCCTTGCCAAGCCGTACCAAATTGAGCAGGACCCGAAAGCGGGGGGGATCCACGTAGAGAAACAGCAGAGCGGCCGCAACAAGGAGTCCACCGTTTCCGAACAGAATCAGCCAAAAGATTGCCTGGCTGTCGGTTTCCAGGACCTGCTGAAAGGTAATCCATACGGCGAGGAACAGAAATAAAAAACGGACGAGTTCCCAGATCGAGTTGAGCAGAAAGAATATACGACGAATTTTCATGAACTGTTCCGCTGAGTGTAGCCCCGGTAGCGTTTTAGGGTCAAGGTAAGGTGCGTCCAACTCTGAGGCGTATAATTGACAAATGGGACGGAATTCTACACTTTAACTACTGGAGATTATCTATGAATAAAAAGCGCAGATCGTTCAAAGAACGCACCCTCTGGATCGTGGTGACTGCTTTCCTGGCCGCGGTCATCGTACTTCTGTCATTCGCCCCGAGAGTGCTTGCCGGAAATCAGGAGGCGGAAACCCAACGCCTTCTGGGAATGTTTTTTGAAGTATTTCGTTTCGTACAGGAAAACTACGTCGAAGAAGAGAAGGTCGATCCGGATAATTTGGTCGAAGGCGCCCTGCGCGGTATGTTTGAAGCCCTCGACGACCCCCACTCCGCCTACCTTTCCCCCGAGGAGATGCGGGACCTTGACGATACGACCACGGGACGCTTCGGAGGTGTAGGGCTGATCATTTCCAAGATAGATCGGGGTGTTGAAGTTGTATCTCCGATCGAAGGAACCCCGGCCTACAGAGCCGGGGTCAGCGCCGGAGATTTGATCATCGCGGTCGACGGAGAGTCGGTGGTGGATCTGAACATCGACGAAGTGCTGTCCGTTCTGCGGGGTGAACCGGGCTCTTCGGTCACCATGACGATCCTTCGGGGCAAGAATCTCAGGTTTGACGTAAGTGTCGTCCGCGATATGATCGAAGTCCCCACGGTTCGCGAAGACGTGATCCCCGACGGAATTGCTTATTTGCGCATCATCCAGTTCACCCCCCTGACCACCGATCGGGTTGAAGACGCCATTCTCGATTTCAAGGATCGCGGTTACAACTCCATGATCGTCGATCTGCGCAGCAATCCCGGCGGACTGCTGTCCGGTGTGATCGATGTGGCGGATTTCTTCCTCTCCAAGGGGCCGATCGTCAGCACCCGCTCCCGGGTTGCATCGGAGAACCACGTGTTCTACGCCTCCTCCCGCAACACAATCGTTCCCGCGGACCTTCCGATCGTCGTGCTGATCGATCGCGGTTCTGCGAGTGCGTCGGAAATTCTTGCCGGCGCGCTACAGGATACGGGGCGGGCCACGCTTATGGGCGAGAAGTCTTACGGTAAAGGTTCCGTGCAGCAGATCAAGCGGGTCGGTGACGCTGGTTTCCGCCTGACCATGTCCCGATACTACACACCGTTGGGTAAGAACATCGACAAGATCGGGATCTCTCCTGATATTCCGGTGCAGGAGCCGGAGTTCAGTGAAGAGGAAGAGCAGGCCCTCTCGCGCGTCATCGATGAACAGCTGATCAAGGACTTTGTGAGCCGTTATTCCAGCCCCACGGACGAAGATATCGCCTCTTTCGAGCGGGAGCTGGAGAATAAAAATATCCGGCTCGAAGACCGCTACATCAGACGGCTGGTCCGCAACGAGCTGAATCGAACCAACAACAGTCCCCCCGTGTACGACCTGGAATTCGATCTCGTGCTCCAGGAAGCGGTGAACTACCTCAGGGACTAAAAAGCTGATCATGGTCTCGCGTTTCCAGGTGGCCAGCAAGGAGCGCTGCCAGCTCATCGATATCACCTCTCAGGTCAACGCTGCGGTTCGCTCCACGGGAGTCAAGGAAGGGCTCTGCACGGTCTTCGTGCCCCACACCACCGCCGGAGTCACGGTGAATGAGAACGCTGATCCCAGCGTGGTACGGGATATGCTGATGGAGCTGGGAAAAATCGTCCCCTTCAACGATCGCTACAGTCACCTGGAGGGAAACTCCGCCGCTCATATCAAGGCTTCGCTGATGGGCTGCAGTGCACAAATTATTGTGAGCGCGGGCGCTTTGAGCTTGGGGACCTGGCAGGGGATATACTTCTGCGAGTTCGACGGGCCCCGGCAACGGTCGGTTCAGGTTCAAGTCCGTTCATGAGGGTATTCGTCCTTCCACAAAATCCACAATCCGGACAATTCCTAGATATCACGGGAAAGGATTACCACTACCTGGCCAGGGTACGCCGGGTGAAAGTAGGAGAGCAGTTTCCCGGTACCGATGGTCGGGGAGGCAGCTGGGGGTGCACGGTTTTGGAGATCGGCCCGTCTTCATTGCGTCTACAACTGGAGGAGACACCGGATCCGTCTCTGTCTCCGCAGCTGTCGATCTGTCTGATCCAGTGCCTTCCCAAGGGGAAAAAGATGGATCTGATCGTCCGCCAGGCTACGGAGGCGGGACTTCGCTGCTTGATTCCCGTGTTCAGCCGCAACAGTCAAGTCAGATACAGCGACGAGCGGGAGGCAGGGAGGAAGCTTGAGCGCTGGCAGCGTATCGCCCGGCAGGCATTGCAGCAGAGCGGAGCCGCCGCGGCACCGATCATCGAGTCTCCCCGGGAGCTGCAGGCCGTGCTGGAGGAACTTCGGGATCCGGCGGACGGTGAAGTTAGGCTGTTTTTTCATCAGGACAGAAAAGGAAGCGATACGCTTCACAGGTGCCTTTCCAAAATTGCGAAAATCATTACACTGGTGGTGGGTCCGGAGGGGGGTCTGGCCGAGGATGAGGTTGACCTGCTCCGGAGTAAAAGTTTTGTGTCCGTTACCTTTGGCCACACGGTGCTGCGCGCGGAAACTGCCGCTCTTTACGCCCTTGCCGCCGTGCGGACCGTGATATATGAGAGGAAAGCGTGGGAACCAACGTAGCAACAAACAGAATTCGTATACTAGACGTTCCCGTGGATTGTGTTGACGAGCAGCAGGCGCTCAAAGCTGTTGAAACCTTCCTAACGGACAAGGAGCGCCACCAGCTGGTGTTCCTCAATCTGAAGAATCTGTTCAAAGGCCGACGTGACGCGGAGTTTCGTCGTCTCCTGCGGGAGGCTTCCCTGATCCTGCCTGTATACCCCGGATTGGTTCGAGCGACCCGCAGCCTGAGAAAACTCACCCTTACCGTTTTTTCTCCCTTCTCCTTTGTAATCCGGCTGCTGTCTTTGGCTGAACGGCTGAATCGTACCGTGTATCTGCTGGGTTCCCGGAAAGAGGATGTGGAGCGGGCTGAACGAAATCTTCGGGACTCATATCCCAAGCTTAGACTGGTGGGACGCTTTTCCGGGTACCTCCCTAAAGGAGCGGAAAAACAGGTGCTGATGGCGATCAAAAAGGCCTCCCCATCTTTTCTCATGGTAGGGAGCGGCCTTCCCGGAAAAGACCTCTGGATCCTGAGGCAGAAGCGGGAGCTGAATCCCGGTGTGTCTATTTGGGTAGGGGACTGTTTCGAAATGTTTTCCGGAAAACGAAAGATCAGTCGATTGGCCGCGGAAGGCTCCTCCGCACTCTCCGTTCTTTATTTCTGGTTTATCGTGTTGCTGGCCAAACTTTTCAAACGGTAGAGGGTCTCTGTCGGGAGGATCGCTCAGCGCAGGCGGTCAATAATCGTAAAGCTTTAGGTACTCGTACAGCTCTTTGAAGTTGGCCCGGGTCACACGGATGATGAATCGGCCTAAAGCGCTGCGGATTACGGGAATGAAGAGGGAAAATCCCAGGAGATCGGTAATGAATCCGGGGGTGAGCAACAAAATACCTGCGGCGAAGATCCCGGTAAGGGTGATGAACTCCTCGGTGGGGAACACCCCCTCCTTGATCTTGTCCTTGAGCAGCTGCAGGTTTTTCTGGAAGCCCCGGAGTGCGAACAGCATACCCATCAGCCCGGTAAAGGCGGCCAGGGCGAGGGTGAAGTAATTGCCGATCCGGTCCCCGAGGTAGATGATCAAAAAGATCTCGGCCAACGGCAGCAGGGAGTACAACAGGGCCAGGATCAGTAGTCTCGTGATGAAAGTCCTGTCGAGAAAACGAAGGATGAATTTGGCCTGATCCATGCAGGCATAGTAGCACGGAGGGTAGGGCTGGACAAGCGGCGCTACTATCAGCCGTTTCGCACCTGCTCGTTCAGAAATGATTTGATGTGAGCGACCGCTGCGGCACGGATATCTTCCCGCTCGATCAGAATTTCGTGTCTGGCGCCCCGCATCAGGATCTTACGGCACAGGGGGGCCCGGCGGCAGAAGCGGTCCTGAGCCCCCGCTTTGGTCAAGCCGTCCTGTTCCGCCTGCAGAAGCAGAAGAGGTACTTTGATCTGTTCCGCCCCCCGCACGGCTCGGTGGCCGGCCGTCAGACTTTCCCGGATCCAGCGGTTGGTTACTCCTCCGAACTGGATCGCTTCGGTGGTGGGGATGATCTCCTGCTCCCAAAGCGACCAGCGCGGATAGCTGTGACTGATCGTGTTTTTTTCGAAGGGGAGTCTTTCAATGTTCTTTTGCCCGAGGCTGTATTCTTCATGCCGTCCCGGACGGTCGAGCAATCGGGCCAGGGCGCGGAGGACAAAACCCGGTGCAGGACCGGTATTCAGCTCAAACAGCGGCGAGCACAGCACCGCGGCCCGAAACTCCTCCGGGTGGTTTTCCAAGTACAACGCGGCGATAAGGCTTCCGGTTGAATGGCCGAGAACAAAGAGACGTTCGTGTTCTCCGGCTTTCACCACGGTGTCCAAGAAGGTCTTGACATCCTGAAGGTAGTCGTCGAAGTGTTCTACGTGCATCTTCAGACGGTCCGGCAGCATCCGTTCCGAGAACCCCATCCCCCGATGATCCATCGAGTATAGACTCAAGGGAAGCTCCTGCAGGTCGTAGAAAAACTCGGCGTATTTTAGGTAGGTCTCGGATTTCCCGGGCAGCACGACCAGAGCTCCGGAGCCGTTCTTTTTTGTAAAAGTGACGTAGCGGATTTTCACTCCCCCGACACCGGAAAACTCCCCATACCGTCCGTTTCTGTAAAATGGCAGCACCTGGGTCTCGTATTTGCTGCGGAAGGTTTGTTCGTTGTCCATCGTCGATCGATATGCTATACGATCCTGGGAATTTCGCAAGCTTTTTGCCCGACAG
>CAZSBH010000043.1:19521-35399 GCA_964604845.1 uncultured Spirochaetaceae bacterium
CGTCGATCGATATGCTATACGATCCTGGGAATTTCGCAAGCTTTTTGCCCGACAGACTCTACTCTGCCGTGTTTTTGGTCGGGTTAGTAGTGTTTCTGGTGGCGTTGTTTCTTCCCGTTACAAATTTTATAGCAAGAACGGCCTGAGCTTCATTCAGAAAAACTTGCAGGAACCGCGGTCATGCAATAGCATGTTTTATACCGTATGATCCGGATCCTGTTCATCGACGACGATCCCCAAGCCCAGAAGACCTTGAGCATGGTGCTGCCGGAAGACTACACCCTGGTCTCCGCCCTCACCGCCGCCGAGGGGCTCGAAGTGCTGGAGAAAGCCGATCCCGACGTGGTGCTCCTGGACATCAATCTGCCTGACAGAAGCGGTCTCGACGTGCTGGATGAGATCCTGGCCCGGCCCGCAGCCCCGCCCACCATAATGCTGACCGCCTACGGAGAGGTGGAATTCGTCAAGCGGGCCATCCAAGCGGGGGCCTATGACTACCTCCTCAAACCGTACGTTCTTGAACAGCTGGAAGGCACGATTCGCCGCGCGGTAGAGAATATCCCCCTGCGTAGGGGCTACATACCGACCGCAGATCCGCAGGTGATGGGGAAGCTGATCGGAGAGAGCAGAGCGCTGAAGGAATTGAAGAGCTTGATCGGCCGCTTTGCCGCCGCGGACTCACCGGTGCTGATCCAAGGGGAGAGCGGTACGGGCAAGGAGTTGGTGGCCAGAGCCCTTCACGGACTTTCCCCTCGCAGCGAGGGAACGTTTCAGGCGATAAACTGCGGCGCCATACCGGAAACCCTTGTAGAAGCGGAGTTGTTCGGATCCGAGAAGGGCGCCTATACAGATGCCACCACCAGGCCGGGGTGTTTTGAACGAGCCGACGGAGGAACGATCTTTCTCGACGAGATTGGAGAGCTTCCTCTGAAGGCTCAGGTCACCCTGCTGCGGGTTCTGGAGTTCAAGGAGCTGTACCGGGTCGGGGGAACCAAGGCGATTCCCCTGAACATTCGGGTGCTGTCCGCCACCAACCGGGACTTGAAGCGAGAGGTGGAAGAGGGCCGCTTCCGGGAGGATCTATACTATAGAATCAATGTTCTGTTCCTGTCGGTTCCGCCCCTGCGGGGTAGGGACGATGACATCTGTATTCTCTGCGCCTATTTCCTCCAGCAGCAGAGGCGATCAAAACTTCGAATCCATTCTCGGGCCGTAGACAAGCTTCTCAACCATTCCTGGCCCGGAAACGTCCGGGAGCTTCGCAACGTAATCGAACGAGCCGTGGTACTCTCCGATGGGGACGAGATACAGGCTCGGGATATCCAATTTGATTGATTGCTAGGATTGAGTTTCGGACCTCATCGAAGCGGTCGTGTGTGGATTCCTTCGAGAACCCAGGCAGTCTCCCCTTCTGCGATTTCCACGGTCTGGAGGGCCATGGCGACAATCAGGATGTGGTCGTTGGCCGTAATGACTCCTGGGGGAGGATTTCGGGGGATCCGGGCTGGAAACATGCTGGCGAAGCGGGGTCCTGAGAACAGAACCCAGCAGGAGTAACTGCGAACCTCTTCCAGACCGATCCATTCCCCAGAAACGAGCTCGACCTGGACGAGGAAATTCTCTTCGCTGGGGTCCAGGATGAGAATATTGGTCACCGTGCCGTCCAGCAGAAGAAAGCGGTCCATCAGTCCGTAGGCCCTGGCCGTGGCTTCATCGAGCTGACTCAGAGTTTTTACGGTAACCGAGAAGTCCGCCACGGCATCGAAATCCCCGGTGTCGACGGCAAACACAACAGAGACCGGGGAAAACACCAGAACAACGGCAAGGACGCTAATTGCTCGTTTCATACCGAGAATATTAGATGCTTCTGCCGGCCGGGTCAAGGATCGATCCCTCTGTGAGCAACCAAGCCGCTGATCCTACGGAAGATGCCCGCCAGCCGTTCGGCTTCGCGGTTCTCCAAACCTGCCCGGGCAAATATGTCCCGGAGAAAGACCGCCAGTTCGTTCGGATCTCCCTGGGTGAAGAAGCCGATGTTGGTCAACGAAGCGATCATCAGTGAAATGAGGGAGTCGAGCTCGTCTTGTGGCAGGGGACGAAATGTTTTTGCTCCCCGTCCCTTGGCCAGGCGGAGGAAAATCTGATAGGTGATGATCTGGACGGCATGGGATAAGTTCAAGGAAGGGAACTCCGGCGAACTGGGTATCTGAGTCGATAGGTGGCAGCGGGACAGGTCGCGGTCGCTCAATCCCGAAGCCTCGTTTCCGAAAACCACGGCGCAGGGACCCTCCCCGATCGACGCGATTCGCTCGGCAAGCTGTTCGGGGGAGAGGGCGAAGTATTTCCTCCATTTTCCCCGGCGCCGTGTGATTCCGGCCACCAACACGGCGTCCCGGATCGCTTCTTCCAATCGCCTGCAACGTATCGCCCGATCGAACACATCAACCGCATGTACTGCGGTGATCGCTGCCTCACTCCGATCGTAATTTTCCTGCCCCACGATGTACAAGCTATCGAGCCCCATGGTTTTCATAGCTCGACAAACCGAACCAATGTTCTTGCTTTCCTGCGGTTTTACCAGGATAATGCGAATATTCGCTGCTTTTTGTACCATTGGTGATATCTTCTTTTTTTAAAGATATCGTTGTCAATACGGGGTTAGGGACCGATACAATGAACGACATAGGCAATCTCTGTTCTGTTGAGATATGTTTATAGGGGGTTGAAAGTACCCGGAGCGACCATTATTATCAGCAGTAACTGTTTGACAAGGGAATAGGTAATTGTATAATATTAGTTTAAATTATACGGTGGTAGTCTAGCAATGATGAATAACGATATCGTACCGGGATTTGACGACGAAAAAGACGACAGTCTCAAGATTAGGCTTCAGAAGATCGACGAGGTAGCTGGCTGTCTTGTGCTCTATCTCACCGGTTATATCGACACCTACAACTCAAACTACTTTCAGAAGCGCGTGGCGAAAACCATCGAGTCAGGTTTCACTCGGCTAATCTTTCATTGCGCCGGTTTGAACTACGTTTCCAGTACCGGAATCGGCTCTTTCACAGCCTTCCTGAAAGCCGTCAAACCGCGAGGCGGTGATCTGGTGCTGCTGGAGATTCAGCCGAAGGTGTACGAAGTCTTTCAATTGCTGGGCTTTTCCCAGTTTTTCAATATCAAGGAGAATCTCGAGGAAGCGGTAGCCTTCTTCGCCCAGAAAGGTGAAGGAGCTCAAGCCGGTCCATTTCCGAAAATCTTCAAATGTCCTATCTGCAGCAAGAAGCTCAAAGCTACGAAGTCTGGACGCTTCCGATGTTCCGAGTGCAAAACTATTTTAGCGATTGATAATGCCGGCCAGGTGTTGCTCGGCTAAAATACGTATTCTTCAGACCCTATCTGGACCGTGTATCATGAGTAAGAAATTCCCCCAGGAAAGAGGAGATAGAGATGGGCGGTGAGGAAAAGGTACGTTCTTATCTGCTTGATCTTGGTATGTCTTACGAAGAGGTCGGAGACAGTACCTTCCTGATCAACGATGAAGAAAAGGGTTTAAAGAACATTGTGGCGATGGTTTCCGAGCCTCTGCTGATTCTTCGAGTTAAGGTGATGGAAACGCCGGACAGTGACCGGGAAAAGTTGTACGAGGAGTTGCTGCGCCTGAATGCAGAGGATTTGGTACATGGCGCGTACGCCCTGGAAGGGGATCACGTGATCCTGATCGATACCCTGGAGGTGGAAACCATGGATCTGGAGGAACTGAGGGCTTCCTTCGAAGCGATCGGGCTGGCTCTGATTCAGCACTATAAAGTGCTTGGCCGCTACCGTCAGAAGAGTTAACGGGAGGGTGCATAATGGGACTGTTTAGCCGCTTTAAACGGGCCGTTAAATCCAATATCAACGATATGATCAGCAAGGCGGAGAATCCTGAAAAGATGCTCAACCAGCTGATCGTAGAAATGAACGAACAACTGATCGAATCGAAAAAAACTGTAGCCGCAGCGATTGCCGATGAGAAGAAGCTGGAGCGCCAGATCGGAATGAACAGGGATCAGGCAGATGAGTGGGAACGCAAGGCCATGCTTGCCGTCAGATCGGGAAAAGACGACATGGCCAGAGAAGCGCTGCTGCGCAAACAGGAGTACGATAACACGATCCGTCAATACCAGACACAGTGGCAAGCTCAAGTTGAAGCTGTTGAACAGCTCAAAGGAGCGCTGCGTCAGTTGCAGCAGAAGATCGAAGAGGCTCAGCGTAAGAAGAACCTGCTCATTGCCCGGGCCAAGCGAGCGGAGGCCCAGAAGCGCATGCAGCAGACGATGAGCAGCATGGTAGACACCTCGGCTTTTGAAGTCTTCGACAGAATGTCGGAGAAAGTGGAGCAGATCGAGGCTGAAGTGGACGCCATGCGGGAAATCGAAGCATCGGGAACCGGAGATCCTCTTGAGAGGCAGTTTCAAGCTCTTGAGGCTTCGGATTCTTCGGCGGATAAGCTTCTGGACGACCTGAAGGCCAAGATGGCGCGGCTGGAAGATAAGACCGATAAAAGCGAAAAACCGGAAAGCTGAACAACCTTCTCTCCGTATAAATCTGGTAAGCGAAGATCAGCTGCTGATCCAGCGGTTGATTCTGTACTGCCGTAGAAGCCCCCTCATCGAGATAACTCCTTCCGCTTCCCCTCTGTATGAATGCGACTTGGATGCTGCTCTGATTCCTGCTTCCGTACTTCTTGATCAGGGTTTTCAGAAGCAAGAGATGGAAAGCCGTCTCCACGCGGCGGGCTGCAGCCTGATAGCCTTCGGAGCGGCGGAGTTTCTGGTGGGCTGCTTTCTCGCCGGGTGCGACGATTTTCTCAAGGAACCCTGGAGTCCGGAGGAACTGGAATGGCGGCTCCGAAAGGTCGTCAAACGAAAAACTCTGAACTTCTCCTTTCCTTGGGGCAGTTTCGAAATTAGGGGACTCGAGCTTTATACTCCTACAGAGAGCTGTCTTCTCTGCGGCCAGGAGCAAAGAATCCTGCGCATGCTGGCTACAAACAGGGGTGAGCCGGTATCGAGAGATGCTCTATACTACGGGATTTGGGGCAAAGCCGCTTCGGCGAAGAGCCGGGTTGCGGACGTGCACATCTCATCCCTGCGGAAAAAACTCCTCCGGCTGTTTCCAGAAAGTGACGGTTGTATCCGCTCAGTACGCGGTGTCGGCTACCTGATTTCCTGAAGGGGATCTATTCAATTATACGAAGTATGGGCGGGAGAGCTGATCCTCGATCCTGTTTAGGAGTTCGGCGAAGGTGAAGGGCTTTACCAGGTAGTCTGCGGCGCCTGCCCGCTTGGCCTGATCCTTTGTAACGGAGTCTGAGCGCGAGGAAATCATGATCACCGGGGTTTCCTCGTAGTCATCGAGATTCTTCAACAGCGAACAGGCTTCTATACCGTCGATTCCGGGTAGGGCTACATCCAGGATGATCAGGCCGAAGCTTCTGGCTTGAGCTTTTGCATACCCCTCCGCGGCGTTCGCTGCCGTTTCGACGTGGAATCCCCTCTGCCGCAGGTTGAAGCGCAGCAGAGTTCCAACCGAAGATTCATCGTCGATAACCAGAACATCCCGTGACATGGTTCATCCACTTTACTCTGATCGGGCAAAACTGGCAAGAATAAATATGAACTACTGCAGCAGTCCTACGATCTGATTGTTGAGGGTGATGCAGACGGTCACGAACACGATCGATACCATGGACATCAGCTTCAGCAGAATGTTGAGCGAGGGTCCGGAGGTATCCTTGAAGGGGTCGCCGACCGTGTCCCCGACTACCGCCGCCTTGTGGGCTTCCGAACCCTTGCCGCCGTGGGCGCCCCTTTCAATGTACTTCTTGGCGTTGTCCCAAGCTCCGCCGGAGTTGGCCATCATGATGGCCAAAACGAATCCGGTGGCCAGGCTGCCTGCGATCAACGCGATTACGGTGAAGGGTCCGAAGAGGATGCCGATCAGGATCGGAGCGATTATGGCCAGCAACGAGGGAAGTATCATCTCTCGCTGAGCCCCCTTGGTGGAGATGGCTACACAGGCGGCGTAATCGGGCTGATCAGTTCCCTTCATGATGCCGGGTTTTGCCTTGAACTGGCGCCGGACTTCCTTCACCATATCTCCGGCAGCCCGTCCCACAGCCCTCATGGAAAGAGCGGCGAACACGAAAGGCAGCACGCCCCCCAAGAACAGCCCGATCAGGATGCGGGGATCGAGGATGTTGATGCTCAAGGTAATATCTTGAATGGCTCCACCGGCATCCCGTGCGATATTTACCAGGCCGGAGTAGAAGCTCTCGAACAATTCAGAGCTGGCCGAATCGACGAACAGTTGAGTGATCGCTTCCTTGACCTTGTTGCCGTATTCGGCCAGCAGAGCCAGGGCGGTCAAAGCGGCCGAGCCGATGGCAAAGCCTTTGCCCGTAGCCGCCGTTGTGTTTCCCAGAGAATCCAGGGCGTCGGTCCGGTTGCGGACCTCTTCCCCTAATCCTGCCATTTCGGCGATTCCTCCGGCATTATCGGCAACCGGTCCGTAGGCGTCGGTGGCAAGGGTGATCCCAAGTGTGGAAAGCATTCCCACAGCGGCCAGGCCGATACCGTATAAACCCAATCCCGGAAAGGCGAAACCTCCCGAGAGGAAGAAGGCCGCCAGGGTCGCTATGACTACCGTGATAACGGGGATCAGGGTGGAAAGCATCCCGAGAGACAAACCGCCGATGATGATGGTGGCCGGACCGGTTAGGGCTTCATTGGAGAGCGTTCGCGTCGGTTTGTAGTGGTCTGAGGTGTAGTACTCGGTGAAAAAACCGATGACGTTTCCGGCCACCAGTCCCACGATCATGGCTCCCCATACACCGAGAAACTCGACCCCGATGGTGAAATAGATGAACAGAAAGGACAGGACCGCAATCGCGATCGTCGAGAACCAGACTCCCCGACGGAGCGAACCCAGCAGCACCTTCTGAGTCGCATCCTCTTTGGCCCGAACCAGAAAGGTACCGAAGATCGAGCAGAGCACGCCTATGGTGGCAATGGTAACGGGAATTTGGATCGCCTGCAGCGCCGTCAGTCCCGGAAGCTGGAGGGAGGCGATCGCCCCCAAAGCCATAGTCGCAATCACCGACCCCACGTAGGATTCGTAGAGATCGGCGCCCATCCCTGCTACATCTCCGACGTTGTCTCCGACGTTGTCGGCGATAACCGCCGGGTTGCGGGGGTCATCTTCGGGAATTCCCGCCTCCACCTTGCCGACCAAGTCTGCACCTACGTCGGCGGCCTTCGTGTAGATGCCCCCGCCCACGCGGGCGAACAGGGCGAAGGAGGATGCGCCCATTCCGAAGGTGATCATGATCGGCGGGATTTCCGCCGGTGGCAGGTTGAACAGAGTCAGAACCAGCCACCAGATCGACAGGTCCAACAGTCCCAGCCCGACCACCACCATGCCCATGACCGTTCCGGAGGAAAAAGCAACGCGCAGGCCGGAGTTCAAAGAGGTCTGGGCTGCCCAGGCAGTACGGGCATTGGAGCGAGTAGCCACGGTCATGCCGATATAACCGGCCAGGGCTGAGAAAAATCCCCCGGTGATGAAGGCGAAGGGAACGAAGCGGGAGATCAAGCCGAGAACAAAGGACAGGACAAGAAAGAGGACGAATACAAAGATGAAGAAGATCACCACGATCTTGTATTGCTGCTTGATGTAGGCCAGGGCTCCGTCCTGGATGTGTTTGCTGATGCTGCGGGTTTTCTCATTGCCGGGATCTTTCTTCATGATCGACAGAGCCAGGATCAGGGCGAAGACCAGGGCGGCAACCGATCCGATCCAGGTCACCCACATCATACCCATCTGTCCTCCTGCCTCGCTCTCGGCCATCACGCTCAAGACCGGAAGGAGCAGAAAGAGGAAAGCGAATATAAGGAGTTTTGTTTTCTTCATGTGAGACGAAGCCTCCTGTTATCTCAAGTGATTTATTGCCGCCCAGTTTATGTGGATTCAACTTGAAGGTCAAGGCGAGGGAGATGACGAGGCCGGTATAGTGGACAACTCTTGATAACCGACCGGCAAAAACGGACCGCTGACGTCAACAGGACAAGATAGAATCGGTAAATAGTTTAGCTGATTTTCCACCTGTTTCTGAAGGGGCCAGGTTAAAGAAAGTGCACCGATCGTTGGGAGGAATTTCTTCGTGGAAATGGGTCACAATAAGAACAGGCCCATGGTACATATCGATTAGAGCCATGAACTTCCGCCAAAGGCATCTCCGGCCTTCTGCATCTATACCGCTGAAAGGTTCGTCCAAGAGCATCGCATCGGGAAAGCGGGCGAAACAGCGGGCGAAGCCCAATCGTTTCTTCATTCCCCCGGATAATTCGTCGGGGGTCCGGCTTTCCCATCCGGAAAGACCCGCCTCGCCGAAGAGGTAGCTGGTGTATGCAAGGGAATCTGCCAATGGAATTCCGGAGTAATACAAAGGCAGGGCAACGTTCCAGCGGTTGGATCGCCACGGTAGGAACCGTTCGTCCTGAAAAACAAAGCTGAGTCGTTCAGGTCTTTTAACTGTTCCGGATATCGGAGTGAGCAATCCCGCTACTGTACACAACAATGTGGTCTTTCCCACTCCGGAATCCCCTGAGACCACAACGATCTCATTGGGCTTCACGGTCAGGCTGATACGATCGAGAAGAAGCTCTGCTTCGGGATAGGCGAAGCTGATATCCTGAAGAACGACTTCTCGTTGACTTGATTTCCGCACGAAGGTTCGTTTCAACCGTTCGACAATCACGGGAGCAGAGGCAATAGTATCCATTCCTTCGCCCCGTTTCCAAGGACGAGCTAATGCCCGTTCTATCTCTCCGAGAATCCAGCTGGCAACCAGGATGAGGAAAATGATAATCAACCCCCAGGCAAAGAGCTTTCGGACCTGCAAGGACTGGAAGGCAGCTTGAACCTGAAATCCAATTCCGTTGTTGGCGCCGAAGTACTCGGCGATGACCGAAGCCTTGATCCCTAGAACTATGCCCAGTTTTGCTGCGGCAGCAAGGAACGGTTTGAGATGGGGCAGAATGAGCTCCCGGATTTTGGGAAATGCCCCGGGAGCGAACACATCGAGCATCTGTTCGAGTTGATTGGGAACAGCTTTCATCCCCTCGTTCACGTTCAGAGCTACAATCGGGAAACAGATCAGGGCTATAACCAAAACAGGGGCAAGGCGACCAATGCCCAGCACGAGGATCAACGGGATGATCCACAGCAGCGGAGGTATGCCTTGTACGAGGAGAACCAGAGGTCGAAACAGAGTCTCCACATTCTGGTTGAGCCCGGACAGGATTCCCACTGCCGAACCGCAGGCAAGGGCGAGAGAAAACCCGGCTGCAACCCTGAAGACCGTAATCAGGATCTGTTTCCAGGTAAACCCTTGTGCTAGGAGCGACACCATTTCTATCGTAGTATGCCACGGAGAAGGAATGATATATGACCCGGTCAATAGGCTCGCTGCACTCCAGAATGTAAGAAGAAGCAAACAGCCAAGAACGTATAAGGTATTCCTATTTCGCTTTTTCGATACAACTCGATCCATCACGGGCAAAAGAAGAACTCCTCTTCAAGCTCACCCCGTTTTCCAGGCAGAAACCCTTTAACAGCCTCATAGTAGGCCTTAACGCGATATCGGTTTTCCTTCGGCGGAGGAACGTAGAACAGCGTACCAGGGATCGAATGGGCGATTACCTTCTCGGAAAAGCCTAGAAATGTAGAGAATCTCCCCGCTATCTCTATTGGATCGTCCACAACCTGCCGGGCAGCCCCACGCCAGTGGATAATGAACTCCTTCAACATTTCGGAATTACCTGCTGCGTAGCTTCGGGTCGTGAACAGGCTTACCTGAGGAGACAGCGCTTCGCCTTGATTCGCAGCAGCCCAGGCCTGTTTGTAGTCGATGAAGCGCTGCAAACTCCGATTGATGACCAGTTCTGAGGCTAGAGGTTCAGGAATCGGTGCTGCATCGATTTGACCTCTGAGAAGCAGCGCCACCGTTTGAGGGAAAGGGGAGTAGATGATAGTGAGATCCCGATCAGGGTCGATACCCTGCTTTTGCAGGAGGAAACGGGTCTGAAAATCTAGAGGTGATCCCGGAAACGGTAGGGCGATCCTCTTTCCCGCAAGACCGGCTATGCTTTTGATACAAGGACAGTTGATGGAGCCGATGAGGTAGGAGATGCCCCATACACCCGTGCTGATCATCAGGATGGGACTTCCGGACAAGTAGTTTTCCCACCCCTGGCTGCTTCCAGTGAGAAGCAGATCTACCTCGCCGCGAAGCAACCTCGCCAACGCCTGGGCATGATTGAGGAAGATATCCGCCTGGATATCTACACCCGGAAGTGGATCCTCCTCAGCGAGAAGAAGCAGGGGCAGACTCGAGTTGGAGGGAGGCACCAATAGACGTACGATAGGGGTAACCGGCTGCGCAGAGCAGCCTTCAATCTCAATCAGAACGAACAACACAACAGCACCGAGGATTCTCGCAGACAGACAGCAATTACCGGTTTTTTTGATCTGAAATAATGGGGCTACACAGTTCATGACCGGGGGATTCCCACTTTGAAGATGCTGCCCTTGCCGGGAGTGCTGTCCGCGCATATCTGTCCCTGATGCAACTCGACCAGCCGCTTGGCCAGGCTCAAGCCCAAACCCGTCCCTGGTATGTCAGATGTGTATTCGTTCTTGACGCGGTAAAACTCGTCGAAAATTCTGTCCAGCTCCTCGGGCTTCATACCCACCCCGTCATCCTTCACCGAAACCGACACGTACATGCCGTTTTGAGACACCTGGATCGTCACCGTACCCCGCTCGGGGGTGTATTTGATCGCATTGTCGATCAGATTAGAGAAGACCAGAAGCAGCGCCTCTCGGTCAGCCAGGGCGGTTTTTTCTTTCTCGGGGAGAAGCTCATTCAGAGTAAGAGCTATTCCCTTGCCGACGGCTCTCTCTCTCGCTGCTTCCACGGCCTCGCGTACTATACCTGCCACTTCTACGGTGGAACGGTGCAGCTGGAAGTTCCCAGTCTCAATCGCGGTGATACTGAGGAGCTCCGATACGAGGGTGCGTAGTGTCTTCACCCGTAGGTAAGAGCGCTCTATCATGTGTCTTTCCTCCTTCGGATCATGCTCCACCAACCCGCTGAGCAGCAGGTTGAGCCACCCTTCAGTTGCCGCCAGCGGATTTTTCAGCTCGTGGGCCACCATGGAGACGAACATCGATTTGGCGGTCTCCAACTTCTTCAGCTCGGTGATATCGCGAAATACCGCCACCGCTCCTGATGTCTCACCGCTTGGTTCAATCACCGGACTGAGGTTTACCATATAGGTGTTCTTTCCCATGGCCAGTTCACGGGAGACGATCCTGGGACCGGGGTCCCCCCCGAGGACTTCATCGATCAGTTCCTCTATCTTCGGATACTCCAGTTCGGTGATGGAGAAAGGCACATTTTGTTTTACCGCCGTAGGAAAAATTCGAGCCGCGGCGTTGTTCCGCAGCACGACCAGCTTCTCCAGGTTGATGACCACCAGACCATCGGTGATACACCTGAGGATCGTGCCGCTCTTCGATCGTTCCGAGGCGACTTCGAGCAGGCGCTTCTCCCTTTCCTCCCGCAGACGTTTGGCCTCGAGAGCCAGGGCTTGTCGCTCCAGGCCGTTGCGGATGGTGAGCAGGAGCTCCTCCGGGGTGAAGGGCTTGGGGATATAGCTGTAGGCGCCCTGCTTGGTTCCCTCCACCGCCGTGTCGATGGTGGCGTGGGCGGTGATGATGATCAGGAGAAGATCAGGTTCCATCGCCCTGAGCCTCTTGATCAACTCCAACCCCCCGAGACGGGGCATCAGCAGGTCCACCAGAGCAAAGGAATAGTGGGGTTCCTTCTCGAAGATCTCGAGAGCTTCGAGGCCGTCGCTGGCGGTGGTTACCTGGAATCCCTCTTCGGTAAGGATTCTACGGCAGCCTTCACGGATGCCGAACTCATCATCCACCACCAGGGCGCGAATCCCTTGTTCGTTCACGCGAGGAGCTCCTCCACTTTGGCAATAAGCAGCTCGGGAGAGACGGGCTTGTCGAAGAAGGCATCGGCCCTCATCACCTCCAGCTCCTCCTGGCTGCGGGGGTTAAAATCGAAGCCCCGCTTGCTGGCCGCCGCCGTCACAATGACCACAGGTATGTCGGTGAACCGGGGATCGAATTTGATTTTCTTGGCCAGAGAGAACCCGGAGTCGAGACTTTTCATCATCAGGTCCGTTATGACCAGGTCCGGTGTCTCGGCCTCCATGCTCTGCCAGGCTTGGTCGACATCTGTGAAGCAGCTAACCCGGTACCCTCTCGCTTCCAGTATGCCGCTGTTCATCTCCAGAAAATCATGATCGTCGTCCACCAGCACGATTGATGCTCTTATTTTTGTCATGCCGCTATCCTCGCAAGATCTTATTGACCACATCCAGCAACAGCAGCGGTTCTACAGGTTTCTCGATCAGGGCATCAACGGGCAACCAGGTGTTGTCAGGCTCAATGCGGAAGGGAATCGTATCGTTCACCGATGTGATCATGACCAGCGGGATGGTTTTTGTGTGCTCGCAGTTTCGCAGTTCCCGGGAAAGATCGAATCCGATCACTTCACTTTCCATCATCATGTCCAGGATGATCAGATCGGGTTTCCTGCTGTGGACCTGCTCCATACATTCCCTGCCGCTGTATGCGGTATGTACCTTGTAGCCGTGATCGGCGAGCAGTTTACCGTGCATCTCCACAAAATCCGCATCATCGTCCACCAGTAGCACTGTTTTTCTTACTTTTCGTGTACCCATGGTGGCTCTCCTATTCCAACCATCTGTTTTGTTTTGGCGTCATTCAGCGGCAGCCGGATGGTGAAGGCAGTCCCTTTTCCGACATCGCTGTCAACCGAGATCTCTCCTGAGTGCATTTTTACCACCCCATACACGATAGACAGTCCCATTCCCGTTCCCTTGCCGAGCTGCTTCGTGGTGAAGAAGGGGGTGAAGATCTCCGAGAGGACCTCCTTCGGAATCCCTCGGCCCGTGTCACGGACCAGGATTTCTAAACACTCCTGATCTACGGGTTTGCGAACCGAGATCACGACCTTCCCTGCTTTTTCGATGGCATCGATCCCGTTTTGGATGAGGTTTACCAGCAACTGCCGGATCTGGTCTCCGTCCAATGTCGCCTCGGGCAGGTCAGGCTGGATTTCACTTTCAAGAGTTACTTGAGAATCCTTTGCTTTCAGCCGCATATTGGCGATGATCTCTCCTATCAGCGCAGCCAGGTTCGTTTGCTCCTTTGCCACTCGGGACTGGCGAGCAAAGTCCAGAAGTCCGCGCATGATGTTGCGGCAGCGTGTCGCCTCGCTCAAGATCATCTGCACCTCCTCCGACCCGGCATCCTCCTTCTTGCGGTGTTTCAGGAGCATGTGGGAGTACAGAAGGATTGTGCTCAGGGGATTGTTGATTTCATGGGCAACGCCAGCGGAGATCTGGCCCATGGAGGCCAGTCGCTCTGTTTGAATCAGCCGATTCTGTGCCGAAGCCAGCTCCTGGTGGGACTCCCGCAGCTCCTTCAGGGTCGTCTCCAGCTCCTCCACCAGGAAGGGCAGACACATCTCGATCTCAGCCAAGCCTTGGCAAACGGCGACGGCCTTATCGCGACAAGAAGGATAGCCGCATGAGCCGCAGTTCAGCTGGTCTTCAGGTCCGAACTTGCGCATGGCCTTGAGGGTCTTGGTGATATCCTCTTCAGAGGGTTGGGGAAGCAGTACCGTTTGGCGGGTGAACTTTCGGGAAAGATCCAGACCGTCGAACTCGGCCAGAGCTTCTGTCAGCTCCCGCCGGATGGTGAAACGATTCTGCTCGACAATGTAGTCCGTAAGCAGTTCTTTGCGGGTGAAAACACTCATTTCCACCGGCATCTTCGGGCCGTTTATGCAGCCCTCGCAGAACAGCAGATCGAACAGCTTGGCCCTGCTCTTGCCCTCCTCCAGCTCCTTGAGCACCCCCAGTACCCTGTCCTTTCCTTCGGTGATCAGAACGTCGTTTTCCAGAATGTCCGCCTGCAGCCCTGTGGTGCGCAGCAGCCCTCCGGAGATGGGGAAGGTCCTGCCCAGGTAGCAGGAAGGTCCGTCGAAATCGCTGATCTTTTCCTCTTCAGGATTGATGCCGGCTTCAGCAATCATGGCGAGCATTTCCTCGAAGGTAAGAACAGCGTCAACCGTTCCCTGTACGAAGGGGTCCCTGATCTCGTTCTTCTTGGCGATGCAGGGCCCGATGAAAACGATCCGCACTCCGGACCCGTAACGCTGGCGGATGGCTCTGCCCACGGCGATCATAGGACTGACGATTGGCGCCAGGGCGTCATGCAGCGCGGGCATGTATTTTTCTATGTAGGATACGATGGCCGGGCAGGGTGTAGAGATCACATATTTCCCGTTTTGCAGGGCATCCTTGAACAGCTTCGAATATTCCCGGCTGATCAGCTCGGCTCCGAAGGAAACTTCCCAGATGTCCCCGAATCCCAGCTTGCGCAGGCTGGAAATGATCCGTCCGGGATGGGTGGGATGAAAGGCCACGGGAAAGGAAGGGGCCAGGCAGGCAAAGGTCCTCGCCTTACTTTCCAGAAGGTTCCGAACCAGCATGGTGCTGTCTTCGATCCGTTTGGCCTTCTGGGCGCAGACCTTAACGCAGTTCCCGCAGCCGATGCACTGCTCCTCGATGACGGTGGCCTGCCCTCCGATGACCTTGATCGCCTTGGCCGGGCATTCTCGAACGCAGGAGTAGCATCGTTTGCACTTTTCCGGAATCGTTTCGACGATGCCCATCACTATCCCCTACTTCATATTCGCGCTCTCGGGGTGTAGGAGGTGTGCAGCAGGTGGTGGGACTTCTCCCCGAGGGGTTTCTTCAGATATTTCTCGTAGATCAACTTGATCTCCGGGTTGTGCAGGGAGGCGCGAACCTCCTTGCCCTCGTCCTCTTTGTAGATGGCGGCGATGCGGGCCCTTCGCACCTCGTCGCTGGTCATCCGCGGCTGTCCTCCACCGCCGATACACCCGCCGGGACAGGTCATGATCTCCACGAAGTGATACTCCGTCGAACCGCTCTTGATGTGCTCGATCACCTTCCGGGCGTTGCCCAGCCCGTGGGCCACGGCTACTTTCAAGGTCACTCCTTCCAGAAAAGACCACTCCGGCAGGGCGCCTTCGATTTTGAGGGCCGCTTCCTTTACCCCCTCCAGTCCCATGATCGGAGTAACGTGCAGATTGGGGAAGGGCAGCGGCCGTCCCGTCACCAGCTCGTAAGCGGTTCGCAGGGCTGCCTCCATGACGCCACCCGTGTTGGCAAAAATATCCGCAGCTCCCGAGGACATGCCCAGGAGTCGGTCCATCTTTTCATCGGGAAGGCCGGCAAAGTCGATCCCCGCCTGTTTGATCATTCGTCCCAGCTCTCGGGTGGTTAGCACGATGTCAACGTCTTTCACCCCGCTGTCATTCATCTCCGGCCGCCCGGCTTCGTACTTCTTGGCCGTGCAGGGCATCACCGACACGACCACGATCTCCTCGGGCCGCTTGCCCAAGCTTTCAGCGTAGTAGGTCTTGGCCAGCGCTCCGAACATCTGCTGAGGGCTCTTACAGGTGGAGATGTTCGGTAGAAATTCAGGGTAGAAGTGCTCGGCGTATTTGATCCAGCCCGGGGAGCAGCTGGTGAACTGAGGCAGGGCCACGGATTTTCCCTCCACCAAGGCCTGCTTCAGTCGGCTGAGCAGCTCGCTGCCCTCCTCCATGATGGTCAGGTCGGCGGTGAAGTTGG
>CAZSBH010000044.1:0-31591 GCA_964604845.1 uncultured Spirochaetaceae bacterium
TTCCGGCGGCAATACGTTATCCTGATATGGGATGGTCTACCCGCCCATAAAAGCCGCAAGATGACGGAATACCTGCAAAGCCAACAAGAGTGGCTTCGAGTCGAGAGACTTCCCGGATACGCTCCCGATTTGAACCCTGTTGAGTCTTTGTGGGGTAATATCAAGGGCAAAGAACTTGCCAATCGGTCTGCTGATGATTTGAGTGAGGTTGCAGATGCCCTGCGAATAGGATTCGACCGCGTGTTTGGCCAACGTTCGCTACTCCTCGGCAAGATCCCTCGCCGTGGCGGGTTTGTTATTTCCCAACAGGTTTTCGAAAGATTGGATAAAAAGACCCAGGGTGAGTATCGGCAGCACACCCCTCCGGCTGTGTATGTAGCCGTGTAAAGAACAAGTATTATTACCTGTTGGGATCCCAGGAGAGGTTTATGCCAAATTCATTGTTGAATCGATCGCTGATGGTACTATCAGCTCCCAGAGGACTGCGCAGGATCCCTCGGTAGCGACCGCTCAGACGTACTTCCGGGTTGATCCTCGATTCAATGCTCAGCCCCGCGGTGTAGGTCTGCTGGATCTTCTCCTCGTTCCGATATAGGTCGAACACACCCCGGAAGGAGGGAGTGAGCTTCAATTGGTCCAGTACCTTCAAGTTGAGCTCAGTTTTTGCCGAGAGGCTGGTTAGGTCTTTGGATTCACCATAGGTATCCAACTCGTCGTACCAGGTCCACTTGGATCGAAATCCTGAGCTCCATCGGACCCGGTCGGTGATGTCCCAGACGAAGTCGGGATTTACGTAGAAGTAGGTATAGCTGCCACTTTGTTGAAAATATTCTTTCCGGGACACAGCCGTGTAGAGATTCGTGGTGAGGCTCTTACTCCACTGCTCTTTAATCCTTAGCGTGACTCTATGGCGCTGAGAGGAGGGCTCCACCTCTTCCTCCTCTCCTTCTTCCGTTTCGATTTCTTCGCTGCCCACTCCTCCATCATATCGTAGGAAAAACACGGGGAGCTTGATTTCCTGAGCCTGGCACAGTACGGTCAGGAGAACGAACACGGAGATCCAGGAGAAGATTTTATTCATCGAAAAGGTCCTCCTTTTAATGCATTGGTTCGTTTATTATAGGTGTTTGCGGGAAGATTACAATTTCTTGTTGACGGGGGCATCAGTAGATGACGCATGGGCATGAAAACAGAATTAATGATGAATGAGGTGCGATAGTTGCACAGAGAGTATAAAATCCTTTGCTACGGCGACTCGAATACTTGGGGATTTAGTCCTCGCGATGGATCCCGTTTCCCGACGAATATACGCTGGCCGGCAGTTCTTCGTGGGTGTCTGGGAGAAGGCCATACGGTTATCGAAGACGGGTTGAACGGGCGAACGCTCTGTTCGTTTAGAATGGATGCAGATCCACTCAACGGGTCAGAGCACCTCATCACCGTTGTCAAAGCCTACAAAGACGTGAACCTTCTGATTCTTTATCTGGGAATCAACGACCTTTTCACGGATCCTGAAATCTCGGTACCATCGATGAGCCTTGAGCTGGCTGAAACCATTGACACGGTTCAGAAATTCAGTCCATCGATGAAAGTGCTCGTGTTGTCACCTTTGCCTGTAAACGTGGGTATCGAGTATCATGCCTACTACCATGAGCAGATCGAGAAATCCTTCAAACTGCCTGGAGAGTTTGAATGCGTAGCAAGGGAAAGAGGCTGCAACTTTCTGGATCCTTCCAAGGTGATATCCGCCAGTAGAGACGACGGTGTTCATATTGAAGCCGAGGAGCACATCAAGCTGGGCCTGCATGTCTGCACTCTTGTGGGGGACATCCTTCGTGGTATAGCGACAAAGCGATGAAAATCGGTGAATTGACCGAACAGGACCTGCCGGCCCTGGCCGGATTGTATCGGCAGTTCCGTGGAGAGGAATCGTCCCTTGATGAAATGAGGGAAACATTCCGGATCTCTACACCTGCAGGGGAAAGAACATATCTTCGCCGTTGTCATTTAATAATCCTCCGGCTCAGACCAAAAGCTATGCGTTGGTTATGGAGAATCCGTATAGATGAATGATACGTTGGATATGCTAACCCGTCTGTTAAACGAAGAGGATCCTGATGTCGGAAAGCTGTCCAAACTGGCTACCGAGAACGCTGAAGCTCTTAAGCAGCTTATCGACGGGCTGACTTTCTCTGTCGATAATTACAGGTACAACTGCAATACGGTTTTGGTGAACGTCGCTCGGAATGCACCGAAGCTTGTATACCCCTATTGGGACAATTTGGCGGGATTCCTGGAGAGCGAAAATACCTATCACCGCTGCTCCGCTATCAACATACTACCGCATCTTATACCTGTGGACGGTGGTTTGAAATTCAAAGGAATTCTCGAAAGATATTTCAGACACCTCGACGATAAAAGCGTAATTCCCCCCTGTTATATCGCTCGCAATTGCGGGACAATCGCTTCCCATCTTCCCGAGGCTGTGCAGCAGATGGTAAGAGAGCTGCTCGCTATAGAGGGAACTCAACATAAACAGGATCGAAAAGATCTGATCAAGGCTGATATCATCCAAGCTTTCGACCAGATATACGGTCAGGTGGAAAACAAAGCAGAGGTTTTCGGATTTGTTGAAGATCAACTCGACTGTAGCAGTCCTAAAACGAGGAAGGTTGCGAAAGCATTTCTAAAGAAACACGGTGGTAGATAGAAGTGCCAACCAAAGAGCTGTTGGACAACGCGATGAAGTACGTGAACACCTCAAGCGTCGATTATGAATTGTAGGATAGGTTGTGGGGCTTGCTGCGTGGCTCTGTCCATTTCATCTCCGATACCGGGAATGCCTGATGGCAAACCGGCCGGTGTTCGCTGTATTCAGCTGAGTACGGACAATCTCTGCCTGTTGTACGGGAAATTCGACAGGCCTTCGGTGTGCGCAAATCTGAAACCAACAGTTCAGATGTGCGGCTCGAGCGCAGAGGAGGCAAAACGGTATTTACAGAAGCTCGAGGAGGCTACAAAACCTCCATCTAGTCTATAGGGCGGGACATCGATAAGCTGAAATTGGGTTGGGTGAGGAAAGTGGGCTGACAACACCCGGAACGAAGTCAGCCGGAAGTCTCTTCGTTCTCTTCTGTGTCCTCGGATTCTTCATCCATCTCTTCTTCGGATTCCACCTCAAGACCAAGGTACTCCGCTACGAGAGAGTCCGTATCCTCTTCGGATTTGTGAAGCTTTCGTTCTTTTTTGGCCGCCTTCTTCTTTTGCTTGGCCAATTCACGGCGTCTTTTCTGTGCACTGTATCCAGAGCGTCTCGACAATACTACCCCCTTTCTCAATCCTCTTTAGTATATATAATTGAATCTGAGTAAGTCAATTGCGTGGATCCGGTTTTCTGCCGAGGAGGGAGAACAGCATTTGGTCAAGGGCAAACAGATCCGGCGTAACTTCCAGGCTACGGCGAACAGCTGTCAGACGATGTATATTGAGTGGATCCTTGCTGCGAAGAGGCCGCAGATCCGCAGTCGAAGAATCGCGGAGGTCGTGATAAGGGCGGAACAGGATATTCGGCCAGGCATTCAAAGCTCCGGACAAGCTCAAGACATGCTTTTCAGGTTTTTCGAAACCCTCTATAATACGGATAAATCGGAAAGAAACGGATGAGTGAAGAGGCGGTTTATGCTGCGGCTGAGAGAACCCAGGCGGGGAAAATCCGTGAGCAATACACAGCTCTGTCCCGTCTCCAAACCCTCTCGACGGTCCTATCTGCGGTACCTGAATTCGTTCTTGTACTGAACAAAGACCGACAAGTTGTATTCGCGAATAATGCTTTCGTGCGATTCCTGAACATGGATTCCCCCGCCTCCCTCTGCGGCCGGAGACCGGGAGAACTTTTGCACTGTATGCATTCAGGAGAAATGATCGAAGTACGAGAACTAAGATCCGGGGATCTCGATGCGGTCGTATCGTTATTGGGCCAACTCGACGAAGTAACAAGTACGGACAGTCGCGTTCGGGATCGTAGTGTGCATAGAACGTATGAGTTGATGGTTCGATTTCCCGATCTGTACAGGAACTACGTAGCTGTAGAGCATTCACGGATCGTTGGGCTCATATCTCTGGTGTTCTACAAAACACTCCTGCACGAAGGGGGCACAGCCCTTATAAACGAGCTGGTGGTTTCAAACAGCGAGCGGCGCCGGGGTATTGGAACTCAGCTAATCAAGGCTGGGATTGCGGCGGCCAGGGAGTGCGGTATGGACGAGATCGAAGTCGGAACCGAAAGAGGCAACCGGCATGCCCGTCGTTTTTACAAACATGTCGGGTTCAATTTGGAATACGTGTTGTTCGGTATGGAGTTCTGAAAGCCGGAGTACATCGAAAGCGTTGCTGCTGATTACCTATAAACGTTTTTCCATTGTCACGGTGCGCCCGTATGTTTCATTATCCTGTTCTCCCTTGCGAACATACCCCATTTTTCTATAGAAAGTTTCAGCGGTAAGACTCGAGGCTACAGAAAGCTTCTCCCATCCCTGTTCCCTCAGCCTATTCTCAACGAAATCCAACAATTCCCGTCCGACCCCGCTCCCCTGCCTGTCCGGAGCAACAAAAAAATTATACGCCCTATTATCCTCCAAACCGATCGTTCCCAGGACAGTCCCGTTCACCTCGCAAATAAAGATCCTGCGTTTCTTTGCGATGGCCCGAAGCTGGGAGGGAGAAAAAGCGGCGATCAGATTGCGGACGACTTGCAGATCATAATCAATGCTGTTGGAAACGAGCAAGGTATTTTGTATCAGAGCACTCACCCGCAACAGATCGCGCTCTTCCATTCTCCGTATCATCAGCTATCCCCGATCGGTGACAATTGTAACGATTCTGCCTCGACTTGGGTATTCCCCTGTTCCCCGGTCCCGGACATCAAACCGGGGACCCATGGTCCCGAGGACTCGAGGTGGATCTCTGGAATAAACGGAGAATTTATGCTAGAATCTCCGCTCTTGGCCGGAGTGTACAAATAAAGAGAAGTGACCGGTGAACTCTGATAGTAGCTCAAACAATACGAAGAAGGACGCCCCTGTGTCGGATAGTGCACCTGCTTCAGATTTTATTCGTGCGATCGTTGTTGAAGATATCAAAAATAACAAAAGGGGTGGACGGGTCCACACCCGCTTCCCCCCGGAACCGAACGGGTATCTTCATATCGGGCACGCAAAGTCGATCTGCCTGAACTTCGGCATCGCCGCAGAGTTTTCAGGTTTATGTAACCTGCGCTTCGATGATACCAATCCCACCAAGGAAGAGGTGGAATACGTCGATTCGATCAAGGAAGATGTACACTGGCTCGGATTTGACTGGGACGGCCGGGAATACTACGCCTCGGACTATTTCCAGAAGCTCTACGAGTTTGCGGTTCGGTTGATAAAGGACGGAAAAGCATACGTAGACAGCCTCACAGCCGATGAGATTCGGGAATACCGGGGAACTCTAACCGAGCCGGGAAAGAACAGTCCCCACCGTGATCGGTCCATCGAGGAGAATTTGGAGCTCTTCAAGGGCATGCGTGCCGGGAAGTACAAGGAGGGGGAGCACGTGCTGAGAGCGAAGATCGATATGAGCTCCCCCAACATCAATATGCGTGATCCAACGATCTACCGTATACGGTACACCCCTCACCACAGGACCGGTTCAACCTGGTGTATCTACCCGATGTACGACTATGCCCATCCCCTGTCGGATGCGATCGAGGAAATCAGTCATTCCGTCTGTACCCTCGAGTTTGAGAACAACAGACCGCTGTACGACTGGTTCATTGCACAACTGGATTTTAAAGAACCACCCCAGCAAATTGAGTTTGCCCGGTTCAACCTGAGTTACACGATAATGAGCAAGCGCAAGCTCCTCGAGTTGGTGCGGGAGGGATTCGTCGCCGGTTGGGACGACCCGCGAATGCCTACCCTTTCAGGATTGCGGCGCCGGGGGTATACGCCGGAAGCGATTCGAGCCATGTGCGACCGAATAGGTGTTTCAAAGACCAACAGCACTGTTGACATCTCACTCCTTGAGTATTTCATCCGGGAAGACTTGAACAAGCGTGCTCCCAGGGTCATGGCGGTTCTGAGGCCGCTGAAGGTGATCATAGATAACTACCTCGAAGGTAAGGTCGAAGAGGTGGAGGCGGAAATCAACCCGGAGGATCCTGCTGCCGGGACGCGGCTGTTGAGGTTTTCAAGAGTGCTGTACATCGAACAGGAAGATTTTCGGGAGGATCCGCCGAAGAAATATTTCCGCCTGTCCCCTGGGCGGGAGGTTCGCCTGAAGCATGCCTACTATATCACCTGTACACGGGTTGTGAAGGATGAGAGCACCGGGGAGATCCTCGAAGTCCACTGCACCTACGACCCGGAGACGAGGGGCGGGTGGTCCGAGGACGGACGTAAAGTGCGGGGTACTCTTCACTGGGTCTCCGCCGAGCATGCTTTGGATGCGGAGGTACGACTCTACGACTTGTTATTCACCAAAGAGAACCCGGGAGAAGAGGAACAGGGAGGAGAGTTCAAAGACAATCTGAACCCGGACTCCCTCGAGATTCTCGCGGGTGTGAAGCTCGAGTCCTCCCTTCGGGGTGCCGCGCCGGGAGACCGTTTTCAATTCTTACGGCAGGGATACTTCTGCGTGGATCCGGATTCCACAGATAACAGGTTGGTCTTCAATCGGACCGTGACACTGCGGGATTCTTGGGCTAAAATCGAAAAATCATTGCAGAGCGTAGCAGGAGGCGGAGACTAAGGTGAACTATCTGCACTACAAGGTTCACGCCGGACCATCGAAGATTATCAAGGTGTCTCTTTCCAACCGCGCGAATGTACGGCTGCTCGACACGTTGAATTACTACAAGTATCGGATAGGGAAATCCTACCAGAGCAACAGCGAGCATTCAGACAAGGTTGCCTGTACTTTCAGCCCACCTCATAAAGGAGAGTGGCACGTCATTGTGGATCTGGCGGGTCAGGGTTCCGAGGTGAGGGCCTTTGTGGAGGTGGTAGACGGCGGCCAGAAGTTGTGAAATAATTCTATTTCCTGAGGGGAGGATTCGGTGCCGAACACAAAGGATGAACTGACGGAAAAAAAGAGAAAGCTTCAGGAGCTGATAAGGGCGCGTTCCAAAGCCACTTGTTCCTCCGTGGTTTCTTCGGAAATCGATGTTCGCAGAGAAACAGAGATCGAAGAGCTCGAGGAGGAAATCCAAGAGCTGGAGAAGAAGATAAAAGCTTAATAGCCATTCTACTTTGCAGTCTCCCTTGAGTTTCACAGCGGCCGTCGCACCGGCGTGCCGCGGGGTGCGAAAAAGATTGTGGGTAAATCCGTAAAAGTGCTGTTTGTTTTCGTTGTGATGTTGATGCTCGCCTCCTGCCTGCAGCAGAACGTCGGCAGAACGATCGACGAGGGATCGGCGGAACTCGGTTCTCGTTCCTACACCCCGAGCCAGGAAGGATTAGCGAATACTGAGATCGAAACCGCCACCTTCGCGTTGGGGTGATTCTGGGGACCGGATGCCCAGTTTGGGCAGATGCCGGGAGTTGTCCGAACTCGTGTCGGCTACGCCGGCGGTACCACTGAAAATCCAACCTACTACAGTATTGGGGATCATTCGGAGACGATTCAAATCGATTATAACCCCGATCTTCTTACCTACTCTGAACTTCTCGATGTGTTTTGGAGCAGCCACGATCCGAGTACAAGATCCTTCTCCCGGCAGTACAGATCGATCATCTTCTTTCATAACGAACAGCAGCAGCGCCTTGCCCTGGATTCAAGGCGGCGGCAACAGGTCGAAAAATCAGTCTACACGGAGATCGTACCATTTTCGGAATTCTTCCTCGCTGAAGACTACCATCAGAAATACTATCTGCGGCAGGTGGAGGAATTGATGGGTGAGCTCAGGGGGCGGTATCCGCTGGAAGAAGATTTTATCAGCTCGACGGTTGCGGCTCGTCTGAACGGGTATATCGCGGGATTTGGTACCGAGAATCAGCTCGAGCGGGAGCTGGACGGCTTTGCCCTGTCGGACCGGGCCGAAAAGTATATCAGAGGACGGGTATCCCGGAGATAGCTTCTATTCCCCCAGTATTTTCCCGACGATTTCATAATGACCGAATGGGGGCATCAAACAGGCTCCGGCAAAACTCTGGCGAGCATCGAGGAGCAACTCTCTGCTCAATTCAATCCCCTCCGCTACCGGATCCGTTGCCTCGTGCATACGCCGGCGGACGTTTTCCGGAACGGAAATGCCGCCCACCCGTTCGTGGAGAAACTCCGCATGTCGAGGCGTGCGCAGCGGCAGGATCCCCAGCATGACCGGGATTCCCGCTGCGCGGGTGGCCTCGGCGATTTGCTGCGCGGCGGCAGAGGTGTACACAGGCTGGGTTACGGCGAATTGGGCTCCCTTGTCGGTCTTCCGTTTCAGCCGTTCTGTTTCCTTATCCAGCCCCTGTGTCTCGGGACGGGGATCGAAGACCACTCCGGTGCAAAGCCCGGCTGCCCGGGCCAGCTCGACCAATGCGAAGACATCGAGATCTCGAACCGAGGTGGTCTTGTAGCGCTGCCGGTAGGAGAGCATATCTCCGGAGGCCGCGAGGATGGTATCGATCCCGAGAGCGTGGGCACCCCACAGCAGGCTCTGCAGACTCAGGGCGTTGTGGTCCCGGGTCGTGCAATGCAGGATCGTCTGGGCGCCTGTTTCCTGTTTAATGAGCGTGCACAACGCAAGCGCGCTCATATGGGGCTTGGCTACGGGATTTGTGGCGACACTGTACCCATAAAAAAGGGATGGCTTCAGTGTAGATAATGAGTCGAGAAGGGGATCGGCATCCGGTCCGGGCGGGGGCACAACTTCGACGGTTACGGTGAAAACCCTCTCGAGAGCTTGTATCAGGGCAGCCATGGGCGAGTATACCCCAGAACGGCCGGTCACTGTCAAGGAAAACACAAAGCTCCAGAATTAACGGAGGCCGTGCCTTCGGGGTGGGCTTCTCGAGGATTCCACGAGCAGGAAAAAACAGCTATGATTGTCCAGGGAGTTTGAATCAAGGATAATGAATCGTTTTTGGATTGTAATGGCGTTCGTGTTCACCGGAATGGTTTCTCGAGCCGAAGAGATTGATCTGCCCCTTCTCGGTCGGGCAAATCTCAATATCTTTTCGGCCATGACCTTTTACGAGGATGAAGGCAGTGTGCTCACCGGAGGAATATCAGAGACAAGAAACAGGCTTGTGCGAATAGATCTCGAGCGCGGTGGAGTGACCGAGTACTTTGAAATTCACAGATTTTTAGGACGGGTTGACGGGCGGATCCTCGTTTCCACGGTTGATCGGGACCACATTTTGAAACTGCTTTTTGTTGAGCCGTCGACTCTTGAAAAGACCAAAGGTCCGGATTGGACGGTCCCCCTTGACTGGGCGCTGCTGCCGGGAAGAGACGGCAGTATGTACTCAGCCCGTCTGGACAGCCGGGGGATCTACACACCCTTTCGATTCGATCCGAAAAAACGGACACAAACCTGGCTGGAGATCGAGGGAGTTCCTACCTCCCTGACACCGGACACGCTGCACCTCCTCATTCAGAATCCGGACACCGGGGAGGTTTTTATCTGGAATACCGAGGATCGGTCGATTCGCGGTCGTCTGAGAAGCAACGATCCGGCCGGGCAGGTCCGTTTCCTGACCAACAGCGTGTTGCTCGTTCCGCCGCAGTACTCGGGACAGGAGCGCTGGCGGGTGTATGACGTAAAAGGTGACCAGGTAGGAGATGTGAGCTTTCGCATCAGTTCAGGAGATCCCCTGTTCTTTTGGTTTACCACGGATTTGAAGCGAGCAGTTGTATGTCTTCGGGGTCGACTGAATCCTGAAACGGCTGTAGTGAACACGGAGAACTTTCGGCGATGGTTGCAGCGGGAGGGGTATCTTTTCACCCCGACTCGAGGTGTTCTGAACGACAGCAGGGTGAGGGTACGGGCCTATCCCACTCTCGAAGCGCAGATCGTCGGTCATCTCGACAGGGGAGACCGGGTCGAGGTCCTCGAGAGAAGCGGGCAGCGTGTGTCGATCGGGAGCATGAACGATTTCTGGTATCGGGTTCAAAGGGAGGACGGTCTCTCAGGCTGGTCCTACGGTCAATTCATAGATCTGCAGTAGGAACAACGTGAAGAGGAAAGGATCTGGGATGAGTTTTTTCGATCTGGTCAATCGGCGTCAAAGTGTGCGCCAGTATGCCGACAAGCCGGTGGAGCGGGAAAAGATCGAAGCGTGTCTGGAGGCGGCCCGGCTCGCCCCATCTACCTCGAACTCTCAGCCCTGGAAGTTCATCGTTGTCGATGATCCTGATTTAAGATCTGTCGTAGCCAAAGAAACCGTGGCCCCTTTTCGTTCGTTTAATACCTTTACCGATCAGGTGCCGGTCCTGGTGGCGGTTATGGCGGACAGGATAAGTGTAAAGGCAAAGACGGGGCAATTCCTGCGCCGATTTGATTTCGGCTTGATCGATATCGGGATTGCGACTGAGCACTTCTGTTTGCAGGCCACAGAACTCGGCCTGGGCACCTGTATCCTCGGATGGTTTCACGAGAAAGTTGTCAAAAAGCTTCTCGATATTCCGCGAAGCAAACGGGTGTATCTGATGATTGCCCTTGGCTATCCGCGGGACGACCAGGTCCGCGGGAAACGCAGGAAAACTCTGGAGGAGGTCCGCAGTTATAATCGTTACCGGTAGGGTAACACTCCTCTCTCTCCTATTGCATTCCATCTTGGGTGTATTATCATGGTAGTATGGACTGTGAGGTGAATGGGACGTACGGTTCTTTCTTTTTTATCAGATGCCGAAGGAGGTGAAGAGGATATGGCCCTCAGCTTGAAAAGTTCGACGATTGAGGCGGGAAGCACGATCTCTCGAGTATATACCTGCGATGGACGGGATATTTCCCCGCCGCTGCGTTGGGAAAACGCACCGCCGGGAACGAAAAGTTTTGCTCTGGTCTGCGATGATCCGGACGCCCCTATGGGTACTTGGGTGCACTGGGTCATCTACAGCATCCCCGCCGATTCCGATCGACTCGCAGAAGCGATCCCCGCTAGCGAGAAGCTGGAAAACGGCACGCTTCAGGGGAGCAACGATTTCGGCCGGATCGGCTACGGGGGACCCTGCCCGCCCAGAGGAAAACCCCACAGATACTTCTTCAGGCTCTATGCCCTGGACACACAGCTTTCCGTCAGATCAGGATTAACGAAAAATGTGCTGTTGAAAGAAATTGAAGGACATGTCTTGGATCAGGCGGAGATCTACGGACTCTACGGAAGAGCCTGAACGGCTTAAGTTTCCGTTGAAAGGATCGCCGCACTGCATGGGGTGGCCTGTTCGCTCCGGCCTCCCCGGGGTGGCCTATTCAGCAGGTCAGATGCAGGGCAGCGACGACTTTTTTCTTCGAGCACAGCTCGTTGTAGGTACGGACCGCTTTTTCGGTGGATCCGGCGACCACCTCGATTCCCTCCTCGCGCAATCGGTCGACAAGGGAGGCGGTCACTTTCATCAGTCCGGGTTTTCCCTGGCCGACAACCAGTACCTCGGGCCTGTATCGCAGCACCTCTTCCAGATCATCCAGGCACAGATTGTGCCCTTGCTTGCGCCACCAGGATGCATTCACCCGATCCGGGTAGATAATAACATCCGAGTTGTAGCTCTTTCCGTTCACCGTCACGTTTCCGAATGAGTAGGAGTCGATCATCGTGCACCTCGCCGTGTTTATTACGATAGTAGTTCCCCCGTGGATGAGTCAAGCCGGAGTCAACATCGTCTGAAGATAACAGATGCCGGAGATGAAGCAGGAACAGGAAACAAGCGCCGATTTTCACCTACGTTCGCAGTGATCTCATGCCGCCACTTGAAACCACGGTCCTCGGGAGGCCAACTTCCCTGCCGTCAATCCCCCGTCATTCGTGCAAAACCGTGTGGAAGGAACAGCGCACCGAAGATTTCACGGTGTTTGCTCGGAGGAAAAACTGATAGAATCATGGCACGAGCACGGGCAAGCTCTGCTTTTGGCCGGAAGCGCCGGTAGCCTATCAGTAGTGGAGAACAAGAACAATGCGAAAAACCATCTATGTTGATTTTGAGAACGTACCCAACATCGAAATTCGAGAAACGAGTGATACAAGGATCCTCATTTTCATAGGACAGAGCCAAAAAAGGCTGTCTACGAACATCGTCAAGGCCATACAGCCACTGGGAAAAAATGTGGAGTGGATTCAAATCAATGGATCCGGGAAAAATGCTCTCGATTTTCATATTGCCTACTATCTGGCGATGCACAAAGCACAACCGGATATGGAACACTACATCATATCGAAAGATGCTGGTTTCGATCCGCTGATTGTCCATGCGAACGGACTCGGCCAGAAGGTTAGGCGGGTTGTGTCCTTCGCCGATGTTTTCGAGAAGATCGGCTTGGGCAGGGAGCTGGAGGGAAAATACAAGAAGGTCAAGGAAATCCTGATGAAGCAGCAAAAAACAAGGCGGCCCAAAAGCAGGAAGACGCTGACCTCATTCATCGAGACCACCTTCCAGAAAAAAATCAGTACAGCCGAAACGAACAAGCTGATCGAAAATCTGTTCAGAGACGGGATTATGGAAGAGAAGAACAAGAGGATATCCTATCTGGATTGACGCCCGCTCGATGAAAGCGATCTGGTTGACGGACATCCATCTGGAGTTCCTCGATGAGCGGGCAGTCAGCGCATTCCTGCGGGAGTTGAGCCGGTGGAACGCTGATGCCGTACTGATATCCGGCGACATCTCCCAGGCGCCGACTGTCTCGGAGCATCTCTCCAAGATGGCGAAATTCCTCGAGTTCCCCATTTACTTCGTCCTCGGTAATCACGATTTCTACCATGGTTCGATCCCCGCCGTGAAAGATACTATAAGAACGTTGTCAAAGAACTCGCCCCTGCTGCACTGGCTAACGGACCGCGGGCCAGTCTGTCTGAGCCCCACGACCTGTCTAATCGGCCATGATGGCTGGTGTGATGCTCGCCTCGGAGACTACCACGGCTCAACCGTGGACCTCAATGACTTTTACCTGATTCACGAGCTCGCCGGTCTCTCGAAGCGAGCTCGCCTTCTCAAGCTTCACGAGCTCGGGGATGAGGCCGCGGCTCATATCAGGAAGGTCCTGCCCGAAGCCCTGAAATCCGCCGATCACGTTGTGGTGCTTACCCATGTTCCTCCTTTCCGGGAGGCGGCCTGGTATGCGGGGCGGCCTTCCGACTCTCAATGGCTCCCGTTTTTTTCCTGCAAAACCGTCGGAGACATGCTTTACACAACAATGCAGAGCCATCCCCACAAACGCATGACCGTGCTCTGCGGCCATACCCATGGGGGCGGGAGGTCTACAATCCTGCCTAATCTGGCGACGTGGACAGGACCGGCTCGCTACGGTCGTCCCGTCATACAGGAGATATTCGAGTGGACATAGATGGGATCAACGAGCAGATAGAGACGGAGCTCGAGAAGCTGGAGCAGGAGGAAGGCGTCCGCATTGTGTATGCCTGCGAATCGGGTAGCCGGGCATGGGGATTTGAATCCAGGGACAGCGACTGTGATGTCCGCTTCCTTTACCTGCATCCGGCCAAGCGGTATCTCAGTGTTTCACCGGATCGCGGCGTGATCGAGCGGCCTCTGGATAACCGGTTGGACATATCCGGATGGGATCTGCGAAAGGCTCTGCAATTGCTGTGCAAGTCCAATCCGCCCCTGCTCGAGTGGCTGCAATCCCCGATCGTGTACCGGCGGGTTCCCTCCGTTGTCTCCCGGATTCGTACACTCGTACCGCAGTACTATTCGCCGGCAGCCTGTCATTATCACTACCTCCACATGGCCACCAAGAATTACAGGGAGTACCTCCGCGGGGAGCAGATCTGGATTAAGAAGTACTTTTACGTCCTACGGCCCGTGTTGGCGTGCCTGTGGATCGAAAAGGGGCACGGGGTTGTACCGATCGAGTTCTCAAAACTCACCGAGCGGGTTCTCGACAGAGATGACCTTCGCCAGGCAATCCAGGATCTGCTGCGCCGTAAGCGAGCCGGAGAGGAGCTCGATCAGGGCCCCCGAATCCCTGCAATATCCGATTTCCTGGATACGGAGATATCCCGGCTGTCGGCCAAGGCGGCACCGCCATCAAAACCGACCACCGTCGAAGCCCTGGACCAGGTCTTCATCGCTTCCATCATCGATATCTACGGTCCCCATATACAACGAGGCACTGCGACAGGAACAGACAAGCCTTTCCTGTGAGGGTCAATTTCATCGACAACAATCCGCTCGTTGCAATCGGTGAAAAAAAGACAGTTGATCAATCAGTCCATATTAAGTACTATAAAAATACTGGAGATACGAATGAATTTGAAAGAAGATATCAAGCCAATCTCTTACATCAAGACAAATGCAGCGCAAATGCTGAAAAGAGTCAATGAAACGCGCAATCCAATCGTGATCACCCAGAACGGCGAAGCAAGGGCTGTACTCCTGGATACCGAATCATACCAGGAGATGTTGAGTGCGATTTCAATCTTGAAACTGCTCTCCCAAAGCGAAAAAGAAATCGAGGACGGAAAGATAGTAAAAGACGATGAGGTGTTTCGCGATCTGAGGAACAGCATTGATGACCGGTAAGGAATATTCGGTCTACTGGAGCCACGCAGCAAAAGCCGATCTAAGTGAGATTATTGAGTACATTGCTAAAGATTCACCGCAGACCGTCTTGAAGGTCCTGAAAACACTTGAAAGCCAAACAAAAAAACTTGATCAGTTCCCTAAGAGTGGAAGGATCATACCCGAACTGAAGAAGCACAACATCTACAAGTATCGCGAGCTTATTCATGCTCCTTGGAGAATCTTCTACAAAACCGAGGAGGAAAAAGTATTTATCCTCGCAGTTATCGACGGCAGAAGAAATGTGGAAGACCTGCTGCTGCGAAGACAACTGAGATAGATGACTATAAAAGCCGTAGGAGCACGATCCGGATCAACGTTCTGGCCGGCCCGAGCGGGATACCGGGGGGAGATATCGGGGTGGGCGGAGGCCGGACCGAACCGGGTCGAGTTTTTTCTCCTGCCTGGGTGCCGCCGCAAACGCGCAGGGTGTCGAGGAGGCTTTTGCGGTGATCGGCCGGATTCCGGAGGATAGCGTAGACATCGGCAGGGGGATCCAAGCACCCCGCTGGTTCCGGCGGATGACCCACATCAACCTGCCCGACGCTGATGCGGGCTACGCGGTCATGGATATTGGTGAAAACGAAAGAGAACCGGCTGGTCATGGCATCCCCGGCCTTGACACTCACGGCGATCTACGAAAAATGTCCTCATATCAGGAAGAATCCGGAGATCAATCGACGGGGTTATGAAAATCGGCTTTTGCGGAGGCTGTGAAGAGGTCGGAGCCAGCTGCCTGCTCCTGCAGGTGGAGGGGCGCAATCTGCTTCTGGACAGCGGCATACGTTTCGGCAGCCGGGATAGGCTGCCCGACTTCCGTCTGGTTCAGGAGCTGGGCGGGGTGGACGCCATCATCGTCAGCCACGCCCATATGGACCATAGCGGCAGCCTGCCGGTGATCAGCCGGGAGTATCCTCGGGCTCCCATCTTCATGACCCCGGCCACCCGGGATATCGTCCGGGTGCTCCTGTACGACAGCCTCAAGATCATGGACCAGGAAGAAGAGATCCCGGCCTACGCCCCGGGGCACGTGGAGCAGATGCTGGAACGGATCCGGGTCTACACCTTCCAGAATCCTTTCCGCCCGTTCGGCGATCGGGACATCGAGTGTACCTTCTATCAGGCCGGCCATATCCTGGGGGCCGCGAGTGTGTATCTGACCGGCAACGAGGGGGCACTGTTCTACAGCGGAGACCTTTCCCTCACCCCCCAGCGCACGGTCCCCGGCATCAGCTTCCCTCACCTGCGTCCCGATGTTCTGGTCCTGGAATCGACCTACGGCGAGCGGCTGCACGCCAACCGCAAGGTGGAGGAACAGCGTCTTGTGGAAATCGTGGCCGAGGTCGCCGAAAACGGGGGGAAAGTCCTGATTCCTGCCTTTGCCGTAGGCCGGGCGCAGGAGGTGATCCTCATTCTTCGCAGCGCCATCAGCCGCAAGCAGCTTCCGGCGCTGCCGATCTTCGTAGACGGCATGGTCAAGGCTATCAACACGCTGTACCGGCTTCACCCGAACGCCCTGCGGCAGGACCTGGCCAAGAGGATCTGGCGGGAGAAGGACGTGTTTTACTCCGACAGGGTGCAGCCTGTACACTCTCCGGCTATGCGTCAGGCCATCGTCGCGGGAAGCGATCCCTGCTGTATCGTGTCCAGCTCCGGGATGCTGTCCGGCGGGCCCAGCTGCTTCTATGCCGAGAAGCTCGCCCGCAACGACAGGAACTTCATCGCCATCACCGGATACCAGGACGAAGAGGCTCCGGGCCGGCGGCTTCTGGATCTGCTGGAGACACCGGAGGGAGAGCAGAGGGTCTGGCAGCTGCCCGGGAACACCGTCCCCGTAGCCTGCCGCATGGGGGTCTACGGCCTGTCCGCCCACGCCGACCGGGGGGAGCTGCAGGGCGTGGTGCAGGCGTTGAGTCCCCGGCGCATCTTCTTGGTGCACGGCTCAACCGGCGCCCTGCAGGAGCTGGGGCGGGCACTCCAGCCGCTGGTTCGGGGGGAGGTTTATATTCCCAGAAACGGGGAAATGTTCGACATCGATTTCAAGAACACGCGCAAGCAGCTGGAGCATGAAACCGTAGAGTCCCTCAACAGAACAAGTCTACCGGGAGAAGAGGAGATGCGGGAGCTCTGGATGCACCTGGCGGACAGGCCGCGGAAGAGCGGCTACACCGCCGAGGAGCTTCTGCGGATCTGGAGCGGCGGGGAAAATTTCCAGGAGAACGAGCTCGCCCGCTTTCGAGAGCTGCTCCAGCAGGAACGCTTCTTCCAGCCGGACAGCCGCCGGTTGTTTTTATTCCATCCCCTGCCGGAGGAGGAGGTGCGCACCTGCCAGGAACCGCAGGTCATGGAGGTCAATGAGATGCTGGCCCTGGCGGATCGGTATTTTCCCGCCGGCAGCGGATTGTACAAGAAAGGCGCCCGTTTTGCCGAAAAAATTGCCCTGCTTTCCTTCAACTTTCCGGCGGTGGAGGTCCCCCGTTCGGCCGAGCGGTTGGTGGCCTTCGAAGCGGCTACCGGCTGGAAGGTTCAGACCAACTCGCAGTGCAACATCTCCTCCCTCAAACCTCTGCTGGCCAGGCTGCTGGAGGGCGAGCGAAAGCTGCTGAGGAAGGTGTCCTACTTCGAGATGCAGCAGGCGGGCAAGGCCGAGCTGTCCGCTCCCCCCTCCCAGTCCGAAGTACTGGAACGCCGTTTCAAGGAGGCCACGGGTCTGGAGCTGCTTCTCGAGTACCCGGGAAGCGAAACACCTGTGCTTTCCGCCGCCGGCGGGGAGGAGGAAGCGCCTGAGGGTCGGGATCGGATGGAACAGAACGCCGCCCTGGCGCTGATTTCCCAGGCGTTTGAAGGGTTCCCGCACAGGCTGTACAAGAAGGGGATCAAGAGCGACCGCGGAAGCAAGTACATCGAGCTGGCCTTCATCAGTCCCCGGGTCGGGGAGCGTTACCGCCGCACCCTGAAAGAGCTAGAGGGGGAAGTCGGCTGGCGCATCGCCCTGAGTCCCAATCCCAACCAGAACGAGCTGATCCAGAACGCGCTGGAGCTGCTGGAGGAGACGGGGCTGTCCGCCACCCGGAACCCCAGTGTCCGCCGGGCCGAAGGGCGGGTGTGCCTCAAGCTGGATGCCGCGGTTGAGGAGGAGCTGTGGAACCGGCTGCGGGACCGCTATCGGGAGGAAACGGGGTTCGACCTGCAACGGGAGTGATCCCAGGCGGGAATTGCCCCCTATGTAAGAGTCGGATCACCAACCTCGATATATTCCGGGGAAGCCAAAGCCAATGACAAGCTCCGGGTCGCACCTGTTCCCCGGCGCCCTTCGTGCTGGTCATCATCTTCTGCTATCTATAAACAGACTTTCCAAACAAGATTCATAGATGGTATCCTGTCGCATATGGAGACGGTGCACAAAGCGATCCTCCGGTCGGCTGCAGACCTGGCAGTCTTGGAATCCGAGTCAATCGATCTCGTGGTTACCTCGCCACCCTACCCGATGATCGAAATGTGGGACCGTGTTTTCGGGCAACAGGATGAGAGGATAGACCGGTCCATCCAAGACGGCGACGGCTCCAGGGCCTTCGAGCTCATGCATCAACTGCTGGATGCAGTCTGGCGTGAATGCTACAGAGTCCTGAAACCCGGTACGTTCGCGTGCATCAATATCGGCGACGCCACGCGAAAAATCGCGGACGGTTTCCGTCTGTACACCAATCACTCCCGGGTCACCTCGTTTTGTGAATCCCTCGGCTTCCAATCTCTACCCGCCATCCTCTGGAGAAAACAGACCAACGCGCCCAACAAGTTCATGGGATCCGGCATGCTTCCATCGGGTGCCTATGTGACGCTGGAACATGAATACATCCTCATTCTCCGTAAAGGCGGCAAACGAAGCTTCACCAATCCCGAGGCGGACAGGAGGAAACGGAGCGCGTTTTTCTGGGAGGAGCGGAATGTATGGTTCTCGGATATATGGGATTTCAAGGGCATCGGACAGGAACTCGGAGACAGCGCCACCCGGAAGCGAAGCGCGGCGTTCCCCTTTGAATTGGCGTTTCGCCTGATCAATATGTACAGCATGCAGGAAGATACCGTGCTGGATCCCTTTTTGGGCACGGGCACCACCATGCTCGCGGCCATGGCCTCCGCCAGGAACTCCATCGGCGTTGAGATCGACGGCGTCCTGGCAACGGTGATCGAACATAAGGTCCAGGAGTTTTCCCAACTCATCAACCAACGACAGCTCCAGCGGCTGAACGAACATGCGTGTTTTGTGAGGGAATATCGACAGAGGCGAGAGCGGGACCCGGGGTATCTGAATGTTTCGCATGGATTTCCCGTGGTGACACGGCAGGAGATCCATCTCTCGATCCCCATGGCAGTGAAGATCTTGAAGGCCGGCCCCACCGAGTTCAGCGTTCATCACCAACAGATGGCCGGTCACGCCGTTTCCGGCGTTAAAACGCAAGGATTCGCTTTGGAGCCCGGGCGCCAGGTACAGCTCGGCCTGGGGTTGATGGACTGAACGGATTCGGCACCTGACAGAGGAGGGAGTGGCGCAGCTGTTCATCCAGGGAGGCGTCCAGCGAAGGATCGTGGGTGCCGTGGGGGCGCTTCAACGAGGAGGATATCGCCACGGACAAGGACGGAAACCCAGAGTACCCAGCTCGAGTGGCAGGCCGTAGCAGGGAGCTGAAGCCGGAGCCCCGCTGTTCAGGTCCCACCCGGTGGCTTCCAGTGCAGCGGGCCGGAGACGGCGATGAGCGAATCGAGCTCTCTGCGGAAGGCCGGGTAGCGATTGTACCTTTGGTTCCTGTATTCATCGATGAGGGAGCGGCTTTTTTTCTCCTCACCGTTCAGCAGGTAACACTCGGCAAGCGCCCCCAGCGTCTCCGCCGCCCGATCGTAGGCTCCCCGATGCTTGTTGGAAACGATCTGTTCGATTCGCTTCCTGCCGGTTTCCAGCGCCCAGCTCAGATACCTGTGTTTCTGCTCTTCGGAAACGCTTGCCTTCTGCAGTCCTCTGAGAATTTCTTCGGAACTGCAGATCCCCCTCCCGGCGCGATCTTCCGTCGCTTGCTTCGACTCGCCGTCGAATGCATGGCCTGCATGACCTGAATCGCCATAGCGCTTCAGCACCCGCCGAATGACGACCGCCGCCTCTATTCTGTGCAGACAGAGCAGGGACAGGACGGCGGCGAACAGCATGGCGCCGGCGCCTTCCCCGTAGGACCAGCCCAGCGCCCGGATCTTCCGGGCCTTGTCGAAAGCGGCCTCAATTCTACCGGTCATGAGGAGCAGTTTGACCAGGAGGGTTTTCTCGATGTTTTCTCTCGAGCAGACAAACTCGAGCGCCTGCTCCAGCTCCGCATCCCGAAGGTTCTGCCGCTCCGCCTCCTCGATCAGTTGAAGCAGAGGAGCTTCCCCGGGAACAGAGCAGAAAACCTCCCTCCGTCCCTTCAGCACCAGGTCGGGGCGGGAGATTTCGGCACCTGCATCCAGGAGCTTCTCGGCAATAAGGGCGCGGAACTGCCCGTCTCCGACTACCGGAAGGGCCTCTTCGCCGACTGCGGCCACCGCCGGCCAGTCGTCTTCGCTGACCAGGAGCCAAATCCAGAACAGCCAGGCCCGGGGCTGCCGTGCACCCCAGGTGCGGACAAGAGACTGCACGCCGGGTAGTCCCTCCATCAGGTACACCGCCTCCAGCAGAAGCATGTCGGCCCGATCGGAGCCTTGCCCTCTCAACGCCTGCCTCCACTCCTGGAGAAACTGATCCCGTTGGGGAAGCTCTCCCGTCCGGCAGTCCATCACGTCACAAAACATCGGGTGATTGTTCTCATGCACATCGAATCTCGATCCGCTTAAGCGCGCCTGGAGATTCATGGCATCCAACATGGCCGGCACCCGCTCGGGCACCGGAGTGGTTTCATACACGCAGCGGTAGTATCGAGCCCTCGCTTCCCGCATCTCCACATCAAGGTTATAGTCCGAAACGCTGTAATCGATATCATCGTCTTCGTCGTAGGGGTCTTCCACCACCCTGAACAGGGCGGCGTACACCTCCCGAGCCGATGCCAGCTGTCCGCTCAAAAAAAGGTCCGCCGCCTCCTGGAAAAACGATTCCAGCTGAAATTTCTGATCTTCCGAGAGGGTGTCGGGAAAACCCTCATCGTAATCGTCGTAATAGGAGGAGCCCCGGCGCCCGTACCTCCCATAGTCCCCGTACTCCTGGTAGTGGTCCTCGTCGTAGCTGCCGTCCTCGATCGAGGCGATGCGCCTCCCGATCTCCTCTTTCAGCGCCTCGATCTTCTCGAGAATCCCCTCATCCGCGGCTAGCGGAGGGCGTTCCCGGCTGAGCCTGTCGATCGTCTCCAGGAAGCCGTTCCTCTGCTTTGCCGGAAGCTCTTTCGCCAGGCCCAGGATGAGCTCCGTGAGATCCTCCTTCGACAAACAACTGCAGAGTTGTTTGAGGGAATCCAGGTACGGTTTCAGTGCCGGCAAATTTTTGTCCATCTTCGCTCTCCCCCTCGGTTTTGCCGGTTTCGGCTATAGATCCGGTCTCCAGGGTCGTTTTTCCCGAACTTCGGCGATCAAAAAGCGGGCGCCCTGATTGTCCACGGGGTTGAGCCAGAGCATGCGCTCGAACATCTCTTCCGCTTCGCCGAAATAACCGAGGCGCCAGAGACACAACCCGCAGCCGTGAAGGCAGCGCAGGTAGGGCCGGTTGTCCAGATGGCCCCATGGCAGCACCCCGTTGAAGCCGGGCGGAAAGGACAGCGCCGCGATATTCAAGGCGACCCGATACAAACGCAAGGCCTTGTCCGTTTGCCTATCGATATACAGATTTCCGAGGTGCGCGTAAGCATCCAGGCAGCGCAGATCTTCCCGCAGGAGATTCATGAGGATCTTCTTCGCTCTACTCCTTTTGCCCATATCCTCGGCGTAGACCGCCTCCAGAATAGGACCGTCCGCGTAGGGATCCAGATCGCCGGGAACGACCTGCTCCATATCGAACTCCGGCCGCTTCCCTGCAGCCAGAATCGGCACGTAGAAAACGGCAAGCTCCTGTTCACCCCGGCCGGAAAGCTCCTCCTCAAAAAACTTCTCGGGATCCCACTGCCCCTGATCGGTGAGCCTCAACGCAGTGAGGCCCAGCCGGGGGATGTCAAATCCATGTTCCATCAGCTGCCCGGATACATGGAGCTGCTTCCGGTAGTTCCAGATCCTGTCGATCTCCAGCTTGAGGATCTCTCCGGGGATCAGTTCCATAGTCTCCCGGGAGCTCAGGTGAACGCTGGCATCCTGCCCGCTATCCAGGCAGCGGCAGGCGGCGATTCGGTTTCCCACCGAGAAGACTACCAGCTCCGCAGTGGTTCTTCCGTCGCTCAGTCCGGCAAGACCCGCTCCCACGAGAGCGCCCTCCGCATCGCCTTGGGCGATCGCCTCATCACTTCGTTGCCCCCTGTCCCGCAGAATCCGGGCATCGTCGATCCCGAACTGGCCGCGGCTCCACCTGCGGTCCTCGTGGGCGGCTGCAGTCGGCCATCCCACCCAACTTCGGTAGGCTTCCTGCCAATCCGATATGGCCAGCTCCGGTGAAAACTCCAAGTCCAGCAGACAAACGCGGTAGCGGCGGTTTCGCCGCAAAACCACGGCGGTGATGCCAAGGCGAGGGCTTCCGTGGTATTCGATGTTCGCAACCGTCACCGGGAGCCCGGCAAAGGTGGCATAGGAGGGCAGCACCATGTGTTCCCGCAGGAAGCCCAGGGCGGACCGGAACGCCTGGTCGTCGCTGCCGGCCTTGCCGACAAGCTGCTCGAAGTTCCGCATGATCCGCTGGCGCCTTTCAGGATCCATTAACAACCTCTCGATTCGACCGCAGGCAGATGTCCGTCCCTAACAGTCCAGGAAAGAACAGCATATTTGCGGCGAATTGGCAATACCGCCCCTGGCATGGCCAAGCTGCCTGGGCTTCAAGGCCTCCGATTCAGGGATTTTCGAGCATAACCTTTTCGACAGGGTATTGGCGATTGACAAAGGTCCAATTGTGATGCAATTTGTATAACATGAAGTCAATCAAAGTGAGAGACCTGCAGCACAATTTGGGCCGATTGCTCGATCAGGTGGAACAAGGTGAAACAATACAAATCCTGAGACGGAGCAAACCTGTCGCCCGGATCGTACCATTGGAAGTTCCGCATTCCTCCAAACCATGGCCTGATCTTCTGAAACGGTTGAGGTCCATTTACGGCAACAGGAGAGTTCCCTCTCCTACGGCTGAGCTCATTTATCAGGACCGTGATGAGCCATGAAAACCTACGTCGACTCCGGCGTTCTGGTGAAGCTGTACTCCTGGGAAGCCCTTTCCGAAGCGGCGGTGAAACTGGTCGCTGATCTACCCAGCGTTCCTCTTACCCCACTTCATGAGCTGGAGATCCGAAATGCATTGAGGGCTCAGCGTGGTCGCGGACTGGTCAGCCAAAAACAACTCAGCGCCGCAGTCCGGGCCTTCGAACAGGACATCTACGAAGACCGTTTGATCCGGCCGCGCATCGACTGGGCGGAGATCTTTCAAGACAGTAATCGGCTTTCCAAGAAGTACACCCCTTTGCTGTTATGCCGCAGCCTGGATATTCTTCATGTCGCTCTGGCCCGCCAGATCGGATGCCAGGAGCTGATAACCGGAGATTCCAGACAAGCCCGCTTATCGGAGAAGATCGGGTTGCATGCGGTCCGTCTGGCACCTGCGGCAACCCACAAGCGCAGCTCGGCGGACCAGTAACAGCCCTGATTTTACTTCCAAAGGGATGATTTTCCCATTGATTACGACCAGAAACTCGATTTCTGATGTTTTTCCTTTCCAGGAATACAGTTCCGTAAATCCACCGCTTTGAAGTTCCTGGGCAACATAGTTCTCCGCAATAAATCCTTTATAGGATCCGAAATCCTGGGATAAAATAGTTTGAATCGGAATATCCGCCATGCACCCCGGCAAACCGACATCGAAGAGCGCTGCATTTGTTTTTCCGGAGTGTTTGGCGAAATCAGCACGGTAGCCTTGGATGAGAAGTGTTTGAATTTCTCGTACCCTGAGAAATGTCTCATGTGACACGGGCTGATGGTTTAGATAGGTTTGTACGACTTCGGGCATCCCACCTGTGAAGTAGTAAGTCTTCAACGCCTCCCACAGCCTGTTATGAAAGGCTTCGGGTATCGGAGGGGGAGCATCGATCATTTCAACTATCTTTTTTTGCCGGCATTAAAGGTCCGGCAACAACCCTTGACAAGGCATCCACCGATCGAAGGAGATCTTCCGCAGCGGGATTCATTCAAAGACTGTGCTGATCTCCGCAAGGCAGGTGTCCTCGTACCGGTCTCCCGGATAGACCTCGAGGATTTCCAGCCGCAGGCAGGAAATACCGAATACTTCGAATATCAGATCCTGATACTGCTTCAACTGTTCTTTGCTGATGTTTGGTTCGAAACCCAGGTCTTTTTCGATCTCGCGCACGAAGGACGGATAGGAATCGTAGAACAGATCCAGAGCCTCCCAGACCAGTTCCCCGCGCTCTTCATGAAATACGGTGAACTCGACCCCCTGATGCTCCAGCGTATCCTCCAGCTGCAGTTCCGCCTGTTTCAGGCCGGTAAGGAAGTACAGGTAGTAATCCAACTCGGTGACCAGCTGGAGTGCCCTGACCAGCCGATTGACCACGAACGAGACCCACTCCCCCATTCCGTCTCCGGGAGCCGCTAGGCTGAGGAACGAATGTACTATGATCTTGTTTTTTCTACTTCCGTCTCAATAGCTTTCTGGATCAATTGGTTGAGGGAAACACCGCGTTTCTGTGAAAGTAGAACCACCTTGCGATGAAGGTCCGGAGAAATACGAACGTTGAAACTTCCTTTATAGGATTTGTGAGCCGATCTTCCACTCTCTTCGCATAGCTGTATATAATCTTCGACGGCTTCCTTAAAAACGCGTTTCAGTTCCTCTACACTATCTCCCTCGAAGGTTACAAGGTCATCTATTCCTTCGATTTTTCCAAAAAAAACAGAATCATCGGAGCTGAAGTGAACCGACCCCACAAAATCCTTGTATGTCAACACATCTTTCATGTTATCATTCCTATTCTTTTCAATTCTTCTTCCAGATAGTCGAGCTGATATCGTTTCAGCACGTTGTGCGGATGCGGCTTGTGGAGCCGAATGATATGCCCGGTTTGTTCTTGTATAAAAGCAACTCTCGATCCGGAAGACTTGCCCCTCTTGATCTCGATGTAGCCGAATCCATTTAGAAGGCTCTTCAGCTCATTGTAGGAAAAATCCTTCGGCTTGCTCAGGAATCGGCTGAGCAGCTTCTCTTTTCTGCCCACACGAGGAATATACACTAAAATGCGAACTTTTGCAACTACTTTTCAGTTGCAAATGACGGCCTGTGCAAAGACCTAAAAAATCGATTTGCGCTTCGAATCGTCTCCATCTCGATAAGTACGTCACAATCATAGGTGTTGGTTGGAATTGAGAGGAGAATGAGTCCGATACTCTATTCAATCAGACTATGCAGCAGCACCGGGAGCTGGATTCGCGTTTGCAGAAACTCCGGCCGGCGGCGGCCCTTTTCAGTATCGCAGCGCAACAGAGCATCCTTCATGGGTGCGGCGATTCCTTCCTCCCCCTGATAGGCGCCGACCAATCCGCCGACGATACAGGCATTGGTATCGGTATCCCCACCCCCGGACAATGTCTCGAAGAGCGCATCGAGATACGAGCTTTTGTTCTTCAGATGGCGGAAGGCATGAACGAAACCGTACTTGACGAACCCCGCTGAGGGATGATAGCCCACAGCGTCGTTGATTTCCGCAAGATCGATCCACTCCCGCACTTCAGCATTCCCCAGTCGCTCCGCCCACCGCCCGGCTGTTTCGAAGGCGCCCTCACCATCCCCAGGATTGAGCATCAAGTGCCGGATACCTGTATGGATTCGCCCGGCAGGTTGGTTCAGGCCGCCGGCTAGCCCGATACGGGTTGTGACACCGATGTCGAAGGGCAAGGACTGGTACCAGCGAAGGTATTGTTGTGCAACTCACTCGACGGAGAAGCGTTCCTGCCCCGCAAGAGCGTGCATCAGGCACAGCGCCATTTTCCCATCATCCGTGATTTGACCCGGTGCGGTTCGCCAGCAACCTCCGCCGACCATCTTCAAGGCACGCAGGATCGCGGCTCGATCGGGTTTCCGGCCGATGAACTCAAGGGTTGCCCCGACGGCGTCCCCGATCAAAGCACCCCAGACAGCAGCGCGCCCTACCTGGTGTTTGGTCAATTCGAACTCCCGTCGTTGGTATCGGGTTTCTGGTCAATAAGCCAGGCCGGGCCATGCCCGATCTCCATCTCCTTTACCAAGGGCCGAGCAGCTCTCAATGGGAAGAGGAACGACTTAGCCGTCCTCCGCGTCATGAATCCGAATGGGGCCGAGCTCAGCGATCCACAACCTCTCTGAACTGAACGACGCTCCTACCTCCAATCTTCCTCCGAGGCGAAAAGTCGGTCCGCAGGTACACCGGCAGCCGACAAGCATCCTCTTTTCCGGGCTTTTTTGGACCCTCAGCCGAAACAGATGGCCTGACGGGCGCAGGGCGCTTCCTTTCCGGTCGTTTTACGGCCCCTCACCACCGATCCTAAGGACCGACCCGTGATCTTGTGCCTCTCCGCCGGAAATTCCACCGAGGACCGGTTATAGATTTTCCAATCATTTCTTCTCCGGATTGGTATTCTATGGATATAAATGGTGTAAGAAAAGCGGGTTCATGAAAGTCAAATACCCATACCCAACCTTTAACCTTGAAAAGGTCAATAAAATGTACTATATTTAGTACTGTATATAGTCTTTTATATGGAGTCAAATATGAATAATTTAAATATTTCAAGCGATATTGTACCAATTGGCGAGTTCAAAACACGGTTGTCAAAGTTTCTTAAAAATGTGCGGAATACCGGCCATCCATTGGTCATCACGCAAAATGGAAAACCTGCCGGGGTGTTGATTTCACCTACTGAGTACGATGAGCTCGTACACAAAAAGTTATTTATTGAATCCGTAAGCAGGGGATTATCTGATATTGAGTCAGGTAGCGTGTTCAGTACAACAGAGCTAAAAGAAGAATTACAGAAAAGAAGAGCTGCGCGGAGCTCTCAATGACTGTTGTGTGGACAGGAGAAGCCTTAGAAAACCTGTCGGAAATCGAAAAGTTCGTTGGAACAGATAGTCCTGAAAGAGCAGAAAAGTTTATCAACTATTTAATCGAACGGGGCGAATCCATTGCCCAGAATCCTCACATTGGCAGAATGGTTCCCGAGATTTCAAACCCTGATATCAGAGAGCTCATTATCAAGAAATACCGGATAGTCTATAGGGTCCAAAAAAGTAGAATTGAAATTTTAACTGTATTTGAAGGACACAGACTGCTGAGAAGAGATGAACTGAACATTGATCCTTAATCTACTGTCCTCGTCATCATCCACAGTCCGAAGCCGAGACGATCGTGCAGATACGAGAGAACTGCTCGACTGGCGGTCTCGAAATAAGGGCGTATGTCCGGTAGGTCCCATACCCTGAAGCAGGTATATTAGCGATCAAGAGTATCTCCTTTTGAGCAGGTGATAGTGAACGGAGTCGAATGAGCAGTACTCCCGGCGCTAGCTTTCTTTGGCGAAATACAACTTGCCGAAGCCTTTATCTATTGACGTTTTCGTCTGCCGTGAATGACAGACCCGCGTCAATTTGCCATTTCGACTGGAATTGCCACGTCGGATTTCAATACCTCAGCAGCGTACTCAAGAACCGCCAATATCCCCTCTCTCGTCAAGGTGGGGTACTGATCGAGCAGGTCCTCAAAGCCGAAACCGTGACCCAACTCTTCCAGGATATGCTCCACGGTAATCCGCGTTCCCTTGATCACTGGTTTCCCAAACATCACTCCCGGATCAGAAACGATCTCAGGGCGCACCGTTCCTCTGTCCATAAGCTCAATATAGAACGGAACCCATGACAGGGTGAATGAGATTCTTCTGACTTGAATTGTCGATACTTCAACAGCCGAGAGATATCGATTTTCTCTTAACTCACTCGGCGTTCCGCTCGCGGGTCATCTCCGCTGCGACAAGACCCGTCCCGGTTGGTTTATAACTATGCAATGGACACCGTGCAGGCAAAAATGTGGCGGCAAAAAACCTGCGCAGGAGCCTACGCTGCAAGGCTCACGGAATTGAAAGCCGACGGAAGCAACATGGTAAGCGAAGCGGAGGGACTCGGGGACATCTATCCAGGGTTTCATTTATTCCCCTTATGCCTAAGCACATTTAGAGCTTTCCATTCAAGCCCCGGATGGTGGCGAATTTTTTCGATCAACTCCTCTTGGTCGGTGAGCAGCTGAGGTTGAATCTCTCCGTGAGTGAGCAGCCTGTCCAAGAACTCCATTTCCCGCTCGGAAAACGGAAGCACGACTTTGAGCTTGGATTGCAGCTCAACTACCATTCTTTCAGCCCACAGATCCCAGGAATCAATCGAGACGGATGTGCGCAGCAGGGGAAGCAGTTCTTTCCGGAGCTCGACCTTGTTGTAAATGACATCCGTCGCGGATATTCCTCGCCAATCTTTTCGATTGATTGCACCATAAACGAGGAAGGCAACCCGCAGCCGCTCTATTACGAGTTTTTGATGCAACAGCAAATGGTGGGAATCAAAGAGATCTCTACTTGCGTGACGGCTAAACAACGCGGCAAGCTTACCTGCGGCCAGCTCGTGTACTTCTAGAATCGGAATTCTTCGTGTTTGAGCGAATCCCGAAATCAGGGAATCTTTTGACGTTGGCGGCCACAACGACTCACGGAACATGTAGTTTATATCGATCTCTAGGTTACCCCCGTGGCCGGAAGCAGTCCTATATCGTATCAGCCATTTTCCCCCTGCGTGGGACTGAGGTATTCTCCGTACCCTGTACCCTTCGCGATCATAAACGTCGAGCAGGGCTTTATCGAGCTTGGGACGTTCCTCGGCCATGCTGTCTATAGACAAAGCGCCCACGTAATTCAGATCGATATCAACAGAAAGCCGCGGGACATTGAAAAGGAACAGGTTGAGCGCAGTGCCCCCTTTGAGAATCAGCTTCCCCTTCAGGAACGGATGACTGTTGATCGTTTGGAGGAGATGCAACAGATGAGCGACTTTTTCCAGGATCTCGGTGCGGAAGTCTGTATCTCGCGACAGCTGCTCCAACGTGTGTCGTGGGACAATCATGGAACCTCCTGCCAGCTTCGATCAACGATTTGCTCAGGAACGATGAGATTCCAGCGTTCGAAGAAACGACCGGGTGTTCGCCCTGTACGTACCATGTAGTGGGGTTTTTGTGGTCTGCTTCGTCCCAATTTCTCCAGATATCGATCTTCCACCATCAACTCTTCCCGATGCTGTTCCAGGAAGTATCCCACCTTGGCACTGGTGGTTGCGTTTGCCAGCAGTTGTGTATATTCCAATACCTGGTCGAGGTCAAAGAATTCCACGCTTTCCAGGGAACGCCAGATTTCCTCCCAACCCCCGCCCAACTCAGGACGATCCAGCAAATCCACCAGCGTCCTTTCCAAATTTGTCACGCGGAGCGCGACACCGTTCCGTTCGGCATCAGACACACCATAGAACTCCCGCTTTTCCTTCAGAAGTTTCTTTGGGAAACGGACGGATTGGAAGAACAGAGACCGATACGAATAGTCCCTGGCTTCCCGATGGGTCAGGTACAGGTAGCGGTGGTGTATTGAATAAGCTCGTTCGTGAAACTCCAACGCCGTATGATAGGCCAAAACCGCGTCGTCCGTAATTCGTGAACAGAGGAGAAAGGGATCCACCTCGAAGGTTTTCGGATTGCTGCCCGCAGGTACAACCCCATAGAGACTCCGGCGTACTTGGACGATTTTGCCTGTTTTCTTGTAATGAGTGAGCAGGGCGTTTATCGTATTGGCGCTTCGGGTGCCGCTGCTGTCAACAGAGGTGACAAACTCTTCGTAACGAAATACAGGATGTCGAGCAAAAAACACCTGTGGTTTCATGGCTGGCGTTTACTTGACAATATCGGTCGATACTGTTAATAAAATTAGCAATAACGCCCATAAATGTCAAGCGGCGTCGTGCAGTCGGACGATTCGCCAAAATAACCTGCCTGTGCGCTCAATGATTTCAGTAGAGACAAATATGTCAGAGCAAACTCACTCGGCGTTTCGCTCGCGGGTCATCTCATCCCCGCCGGCCTCTTGCCAACGACGCAAGAACCCGTCCCAATCCGCCTCGAAGTCGGCGCTCCGAACCAACTTGACATATTCCTGGAACACCATATCGGTAAGGGTTTTCCTGTACTTCTTTTCGGAAACCGTTTTATCGTAGAGAAACAGGGGGATCTTTCCGTACTTCTCTCCACTCTCAACAGCCTGTCTTACGATCCCCGCGTTCCGGTCCCACTCCGGTATCCAGATGTCCCCCAGCTCCACGAAATCCCGAAGTGATGCGCTCCTGTCGACCTCCCGCAGTCGCGTGTACGTACCGCTGGATTCATCAAAGGGCAGCAGCGGTTCCTTCCGGCCGCTTTCCTCCCGCCAGTGGATTCCCTCGACTCCGTAGCGAAGAAGTTCCAGCCCTTCCGGTGAACAGAGGTAGTCCAACAGCTCGAGCGCCTTGTCCCGTTTCTGTTCCGAGATCCGGCTGTGAATGGATACGGCGGTGAAGAATCCGTCCATGGCCCATTGGCCTCGCTGTCCAGCAGGACCGGCGACCGGGGAAAACAGGTCGATACGGGCCGAAGGATCGATCGCGGCCATCTTGTCCACGTACATGCTGATCGTATTGTGAAACACGATACCCGCCTTGCCGGAAAGAAACCGGTCCATTTTCTCGGAATCGGTATTGGCGAAAAACTCCGGGTCCAACAATCCTTTCTGATACAGACGGTTGATGAAGCGCAGCGCCTGCCGGTTTCTCTCCGAAACCCAACACATAATGTAGGACCCATCCTCATTCCGAATCCAGGTGTCCCAACCTCCGCCGAACGCATAGAACAGATAATTCAGCCAGAAAAAGCCGGCGGTGTGGGGAGGACTTGATGAGATGGGATAGATCCCGAGCTCGTCCTTGAAGGCTCGGGCAACCTGATACAGCTCTTCGACTGTAGTGGGTGCCTGGAGGTCCAACCGATCCAGCCAGTCTCCCCGGATCATTCCGATGTGGTCCGATTTGGGGAGGGAGACCGGGATCGCGTAAAACTCATCCTGGATCCTCTGATTGTCTCTGCCCTTCAGCCTCTCCTTGATATGGGGGTAACGATCGAGATACGGGTTAAGAGGCAGCAGCAGTCCTTCCTCGGCCGGCCGGTCAAAGCTGTCCGGGTCTCCCGGCCCGTAGGTGACGAAGATGTCCGGCACCTCCCCGGAGGCGATCATCACGTTCAGCTTACCCGGCCACTCACTCCAGGGAGCACTCAGGGGGATGAGGTCCACATCGACCTTGGTGCTGATTTCCCTGTAGATCGGACTGTCTTTGTCCAACTCGAAATCCCAGTGATACATCGACAGGGTGGTCTTTTCCCCAGATGGCGAACATCCAAACATCAGTGGCAACAACAGAATGAGAACGATCCACGGTGCGTTTTTACTCATGCTGTCTCCTCCTCAAACCTTTACGCCGATTGATGCCCAGCAGAGAACCGAAGGCAATCATGATCGGCACAAGCGAAAACAGGACGAAGGACATCCTCTCCGGAGGAGCGATGGTCATCCGGCTCATTCCCAAGTGCTGGAAGCTCTG
>CAZSBH010000044.1:31691-34185 GCA_964604845.1 uncultured Spirochaetaceae bacterium
CGTAGGCGGCACAAATGGTGACCGCAAGGGAGAGAATCGAGCCCAGGGACGCCGTAACAAATGACACGAGGACAGAACGAATAAACGTAGGAGTGATGGTCAATCGAGTGTTGCTCAGGGTCACACGAAACCCACCACCGTAGTAGCTTTCAGGAGAGATGAAAGACACGAGAACGAGGTAGAGAAGCGGTATGGAGAAGGAGACAAGCACGGCCAGAACAACGATCAGGGATACTACGGGAACCCGTCTCACCACAGGGATTTCCTTTGAATCATACGGCGATACACGAGTACGAAGAATAGAATCGAAGGGATGAGGTTGATACTGTTCTTGATGAGCTCGATCGCCGCTGCCACGGAAAAGCGCCCGGCGGCTATGCCGGTTCGATAGACATAGGTGTCCACGATGTCCACGTACGGGTAGAGGGCGGGATTATAGAGGTTGAATATCGCTTCGAACGCCCCGGAGGCGAAGGTGATCAGGATGAGACCGCCGATGAGGATCAGCTCCTGCTTGATCAACGGCAGCTTGATGTATCTTACGGCCCGCCAGCTGTCTTTTCCGGCACCATCCAGGACCGCCGCCTCGAACACCCCGGGATCGATCTCGGAAAGAGCCGCGTAGCAGAGAAAAGAAAACAAACCGAGATCGCGCCAGAGCATGGACAGAAACAACACGGGAAGAAATGCATCCGGTCGGGACAGGAACGCCACCGGATCTGAAGCGAGTGTACTCCGAATCAGCAACATGTTCGCGATTCCGTCGAGAGCGAAGAAGCTCCTGAAGATTCCGGCGGTCACCACCCAGGATATGAACTGAGGGAAGAGCAGAAAAAACAGGATTCGAACCTTGAACCGCTCCCATGGGAGCGTGTCCAGCACCAGAACAAAGGCCAACGGAACGAAAAAGAGCAATATCGCCCGCACCGTTCCGATCGCAACCGTCCGGATGAGGATTTTCGTTACCTGAATGTCTGCGCGAAACAAATATTGGAAGTTTTCCACACCGTTCCAGGGGCTGAAGAGTCCCCTGGTAAAAGAGAAGTCCCTGAAGGCGAGGGTTATTCCGTAGAGCGGGAGAAGACTGAAGAGAACCAAACAAACGAGAGGAACAAACAAGAGTAAAGCCTGTGTGAGCCTTTTGTCGTTCACAAAATCAATTTGGTAGCCAGGTCAGAACGATAATATAGGTTGAGGCTGCAACTGCATTCGCAAGAATTGGCAGAAAAATCCGCAAAGCAATACAGGCTATCTGCCTAAAAACAGAAGGAGGTCCGTGCATCCGGTGTATTGCAGAATCAGGTCTTTCTGATCGCCAATAAGGGTACTCTCCTGCTCCAAGATTTCCTCGACTAATTGAATGATATCTCCTTCACCTTCCCAATTCTCGGTGAGGAGATCTGCTTTATTTGTAAGTGTGCGTACTTGATCGGCTACGTAGGCGCAGAAGAAGATATCGTCGATATACCCATACGGACCGTAAATCTCCTCCGAGATAATGTCGGCAGGGATGATGAAGTAGGCAATGGCGCACGATACCAACGGCTTCAATCTGCCGGGGAGTCTCGGATCATCCAGGAGATTGGTCATCAGCTTGTACCAGTAGGGCGTCAAGTAGATGAACTCGTCGTGCCGTCCTTCGTATTGAGCGATGTCCTCAGTGAGCTCATTGAAAAAATCCTTCATATCCTCCTCCAATCCCTGCTATTCGAATACGGGCAAATGTCCCGGAAATCCTGACAGAACGAACAATACTCGGTTCGCGGAGCAAACTCTTCCTTATTAATTTTCCCGATAATACCATGCAGATTCGTCTCCGCTGTCTTCCTTCGATCTCCATCCCACCCGCTGGTATCCTGTTGGTTGTCACCCAGATAATAGACCGTCCTCGATCCCACTTGATGCCCCAGGCTGAGCTCACCGCCCAGCGCGTAGAGATCCATTTGGAGATTCGTTTGATCCCGACTTCCGTACCTGGATTCGATCGTTTTGAAATCGATGATTTCCTTGGCTCCTCCGTCCAGGCGTCTCACAAGATCGATCCGACCGGTGATGATACATTCGTTCGCCTCGTAGGAAAACGTCGCCTCTACATCCTCAATGTTCGAATGAGCAGGATGAAACTTGGAAACATAGTTGTTGATCTGCTTCACCGCCGCTTTTTTGAGCTCCGCTTCCTTTTCCATTGATGTGTTTGGCAGCGGGCTCCACGCCTGTTCTACGATCTCTTTGATGTCGATTTCCGATTCATTTATTCCATCGCGTATCGTACGATGTATGAGCTCAAGAGCCCTATGAACATTGGCGCCGAAATTCAGGTAGTACGGGTGCAGTACAGATAGTCCATCGACTACCATGTACTTGAATCTAACGGGACACTGCAGGAAGTACGCGAGCTGGCTGTAGCTCAACCTTCGCTTTGGCTCATAGGTTTTTTTTGTCGATTCCTCGATTTCAACCAGGGATTTTAATACCTTCTCGGTACGTTGGATTG
>CAZSBH010000045.1:0-33670 GCA_964604845.1 uncultured Spirochaetaceae bacterium
AGCTGCGCAAGCAGAACGAGGCGGCGCTGAAGCAGCAGACCGTGAGCGACGCGGCTAGGGCGGCGGTCTCGCCGTAACATCAATCAAGCCGATCGGGCGGGGCTGCTGCGATATCAGATGACGAACATGAGTATTTTCTCAGAAGGGCAGCGCTTCAGCTTCGGTGAAAGATGTAAATTTTTAGCTTCCGTTTGTCGAAGCTAAAGCGTATGAAAGAACTGTTTCTTCTCATCCTTGCCCTGTTTGCTGTCGGTATTTTGTCAGCGTCGCCGGGACAGGCGGTGGATTCCAACAACGACGGTCAGGCCGATCAATGGTTCGAAATCACCGAAGGACGTATAGAGAAGGTCAGCATGGATCGGAATTTTGACACCTTCGTCGACTACGATGTCGAGTACGATCTGCAGCACCGCAAGATCTACGAAGAACTGGATTTCAACCACGACGGCGAGATGGACGATTTCTACTTTTTTGAGGAGGGGAAGCTGATCCGTCAGGAGATAGACTCTAACTTCGACGGCAAGATAGACGTGTGGGTATATCTAGATGGGCTGTATATTCACAAGTATGAGATGGACAGCGACTTCGACGGCACAATCGACGTGACAAAAGACTACCAGCACTAGAATGGTCATCTGCGGATATCACGCCGTAGAGGAAAGCCTGCGATCGGGGACTCTGGGTACACTGCTGATTTCCCGAAGCGACCCCCGTGTAGAATCACTCCAAGTTCTAGCTCAGGCGAAGCGGATTGCTGTCAGGAAGGTACCTGCAAATGAGCTGAACCGGGTCTGCGGCCACGACCGGCACCAGGGAGTGGTCCTGCTGTCCGAGCCCTCCCGGTATCCGGAAAAACGTAACCTCCAGGGGGCTTTGAAAACAATTTCCGGATCGAATCCGCTGATCCTGCTGCTCGATGAGTTGAATGACCCCCACAATCTCGGAGCCATCCTGCGGTCGGCGGATCAGTTCGCAGTAGATCTGGTAGTCACCACGGTTCGCCGAAGCGTTTCCGAAACCCCCGCCGTGGTCAGAACTTCAGCAGGGGCGAGTCGCTACATACCGGTCATCGCCGTGCCCAACCTCGTGCAGGCGATCGATCTGTGCAAGAGCCGGGATTACTGGATTTACGGTGCGGATGTGGGCGGTGTGAACCTGGATAAGCAGGACTTTCAAGGCCCGGTCGCCTTGGTGATGGGGGGAGAACACCGTGGATTAAGGCGTCTGGTACGGGAACGCTGTGATTTCCTAATTCGTATTCCCTCCGGGGGACACGTGGATTCCTTCAATGTTTCCGTGGCGGCGGGGATTCTCCTCTACGAGGTGCGTCGGCAGCAGGGTTTCCCGGGATTTTCCTAATCCCCTGCGATGTCTGCAGCCATGTTCAGTTGTTTGATCGTCGTGAAGTTTTTCATGATTTTCGTGAACAGGAACAGGTTATTGTATCCGTAGGAAATACGGGCAAGATAATCTTGAGATTTTCTCCCCGACAGGGACTTGATATTGCAAACTTGAATCGGAGTCTTCAGCTTTGCATCGTTTAGGATCTCCAACAGAATGACGCAGAGATTGTAGAAGCAGTTGGCCCCTTCGTCGACCAATTTTCTGGAGTCTTTCTCGATCGCTTCCAGCACCGTGGTGACCATGCTGTACACCGGTTTGCCCTGGTCCAACAGCTCGATGTATTTGGGCAGTTTCTTCGTCGACTGCGTGCCGGAGCCCTGCAGTTCTTCCTCGAATTGAATGATTTTGCCGAGCATACCGTCGCACTGGAAGTATGTGTTTGTGAACATGTTCTGGAAAATCTTGTTCTCGAATTTCCCCTCAACGATAAGCCGCTTCAACGGCTCTTTGAGCTCTCTGTCGAAATGAGAGCGGATATAATTCTTTAGGATACGCAGAGGCCGGATCTGAAGGAAACTGTCGAAATCCCGTTCCTGAAGAGCCTGGTCGACGTCCTCCCGATACCCTTCGATTTCCTCAGGCTGGCCATTGGGGAACAGACGTTTAAGATCTTCTCCCACTGCGAGTTCCCGAAGGTGCCCCTGTATTCTATCTTTGCTGCGCTGGTAGCTTATTTGAAGGCGGTTTCTGAAGGCTTCCAAAAAGGAGCTCTCCTCCTGAATGGTTGCGGGAACAAAGTGTGGATCCTTGTGAATCAACCGGAGTACGGATAGAAGCGTGTCGGTTCTCAGGCTCTCTATAAGTATTTTCTGAAGCCGGAGCAGCACTTTCTTCAGCTTAGCCTTCGTCTCTTCAGAGCGGTCCCGTGACAGCCGTTCCAACAGGAGACCGAGGTTCTTTTCCACATCCTCAGAAAGATTGAAACCCGCCAGGACGAAGTAGAAATCCAGCAGCTCTTGCAGGATTTCATCCTCGGATACGGATTGGAAAGCCGCTGGATCGGCGCTCTCCAAAGACTTCAGGGCAGGATCAAAGAGGCGCAGAATGGGTAAGAAGTTGTGCTGGCTGAGGCTAATCAGCCTATCCAGAACTGTATAGGAATTGTCGAAACCGTGGAACTCTCTCGTAGAAAGCCCTCGAATCAGCTCCTCGAGTTCGTTGCTGCTTTTCAGAAGTTCACTTTCCGGGTCCGATGATTTCAGCACTCTTTCCTTTAGGGAAGCGTAGGTAAAAGAGGAGTATAGGTTCTGATGATCCTCCGACAGTCTGGCGGTGACCAGATAGTCTTTGTATCTTTGGGCCAACTTGTTGTCGGGGTTGCTGACGGTTTTTTCGAAAACTTCCCGAAGGGGACGGAGTACCAGAGCCAGGTTCAATACCGAACTCCCGAAGCTGGGGAGAACCTGCTGGCTCGATCGGCGATAGTAGAGTGGGCGAACCTTCCTGACCTCGTCGTAGAGAGCTCGTAGACGGCGCCGTCGCTCCAATTCCTGAGGATCGCGAACAAAAAGTGTGATAATTATATCTTGTATATATTCAAAGAAGCTGGCCACTCTTGAAGCTATTATACCCTGAAACAGCCGTTACTTAAAACCGTTTGGACCAAAGACTTTTTCTACCAGATTTTGATAATCTTCGACGCTTTCGGCTCGTACCGCCCGAGAGCGAAGTTCCGCTGCCCCGGGCATGCCTTTGCTGTAGTGGCAAAAGTGCTTCCTCATGTCCTTGCACGCGCGGAGCTCTCCCTTGAAGGTGACGGTCAGTCTGAGCTGCTGCAGCGCAGTTTCCAACCTCTCCTCGGGTGTCGGCGGCGGGCTGCTCCGCTTCCCGCCGAGCAGCTCCGACGTGGCTCTGAAGATGAATGGATTTCCCAGTGCTCCCCTGGCAAACATGACTCCGTCGCAACCAGAAGCTTGGAACATGTTCCGGGCATCTTCCGGGGTGAAAAGATCCCCCGACCCGATCACCGGTATACCGCTGTAACTTTTAAGGGTTTTGAGATGAGATATTTGAACCCGCCCGGAGAATCCTTGTTTACCGGTTCTGGGATGCAGACAGAGCATCGCAGCTCCTCCCCGTTCCGCCGCTTCTGCTGTCTGGAGAAAGTTGATACTGTTCTGATCCCAGCCGCTTCGGAGTTTCACTGTTATCGGACGATCCGTTTCCTCACCCATTGCCCGCAATATGGTCCCGATCCTCTCGGGCTCCCGCAGGAGCGCCGCACCGCTGCCGCTCTTCAGAACTTTCGGTACCGAGCAACCGCAGTTCAGATCGAAGAGATCCGGATGATGGACTCTTAGCATCCGGACCGCCGTTGCGGCGGATTGAGGTTCCGAAGCGAAGATCTGGACCGCGAACAGGGTTTCATTATCGGCGCGTCGGAGAAGCTCGAGGGTTTTCACATTGTTCCTGATGATCCCCTCTGCGGAGACCATCTCGGTGTAGCAGAGATTGGATCCCCACTGGATGCAGATCGACCGAAAAGCGGCGTCAGAGTAACCCGCCAATGGGGCGAGCAGCAGGTTCCCCGGTATAGTGAGTCCGGGGAGAGATAAAGTTTTATGAAACAGTTCCAAGTTGCCTGAACGCTTTTATCGGTCAGTCCTCGATCTTGAAGAAAGAAGTGCTGTTTTGATAGAGAATCTCCGCAAGCTCCTCTACCGCCAACTCCCTCATTTCGGCAATAAACGCGGCCGTTTCTTTTAGGTACGAGGGCTTGTTCCTCTTGCCTCTGTAGGCCGCGGGGACCATGAAGGGCGATTCGCTCTCGATAAGCATCCTGTCCAGGGGCATCTGCTTCGCCGTCTCGTGGAGGTTCCGGGCGTTCCTGTAAGTCACATTGCCGGCAAAGGAGATATATAGGTTGAGCTCGAGGGCTCGTTCAGCATAGGCGAAATCCTCGGAATAGCAGTGCAGAATGCCACCCCGGTCGGGAAGCCGTTCTTTCAGGATTTCGAGTACATCGCTTCCCGCTTCCCGATTGTGGATAATAACGGGCAGGTCAAGTTTTTGAGCCAGGTCCAGTTGGCGTATAAAGAGCTCGACCTGGGAATCCCGATCTCCAAACTTGTGGTAGTAGTCCAAACCGATCTCACCGACCGCCACCACGCGGTCGCGTTTGCTACCCTCGGTGATTTTGGCTTCCCAGTCATCCCCAGGTCGTGAAACCTCGGAAGGAGAGATGCCGATGCTGTGGTAGATGTGATCTTCTGTTTTGAGATTCTGGTATATCTGATAGAAATCACGCAGGTTGTTGCAGATGCTCACAATTCCGCTAACATCTTCCTGCTTCGCTTCCTGTACGACCATCAACTGCTCGATCGGATCTTCAGTAATTAGACCAATATGTGCGTGTGAATCGAAGAGTCGCATATCTCTCCACTTTTATTTAAAAAATTCAGGATTGTGCGGCGATTAATCCAGATTTAAAAGATACCACGTACGGCTTCAGGTAGTCAACAACGATTCGACATGAATCGACAAAATGAAATGACATGAAATGTCAAATAGATTTGACAAATAAGAGGGCACATGGTAGTGTTTACACGATTGTACCTATTTGTCATGAATTAACCCGTTCACAAAATAGATCAAACCGGTCGATTATAGAGAGGGGAGATTTAGGTGTCACCGGCACATCAATATAAGAAACTAGAGAATGAGATTGTAGACAGCCTAGGTAAGAGGCTGCGTGTTTTCTGGCAGGGATTTTTGGCCTTCTTCAAGAAGGTCCATCAAAAGGGAAAACAGCGCTTTACCGTGATGTTTATCCCGCACTCGGAAAAGAGAATATTCAATTTCCAGATATCCGTTTTCACCCTGATTTTCATCGTTTTTCTGCTTTCTGTCCTGTTGATCGGCTTTATCGGTCTGACCACCCATTTCACGACCACCAACGAACAATTTCTGAAGATGTCCAGCAATCTAAACGCCAGCGAAGCTTCTCTGGAGAGTTTCAAGGACGAGATCGTTGAGCTGCGCAGGGTGGTGAAGGACTTCAAAGGTCGAATGGAAGGCGTTCTGACTGAAATCGGGACCGAAAGGGCAAAGAACTATCTCGAACAAGGTGTCGGCGGCGATCTTTCCTCCCTGGTCAGTTTGGAGGACGTGGAGTTCGGCAACCTTCGGGATCTAAGCGATCTGATCAGTTTACGCACCTATCTGGACAATGCCGTCGAACCCCTCGGAGAGATTCACCAGGTCCTGGAAGCTCAACGGGAACTCCTCGTGGATATACCGACCCTATGGCCTCTCAAGGGTGTTCACGGCAACGTGACCAACCGATTCGGGCCGGCAAAACACCCCTTTACCGGTGGGTGGTACCTGCACAAAGGAATCGATATTGCGTGGGGTTACGGGGTGCCTATCGTAGCTACGGCAAACGGCAAGGTACAGAAAATCGACAACGATCCCATGGGCCTGGGTTGGTACATCGTGTTGCGTCACAATTACGGTTTCCATACCCGCTACGGCCATCTCGATAGAATCATCGTCCAGAAGGGTCAAGAGGTCCGACGGGGACAGATCATCGGCTACATGGGCAGTACCGGGCTCTCCACGGGTCCGCACCTGCACTACGAAGTCTGGATTGGCACCCAGGTTGTCGATCCAGAGCAGTTCTTGAGCATCCGCAGTCCACTGATAAAGAAATCTGTCACCTCCGGTAGATAGGAAATCTTCATGAGTGACGTCCAAATACCCGGTGGACCTTACATCAATTCGATTATAGGTGAGGGGACCCGCTTCAACGGGGAATTCGATTTAAATGGACTGCTGCGTATCGACGGTGATTTCTGTGGTACTGTCCGGACCGAGGGCAAAGTCCTGGTAGGGAAGAACGGTCGAGCCGAATGCACGGTATATGCCGGCACGGTGGTTATCGGCGGTATTGTCCGGGGGAATATTTTCGCCAACGAGAAAGTGGTGATCCTCTCTACGGGGATCGTCTTAGGCAATATACACAGTCCGCGCTTCATCGTTGAAGAAGGGGTGATCTTCAACGGCACGGCTAAGATCGCGCAGGAAAGCAAAGGCAGTAAAATTGCCGGAGCAAAGCCGTCTGTCGAAAAGATCGATCCGGAGTCCTACGCCCCCCCCGGAAGTGGCAGTTCCCAAGATCAGGAGGAAGCCAAGAGGCCCGTTTCCGCGACTGGTGTAACCGGCGGTTCCGGTGGAACCGGATAGCAGCAAGGCCGTTGATGCGAGTGAGGTCCCTGAGGGAGCACAACTTCTCGAGGTGGTGGGATGGATAGAATCGAGTCGCTTGACGGTTCTTATCTGTCGGGGCGATCCCGACGTAAGAAGAGCAAATCTACTAAGAAACTAAAGACCCAAAGCTTCGACTCATTTGTCGAGGAGGCAGCTCAGGAACAATCCCCGTATTTCGACCTCGATGATCACAGCGAGCATCGGGAAAATCTAGAGGAACTCCTCGATGAAGTACATGAAATCGGTGAAAACCTGGTTGAAAGCCAGAGTCTGGAAAATATCAAACGATACCGCCGGGCGGTTCGATCGTTCCTCGACTATGTAGTCAGCAACATGCTCGCTGTGGAGGAAAAGATATCGGGGAACAACATCCTGCGGCGCAAACGTTTCACACAGGTGAAAATCATAGACGGCAGGTTGGAGCGCCTCGTCGCGGAGGTGTTGCAGAACCAGGGGAAACAGCTCGATCTTTTAGAAAGGATCGACGAAATTCACGGACTTCTGGTCGACTTGATTACCTGATCCACGAGAGAGGAAGCATGGAAGAACAGAACAAGAATGATCAGGCACCCCTCTATCATGTGAAGATAATTCATTCAAGCGCTACCGATATCTACGGCTGGGATGAAAGCCCGGATCTGCAGACCGGCGAGCTGGTCATCGTACCTACCCGCTACGGCCTCGAACTTGGTCGGATCAAAGGCCCTGTCCGAGCCCAGCGGGGGGGGAGCAAAGATCAACAGAAGATCCAACGAAAGGCTACACAGGAAGACCGTGAGCGCTACGAACTTCATAGCAGCAGAGAGGAAGGCGCATTTCAAACGTGCAAAGAGAAAATCGAAGAGCACGGCCTGGACATGAAACTGGTCAGCGCCCACTACTGCATAGATGAGAAAAAAATCCTCTTCTATTTCACCGCTGAGAACAGGGTGGATTTTAGACAGTTGGTCAAAGACCTGGTCAGTATTTTCAAAACCAGGATAGAGCTTCGCCAGATCGGTGTACGGGATGAGGCTCGGGTATTGGGAGGTATGGGGATCTGCGGTCGTACATTCTGCTGCCACGGAGTTACGGATAAGCTGCGGGCGGTGTCAATCAAAATGGCCAAGGAACAAAACCTTACCCTGAATTCAATGAAAATCAGCGGTCCCTGCGGGCGACTGTTATGCTGCCTTGCCTACGAGTACGACTCGTATAGGGACGTCAGAAGAGCTCTGCCTTCGGAAGGAACCAGGATCAGGTCGAGTGGAGGGACGCTCAAAGTTGTTGATGTAAATATCTTCATCCAGCAGGCTAAGCTGGAAGCAGAGGACGGAACCGCCGTATTTTTTCCCTTCGAGAGCTTCCTTTATGATTCGAAGCGCGGGCAGTGGCTGATACGGGGGAGCTGAACCGAAGTCTACTCGAATTCGCCCGGAAGGAAATCCAGCAGCCGGCGTAAATCGCTGACCCTGTACGTGGGTTGCGGTTGCCCTGTCGGGTAGACTGCCTCCGGTGGCGCAAACCAACAGGTATCAAGGCCTGCGGAGGAACCACCTCGAATATCCGAACTCGGGCTGTCACCAACGCAGAGGATTCGTTCCGGGGCACAGTCAAGCGTCCTTGTTGCCAAGTCGAAGATTGCCGGATCGGGTTTGGAGATGCCCACTTCTCCCGATATGAGGATATCCTGGAAATAATCGGCGATCCCGGAACAGGCGATCCTCCGCCGCTGCACAGTGGCAATTCCATTGGACAGCAACACCAAGGGAACCTTGGAGGAGAGCATCCGAAGTCCATGGAGAGTGTGGGGAAGCAGATAGCCTTTTTCACTCAAAGAGTCGATGTACTGATCCCCGATTCTCTGTGGATCCGGCTGCCGGTCGATGTGATTCGGGAGGGGAAGCGTGTCCAGAAGCAGGCGGAAGCGCTCTGTACGCAGCTCCTCTTGAGATATTCCACCGCGTTCGAAGAGCTTCCACAGGCTGTCGTTTATGCCGTGATAGAGGAGGTAGGTATCTTCCGGAAATTCGTTGTACCCGTTCGCCTGTAGAGCATCCCGGAGTGCGGCCTGTTCAGCCCTATTGAAATCGAAAAGCGTGTTGTCCGCGTCAAAAATGAAGGCGGAGTAGGTCTTCCGTCCTGGAGTTTTTTTCACGCCGGGGGCTTGACCTTTTCTGGAAAATTAGTAAATTTCATCTGATTTTGTTACGAAGTGTATCCTGAATATGCGCCGTGGCACAAGGACGCTTCGTACAATACCGTTTTCCGGCTCTGCCTCAGGCAGGGTGCCTGTGACAGGGCTGCACCTTAAGCCCATTTAGTGAGAAGACCCATAAGAAGGAGGAGGAAAAAACTATGGCTGAAATCAGCAAGAATGCTCGGGTGAACGTTGTTACACAGCAGTTCTTCTGCGCTTGCGGCGGGGAGATCAAGATGAAATCAGTATTTGCTAAAGGCAAGCTGAAAAATGTCGCCACCTGCAACAAGTGCAATCGCAGCGAACGCCGACCCAGCGACTTCAGATACTAAGAGCAATAAGTTTACCTTTGAGAAAAGAAAGCCCATCCGGCGGTATGCCAGGTGGGCTTTTTTTTCTCTTATCCCTGAAGCAACTCACTCCACTGTCGGTTGGTCGGGGTATCGAGAACGATGTAGTCTGTGTCCGTGCAGACACAAACAACAGTTCCAACCAGGATGTTCATAAGGGGGGTCGGGCTTGCCTTCTCCAATTTCTCCAGCACCTCTCGCGGCTGCAGAGATCTGCGTACCCATGAGCGGGCGGCGCTGGAGTTGATAATGATGGCCCGGCGGATTTGATTGCGGGGGATTTGCACGCTCTCGCTCAGCTCGTCTCCGCCCCTCCGTGAAAAAAGCGACTCGAGAATCGATTTGCGCCCCTTCTTGGAATACTCGTATACCAGGTAGTTTTCCGAGGCGTAGAGAATCCCGAACGTGTCCGGGGTGCCTCTGTAGTAAGTGTGGGAGATCGATCTCTTGACAATAGGTTCCCCCAGTTCCCCCGCCTTTTTGTTCCAGTATTCCTCTATGTCTCGTTCTTTCTCCATTTTTCCACCTGTGCAGATATTTCTCTGTGTGATCTGTCGACGATGTCCTTGATCTTTGCCCTATCCGCCGTCACCGGGTACAGGGACAGCAGTTTCACCCTGTAGATGCAGTTGCGGAGATTCGCAATCAGCCCCTTCAAGCGTGCGATTCGGTGACCTCCATCCACGGCGACAGAAACAACCGGCATTTGCGTTTCCTCCAGGATCGTCCGCACTGCAGCGGAGTGGAACTTCCCGACCTTGCCTGTGCGGGATCGGGTGCCCTCGGGAAACACCACCGGACACACTCCCTCCCCGGCATTCCGGGCCAACTTGATCAACTCTTTCCGGGCAGCAGCGAAGTCCCCTCTTCGGCTGATTAGGGCATGTTTGCCTTTACGCAGTGTAATTGACACAGAGGGAAATCCTCGTCTGAGTTCCCGTTTCGCAACAAAGCCGACGATATTCCCGGAAAACACGTAGGCCAGTATGGGAATGTCGGCCAGACTCTGGTGGTTGCTGAGAATCATGAACTGCGCCGGCAGACGTTTGCGCAGGGCATCTTCGATCAACAGCCGAAAACCGGCGTAGGTCTTTGCGGTAGCCAAAATGAAGCGGGCACCTTGGATCTGGGCTTGACTGAAGCGCCCGTAATCTTTCCGGCCGTACAGGCAGTAGGAGATCCGTAAGCGGATGTCCCACACCAGAAAGATGAAACCGAGGCAAAGTAGAGTAAGGATCATCGCCATAGTTTATCCTAGCAAGAGTAACACGCTTTTTTCAATTGTGAAAAGCTGCATTATTGGCTATAGTCCTCTTCAGTATGTTTGAAGAGATCCTGCTGTATGGCAGCGTGTTGTTTGGGGGGAGTATCGTTGCGCTTCATCTTGTTTGCGCGGCGGGAATCATTCTCAACCGGGTGCGGGATGTACTGCGGAACAAGGAAAACCCGTCCCCGTTGCCCTTTTCTGTTTCCGTGATCGTCGTGGCCAAGGACGAAGAGCAAAACCTCGCTCCTCTTCTCGACTCCCTCGATTCTCAGAGCTTCCAGGATTTCGAGATTGTACTGGTCAGCGACCGTTCCCAGGACGAGACCCTGGAAATTATGAAGGCCTACGCCAAGAAACACGTTTCCCGGGTCAAAGTGCTTGAGAACAGGGAAGATCCGAGAGACTTCGGACCGAAGCAGTTCGTTTTGGACATAGCCGTTACCGCATCCAGCGGTGAAATCCTGGTGTTCACAGATGCGGATTGCACGGTTCCACGCACCTGGGTTGAAAACCTTCTGCCTTATTTCCTCGATCCTAAGGTTGGCCTGGTGTTCGGGCAAATTTCTCTGAAGCAGGAGAAGGGTTTTTTCAAACGTTTTCAAGCCTTCGACCAACCGCTGATCCATCAGTACAACTCCGCAAGCGCAGGCCTGGGCATGCCCGGGAGTTGTTTCGGGAACAACCTGGTTGCTCGAAGGGCGGTAATCGATCAGATCGGCGGTTTTCGGAACCTGGGATACACCCTGACCGAGGATGCGGCTTTGGCGACTGCCGCAGGGAAGAACAAGTGGGGGGTCCGGGTGTCGACGCGGACAGACACGATGATCCAGACCGTGGTTCAGGATTCCTGGTGGGATTTTATAAACCAGCATTTACGCTGGAACGGCGGTGCCTTTTATCACGAGGACTTCGCCACCCGGTTCTCCTACCGCTACATCACTCTATACCTCATTGCCAGCGTTCTGGCTGTTCCGGCGGCGCTGTTCCTGCCCTTCCTGTTCGTGCTTCCCGCGGCCTCTTTTATCAGCGTGGGACTGATGGCCTTCCTGGCGGGAATCCTCTACCGCCGTGACAAGAGCTGGTACCTCCTGAGACTGGTGCCATATACATGCTTTTTTCTCGTATTCTATGCTTTTATGACCGCTCTGAGCATCTTCAAGGTGCCTCCGCGGTGGAAGGGCAAACGCTGGCAGGCCGCCCGTCGGGAACATTCACCCTGAAAGCCCGGAGTTAGCGGCTCCTGATCAGAAACAGCCCGCGGAGAAAAAACTCAGTCCCGGGAAGGCGGACAGTGCCGCAGCCAGCGGTCGACCTTTTCGCCGAGCTGGTCGGGGTACAGCACCTCGATATCCGCAGTTTCCTCGAGCCATTGGGTTTTCACATATCCCCACGAGGCCAGGCAGGCGACGATCCGGGGGTCCCGGGCCCAATCCGCGGTCAGATGGTCGATCTGATCATCGATGAACAGGGCTTTCGTACAGCCCCGTTCATCCAGGGTACGGAGGATTGTTTCCTTCTTCTCCTTCGCCCCGCAGCTCAGTACCCGATGTGGATCCGTTCGGATGTCCTCTGCCTCAAGAATTTCTACGATATAGTCCGCCCTCTTGGTGGAAAGGATGTACAGGCAGGGAGAAGCCGTCCAGACCTCGAGGAAAGGGTAGACGTGGGGGTAGATCTTGTTCAGACCGATCCAGTAGCGGCGGTGGTTGACCAGGAAATCGCGGCGGGCGGTGTAGAATAGCTCCTTGTATCGAGCCATCCTTTCTTCTCCCCGTACCGCCAGTTGGGCGTCGAACTGCTCTTGCGACCGAATGGATATCTGATTATTGATCAGCTCTTGGATGAGGATGAAGTCTTCTCCGGCCCGGGCGTACGGCCTGAGCCTTGAAAACTCTCTACGCAGGGTGATGGGTACTGCGGTCTCCTGCTTTCCCAGATGGAGACGGTAGTATCCCTGCCAAGAGCTCGCCAGGCACTCGAGGATGGAATCACAGATGACACCGTCAAAATCTAGAAACACCAATCCTTCCACAATCACCGCTTATCCTGTATGCTGTACCCACCATGGGTTGTTCAGGTGTAAAGGGATTCCTCTTGCTCGTCGCTCTGACATCGGCGCTTTCGGCCTGCACCACGACCATACGCGGCCCCGAGCTTTCCCTCGAATACTACAACCTGGGAAATGCATACTACGATCTGGCCGACTACGACAAGTCTATTTTATATTTCCAGAAGGCGATCAGCATAGATAATGAGAATAGAAAAGCCTATTTCAACCTTGCCCTGGCCTTTATCGCCGCGGGGAGGGCCGCCGAGGCGCAAGGGGTATTGGAGGATCTGATCGCCCAGGACCCGGAAAATCAGAGTCTGATGGAAGCCCTGGCCTTTGCCTACTATGTCCAAGAAGAAAATGAAAAGGCAATCGAGATATACAGAAGGGTTCTGGAGGTGTCTCCGGAGAACAAAAAAGCCCGGTATAATCTCGGCATCCTTCTGTGGAAGCAGGAGGATGCCGAGGCAGCCCTCGGGGCCTTCGTTACGATCCTGGAGAACGATCCCGAGGACCTGGAAGCATTGTATCACCAGGGGGAACTGCTTCTTCAGCTCAACCGGCCGGCAGAGGCTGCGGAGGTTCTCGAGGCCTACCTGCAGAAGCAGCCCGACAGCGCCGACGCTTATATGCATCTGGGCGATGCCTACCGAATCCTGGAACGCTACGACAAAGCACTGGAAGCCTATGGGGAGGCCCTCATCTACGACGAAAAACGTGGGGACGCCTGGTTTTACAGCGCCGTAATCCAGCTTACGAGGATCGAGGATCCCGATCGGGGCCTGACAGCCCTTGCCGAGGCATTGGAGGCAGGATTCAAGGATTCAGAACAAATCGCCGAGCTTTTATCCGCCTCGGAGCTTTTGGAACGGGAAAAAGTCACCGCCCTTCTACAGCGGCGAGGCTTACTCCCCGAGGCGGAAAAAACCGAGCAACAGTAGGCTGTTTTTATATTCGATTATTTCACCAGGCTCTTGATCTGAGCCAATGATTGTTCCGGGGAGGTGGAGGAGTCGATGTCCCGGAGAAGCCCTTTGCCACTGTAGTATGCGATAAGGGGCTCGGTCTGTTCTTTGTACACCCGCAGCCTGTTTTTTATTGATTCGATCGTATCGTCGTCTCGGGTGTACAGCTCCCCGCCGCATTTGTCGCATTTGCCTTCAACTTTCGGCGGCATGTTCTCAACGTGATAGATCGCTCCACAGGAACGGCAAACCCGCCTGCCCGAGAGCCGGCGAATCACCACATCGTCGCTAATCTTGAAGTTGATCACCATATCGATCTTCTGAAAGGCGGCAAGGGCATCTGCCTGGGCGATGGTGCGGGGGAATCCGTCGAGTATGTAGCCGTTCTGGACGTCCTGCAGCGTGAGCCGCTCCTTGACCAGCTCGACGGTGAGGGCATCGGGGACCAGTTCTCCCTTTTCCATGATCCCTTGGACTTTCCTGCCCAGCCCGCTGCCTTCCTTTACGGCGGAGCGGAAGATGTCCCCGGTGGAGATCTGGGGGATTTCGTACTCTTTGCCAAATTGGGTCGCCAAAGTTCCTTTACCGGCCCCCGGAGCTCCGAGGAAAATCAAATTCATGTCAACTCCTCTGCCAGTTTGTTTGTTGTCGTTGCCTCGACAAAGCGGCTCATCTTGTACTGGATCGCGCAGTCCGGGCGGCAGTATTGCTCTCCGTACCCCATGTCGGTACGAAAGTAACCGCCGCAGTTGATACAGGCACGGAACACTTCGGTGCATTCGTCGCAGCAGTAGCCTTGCGCAATCATGTCCACGGACAGCAGATAGCGGCCGCAGTTTCTGCAGCGAAGATAGGCCATAAGATTCGCCTTTCACGACCCTTACCAGCGCGACGATTGCGATATAGTAGCACGAGGGTCGACGAAGTTGCAATTCGCCACTTCTGTGGCTATCTTAAATATACCACTGTTTTTGAAGCGTGAGAGGAGAAAAAAGTGAGTTTTTGGGAGCGCATGGAAGAAGTAGTCAACCAGGGTTTGGAATCGTCCCGGGAGATCCTGGGCAAAGCCAAGGAAAAGGCAAAGGATCTCGGGGAAAAAGGCCTTCTACGCTACGAGATCGGGCAGCTGGAACGGCAGGCTGAGAAGAAGTTCAGTCAACTGGGTGCAAAGGTCTACGAAAAGCTGGTACTGAAAGAGCAGGCAACCGTGGGTAAGGAGGCGGTCAAAGAGCTCTTGGATGACATCCAGGAGTTGAAAGATCAGGTTGAACGGTCGGAGCGGGATCTGAAGAAGGTGGGGCAGTAAGTTCTACAAATAACCAGAGCAGTTACCCGTCTTTGGCGCAAGGTCGTCCCGTAGTATTGTCCCCGCCGGTCCGGAATCGTCTATCGGGTGAAACGACGGTGGCTCCTGCGGTTGGGCTTCGGTCCGTTGGCGCCCGACGGCGCTCGTACGGACCCCGGCGCGTAAGGCCCGACAAAGAGGTGGTCTCTGACCACCGACATCTTGTGCTTGAGCAGCCGTTCGATACGGCGCAGATAGTCGTTTTCTGAAGGATCGCAGAACGACAAGGCCGTACCGGTTTTTCCGGCCCGGGCGGTGCGGCCGATACGATGCACGTAACTTTCGGGCTCGTTGGGAAGCTCGAAGTTGATCACGTGGCTGATGTCCTCCACGTCGATGCCTCGGGCGGCGATGTCTGTGGCCACCAGCACCCGAATCCTGCCCGCGTGGAATGCTGCCAGCGCTCGCCGGCGGGCGGATTGGCTCTTATTACCGTGCAGGCAATCCGAGCGGATCCTGGCCTTGACAAGGGCTTGCGACAGGCGATGGGCACGGTGCTTGGTGCGGGTGAACACCAGGACTCGGCGAGTCATCCGGTCTTTCAGCAGGCTCAGAAGCAGCGCCGTCTTATTCTCCCGTTCAACGAACAGCACCCGCTGATCGATGTCGGGCGCCTGGTCGACTTCCCGGGCCACGGCCACGTGACTGGGCTTGATGAGCATACTCCGGGCCAGGCTGATTACCTCGGGGGGGAGGGTCGCTGAGAAGAACAGGGACTGGCGCACCGCAGGCAGCTCGGCGATGACCCTGTTGATGGCGGGGATGAATCCCATGTCGAGCATCCGGTCGGCCTCGTCGAGCACAAAGATCTCGACACGGTCGAGGCGAAGCACGCCGTCGCCCAGAAGGTCGAGCAGCCGCCCAGGGGTGGCGGTCAGTATGTCCACCCCGCGCTGGAGTGCTTTGATCTGCCCGTATTTGCCCACCCCGCCGTACACGGTAGCCTGCCTCAGTCCGAGATGCCTGCCGTAGGCTGCGAAGCTCTCGGCGATCTGGGCCACGAGCTCCCGTGTCGGAGCAAGGATCAGGGTTCGGGTCGCTGTTCTCTGGGGCGACCGGCGGTGGAGCGCCAGGTGCTGGAGGATCGGCAGAGCGAAGGCCGCGGTCTTGCCGCTGCCGGTCTGGGCGCTGCCCATCAGGTCGTTGCCGGCCAGCAGCAGCGGAATAGCCTGCTGCTGGATCGGAGTGGGTACGGTGTAGTTTTGCGCCTTGAGGGCGTGTTGTATCGGCTCGATCAGGTCGAGCGCTTCAAAGCTGAGTGTTTGCATTGAGTCCTGCGTCTTTCTTGATGTGCTTGAGTATGTAGGGGCGGATTTTTTGGGGGAACCGGAAACCCCCTTGGTCCGTTCCTGTCGGGCAGGCGAGGAGCCTACCAGCGGTTGTTGGAGCGGCCTCTCCCCCCACGGTCGCCTTCGGCCCGGGGTTTGCTCATGTTGACGGTGAGGGTACGCCCCTCGTGCTCGATGCCGTTCATGGCCTCGATGGCCTTTTCGGCTTCCTGCTGGGTGCCCATCTCCACGAAGCCGAAGCCGCGTGAGCGGTCGGTGAACTTATCGGTGATTACGTTAGCGGACTCCACGGTCCCGTAGGCTTCGAAGAGCCCGCGCAGCTGGTCGTCGGTTACGGAGTAGGCCAGACCACCCACATAGATTTTCTTGTTCATGTTCTCCTCCTAATAGAGAGCCTGATGATGATCATAGCCCTTTGATACTCGCCACTGGAGGAGCAGAGCGGGGTAGTATCGTTTTTGGATTCTACTTGCCGTCCGGTTGTTTCTGCGGGTGGGAGATGCAAGGTCAGTATGATCGGGCTTCACGTTTTATTTTTCTATTTCAGCCTCAGGAAGCCCTTTATTGATGGCCGATGATCGATAACATAACGATTTCCGGGGCGCTTGTCAATCCCCCCACAGGTTGCGTGACGTGGCATGGTCTTTGAGGAAAGCCTCAGAAATCCAACAGCCGGTTTTTTAACGCATAAGCAGTGATCTCGGCCACGCTTCTGAGCTGCGCCTTCTGCCGGATCCTGGAACGATAGGTGCTTATGGTCTGAACGCTGAGGCTCATCGCGACGGCGATTTCGCGGGTACTCTTCCCGGAGGCGATCTGTTTGAGTACCTCAAACTCTCTATCGGAAAGCAGCTCGTGTGGAGGCTTTCGATCATCCCGTTGTACACTGGATGCGAGTCGTTCACCCAACTCCGCACTCACGTACGTGCCGCCGCTTGCCACCTTCCGTATCGCCTCTATGAGTGTTTCCGCATCGCAGTTCTTGGTCAGATATCCTGAAGCGCCGGACTTCAGCGCCCTCAGTGCATACTGATCCTCAGGGAAGATGCTGAGCATCAGCGCCGGTGTCTTGATCTTCGAACTTCTTATCTCTTTCAGTACGTCGATACCACCCCTTCCCGGCATGGCGATGTCGAGGAGCAATACATCGAAACGATGCTCGCTGAGTTTCTCCAACGCCCCGGCGCAGTCCTGTGCCTCGTCGACCACGACGATATCGTCGGTTTCGTTGAGCATTTGTCTCAGCCCACGACGGACAGTGGGATGATCATCGGCGATGAGGACCCGGATCATCGCTCCCCCTTCATCGGCAGCGTGACTCTCAAATGGGTGCCGCGACCCTTGGTACCGGCAATATCGAGTTTCCCATTCAAGAATGATACACGTTCCCGCATGCCGATCAAACCGAGAGATCTCTTGTTGAAAACCTGCTCTGGTGTGATCCCTCGCCCGTCATCGTCTATTTCCAGAAGAACCCGCTGCTTGTCTACATCCAATCGGACCGCAACCTTACTCGCTTCGGCGTGGCGGGATACGTTGGTGAGCGCCTCCTGAACGATCCGGAAGAGTACGATGACGTATTTCTCTTCCTCTATCTCTGGGCCCTCTAGGGTTACTTGGCAGGATATCCCCTCTCTTCTCTGGAACTCCTTCGCCTGCCACTCGATAGCGTCGAAGAGGCCGAGCACGTCCAACATTTGCGGCCGCAGCTCGCTGCAGATTCTCTGAACGGTGCCGGTGGCAGAATCGATCAGCGCGATCATATCCCTGAGCTGCTCTACCAGCAACGCCGGTTTCTCATCGCGGTGTCTGGCGATCCAGGATGTGTTCATTCGCAGCACCGTCAGAGCTTGCCCGAGCTCATCATGGATCTCCCGGGCAATATTTGCCCGCTCGTACTCCCGGACTTCTTGCAGATGCTCGGATAGGTTCTTCAGCTTCTCCGCCGTTTCCTTCAGTTCGGTGGTCCTCCTCTGGAGCGTCTCTTCGCTGATCTTTCGTTTCAGCGCTTGAGCGAAGATCTCCTCGATAAGTCGAAGCCGCTCGACAATGTCGTTGCCCCAGCTTTTCTCCCGATGGAAGGATGCGAACTCGATAACTCCCAGCAATGTTCCGCCGACCGACATGGGAACACCGATATAGGAGACGATGCCCTGTTTCATTAAGTGTCGTTTCCCCTCCTCGGCCTGGGAGGGAAGGTCTTGAGGTCGCCTGAAGATGATGATGCGGTCGTGCTCGGTCTTGCTTGCATAACAACGGGCCCATTCCAGGGCAGCAGGCGGCCGGGGTGTTTCTGGCCGCCCGTAGTAGTGCGTGAGGGCCAGCTGCTCATGGTTCGCCGAAAACTCGTACACAGCACCTCTATCGACCTCCAGGAAATCCACCAGCTTTTCGAGCCAGAGCTCGAGTTGTCTGCCAACCTCGTTCGCCGGGAGATTCACGAAGGTTGCTGAAAGCGCCGAAATGAGCTTTTCAAAACTGAGCCGTTCAGCCAGGGTTTGGTAGAGAAGAGCGTTGTCAAAGGATATGCTGAACTGCGTACAGAGCAGTTCGAGCATTTCCAATTTGATGTTTCCGAAAACTTCGGAAGTAAGCCGGTTCTCCAGGTACAACACGCCGTTCAAACGGGCCTGGTACAGCAGGGGGAGACACAGGATTGACTTCACTCCGTACCGTCTGATGTACGGATCGGAGCCGAAGCGGATATCCGAAAGGGCTTTGGGTACCAGCAGCGGCTGTTCGGATCGCAGGCATAAGTTTACGACGCTCGCCGGTAGCAGGCCGTCCTTGTGGTCAGAGCCCTCTGAGGTATACGGAAGGTTCAACAGGACGAAGTACTGTTTCTTCTGAAAGTCTCCCGTTGCCTGGATCAGCCAATGACCATCCTGCTTCAGCAACAGGATCCCCTTTTCTGCACCGGCGTGTTCCATCACGATGTCCATCATTCGGTTCAGGAGGGCTTCGAGATCCGTCTCTGAAGACAGGGCACGCAGCGCTTTCAGGGAGCTGTCGAGATCCAGTCCGCTAGAAGTCAGTGTTGACCCCTGCTGGTATGGGCTGGCCTGGGCCGGTACCTGCTGGGGGTTTAGCAGATCGGGATACCGCTGCTCGAGATCCCTGACCTTCAACATGAGGCCCCAATTCTTATAAAGGGCATGTGCCTTGGTCAGGTAGTACTCTGAAGGTCCTTCGAGTCCCCTGTCCAGACAAAAGCGACCGGCGAGCTCGCATCCCAGCGCCTCGAAGTTGGGATACCGGTTGTTCCTCGCCACAGCGATTGCCTTTTCGTAAAATTGCAGCGCCCGGTCGAATTCTCCAAGCACCCTCGCTGTCTCTGCTTCTATGAGGTAGTAGTCGTGTTGCCAGTTGATCGAACCCCGTCTGAATAGGGATGCCATTTTCTGGCGGATCGGCTCCAGGGCCTGGAGGTACTCTTTCTGTGTTTTTGTCCCGGCTTTGGGATAGAGCTGGAGCATCGCCAGGGCGTGGTACGCTGCATGTGTTGCCGCTACCGGAAACCCGAATAGTTGTGGCATTTGCTCTCCAGCCATCTGTGTGTGCTTCAGGGATTTCTCGTAGTCACCTGTGAAGAGGGAGTGGATTGCGACCGGCAGGTAGGAGTAGAACCCGGTCAGACCCAGCCCGTGTTCGAGCTGTGGCAGCATTTGTTCCTCGTCGAAATAAGGACCAATTAGTCGATTGGCATCTTCCGCCAGCCCGCTCAGGTTCAACAAAAGCTGGGCCCAGACCTTGGCTATTCTCAGTTGGAATCCCTGCTTCAGCTCGCCGATCGATCTGATGTATTCGGCTTGCAGGGCACGAGCAGATTCCAGGGGTTCGCCTACACAATACAGTAGGATGCACAAGCTCATCAGTTGGTTGCAGGCAATCTCTGTTTCGCCCGACTCCAGGCTGGACTGGATAAGTCGGCGCATGTCATCCATCACGTCGCGCAAATGCTTACTCTGCCAGCTGTCTATAAAGCAGTAGACGATCTCCCGTACACGGTTGCCCATCTTGTTGCTCTCGGAAGATCCAAGCATCTGCAAGGCGAGTTTGCCGAACTGGCTCCCCCTGGCGATGCCTTCTGGGTCCTGGCAGAGATACATGCCGTAGAGTGCGTAGGCGAACGCCGAATAGTCGGAGTTTCCCTTCGTGAGGCATTGATTGATGAGGGTAAAGACCACGCTGGGGAGTAGCTCCGGCTTGGCTATCATGGCGGGGGGGAACATCAATATCAGGATTCTCATTGCCGCCAGGCTCTCTGAATCGGTCATGGCGGGCAGGCGACGGAAATACTGAACATCAAAATCCGGAGGTGGACCGTGCAGCAAGCTCACCCCCAAAGGGCCCAGCACTTTTTTGCCGATATCGATAGCCGCGTGCATACGATAGCGGGCAAAACAACACATCATGGTGATTTCATAAGCCCGGATCGTATCAAGCACGGATCGCGCTCGGTGGAGAATGATCTCCGCTCGTTTCTGGGCTCTTTCGAAGTTGGTGTTTAAGTATTCGGCTTCGAGTACCATCGTGTACAGTTCCAGGGTCAATGCATACGCGGTTTGCCAGCTGTTCCGGGCAAGCAGGTCGATCCCCCGATCGAGATAACGAAGCATCGCTGCAAAAGCGGCGGAATCCCTGGCCTTACGTCCTGCACGGAGGTTCAGACGCGCGATATCATTGCGTTCTTGTTGGTTATCGACCAGTGAAACGCCGGCGTTCAAGTGGTCCACGATATCGAAGATGGCTTCCTCCATCTGTTCCTCGGAGAAGTCCTGCAGGAGCAGTCGGCCAATCTCGAGGTTGCAGCGGCTCTTTCCCGTGTCATCGACCAGTCCGTAGATCGCCTGTTGGATCCTGTCGTGGACGAATCGATAGGTCTTGTTCTCTTTCTCTAGAAGTCGGAGAGCATTCGGCTTTTGCAGCTCGTGAATGATATTCTCAAGAGACTCGCCCATTACTCTCGAGATCACCGAGGGATCGAAGCAGGCCCCGGCGCAGGCAGCTATCGTCAGCACCTCCTGTGTTTTGCTCTCAAGCACACCCACTGTAGAAGCCAGGGAATCGACGACGTTCTCCGATATGTCGAGAGCCCGCAGCGATCCGATCTCCCATTTCCAGTGCCGCGAATGCATATCGAGCCTGATTTGATTCGATTCGTAGAGGGAGTACAGCAGGTGTTTGGTGAAGAAGGGGTTGCCCAGTGTCTTGTCAAACAGCAGGGAGCTCAGAGCGTCGATTCCGGGCGCCGGACCTAACGTCTCGGCGATCAAGATGGAAAGGTCCTTCAGATCGAGATTTTCCAGGACGATCTTTCGAACATCTATCCCTTTATTCTCGATATCCGCCAATTGAGTGGCCAAAGGATGTTCGTCGCCGACCTCGTTGTCCCGGTACGCCCCGATGACGCAGAATCCGTATAGGTCCCTGTCGGTGATCAATACGTTAAGCAGGTTCAAGGAAGCGGAATCGACCCACTGCAAGTCGTCGAGAAAAACGACGAAGGGACGGGCCAGGCTGGTCAGAGCGCCGATGAGCTTTCGAATCAGATAGTTCAAGCGGTTCTGTGCTTCCTGCCCGCCGAGAAAGGCGACCTCTTTCTGTGTCCCTATGATCTTTTCTAGGCCGGGAACGATGTCGGCGAGCGCTGTACCCTGATTGCCCAGAGCCTCTGAGATCTCCTTTTTCCACTTTGCCAGTTCTCGTTCGGGTTTGCTGAGGATAGTGGTCACGAGTTCGTGAAACGCCGTGGTGATCACCGTGTAGGGAACATCGGAACGGTACTGCTCGGCCTTGCCTTGAATAAACAGTCCTCCACCGCCCACGGTCGGGTTTCGCATCTCTTGCACCAGAACCGTTTTCCCAATGCCGGGATATCCGGAAACCAGGATCAATTCCGGGCTGCCGCCGGCTGCCTTCTCGATCAGATCAGTCAGCCGCTCGAGTTGTTCCCCCCTCCCGTATAACTTGTCGGGGATCCGCAGAATACCTGAAGGATCGGCCGCAGCCAAGGGGAAATTGCTGATCGTCCGATTTTGTTCGTACTGATGAATGCATTTTCCCAGATCCTTGAGCACCCCAAATACCGACTGGTAGCGTTCATCCGGGTCCTTTGCCAGCAGCTTGAAGATAATGCGATCCAGCACATCGGGGATATCGGGATTTATCAGACTCGGGGGGGTGGGTTTCCGGGCGACGTGCTCGTGGAAAAGCGCCTGTGGATCCTCCGACTGAAAAGGGAGCCTGTTTGTCAGGATTTCATATAACACAACTCCGAGGGAGTACGTATCGGTCCTGTAGTCGAAAGGCAGTTCCCGGTTTGCAGCCCTTTCGGGGGGCAGGTAGGGGAGACTTCCCCTTTTCAGTTGCGTAGTTCTTGTGTTTGTAGCACCGCCGTCACGCCACACGGCACTTCCGAAATCGATAATGAAAACGGAGCGATCGTTTTCTGATACCAGCATGTTGCTGGCGGTGAGATCGTTGTGGATAACGTTTTCTTTGTGTATTCCGTGAACGGCATTTGCCACACTCACTGCGAGGCGTAGCCGCTCTTCGAGCCCCTGCCGGTTGGATAGGAGGTATTCTCGAAGTGTCTTCCCCTTTATAGGCTGAAGGATCAGGACAGGACCACCCTTCCTGTTCTCTTTGCCCAGTACCATACGAACGCCTTCACAACAGAGGCGCCTCGTGATCTCGTATTCGTTGTCCAGTGCTTCAGTTTCCTGAGAGGAAGGATTCCCGCGCGCCGGCTCTTTTACCAGAACTTGTCCGCCGTATATAGGTATCTCATCTTCAAAAATGACTGTGTCGCCCCGATAGAGGACGGGGCCACGCTTGGTAGGTCGTTTTTTCTCAGCCATATCCGCAGATAGACTCGCGATAATCCCACTCGGCGGATTTGTCGACGAGAAAGCGCTTTTAGCTCTCGAGTCCTATAATAACTATAGTATAGATTATTGGGTTTACACAAAGAAAAAAATCGGTTTATTTGTGCCACGCCGATAGTATCGAGCTTCGATCCCCATATAAGCCTGTAGTAAAGCTACTACACGAGATCGACAAAAAGTCTGACAGAAAATTCAGCGTGACAATGATAGTACTTTGGTAGCAATCCTATACAATTATAGTCAAAAGGAGATCAATGATGGCGGGAACGACCTGCATGGGGGTGAGACTCGTCGTATAAGAGGTGATGACAGACTATCTGCAGTCGAGGTCCATCTGTATTTATGTTCTTGTGCTGTTCAATTTATCAGTCTGCCCGCTTCGGTGTCTGCAAGCGGATCCTGTCTGCTGCTTTCTGGCTGGTGGTACTGTTTTCAGGGTCGACATCGCCAACCGGCAAGTCTCCTCGATAGGAAGTCTGCATACCAGCGCCCCTGATATCGATGTGGCTGGCGATGGCCTGGTTTGGGGGAGGGGAGACCTTTCGTCGGTTGCAGCTTTGGATCCTTCTAACGGTGAAGAGGTAGCAAGAGTCGACCTGCCGCAGCGCCCGTATTTGCAAATCATCACGCCCAGTGGAAAACTGTATATAAGTCACAACACGCTGACAAGCAAGGGATTTTCTATATCCGTTGTTGATACCGTATCGAAAAGGCTCATAAAGCGGATACAAGGTATTCAGGGAATCGTAACCGGACTGGCTCTGGATCAAAAATCTGTATATATCGCCGCGGTGGGGGTCAGAAGACCTGATTTTCTGTATCTGTATCGAATCTGTACCGAAACGGATACCTTGGAGGAGATTTACCGGGCACCGAAGACCTTCTATCGCTGGGAGATATCGACATACCGTAATCTACTGTATCTCACCTATGTCAGGGGTGCTAACGGTGAAGCTCCGCCCCTGATTGAAGTCATGGATCTGGGAAGCCACCAGATCGTAGACCGGTGGACCTTCTCTTCTGAGATCCGACGGATCCTAGAGCAACTGAGCTTCTACGAAACATCAGCATACGCCTTAGTTATGTGCAGGGATGGAGACCATGGTATTGCCGTTTTCGATCCTGAATCGGGCAAGATAAAGCGCGTGTTGCCCCTACGACAAGCCCCCAGTAGAATCATCGGGATCCACAACAATTGCCTGGTGTATACGGCGAGCCCTCAAGTTGCCGGGGTAAAGGGCATAGCCTTGCATTTCTATCAAATCGACCAAGCCACAGAAATTCATTCTGTGAATATACAAAATCAGTTTCTCGAGGAGGCTACACAATGAAGATCCGTAAATTTTTGTACCTTTTTATTGCCTGTGCGTTGGTACTCACCTCTTGCCCGTCGCCGATCGTAAGTCCGGGGCTCTCCGATGAGGAGGAGCTCCAGAAAGCGACGGAGCAGGCGGACGAGAAAAGCCAGGACTTGCTGGGCCACGTATCCGACGCGTTGACCGTAGGAGACTCTTCCGGGCTGCAGCAGTATTTGGCTGAAGAAGATGAGAATGGAGAACTGGCGGCACTACTTGCCCAATACGGTGTCACCGTATCGGGAAAAGCGTTTGCCCGGGGGTTTTCCTTAGGAGAAGGCCCCTCTGCGGCGGATCTCGAAGACGGCGATACGCTGGTTTTCAGAGGGGACGGCTCGACCTGGCAGAACCAGCTCATGCGGCTTCTCGTTCCTGGATTCTACCACCACGCGGGGACTTTCGATGCCGAGCTGGCCGGGATAGGGGTTGCATGCGTGATATCAGCCACGATCGACAGCGACGACAACGGCCTGTGCTTTCAGACCTTAGAAGAGCTGAACAGCACCAACGTCGCGGCCGCAAGATTGCGTTATTACAGCAGCCTGCCGGGCGAGGTCGCGGCGAGCATTGACAACTACATCGGCAGAACCACGAACGATACGACCTACTACGCCTTCCTGCACTTGAGCTTGGACCCGGTTTCGCGGTTCGACGAGAGGCTGTGGTACTGCAGCAAGGTCCCGTGGCGGGTGTACTGGGATGCCTACGAAGAAAGCGCCAAGGTAGACATCGAGGGGAGCAGCTTCTACGACGACCCGGACCGATTCGAGGAGATGAAAGACTCCTACGTGTATCAGATCTATCTGTGGCTTCTGCAGCGTATTCTTCCACGAAGACTCAGGGGATTGGCCGAAGAGCGTGCCGAAGCGAAGCTCAGGGAAGTGCTGAGCGAATTGGTTTCTCCCGACGAGCTACGCAGCTCTGCACGGGTAATCAGCTACGAGCACTGGGGAGATACGGAGCCGGATTACTTTCTTCCGCAGGATGTACCGGTTACCGGTGTATCTGTGGAACCGGAGAGCCTGAGTTTGGTGGTGGGGGAAACGCAGACGTTGACCGCCACGGTTTTCCTGTCCAACGCCACGAACCAGAGTGTGAGCTGGTCCAGCAACAATGAGGGTGTGGCCACGGTGGACGACAACGGGCTCGTGACCGCGGTGGCGGCAGGCGCGGCGACGATCACGGTCACCACGGAGGAAGGTCCGTACACGGCCACCTGCGCCGTGGAAGTTAGGGTGCCCGTGACCGGTGTGACCCTGGCGCCCAAGGAACTGGAACTCGTGGAGGGAGGGGCGACTGGGTTTTTGACCGTCACGATCACCCCGCCCAACGCCACGAACAAGAGCGTGACCTGGTCGAGCAGTGACGAGCTTGTGGCCGTCGCGGGACCAGGAGGAATCATATATCCGATGGCTCCAGGTACGGCGGAGATCACGGTGACAACGGAGGATGGTGGATTCAGCGACTTCTGCGAGGTGACAGTGATTGAAGCGGAGGGGAACCTCCTCGTGACCTTCACGGGGGAGCCTGCGGCGTACTTCGACGGCCTCGCTGAGGCGCAATGCCGTCTGATCGTCGTGGGGTGGGGGGAGGATCCCGAGGTACTCACCAACCGCGTTGTGGACCAGACCTTCACGACCACCGCGGGAGTCAAGGCTTTCGAGCCCATACCCCTCTACGCCCCCCATACCTACGACGTGTACTGCTGGTTCGACGTGGGCCCCGACGAGGGAATGCTCGACGACGGTGACCACTCGGTGTGGCGCGACGGAGTCGACATCTACGCGGGCCAGGACAACGTCGTGGACTTGGAGCACCAGGTGCTCACGGGAACGATCACGTGGGGTCCCGAGTGGAATCCCCTGTGGGATCCCGAGTGGGTTTCCGACTGGACAGAGATCCATCTGTGGGTCGCGCTGGTCGTTCCGTATTGGGTGGTGGAGCCGGACCCGGACCCGGAGCATGGTCACCCGGGTGTGGTCGACTTCATGGATCTCGAAGACGCGGGACTGCTCGACGAAGACACGAGCTATCTAGGCTTCACGTACAGGGGACCAAGCAACAGCGTGCCTGCGGAGAATTCCATAGGGTACGCGCTGGACATCACGGGCCTGGCGGAGATACTGAACACAGCGGGCCCCAACCCGGACTACAGCGACGAGCCCTACAACCCGTGCTACCTGTTCGCGTTCATCGAGCCGGCGCTCGTCCCAGGCGAGGAGGGTGCCCTCAGCGAGGACGACATCCTAGGCTTCTTCGGGTTGTCGAACTTAGAAGACGAACCCGACCTGGTGATGCTTTTGCCGGGTCAAGGGCTATGGGGATGCGATATTAGCCTGCTTGTGCCTTACTAAACTATTGTGAGGGTATTGCAGGGGCTGATGTGCCGGCGGGTTCGAGGATCGTTGAGTTTGGGATGCGTTCGATAGAAGGAGGATATCATAAGCAAGAACCGATTGTTGCGTGCGCCCTTGGGAATGATGCTGGCTGGGATCCTGGGCTGTGCGCTGGCGGGCCTTTCGGGATGCGACCTGGGAGGATCCGATGAGGACCCCCCCCAGCCTGAGCGTGTAGCCTCAATCTATCGGGCCTGTGGCGACGAGATCCGCATGACCGATGTCTACGAATACGATGATGGGACAGTGCCCCCCACAGCGGATTTTGAGGTGGTGGTCACGGATCCGGACATGGATAGCCGGGACGTCCAGGTCGACGCTGCCGCCGGCAAGCTGTATTGGACGCAACTCGAGGTGTCCACCGGGGACTACCAGGTCTGGCGGGCGGACTTGGACGGCACCGACGCGGAGCTCCTCGTGGATGGCCTCGAACGGGCGGACCAGTTGGCCCTGGACCTGGATGACGGAAAGATCTACTGGTGCGGCGAGGATGCCCTCGCCAACGGGCTCATCCAGCGGGCAAACCTGGATGGCAGCGCTTTCGAGGCTGCCTTCATCACCACCGGCCGCAACTACCCTGCTGACCTGGCCCTCAAGCTCGACGTCCCGAAGACACTGTACTGGTGCGTGTGGGACGGCACCGACGTGCGCTACGAGATCAGGAAGGCGGCCCTGGATCCACTGTCGGCCGAAGCGAATGTGGTCACGAGCAACTCTATGGTCACGGCCAGAATGGCGTACCACGACGGCTACCTCTACTGGGGCGCACCGCAGTGGCATCGGATCTACAAGCTGCCCGACGGCGGCGGCAATGCCGATGTCGTTGAAGTGCGTATTGCCGCCAACGTGGCCGAGATCGCCCTGGATGTCGTGGCTGGCAAGATCTATTGGGCCCACGATACTTCGATCTACCAGGCCGAGCTCGACGGGAGAGGGAGCGGCACCGGATGGTTGGTCTGTCCGTCGGACGATCTGAGCGGGATGGCACTGTTGAAGTAACGGGTGCGTGATCTGAGCGCACGGCAGGGTGCGTTGTGCGAGAACCGACGCCACAGGAGGACCGAGATGAAGAGAAATCTGGTGCCAATCCTCGCCGTCGTCACCTCGTTGACGATCTGAGCCTGCGGATGGCAGATTCCGGAGCGGGCCGTCGTTCGCGCTACTCCTGAAGTCTGGATCCCGACGGGTGCGGCTGTATTCGAGCTTGAGTTCCTCGATGAGGTCATCGATGTCTTCACCGACGTCGTCGCCGACTTGGGTTTCGAGGGGGGCGAGAAGGAGGGCGGCGGATACGATGGCAAGCCGCTGACTCTGTACGTGGTATCAGAAGCCACCGGAATTGATCCAAAAACGATACGAAAAGGACTGCTGGAGCTGGATGACAAGCAGCGGAGTCCAGCTAATCGCGAGCACTAAAACGAGGAAGGGTCTTGAGATACGAGCTATGCTCGATGAGAACGTCTATGAGAAAGGCGTCAAGGTGACAGATCAACGAATGGCATCCGTTCATCTTGTTCAGGCAGACTTCCACGCTGAATGGAACTACAAGATCATGCCGTGAGCGGCAATGAATAATTAGGGATATTATTTTTGCTTACTTCTTAAGGCCTAGCGAGCCGCTACGGCCCCGAGTTATGCGTCGGCTACCCGTAAGGGGGCGGCGAAGCGTTAGCGCGGGGATACGCAGGCGAGGTATGGAACTCCGAAATCATGCCTCTGGGCGTCGACCTTGTACAAGAGTGGGGAAGACAACATGGTGCGTAGCGTAGAGATGCGAGTTATATACCGGCCCACGGAGTCAGAGACCGGTAATTTGTCCCACGCCGATAGTGCTAAGTCTCGGTCAGCATATCTTAATGTAGTAAAAGTACTACACGGGATCGATAAAAAGTCTGACAGAAAATTCAGCGTGACAATGATAGTACTCTGGTAGCAATTCTATACACTTATGGTCAACGGAAACAAGGTATTACCCTTGATCTAAGGGTGTGTACAGTCCATGAGCTTTTTTTCGTTTGATTACTAAGGAGGAAAAATATGAAAAAGTATCTCCGCGTTCTTCTTGCGTTACTAGCTATAGCTGCAATAGTGCTGTACTTCTTTGGTTGTCCGAGCCCGACAGGCCCGGCGGACGATGGGTCGACCCTCAGTAGTGACGCGACCCTGTCCGCCCTGGGAATGGTTGGGATAGACCTGGGGCCCATCCCTTTAGGCTTTGTTCCGGCCACGACCACGTACAACCTCGACGTCCCGAACTCCCTGGACCAGGTCAATGTCACACCCGTGGCCAACCACTCGGGGGCAACGATCAAGGTGAACGGAACAAGTGTGGCTTCCGGTAACCCCATAACAATCCCCTTCAGCGTAGGATCCAATGTGATCGATGTGGTTGTGACTGCTGAGGACGGGTCCACCGTGCAAAGTTACACGGTGACGGTAAACAGGGCGGCTTCCGTTCCTACAAATGCAAATCTCGCTTACCTGATCCCGTCGGTTGGCACTTTGGATCCGGATTTTGACCAAGACATCTTGAGCTACGACGTCGATGTGGCCTACTCCGTGGATGAGATCACCCTCACTCCATTTGTCAGCGATCAGGCTGCGACAGTCCAGGTGGATGGAAATGATGTGACTCATGCAACTGCCTCGGATCCCATCACTCTAAGTCCCGGCGCTAATCACATAGATGTTGTAGTGACAGCAGGCGACGGAACCACGACCAAGACCTACACGGTGACGGTGAACCGCCCTGCGTCGAACAACGCCAATCTGTCGAACCTGGAACCCTCGGAAGGGTCTCTGAGCCCGGCGTTTAGCGCGGCGACGACCAGCTACACGGTGGATGTGATCAACTCGGTGAGCAGCATCCAGTTCCGCCCCACCGCGGAGGATCCCAACTACGACGGCATCACCGTTGATACGGCGCCCGTGGCCTCCGGCGAATGGTCGGGAGCGATTTCGTTGGATGTGGGAGACAATGTGGTACAGGTCGAGGTGACGGCAGAGGACGGAACCACGACCAAGACCTACACGGTGACGGTGAACAGGGCGGCACCACTTTCCAGCAACGCCAATCTGTCGAACCTGGAGACCTCGGAAGGGTCTTTGAGCCCGGCGTTCAGCGCGGCGACGACCAGCTACACGGTGGATGTGATCAACTCGGTGAGCAGCATCCAGTTCCGCCCCACCGCGGAGGATCCCAACTACGACGGCATCACCGTTGATACGGCGCCCGTGGCCTCCGGCGAATGGTCGGGAGCGATTTCGTTGGATGTGGGAGACAATGTGGTACAGGTCGAGGTGACGGCAGAGGACGGAACCACGACCAAGACCTACACGGTGACGGTGAACAGGGCGGCACCGCTTTCCAGCAACGCCAATCTGTCGAACCTGGAGACCTCGGAAGGGTCTCTGAGCCCGGCGTTCAGTGCTACGACGACCAGCTACACGGTGGATGTGATCAACTCGGTGAGCAGCATCGAGTTCCGCCCCACCGCGGAGGATCCCAACTACGACGGCATCACCGTTGATACGGCGCCCGTGGCCTCCGGCGAATGGTCGGGAGCGATTTCGTTGGATGTGGGAGACAATGTGGTGCAGACCGAGGTGACGGCAGAGGACGGAACCACGACAAAGACCTACACCGTGACGGTGAACAGGGCGGCACCATCACCAATCCAATTCTTCGAGATGCCCGATTCAATGACTGCAAACCAGAATCTGATATTGAAGAGAGAGCCGGATAACGCCTTCCCATTTAATCACCCGGGGATAACTCTCGGGAGTTCGCTCCCATCCAGTACAGTCTACCATTTCGAGTCTTCGGACGAAGATATCGCCATCGTCGTGCCATATCTCGCCTGGGATCTGCTCATCGCACTTGGCGAGGGTACGGTCACCTTGACTGTAGCTACCGAAGATCTCGTCCACACCGACACCCACGAACTTACGGTGACTACCGATAACATCGCCCCAAAATTGGGCGGCGTCGACTCCTACTACGTATCCTACGGAGACAACAAACTCTTCTTCACGAGCGTCTCAAAAATTTGCTTGCAGTTCAGCGAATTCGTGGATCCCACAACAGCCGAGAATGTGGACAACTACGCGGTCGTCATCGGCGGTGCAGCTGCTGTCCCACCTTCTACCGCTGTTAGGGATTCCAACGACAACACTGTAGTCACTTTGACCCTTGGAACTTCCTTGAGTCCCGGGACAGAGGTCACCGTCACGGTCGAGAACATCGAGGACACGGTCGGCAATGTCATCACGACAGAATCGGTCACCGAGACCTACACGGCACCGCGAGCCTGGAACAACACGAGCAAAATCAATATCCTACAGGGATATGTCATCTGCGAAGCGGGAGCCGTCCAGACGACGGGAGGACTATCGCCCCAATATATCAAAATGGTGGCAATTCCCAACGGGGATGATTTCGCTCTAGGAAACGTCGTTGCCACAGTTAGTGTTTCTAGCGATGGTTCCACCAGCGAAGCGCTCAATGCGCGTGAAAAGCCATACGTTTTCCCGAGCGGTCAATATGACCTCTTCATTATCGATTTGCAGAATTCGACGGTTTCGCTTCCTCACACGATCACCGTCCCATGAGGTGGCGAAATAGGATTCACTCGTGAAGATGTGACTCAGTTCTGTATGAGGGAACGGGGATCGTGATGGCGTCACGGTCCCCGTATTATCGCGCGGTGGTGAAAAATGTAATCCAGCACGGTTTTGGAGTTGATAATCTTCCAGCCGCTTCAGTACCCAGTCCATCACTGTGGATTCGGGGTAGAACAGCAGGATAGCGGTACTCTCTTCATACAGCGTAGATCCGTCTTTTGGGGTTTGCAGGTGAAACCGTTTCAACCGGACATTCCCATGGTCATGATATCGTTTCCTAGTCGCCTACCCGAATCGCCCCGCTAGTGTTCCAGCGGATACTCCATTGTCCGATGTAATGAAGCTTCAGTATATTGTCATAGTGCCCGGCAACTCGGCTTCGCGTTACCAGGTTCAGGAGGTAACTATAATGAAGATCAGTGCGAGAAATATGCTTAAAGGGATGGTGAAGAAGGTAATCGAGGGGGCGGTAAATACAGAGGTAACGGTGGCTCTTCCCAATGGCGTTGAAATCGTCTCCATTATTACCAAGACATCAGCCAACAATCTGGAGCTCAAAGAGGGCAAAGAGGTCTACGCCGTGATCAAGGCGAGCAATGTAATGATTGCTGCCGAATGAGTAATGGAATTTATGGTCCGGTCTACGAACTGGAGGCAGAGATCGTTCCGCTTTTAGGATTCGGGATTTCGTTCGGATATCCCAGCCGGAGTTGGAACCTGAAGGTCGATGTGGAAACTCTTGTCATGTTCGAACAGAGCAGTCGCATGATCCTGCTCTCTGTGGGTGTAGGCGTGTACAGACTGATCTACAACTCAGATGCAGCGCCGCGAGCTTGATGCCCTTGGCCCTGGTTGTGCTTCGCTTCGAGCTGCCCGTTCTATTTGGCCTTCGTGCTCTGAAGTATCCTTCTGGCAAAGATGCTCAGTGCCAGGATAATCCCTATTCCCCAAAGCCACCAGGGATATCCCTCTGGTACGGTATTCTGTAAAATCGAATCAGTCTCCCAGAGGTAGGAGCCGATGATGATCAATCCTGCCAGGAGACCGAGGATCCAGTCCGCTTGATGAAAGGTCACCGAACGACCCGGGGACTCCCGGTGATTGACCACCACGGCTGCTGCGATGAAAACAAGTGAAATCAGAACCGGAGATAGAACCGGACCCACCCACGGGACTGGGATAAGGAATAGTATATCCCAGTCCAGAAGAGTCACCGGCCAATCTATTAGCACCTTGAGCCACAGGTAGTAGAAGATGTCCCAGACTCCAAAGCAGTAGAGAAACAGGAAAAAACGAAGCTTGGGCCCTCGCACCGCCAGACGGGAAAGCGCGAGGAGCACCACAATCGTGGCGGCTTCCCGTCCAACTTCAGTCAGGAATAGGGTAAGAGACATATCCTTTACCGGGAAGCGAAACCCTTCCGGGTAGTACAAAGTGCGTAGATACACAACCACGGAACTCTCGATATAGGCAAAGGCGATGGCCAGGATGGCGCACCATATGAGTCGATTCTTCCAGTTGGCCGTGCGAATCATGTCCCTATATCGGATAGTATAAAGACATGCGCGATAATGAGCGAGGGCAGGTATCGAGTGCTCATTCTGAAATGATAATGAGACGTAATAAGCGGCTTCGCCGATATTCCTGACTCGTGCAGCGATTCCTACGTGTCAAAATTCGGTCTTTCGACGAAAGAGGAGGTCTGTCCTCCTATAAAAAAAACAATTCTTGAAGCGGAGAGGCAGGCTTTCAGCAATGTCCATTGAAATAGTTCTTGTGATCAAGATAAAAAATTCATTGATATGGTGAAAGGAGTCGGGGGATTCTATCGGCAAGAGACGACAACAAACAACCTGACAAAAAACAGTGGAAAACTCTAATGAAGGTGAGGGATAAGTAGATGACCTTAGGTACGGTGGAGGAGATTTTCACCCAATACAACCATCTGTTTATAAAGGCCTATATCTTCGGTTCTATCGTGAAAGGAACAAACGACGAATACAGCGATGTAGATCTGGTTCTTGTGAGGGACACGAAGGAGAGTTTTTTTGACCGTGTACGGGAAGTCTTTGATCTGATTCACGAGCTGCCGCCTACTGCCCTGATTATATATACCGAAAAGGAGTTCAACGAGTTCCGAGATAGAAAGTGAGAAAGTATTGAAGTCGATTCATATGACCATTTTCACTTTTACAGGAGATTACTCATCCGCACTTGACACGAGGGGAAATCCCGCAGTATATTCCCCCTTGCCCCCAGAACAGCTGTATTTTATAGACAGCTTTCGTGTACTTCCTTCGGGGAGTCTGGGGTGCGGATAGAAACGGATCTTTGAAAAGCGTGAAAGGC
>CAZSBH010000046.1:0-32988 GCA_964604845.1 uncultured Spirochaetaceae bacterium
CTGCGGGTCAGCCTTGAGGTCGGGCCGACCTGGGGGGACATCCATTAGCGCTTCCTTTGTGCTTGGTGTCACCGGTAAGCACTGTTCCGGAAAAAACGCCCTCGTCACCTTCCTGCAATCTTTGGGTTTCACAGAAATCGATGTGGACAAGGTCGGCCACCGGTTTCTCGGCGATGGGAGAGTCGAGGAAAAGCTCCGGCGGCATTTCGGTGATAAGATCTTCACGCGGGAAGGAACCGTCGATCGCCGAGCTCTCGGTCAGCGAGTATTTCGGGATATCCGAGAGCTGCGCGTGTTGGAGTCGATCATCCACCCGCCGATGGTGAGACAGGTCGAGCTCACGTTGGAGAAGCTGAGCGGCAGTGTTGTTCTCAATGCCGCCGTCCTGTTTCGCATGGGTTTGGAGCAGTTCTGTCATGTGGTTGTCTGTGTCCGCGCCCCTCTGTTGCAGCGGGTCAGACGGGCCCGCCGGCGGGATCGGTCGAAGCTGATTCGAATATTGCGTCGTATGAGAGCGCAGCGGGGAATCTGTTCTAAATTGAATGCAAATGGCGTCGATATTTACTATGTAGACAACGATCGGGGGCTGGACCATCTCCATACCCAGATCTTGAAGATCTTGAGGGAGAAAGGACAGAAAACAATCTAGATATGGAACGCAATCGAGTTCTCTGGGTCATATTCTCAATAAGCCTATTCCTGGTCGTGGTCCTGGCCGGAGGTTTGTATCTGCTTCGGCCCGTATCCAAACAGGAGGCTCGGGTGACCGCCGAGGAGACTCCCTCCATTAAGGGGTTTGACGCTTTCGAGTACGTTCGTGGAAAATCAGAGCTGCCCGGGCTGACGGAGGAGCCGGAAGAAGCGGAGGAGATGGTCATCATCGTGGGCGAGAGAGAAGAGACGCCAACCGAGAAGGCGCCGAGCGGGGAGCCGCCGGTCCGCCCGGATGAGACAAAGGCCGGAACTCTCGTACCGGAGAAAGCCATCGAACCTGCCCCCAGGGTGGTTTCCCGGCCCCAGGCGACCAGACCGGCCGCCCCCGTGACCAGGCCCCAAAAACCTGCTCCCCAACCGGCTCCGCGGGAAGTGAGCGTCACCGAATACTGGATTCAGGCCGGATCCTATACCCACGCCTCCCGGGCCCAGGAAGTAGCCCAGGCGTTGGAGGATCAGGGGCTCGTCTCGAAGATCACCACTCGAGCCATGACCGGAAAAACCTACTACCGGGTGCGGATTGGTCCTTATCAGAGCAAATCCGAGGCTGAAAAATTCCTCGGGTGGGTCAAAGCGGTCAAGGGGTTTGAGTCGAGCTACATCTCCATGGTCTACACCAAACGGAGGGTTCCCTGAAAGCCCGCCCATGCCCTTCAGCATCTCCCTCGTAACTGCGGTAACCGTCCAGCTTCTCTGCCAACTGTTCAAGGTCGTCTTTTACTCATTGAAGGAGCATCGCCTCCGTTTGAATTACTTTGTCTCTACCGGGGGAATGCCCAGTGCGCACACCGCTTTTGTCAGTGCCTTGGCCGTTTCGGTGGGTCTGAACCGGGGATTCTCATCGGAGTTTTTCACGATCGCCTTCGTGTTTTCCTCTATCATCGTCTACGATATCGTGAGGGTCCGGGGGGCGGTTCAGACTCATTCCCGGATCCTGGCCGTCCTGTTGGAGAAGCTGCCCCCGGAGGATCGGATACCGCTGCCCCAGCTGGTCGGCCACACGATCGGCGAAGTTCTGGTCGGGCTGGGGGTGGGGGCCGGGTTTGCCGCTGTCGTGTATTTTGTCGGATGATTGAATAGGCGGTACTGGCGACTTTCGACGAGGCTCTACGAACGTGTGCAGGGCAGATCGCCATCGCCTGCGTGCCAACGGGCTGATTGGAACGCCGGGGATCGTCCTAATCTTCTCACACAAACACACTGATTGCCACGGGTTCGGCCGGACACTTTGCCTCGCAGATCCCGCAGCCGATACATCGCTCCGGCACCATCTTCGGCTCCCGGAGAGGTTCTCCGCCGGTGGTGCTTCCATCTGCCAACTCATAGCGAATCGCCTTCTCCGGTATGGGGCATACCTCTTCGCAGACCAGACAGTTGATCTGTTCTTTATAGACCACGCAGGCGGTTTCGTCGATCCTGGCTACACCGATCGGGGTCGACTGCTTCTGAACCAGGGTCTGCAGGGGAATCGCCCGGTTTGGACAAACCTGCTGGCAAACCTGGCAAAAGTAGTCACAGCCGTAAGGGCGGAATTCGAGATGCGGGGTGTAGAGGCTGGCAAAGCCGTACCCCTCGCCGGTAATCTTGATGATCTGATTGGGGCAGGAACGCACGCACTGAAGGCAGCGCAGACAGTTCTCCACAAAGCGGGCCTCGTCCACGACGCCGGGAGGCCGCAGCAGCTCCGTAATCCTGCGGCGGAATATTCCGGTCAGCAGGCCGCCGACAGCCAAACCTACAACCAGTTCAATGCCGTGTTTCAAAAAACTTCGGCGGGATCGGAGTACGGCGGATTGCCGGCCGGGTTTGCCGGCCCTCGGAAGGGTGAAACGGAATCCTTCGGTCGGACAGGTCGCTTCGTAGTCGAAGCACAGAAGACACTGGTGAGGCATGATCTGTTTATCCGCGTAATTCGCTGCTTCCGTGGGACAGCGGTCACAGCGGCCGCAGCTGCTGCAGGTGGTAATCTTCAACCGTAACAGAGGAACACGGGCCAGCAATCCGTACAGGGCGCCGAGCGGGCAGAGATAGGTGCACCATAATCTGCGGGCGAAAAGGGAGAAGAGAATCAGTAGACCGAGGAAAACCAGCCCGACCGTTGTAAGGGATACGATCCGGATGATCCACACGTTGGGGTGGAGGAACTGGAGCACCGGAGCCGGTGTGAAAACCGTAATCAGTACAACACCAAGGAGCAGCAGGGATACGGGATAACGGATAAGAGCTTTTCGCTTTGGGAAGCGCCGCAGAGCCAGGGGATTTCTCTTGCGCAGAGGTGAGAGCAGGAAGTCCGCCGCCTCGATCAGCCCGCCGAGCGGGCATATCCAGCCGCAGAATACGCGACCCAGCACTGCAGCAAGGACTATCAGACCCGCCACAACCGCAAGAACGGGAAGGTTGGCTTCCGGATTGGTGAGGAAGATCAACGGATCGAAGCGGAGAAACGGATTTTCCAGTGCGGCAAAGGGGTCGAGTGAACGAAAGTAGATGAATAAAAAAGCGGCAAAGAACAGGGCTTGAGAAAGGATACGCCCAATTTTGAGACCTTTCAGAGCTCGAGAACGCATTATAGAGAGATCTCTTTCCGCGTGTAGGCGCCGATCGAACCGAGTCCTTTTTCTTCGGCCAGCCTGAGGTAGCCGAGATCTTGCGGCTGGATCCCGAACAGCAGGGTGGCCTCCGCATCGGCCTGGGCGACGCTCGGCGAAGCTATGATGGTGTCGGTATCTTTCAAATAGCTCAGGCTTCCGCCGGTGGGACCTCTCCGGGTCATTATGGCGGTGGCGTCCACAACGGTGAGGTCGCTCTTCACCGCCATGTTGATATCGGAAATGGCCTGATGAATATCCCAGTGCCAGCGGGAGCGATTGTCCCCGCTGATACCCATCAGATTCTTCATGCCGATCGTCAGTCCCGCCGTAGAGTGCTGCTTGGCGACGGGCAGATTGATAAAGGCGTCGGACTCCAGGATGTACTTGTTGACAAGGGTTTCCTTCAGATAGACCCCTCCGGCCACGGAAATTTTCTTATACAGCTTGGAGCTGACATCGTCCACATACAGGACCTTGGCACCGGCCTCTTCGGCGGCCCGCTCGATTCCCGAGGTCACATAGCTCAGCCTGGGATTGCTCACCGTTCGATCGAACACGTATACCCTGGAGGCTCCCGCTTGATAGCAGAGATCGACGATCGTCCGCACTACGATGGGATCGGTGGTGGCCTTGTACTGCGGCGGAGAGTTGAAAGCGATGTTCGGTTTTACCGCCACGACGTCTCCGGCTCCGATATAGCGCCCAATTCCCCCCACCAGCTCGACGGCCTTCTTCACCCCGGCTTCGATGTCCGTGGATCTGACAACTCCGACGTCGGTGCTTGCCCCTATATCGAGTGGGAAGAGGCGTCGGGCCGCAAGGCCGAAGGAGGTGACGGCTAGGGTCTTCAAAAAATCTCGTCGCTTCATGTCGGATATCGTAGTTAATTGGTCATCTTCGATCAAGTGGGATTGAAATGAGTCTAAATTTCGCTTTGACACATCGAGTACGGGGGCGTAGAATGGGGGCAGTTATATGGATGCTTATGAATACATCGTAAATATATCCAAGGACTTCATCACCCTGATCAACCGGGATTACATCTACGAGATCGTGAATGACTCGTACTGCACCGAGATGGGACGGAGCCGGGAAGAGATCATCAATCGCAGTGTGGCGGAGATCTGGGGGAAGGAGAAGTTCGAAAAATCTCTGAAACGTTATCTGAACCAGTGCTTCGAAGGCCGGGAGGTCCACTACATCGACACCTTCAGATTCGGCCCCTTCGAGAAGTACATGCACGTGTCATACTACCCGTACCGGGAGAACGACGAGATCACCCATGTGGCTGTTTTTTCCCACGACATCACTTCGGTTGGGGAGATAGAATCCAAGCTCACCAACTATGAATATCGAGATCCGGTTACCGGACTTTTCAACCGCAGGTCCCTGGACGTGATCCTGGACAAGGAGATCGAGAAAGCAAAACGGTCTAAGTATGAAAAACTGAGGGCGGTTTTATTTGTGAGCCTGGAAAATCTGGCCAAGGTGAATCAGGTCTACGGCCACGAAATCGGTGACCTGTTGCTGGAGAACAGCGGTCTGCGCATCCGCCGCACCCTCCGCAGCAGCGACTACGTATTCCGCTTTGCCGGCAGCGAGCTTGCGGCGATTCTTACAAACATCACAAAGAACACCGATGCCGGTAAGGTTGCCCAGAAGATCTACAACAATGTAGCCGTTCCCTATCGCTTCAAAGAGACGGATATCAACATCAGCTGTCACATCGGGATCGCCCTGTATCCGGATGATGGGGCGGATAAAAGCACGATCGTCCAAAAAGCAGCCTCTGCACTGACCGAGGCGAAGAACAGGAGCATGGAGTTTCTCCTCTTCGACGCGTCGCTGCACGAGCAGGCCGTGGCTCGGCTGGGATTGGAAAGTGAGATTGCCAAGGCCTTCGAGAAGGGGCAGTTCGAGCTGCACTACCAACCGGTGGTCGATACCAACGGGAAAATCCATGGGGCGGAAGCCCTGATTCGCTGGAACCATCCGCAGCGGGGATATATTCCGCCAATGGACTTCATCCCCATAGCGGAGGAAACGGGCCTGATCATCCCCATAGGCCGCTGGGCCCTGTTTACGGCCTGCCGCCAGATTGCCACTTGGATGAAGAAGCACAAGCTCTACGTATCGATCAATCTGTCCGCCAAGGAATTCTCCGATTCGACCCTTCTGGAGGCGATCGAGAAAGCGATCAAACAGTCCCAAGACTTCGATCCGGCCTATCTGAAATTGGAGATCACCGAAACCAAATGCATGGACGATCCGGAGAAGACGATCAAGCAGATGCAGGCCCTGCTCGATATCGGGGTTGAGACATTCATCGATGACTTCGGTACGGGCTACTCCTCCCTCGGTTATCTGAAGCGACTGCCCGCCGTTACTTTGAAAATCGACAAGATGTTTATCGACGCTCTGGTGGAGAGCCAGGAGGAGCAGGACTACCTGACCCATATCATCCGCACGGTGAAGAGCAGAAAGAAGAAAGTTCTGGTAGAGGGAGTGAGCAGTAAAGAGCAGTTCGAGCTCCTCACGGCGATGGCCTGCGACCAGATGCAGGGCTATCTGTTCAGTAAACCCGTGCCTGCCGAAGAGTTTGAAAAACTGCTCCTCCGGGGTACTCTACTATAAAAGCAGGAGGATCCGATGCCGGTTTTTGAAATGCCTCTGGAGGAGCTTCGCAGCTACCGGGGGATCAATCCGAAACCCGATGATTTCGAGGAATACTGGCGAAGGGCTGTTCAGGAGCTTCAAGGGACAGAAAGTGAGGTCGAGCTGATTCCCGCGGAGTTTCAGAGCACCGCCGCCCAGTGCTTCGATCTGTATTTCACGGGTGTGGGGGGAGCCCGCATCCACGCCAAGTATCTGCGCCCGAGAAACAGTGGAGCGCCTCATCCGGCGGTGCTCCTTTTCCACGGGTACACGGGCAATTCGGGGGATTGGCAGGACAAACTCTCCTTCGCTTCCCAGGGATTCTCCGTAGCCGCTCTGGACTGCCGCGGGCAAGGCGGCCGGTCCGAGGACAGAGGTACGATCGTGGGCAACACCCACCGCGGGCATATCATCCGGGGACTGGACGATCATCCGGACAAGCTTCTCTTCCGCCAAATTTTCCTCGACACAGCCCAGCTGGCCCGGATCGTGATGGGCTTCGAGGAAGTGGATGAAACCAGGGTCGGTACCCACGGCGGCTCCCAAGGCGGTGCGCTCAGTCTGGTATGTGCCGCCCTAGAGCCGAAAATCAAGGCCTGTTCCACCACTTTCCCCTTTCTCTGCGATTACCGGCGGGTCTGGGAGATGGACCTGGCCGAGGGGGCCTACGAGGAGCTGAAGATCTACTTCCGGCTCTTCGATCCAACCCATACCCGGGAGCAGGAGGTGTTCCGAACCCTCGGCTACATCGACGTGCAGAACCTGGCGCCCCGGATCGAAGCGGAAGTGCTGATGGGTACCGCTCTGATGGATCAGATTTGCCCCCCCTCCACGCAATTCGCAACCTTCAACAAGATCCGCTCGAAAAAGGAGATGGTGATCTATCCGGATTTCGGGCACGAGGCTCTGCCCGGGTTTATGGATCGAGCCTTCACCTTCCTCTCCGGGCTGTAGCCGGCGGATTCGCCGACGGGGGAGCCCGGCGTATCGATCTGGGGTCAATCTTCAAGAAATCCCTGCTGTCGAAACCATTGAAAGGTATCTTGGAGAGTCACTTCTATAGGGCGGGGATTGTAGTCCAGCTCCAGCCTGGCTTTTTCACAGGATACGCCGCGGTGTTTGCTTATCGCAAGCAGAGCGTCGGGGGTAAAGGCCGGATACTTCGAGCTTAGACCGGGCAGCACCCCGGCAATTCTCGAGGCGCCCCGGGCCAGCCAGACCGGAAGGGCCAGTCGTGGGGTCTTCCGGCCCGTGATCTTCTGCACCAAATCTGCCATCTCGGGCAGGGATCGCCAGCTTCCGCTGAGAATGTAGCGTTCACCCCTGCGTGCCCGCTGCTGGGCCGCCAGAGAACCTGCCACCACATCCCGGACATCGACCCAGTTGAAGCCGCCGCGGATCAGGGCGGGGAGACGGTTGTGATACAGATCGAGCAGGGATTTACCCAGGTGGGAGGGCTTGCAGTCGAAGGGACCGAGGATAGCCGTAGGAGCGATTATCACCGCGTCGAGCCCGTCGGCTGCAGCCTCCAGGACCAGACGTTCCGATTCTGCTTTTGTCCAGCCATAGAGAGTCGTGTTGTTCCGATCAGCCAGAGGATTGTTCTCGTCGGTTGGTTTTCGGGGATTCAGATCCGAGAGTGCTTCGATCGTACTGAAATGGATCAATCGGCGGACCCTGCAGATGCGACAGGCCTGGAGCACGTTGCGGGTGCCCTCGATATTAACCCGCCGCAGCAACTCGACGTGACGGCCGTCGAGGGAGATGGAGGCGGCCAGATGATAGACGACCTCCACATCCTCAAACGCCCGGCGCAACGAGTCCGGATCGGTCAGGTCCGCCCGCACTCGATGGGCCGCCAACCCTTCAAGGGCCCGGGTATCCTCATGAACCAGCAGGCGCAGCTGCTCTCCCGCCTCCAGCAAGGCTCGGGACAGGGCTGCACCCACATGGCCGGATGCCCCGGTGATCGCTGTCGTCACGGAAAAACCCGCTGTCCCGGACCGACTGCTTTGAAATTGGAGTGCATCGAATCTCCTCGAGGCACCCATTATAAGTCACCTGCCTCGGGTGTCAAGGCATGGCTGTCACCCTTTCCGGCTTTTCCCTTGACAGCGACATGGGTGTACCGTAGCATTGGCAGGACCTTTAATACCGGTGGATGGAGGACAGCAGGCATGAAGAGACTGTGCACGATTCTGGTGCTGTTGCTTATCGTTGTGCCGTTGAGCATGGCGGATTTTCAGGACGTTCTCGATCGGGCGGACCGGCTCCACGAAGGGGAGGACTACGAACAGAGCAGGAGCTATCTCGAATCCTCGATGGCTCAGGCGGCGAGTGGAGCCGATCGAGCCGAGCTGTACTGGCGGCTGGCCCGGGCCTGGCTGAACCTGGGAGACGAAGCGGAAGACAGGGGGATCGTCGACGAGGAGCTTCTGGCCTATTTCGAGCGGGGGGAGGCCCAGGCGCAAAAGGCGATCGACGCGGATCCCGGCAACCACCTCGGTTACTACTGGAAATCCGCCAATATCGGGCGCTGGGGACAGATCAAAGGCATTCTCAACTCCCTGTTCAAGGCCAAACCCATGCGGGACCTCCTCCAGAAGGCCGTGGCGGCGGACCCGGACCACGCCGATTCCTACTACGTGCTCGGTCAGCTCTACGAGCAGGTTCCCGGTTTCCCCGTGTCCTTCGGAGACAAGGATTACGCCGTGTCTCTCGGACGAAAATCCCTCGATCTGCACGAGAAGCAGGTCAAGGCGGGGATCGAGGACGAGATCAATTACGATTTCTATACGGAGATGGCCAAACATCTCTGGGAACGGGACTACAGCGCCGCCAAGCGAAAACGGGAGCAGGGCAAGAAGGCGAGCAAGTACCAGTCGGCGACCGAACCGATGGAGAAGAACTTCCACTACGAAGGTGTAATATCCTTAAAAAACATCTCCGATCGGGAGGAGGCCCTGGAGCTGATCAACTGGGTGATCCGCGAGCTGCGAGCCGTTCCCACTCGCAGCGGAAGCCAGGATGACGACCTGAAGGAAGCCGGGGAGGTGCTCGAGTCCTGGAAGTAGAGCGGGTTCCTCGTCGTCTCCGGCTGGAAAAGCGCCGGCGGTGCATCGAACAGAGCGGGGCGACGCAGTGACCTGGACCGGACCGTAACGTAAAGGGAATTCAATACAGGAAAGGAGTACGATCAATGCCTTCTTTGCAAGACGTCTATAACGAGGTACAGGCCCGGAGAGAAGAGAGTTCTCAGGACTACGTGCTCAAGAAATATCTCAAGAAGCTGAACAAGTATACCAACCGGGCAACGATCCTCTACGCCTCCGCCTTCACGGAAAAGGAAGTCCCGGGTAGGGTGCTTCAAATCAACAGGCAGGATTCCAGCTGCTTCATGGCGGCATCCGCGGGAATGGAGGGTCGGGAGCTGGATCTCGTCATTCACAGCCCGGGCGGCTCGGTGGAGGCGACAGAACAGCTCGTCTCCTATTTGCGCCGCCGCTACGATAATATTCGGGCGATCGTGCCCCTCTGCGCCCTGTCTACGGCTACGCTCCTGTGCTGTGCCGCGGATCGGATCGTAATGGCCGAGCATTCGGCTTTGGGTCCCATCGACCCGATGATAAGCTGGACTTATCAGGGCGCGACCTATTCATCGGCCGCTCAAAACATCGTGAACGAGCATTCCATCGCCCAGAGGAATATCAACAACAAGAAGAACAATCCCATTCTGTGGATAGAAAAGCTGAAAGCTTACCCGCCGGGATTGTTGGCAACCTGTAAGACCCAGAAGCAGCTGTCCCAAAGTTTGGCCGAGAGATGGCTGCGAAGCTACATGTTCGGAGGAGAGGAAGACGCGGCGGAGAAAGCGGAGAGCATCTCCGCATGGTTGGCGGATAGCCGGAGTTTTGTCGGCAGCCTACGGCCGATCGGACACTCCCAGGTCGCTTCAAAAGGTCTGAAGGTGGATCTTCTCGATGATGATGAGGCCCTTCTGGAAAACGTGATGGCTGTTTACTATGCCGGAGTGACAAAATTCCAGGCCGGCGACTGCGTGAAGATCGTGGAGAACCACAGTGGTAAGGGTTGCACGATCGGCGCTCGGACATCAGCCGGTTCCTCTTGAAAACACAAACCCAGATGCACACTCACAATCTCTGACAGGGATCCTGGCGAAAGAACTGCGCCAAGAGCTCATATACATCCGGGTACTCCCTCTTCAGGGGATGAGGCTTTTCGAAGAACAGCTCGCTGACCACGGCGAAGAACTCTGCAGGGCTTTCGAGGGCGTAGGAGTTTACGGCTGTTCGCAGGCCATTGTTTATACGGCGTTCCAGGTCCTGGAAAGCCGCCAGGAAGGTCACCTGCCACGATTTCGGGTCCATCCCGGCATGCAGCGCGGGGCGGCCGTTCGTGGCACCATCGAGCAGATCGAGGCGATGCGCCGCTTCGTGGATGACCACGTTGTATCCATCAGCCCAACCGGAAGCTTCCACGTCCTCCCAGGACAACACAACCGGACCTTTGTCCCAGGACTGGCCGATGTCCACCTCGTTCGATTCGTGAACCACACCCGCGCGATCGACCCGGCGTCTCGTTTGGGCAAATCGCCTGGGTACCACCACGATGGTTTTCCAGTTCCTGTACCAGCTCAGGCCTAGATGTAAAATCGGCAGGCAGGCCTGGATTGCGACAACCGCTTTCATCGATTCGGCCAGCTGCAGATTGTCCGCAGCCTCGAAGGTCTTCTTCTCGATGAACCGAACGACAAGCTCTTTCAGGGTTTCGAGATCCTCCGCCCCCAAGCCGGTAAGAATGGGATGATGCGCCAGCAGCCAGAGCCAGTCCGTCTCGACCAGGTTGGTAACCACGAGGTGCCGATGCCGAACGGGTCGGAAAGTGTTCATTTCAACGATACGCTATCAGTATGGTCTCCGGGGCAAGAATCAGGACAATCATGCGAGGTCGAGAGACGCAGCATAGAACGATAATATTCGAAAGCTGGTCGCCAGGGAAGTAGATAGATCTGTAAACCGGGAATGGCAGCAGGCCCGGTGAATCTGGGCTTTAAATTTCGATCTGGGTGCCCAACTCGACCACACGGTTGGGAGGAAGATGGTAGTAGCTGCTGCTCTGATGGACATTTTTGTGTAGGAAGGAAAAAACCTTGAGGCGCCAACGCCGGAGATCTCCTTTGGTTTTTACGATAAGAGTCTCCCTGCCCATAAAGTACGTAGTTTCCATGGGTTTGTGCTCCCACCCGGGAATACTGATCTGTTTCAACAACCTGGGGATATTCGGGCTTTCCATGAAACCGTACCGGGCGACAATCCGCACCAATCCCCGCCCCACCACCTCTATCGTGGCGCGCTCACTCTTGCCAACCCTGGGAATCCGAATGGTCTTGACTTGGATGAGCAGCACCCAATGGTGGACGATTTTGTTGTGCTTGATATTGTGGAGCAGGGTTTGGGGGATCAAGTCCTCGAGGCCGCCCAGGTAGACCGCAGTGCCTGGGACACGTACGGGTGGATGATCGAGCAGGTCCTGAAAAAAAACCGCGACGGATGTCGATTGAGATGAGACGCTCTTAAGTAGTTTAGTGATCCCATGGTTCCAACTATCCATCAGGCCGTAGGCTAAGATCGCGATCACCAACGGGATCCAACCGCCCTGACGAACCTTCAGGAGGCTGAATACTAAAAAAGCGCAATCAACGATAAAAAAGAGTCCGAAAATCAACAGGACCGGGGCAAGCGGCCAGGACCAGCAATCCCGGGCACAACGAAAAGTCAAAATCGTGGTAATCGCCATCGTGGCCGATACCGCGACCCCGTAAGCGGCTGCCAAGTCGTTCGATGAGCGGAAAAACAGCACCAACAGCATCGTTGCGATAAAGAGTATCCAGTTCATCCAGGGGATGTAGACCTGACCGATTTCCAAGGGCGAGGAATGCCGGATCTCCATCCGCGGGCTGTACTCCAACTGAATCGCCTGCTGGGTCAGCGAAAAAACCCCGGAGATCACGGCCTGGGAAGCGACAACCGTCGCGGCGGTTGCCAGTGCAACCAGAGGATACAACCCCCATGGGGGCACAAGATGGTAAAACGGGTTGGCTGCCGCTGCGGGATTGCGTATCAATAATGCGCCCTGACCGAGATAGTTGAGTAAGAGGGCAGGGAAGACCAGAGCGAACCAGGCTAGACGGACCGGCGGTTTCCCAAAGTGGCCGATGTCGGCGTACAGCATCTCTGCGCCGGTCACCACCAGAAAGACAGCGCCGAGTACCAAGAATCCTTGAAGGTGGTTGGTAAGAAAAAAGCGTACCGCAAAATATGGATTGAACGCCGCAAGTACCGTCACTGCTCCGAGGATCCGATACAGACCGAGGGTGGAGAGAACAACAAACCAGACCACCATGACCGGACCGAAAGCTGCTCCAATCCTGGCTGTTCCCCTTTTTTGGATAGCAAACAATCCGAACAGGATTGCCAGGCTTAGCGGCAGAGTATAGGGGGCGAAGATCGGGGTTACAACAGCGAGACCTTCTACGGCGCTCAGGACCGATATCGCCGGGGTAATCATCCCGTCCCCGAACAGAAGCGCCGCCCCGAATATACCGAGTGCAAACACTGCTGTCACACGTCGGGGGTCCTTGTTTCGCTGAGACACGAGGAGGGCCATGAGTGACAGGATTCCCCCCTCGCCTCTATTATCCGCCTTCATGACTACGGCCACGTACTTCACAGAAACGACAATGATCAGGGACCAGATAATAATCGAAAGAACACCGAGGATATTCCCGGGGTTTACCTCGACCCCATATGGGCCGTTGAAGCAAGCCCGCATCGCGTAAAGCGGGCTGGTCCCAATATCACCGAATACGATCCCGAGAGCCGCCAGGGATAGCGAGTACAGCCGGTGTGTTTCAGCGTGTCGGCTCGATCGTTTTTTCATGCGTTTTCCAAACCTCACTCACATTTTCTCCTCGGGATGATATAAAAGATTACCTTCCATTGTCAAAAATACGTGTTGGAATATAATCATCTCCTGATTCGTCGTGAAAAGCGGGCGGTCACTACCGAGGCGATATTTGGATCCAAGTTTTTCGCCCGCAGCTCCTCACTCCCCGTTATCCTATACCAGAATTTTTGATCTGTCGTTATTGTTCGCGGTCTCCAAGCGAGGCATCGGCCAGACTCGCCACGATCCTCTTCCGTAACGCCAGGGATAGCCATTCGGAACAATATCCTGTTCGGGCCGCATCATATTCTGGTATAATTGCTGCAGGATTGGAGGAATCCACAGACGGATCTTGCCGACGTGTAGACGGTGTTGGAGATCCTCAAATCAAGGTGTTTAGAGAATGGGCGCACATGTTCTTTCGATTGTAATCGCTTTTCTCGCCTTCTCAATGCTGGATCTTGGCAAAGCGTTCCAAAAGGTCGGGCTTGCAGCGATGAGCCGCAGTCGCACACGGGGGACGGGGATATGGTTGGTTGCCTCGGTTGCGACTTCAGCCTCCTCATTTCTCATCCTCTATGCGGTCAGTCTCGGAAGCGTGCTGATTGTAGGGTCGATGGCAGGAACAGGTCTTGCCGCAGTGACGATTCTCTCTGTGCTCATGATGAAGGAACCGGTGAGGCCACGTGAGATCCTCGGTGTTGCATGTATCATGGCAGCCCCTTTCCTTCTGGCTAGCGTGTACCGGGAGCCGCCGGCTACCCGATTGATCATCGAACACTTGTTCTACTTCCTCGGCACCGTTCTCGCTGTGTTCACACTTCTGATCCTGACCTTCCGAATGAGAGAAGAGTTGCTCGGCATCTTGTTGGCGGGAGGTGCCGGGACCCTCGGCGGATTCGTGATCTTATTTCAAAAGATATCTACAACCGCTATAGGCCGATCCGCCTCGTTCCTTCCCGCAAGCGATTCTATCCCCAGAACCGCAAGTCTGCTCGAAAGCCCGCTGCTGCCCCGCTTGGTTCACGTGTTTGCCAATCCCTACGCCGCAGCCTGGATCGTCCTTTCTCTGTTGTCCACGTTTGTGTTGCAGCTTTCCTACAAGCACGGTGAGGCGATCCGTTTGATTCCTTCATTCAATAGTGCCTATATTCTCATACCGATCGTCGGGGGGGTACTTATATTCCGGGAGCCTTTGCATCCCCTGCAATGGGCTGGGGTTTTTCTGATTTTCTGCGGGGTTTCTGTGCTTACGTTTGGAAAGAGCCGACAGACGGGAAGAGCATTGGGTGAGCCGGTCACGCAGGATAAAGACGGTGCAGGCGGGAGGTAGGTATGAGAATAGCTTTTCTGTGTTTGTCCATTTTAATTCCGTCCGCCAGCTTCCTTGCCGGACAAGAGCGGATCGGGGAGTTGGACTTTCGCCCCGAGGAAGTCCTCTTTGGGTACGAGGGAGAGTTGATCTTCGAGTGCTACTATTATACGGGTAAGGTTGTAACCCCTGCCTAAGAGAAAACCAACCAGCAGGCAGAGATCATCGCCGTACGAGACGGCAGAACGTACTGGGCGAGATTCGTCTTTAGAACCCACAGAGCGGAAGCTACGGCGTTGCAACCCACCTCGTTTGTTCTTCGCCACGGAGCTGGCCGCGATGGTTGCACCATATTGTTTTCCTTTTCCATCTTCGGCCGACCAGTGCAACCATAGCGCGAATCCTGGTCAACTCGATCACGTTTGCGATTTATTTCGTTGCGATTGGTCTCATTCTAAAGGAATTCAAAGTTTCGCTGAAAACTTATCTGGCCAGCGCCTCAGTAATAGGCCTGCGGTTTACTACCATGATCGATATTCGCGGGCAGAGGGTCTTCCTGCCAAATCGGAACATCGGAATCATCAGCCGTTTCCACCGTGGTGTAGTTCGGGCCTATGTCGACATCCAAATGCCGGAAAAGGTTGAGGAAGAGGTAATAATCAAGGAAGTGAAAAATATTGCCGATTCCATGTATAGCCAGCACAAAGGAATCATAATATATGAACCTGACCTCTTTGGCGTTTTCCCGGTGGAGAACTTCGCCTGGAAATACCTGCGCATCAAGTTTTCTATTTGGCCGGGTCAAGAGCAGTTGATCGATGGTGTTTTTAAGCAACGGGTAATCGGCATGATGAAGCACTACAGTCCCGATTACACGGCAGGAAAGTATTCTATTTGGGCTGCCCTTTGGAACCAGGGACTCCCAAGTGTTCATACAGAGGAGCGATGCCGGTCCTGGAAAGCAGGAGAGAGAAATGATCCTCATGATCTTCGCTCAACTCGGATTTTAACAAGAGGGCCATAGCCTCGAGGACTCCGAAAATAGTCTCAGGTTCGGTAATTCTGAATAATTCCTTTCCGTAGCGGGCAAATCGGCCGATCGTCCCTCCCGCTAGTATTCGCACCCCCTGCGTAGAGGCTGCGATTGCCCCCGTGGGACAGGCCCTGATGCATGCGCCGCACAGCCTGCAGTAGTCAAAGTTGATTACAGGCCTGCCGCCGTGCAGGCTGATGATTCTGTCCAGACAGGCAGTCAGACATCGTCCGCATTCACTGCATTCCCTGTCGGTGACGACAGGCCTGGCCACGCCGTGGATTCCCAGCTCCTTCGATTCCGGGGCGGTGCACATGTTCGAGCAACCCGAGACGGACACAGTGAACATACTGTGGGGCATTAATATTTCCCTAGCCTTGTCCGCTATGATCTCGGTAACTGACAGCTCCTCCAATTTCTGCCTGATTCGAGTTCCCAACTCTTTCACGTCGACAAGGTCATTCGGGCAACCGAAGAAGCGGGAGTGGCACAGCTCGATCCGAAACAGCGCCGCTTTTCTGTTCAGCGTATCCTCAATATCGAGATCGGCGTCCGACAGCCCTGACCGCCTTGCTTCGCCGATTTTTTTCATTTTTTCCGCTCCGAAGTACCGCGAGTAGTCTGAGCCGGTCTTGCGAACATCCTCCATCGTTACGGTATCGCTTTCCCTTTGTCTGGCTAGTTTCTCCGCCCAGATAACGAGCAACTTTTTTATTGAGTCATGTATCGGTATCTGGGCGATGCTTCGTCGTGCATCCTGTTCCCATCGCATAGCTTGATCTTCTCCTTCATGTCTATGTTGTTCCGAAGTACCCGCGGCGGTACCAACTTGCCCTAAGAAATCCGCCGCAGCCGAAGTGAATTGCTGACCACCAGCAGACTGCTTACCGACATGGTGACCGCCGCAATAACCGGTGTGATGAGCCCGATCGCTGCCAAGGGAATCGTGACCAGGTTGTAGGCGAGCGCCCAGCCAAGATTCTGGAGTATGATGCGGCGAGTCCGCCGGGACAGGTTGATGAACCAGGGAATCAGGGTGAGGTCCGGGCGTAGCAGCACCAGGTCCGAGCTCTCTCCGGCTACATCCGTTCCTCCCGCTGCTGTGATGCTCAGATCCGCCTGGGCTAAGGCGGGGGCGTCATTGATCCCGTCCCCTATCATGGCGATTTTAACACCGCGGCTCTGCAGCTTCCGAACGTAGTCGGCTTTGTGTTCGGGAGGGGAGTTCCCCTCATACTGTTCGAGGTCCAGCTCCCGAGCGATGGCAGCGACCGTGGTTTCATTGTCTCCGGACACCAAAACCGGATCGATGCGCTCCCGCCGCAGCCATTGGATCGCCTCCGCCGCGGTTTCATTCGGCTCATCCCGAAACGATAAGAATCCTGCGGCTTTTCCTTCCCAGCCGATCCAAACAACAGATTTCCCCAGGGCGGCGTGCTCTCGCGCCGAGGAGAGCAGTCTCGCGTCTAGATTGTTTCCGACGTACTCGGCAGATCCCACATCGATACGCCGCCCGCCAAGAGATTCGACCACCGCGCTGGCCCCGTGACCCGGTGCCGTAATAAAATCTTTTGCTGCCAAGAGCGGAAGCGCAGCTGCAGCGACGATCGCCTTGGCCAGGGGATGTTCGGAAAACTGCTCTATCGCTGCGGCAAGACGGAGGAGGTCTTCTTCACTCAGCCCCGTATTTGGCTCGACCGTTGCTGAAGAAAGGCGCATCTGTCCGCAGGTCAGAGTCCCGGTCTTGTCAAAAACCACCGTTTGCACGGCGGCCGAGGTCTCCAGGGCTACGGGGTTACGGACCAGGATGCCCCTCCGCGTGGCCCGGCCCAGCGAAACCGCCAGGGAAAGCGGAGTGGCCAAACCAAGGGCACAGGGACAGGCGACCACCAGCACGGCCACAGCTGAAAGCAGGGCATGGGGAAGGGTATGCTGGAAGAACCACCAACCGAAACCGGTGCAGACGGCCACGGCGAGGATTCCGAAGGCAAAATACGCCGCTGCCCGATCGGCCAGACGTTGAATCGGCGGTTTTGAAGAGAGGGTCCGGTCCACCAGCGCCGTGATTTGAGCCAGGCGCGTGTTCCCTACCGGGTTCAGAACCCGGCAGATCAGCGCCTGGTCAGTGACAACCGTGCCGGCGAACACCGTCTGCCCGACCGATTTGGCCGCAGGCGTCGACTCGCCTGTCAGCAGGGACTCGTCCAGGGCGGCCCGCCCTTCCAGGATCTTCCCGTCCACGGGCACCCGTTCCCCCGGCTTGATCAGGATCGTATCCCCTGTTTGAAGAGAAACGGCCGGGACCTCCTGCCACTCCTTCGCAGCGTTCTTGTTTCTGCGTCGGCCCGTATCAGGTTGGAGCTTGAGAAGACCACGGATCTCTTTGCGGGCTTGTGCACCGCCGAGGGTCTCCAGATATCGGCCGATCATGATAAAGGTGACGATCATGGAGACGGAGTCAAAATAGGTTTCTCCGGCTCCAGTGATGGTCATATACACGCTGTAGCCGTAGGCTGACAGCGTGCCCAGAGTCACCAGGGTATCCATGGTCGCAGTTCCGGCGCGCAAAGCCCGCCAGGCTCCCCTCAGGATCGTGATGCCCCCGTAGAAAAGCGCTGGAGTGGCCAGGGCCCAGACGAGATACTGCATCTTCCGTACGTCTGGAGACGCGACCTCGCCGGCCGCGTACAGAGGGTAGAGCTGTACGAGATACAACAGCATCACCTGCATGCCGAAGGCAAAGGCGGTGATCAGCTGAATGAGCGTGCGCTGAGTCCTGCGCTCCTCCCCTCGTTCCCCCTCCGTCGTGAGTAGGCGGGCCTGGAAGCCCAAAGGCCCCAAACGCTTCAGCGCCGAGGTAGGATCGAGGCTCCCCGGATCGTAGCGTATGAATCCGCGTTCGGCGGCAAAGCTGATGTCGGCAGCCTTTATCCCCGGAAGGTTGCGCAGGACCCGCTCTGCAGCCCCGGCGCATCCGGCGCAGTGCATCCCCTTGATGGAGAACCGAGCCGTTTTCCCGGAAAATGCGGTCCCTCTCCGGAATCCGTTTGTCCCGGGATTGTCGCGACTATCCGTTGGCACCTCACTTTGCTCGTTCAATCCACCTCCTTGTAGAGGTGTACCTGCAGGTCCTCGAGGGACACGTGGGGTTCGAACTCCGCAAGCACCTTTTCCTCCGCCAGGTTTGAAGCCTGGTGGGCTTGCAGATCCTGCCATCCCTCCCAGATGCTGGAGATCTGCAGGTGTGTCTTGTTTCCCGAGTCCAGAGAATATACGGCAGTGACGGAAATGAAGCCGGGTTGGTTAGGCAACAGAGCCCGCAAGTAGCCGAGCACGCGCTCCAGAGAAGAGCCGATCTGCAGCTCGTCCATCTGACCGGGGCTGATCTCGAATTCGACCTGGTAGAAGTATGCCATCCGCGCACCTCCTATTTGGGATTCCAGAACAGGATCAGGTAGATCAGCCACCAGATCAGGACACCGGGAAGAGCGATTTTCACCACCAGTGGAAATCCGCCGCCGGCCTCTTCGATCTCTTTGGCAAAGCTGTCTATGTATCCGTCCGGATGGATCTCTTCGTGCTCACCCTGATCTTTCTCACTCCTGTGGCCGCTTGAGCCGGGAAGCTGCTTCGGCCGGTGTGGCAGCGCTATCGCCAGGCCGAAAACAAGCAGGAGCAGGGCACCTCCGGCCAGCCAAAGAATCTCGGGCCACAACTGCAGTACATTCTGGGTCATGAGGCACCTCCTTTCCCCTTCGGCCAGGGCTCCGGATCCTTCTCCTCCAACATCCGGTACTTCGCCTCCTCGATGTTGCGGAACTGTCCGGTTTTCCACCCCCAAACGAGAAAAGCCACTCCGCTGAGGGCCACCACGACCATCCAGCCGACGACCATCCACAGTCCCAGGGGCATCATTGTTTTACTCCTTCCTCGGACGGGGAGAAGCTTTCCAAATGGGCTGTAATATCCCAGATATCGCCCTCCGAGAGCAGCCATTGGAAGGGAGGCATCACAGTTTCGGGCACTCCCTCCCAGATGCGCCAGAGGATATAGGCTTCGTCCATGTCCGGCGGCATTTCCCTGGTCCCGCCGGCCGGATTTCCCGCTGTGCCCGGCCCTTGCCCCTGGCCGTGATCGCCGTGGCAGGCGGCGCAGTACGAAGCGTACAACTCGGCTCCATGGCTCTCGGAGATCACATGTCCCTCCCCGATCCAGTTGTCTTTGCTCAAAGTGGCGAACGCGGCGGCGAGCTCTCCCTTTCGGTACGGGGTTGGCTCCGCCGCTGTCCCCTCGATGAATGTACCCAGCAGGAATTTAACGGCGTCCCAGCGCTGCCCCTCGATCAGGAATTCCCCCCAGCTGGGCATCGCGGTGTTGCGGATTCCGAAGGTCAGCCGAGCCAGATAGGCCCCCGGCTTCTGATCCTGTCCCGGCTTACCGGCTAGCTTTCGCAAGTCCGCCGGCTGCGGATTCAAGTAGTCCCCTTCCCAACCTTTGCCGTCGCCGGCCGGCCCGTGGCAGTGAGCACAGTTTTGCAGAAAGAGCCTCTTTCCCCGGTTGTAGTCGGCGGACTCCGGAACGGCCAGGGAGGCGTAGACCTCGGGAAACTCGAAGGAATCGGCTTCATTCTTGGGCGGAGCCTTTTCGGTCTGCGTGAAGATGGCGCGGACGTAATGTACCAGCTGCCAGCGTACCTCTTCGCTGTACTGCACCTTCCAGGCGGGCATGGCGCTCCAGGGAAGTCCTTCGCTGACACGCCAGTAGTAGTCGGCGTCCGTATAGTCCTTTCCGTACTTGCTCTTGTCACTGAAATCCGGCGGTGAGGGCTGCAATCCCTCCCTGTAAGGACCGGTGCCCCGTCCCGAATCACCGTGGCAGACCAGGCATTCCCGTATATACACTTTCTTCCCCGCATCCAGCGCTTCCGGGGTAAGCGGCAGCGGGTTGTTCACCCCCTCGTACTCCCCGCCCGGATCCCCCTCGTCCGGATCCCGCATTACGGGTCGGGAAAAGATCTGACGGGCATAACGGATCACCTTCCAGCGCTCCTCCTCGCTGAGACTCGTTTTCCAGGTGGGCATCAACGTTCCCGGAAGTCCCTCCGAGACATGCCAGAACCACTGGTCTTCCGGCATGCTCCGAAAGGGTTCCTGTTTCAGGTCCGCCGGTGTCACCGCCATGGTTCCACCGTAACTGCCCAGACCGTTACCCGCGCATCCGTGGCAGGTCAGGCAGCGTTCGATATACAGCTCTTTTCCCTCCTGAAGGCCGGCGGATTGCCAGGTCTTCCATCCCTTGGGTTGGTCCCCGGTCGGCACCGTGATAATCACCTGGCCGTCAGGGTCTTCCATTCCTGCGTAGGATCGAGGAGGAGGGATCATTCGCTCCTGCGCGACCCGGTCCCCGAGGGCAAACAGGTAGGCGGCGATCGCCTCCAGCTGAGACGCGGAGAGAAAGGCGAAACTGGGCATGATCGACAACGGGGAGTAGGTGCGGGGATCTTTGAGGTGCTCAACTTCCCAGGCCGCGCTGCGTTTGCGCCCGACATACGACAGATCGGGGCCGGTACGCTCGGAGCCGAGGATCACCGGATCGTCGAAAACATAGCTACCCCCGTCGGAAACCGGGCCCATGGCTGTGTCTTCTTCGCGTACATATTGAGTGTGGCAGTAATTGCAGCCGTTGGAGTAGAAGAGCTTACGCCCTTGAGCCTGTTGTTCGGTATAATCGTGGGCTATCGTTGTCTGATCCGGTTTCCACAGCAGGCTGGGAACGAATACGGCCACTGTTGCGACGGCCAAGTACACGATGACGCCGCCCAGAACGACCACCAGCAAGGTCATCTTCATGATACCGCCTCCCTTCCCTCAATTTCCGGATGGTGGTGCGTCTGCGACGCGAGGGTTGAGGTCGGTCGGGGTTCGGGAAGGCGTCGGATCACCGTGGCCAGGATGTTCCACAAGAAGAGGATGAAGCTGATCACGATCAGCGCTCCGCCGGTCGCCCGAAGAGACATGTAAGGCCGAAGGCCGGGCAGGACGCTCCATACCGGCAAGCCTTGATGAACCCAGGCGGTGCTCTGCACCAGCCCGGTGAGCATGAATCCGGAGAAGAAAAAGATGAAACCGATCACGTAGAGACTGTAGTGCACGTTTGCCAGTGTCCTGCTGTTGAGCCTGCAGTTGTAGATCTTCGGAATGGCATAGTACAGCCCTGCAACCACAACCGATGCGGAGAAGAACAACAGCGCCAGGTGGGCGTGCCCGGGCACGTACTGGGAGAAGTGGGTGAGCAGGTTGATGCTGCGCAGGGCCTGGTGCGCACCTTGGTATGAGACGAGGACGTAGGCAGCCCAGCCGGTGATCGCAAAGCGCAAGGGGAGATTGGTCATCAGGCGCTGCCAATTGCCCCGCATGGTCAGGGCGATGTTCATCATGAAGGCAGCAACCGGCAGGATCATACCGATGCTCTCGGCCACGGCGATGGTCTTCAGCCAATACGGGATCGGCGCCCAGAGCAGGTGATGCGCCCCGACTCCGGTATAGAAGAAGACGATACCCCAAAATCCGATCAGTGACAGGAAGTGGCTGTACAGCGGTGTGTGGGTCTCCTTCGGCACTATATAGTAAACCACCGCCGCCAGTCCTGTGGTGAACCACAGCCCCAGCACATTGTGCCCGTAAAACCAGTTGAAGATCGTGTCATTGATGCCGATCAGAGCTCCCGTCGGGGGACGCCACATGACGTTTCCCAGGAAGTAGAGCATCGGCATCCAGATCAGGGTTCCGAGGATGTACCACAGGGAGACGTAGAGCTTCGATTCCACCCGGTGGGCGACGGTCATGTACAGATTGATCATGTTGAGGATCAGCACCGCTATCACCGCTACATCCACGATCCAGATCATCTCCGCGTATTCCCGGCTCTGGGTCTGGGCCATGAGAATCCCGACGATCCCTCCGGCCACCGCCAGGTTCCAAAGAAGCACGGTGAGATTTCCCAATCGCTCGCTCCATAACCTGCGGGCGGTCAACCTCGGTACGATATACAGCCACAGGCCCATCATACCGCCTGAGAGAAAGGCGAACATCACGGTGTTTGTGTGGGCCTGGCGAAGACGGCTGAACACGAGCCAGGCCGTACCTCGGAACAACTCGGGGAAGACGAACTGCAAGGCCAGGATTAGACCCATCAGCACCCCGATCACCAGCCAGGCGGCGGATGTGAGCATGAAACTGGCCGCGGCGCTATTTTCTTTACTCCACATCTTGGGCTCCTTATGGATGGATCGAGCAATCTGCTTAACGCTCGGGCTATGCTATTTTGATTCTAACTAGGTGATGGGGGTCTGTCAAATTTCTTGCAGGCGACTTGTTTTGCGGGCGACGGGCGCGACACGATGTCAGGGTTTACTTCTTCCTGGAGAAGGAGCGTGTTCTCACGCCCAACCTTCGACCGCTAAAGCATCGTGTAGCTCATCAGGATGATGGCGGCAGCGGTATTCCAGACGACTAGACTCTGCGTGCGCCTTGCTGTAGACCCATCCTTTCGACATGCGGTTGCGTTCATGAAGCTCGTGGAGAAGAACATAGCCCCTTTCCTGCTCCACGATCGCATCATCGATCCAGACTTCGTTTTCGGGGACAAACTCGTATACGTAATCGTGGCCCCCGGCGGTGAAATCTATGTCGAAGACGCTGCGTGCCAGCCTCCCGTTGACGATCCAGACGGTTAACCCACTTTCCAGTTTCTTCCACAATCGTTCATGCACCTCATGGCCGTCTGGAAGACTGCGGCCGTGATGGGTCAGTTTTCGTACGTCGCCGGCGCGTCTTCTTTCTTTCCTCTCGCTTCTGTCCGCTTCCACAAGAGCCTCCTGGTAGGAAGCTCCCTTGTCCATCAGAGCGAATTCCGTTAGCAGGTGCTGTATGAAGAACTCCCGTTCATCGTGCTCTGCTTCTTGGTCGATCCAGAACTCCTTCAAGGGAATGTAGGTATATCTGTAGTGTTGACCGAAGTTCGTGAATTCCTCGTCGATGTGGCCGCGTATGTAGCTGCCGTCGACAATCCACACATCGTAATCGCCGCGGTGATCCACCTTTTCAAGATACGCCGGTTTCAGTGAGGCCGCCATCGTTCCGTCCTTTCAAAAACCCCTACGTGCTGGGAAAAGCAAGAGACGCCGCACCCCCGATATCTTTAAAAAAGATTAGCACCGAAGAGAACGCCGAAGCCACAGTGATATCCTACACCTCCGATACCGACTTCTTCAAGGGAAAAGCGGAAACCTTCTCACTAGAACATAAAAACCCATAACTTTGTGTTTTCGCTATTGACCTTTCCGGCACCGATGATCGTTCTCGGAGTATGAGCGGATCCGAGTTCAACCCCTGCGATTATCCTTGGATCGCCTCCGGTGAACAATCAGGACGGCCAGAACTGCGAGAACGGCGACGGCGCCGATCAGGACCGCTGGAAGCTCGTATCGCTTGAACAAGGCTACGATCCGATGGACCCGTTCCCCGAAAATGTAGAAAAGGGTGGACCAGAAACAGACCCATGCCGCCGCACCCAGGGCGTTGAACAGAATAAAGCGCCGCCAGGACATGCCGACGGTGCCCGCCAGGATTCCGTTGAGCTGACGGAGGACCTCCAAGAACCGCGCAACTATCACAATCCAGCCGCCCCGTTTCCTGAACAACGATTCGGCCTGTTCGAGCCTCGCCGGGGTGATGAAGATGTAGCGCCCGAAGCGTTGGACCAATAGCCTTCCACCGAAGTGACCGATCAGGAATCCTACGTTGTCGCCGAGCACGGCGGCGCTCCAGGCGAAGAGCAAAAGCAGAGGGAAGTGGAGCTTGCCCTGGGAGGCGAAGATCGAAGCGGCGATCAGCAAGGTTTCTCCAGGCATCGGGATCCCGAAGTCCTCGAAAAAAATCGCTAAAAAAACCGCCCAGTAACCGTATTGAGCGAGCAAGTGTTGCACGGAAACTGCCATAGTATGTGGTCAGGCCTCTACCCGAGGACTCTTCTGTAGAAACCCCTGATTCCAATCCATAGGAAAAGAGCGCACAGCGCCACGAGTACCGGGTATATCACATACAGTTCCATGTGGGGTGCTGTGGTCAAAGCAGCCCTGAATCCCTCCGTTACATAGATGAGCGGGTTGAGGCACACCAGCACCTGCAGCCAGGGCAGGCCACCGATCTTGATGGCTGACAGCGTCGCCCATGGGTAATAGGTGCCGCCAAGGAATGTTATAGGCAGGACAATAAAGCCGAACATAATGCCGATGTTGCGGGGCGAAATGCGGGTACCCAAAAATAAGCCGAGACTGGAGGTCATAATGCTGGTGAGAGGGAGAAGCGTGAGCAGAACTGCCCAATGCACCGACAGGTTTGGGTGCACGCCCCGGGCATGGATAACCGAACCGATGGGGAACACAATAGCCGCAGCGATGAGGCCTTGGATGGCTCCGGCTGTAACCTTGCCCACTGCCACAAGCGCTACAGGAAGAGGTGCGAGCACACGGTCCTCGATCTCTTTGGTGTAGCCGAACTCATTGGCCAAAGGCAGAGCCACGGCTTGGATCCCTTGGAACATGATCGATAGTGCCACTACCCCGGCCACCAGCACGGTGAGATCGCGCAATAAAAGGGCAGTGAAGGCAACTCGACTGGCAGCGGAGGCAGACCGGATAGCCCGGGCTGATTGGGTATCTTTCGTGGTGGTAATCGCCGTCATCAGTCGCGCAGCTCCTTTCCGGTGAGGTTGATAAAAACTGTTTCTAAAGTGGGCTCTTTCACAGACAAGTCGGTGATATTGAATCCTCCCTGCTCGGCGACGGCAACCACTTTGGGTAGTACGCCGGTCGCGCCTTTGAAGTGGAGTTGGATTGTCCTGTCGACTCGCTGAGTCGAAATTGCCCCCTCAACCCGATCCTGAAGAAGTCGCGCGAGGGAATCAAGATCGCCGGTGGCAGACACAGTCACGATGCTGTCCGCGCCAATCGCATCCTTCAGGCTTTGGGCGGTGCCGATGGCCAGCATGCGACCGTGGTCCATAATGGCTAATCGGTCGCACAACGAGGCAGCCTCCTCCATGTAATGGGTGGTCAATAGGATGATCTGCCCCTGGCTGTGCAAATTGTGGAGGATCTCCCACAGAGCGATGCGGCTTTGTGGATCCGGACCGGCTGTAGGCTCATCGAGAAAGAGCACTGAAGGGCGGTGCAGCAGAGCTCGGGCCACCTGGAGCCTCTTTGCCATGCCGCCTGAGATTGACAGTATCTCCGCTTTGGCTCGTTCGGCGAGGCGGAACTCGATCAGAAACCTGTCGGCCGCCTCTCGGCTTTCTCTGGCGCTCATCCCGAAAAAGCGACCGTGATAGTAAAGGTTCTCCCAGACGGTCAGGGCTCGATCCAGGTTGTTCGTCTGAGCCACGACACCGATTACCTGTTTGACGAGCGCCGGATGTGCGACCACATCAACACCCGCCACAATCGCCTTGCCGCTTGTCGGGACTACCAAGGTAGTGAGCATTCCGACGGTTGTGGTTTTACCTGCGCCGTTGGGCCCGAGTAACCCCAGGATCTCGCCACGATGTACTTTCAAGTCCAGCCGGTCCACCGCCAGGATGTTCCCATCTCGGTAGCGTTTAGTCAGGTTCTCGCAGCGAATGACCTCCTCAACTACGGCTTGTGCGTCACCCATCTCGGTTCGATTCGTATCCTATGTACTAACAGAGATGAGTATGCCACCGTATTTAGGGGAATACAAGAGGTTGGTCGGTGAAGGGGATGGCCAGGTTGTGGCCAAAGAGACAATTGACGCAACCCTGTAATCCTGGTTAAATGGCAGATATTGCTGACTGTGGTACATCAACCCAAGTGTACAGGGAAGAAACAGGCGTTTAGGACTGACTCACGCGTGAAAACGAAGGCGGGAGATGGAAAGGCGTTCAAGTTTCTGTCTCATGCTGAAGATAGGGAACCTGCCCGCTCTGGTTTTTGTTGATCCGCAAAACGTTCGCTCGGAACATCGACAGGATCATCGAGTATGGTTCGAACCCCGGAGGCACGAATCCAACCTTTGCGCACTCCCTGAGCGATCGAGCGACGTGCCGTGGAACGTCCAGTGAGGTACTCGGTGTCCGACGAAAAACGCCCGCAAAAGAAACAAGCTGATTCGCAAGCTGAGGCGACGCTGGTCGCGGCCAAGAAATTGGCGGAAATGCCCTTGCCGGATCTGAAGGAGCGCTTGGGTTTTTCCACCGACGGTCTGGCGACCAACGATGCTGCCGGCAGATTGTCGGAATACGGATACAACGAACTTCCGGAAAAAAAGGTGAATCCTGTTCTCAAATTTCTCTCCTATTTCTGGGGCCCGATTCCCTGGATGATCGAAGTAGCCGCCGTTCTTTCGGCGATAGTCGGACACTGGGAAGATTTTGCCATCATCCTAGCCTTACTCGTAGTGAACAGCGTGATCGGGTTTTGGGAAGAATTTCAGGCCGGAAACACAATCGCCGCTTTGAAGGCCCAATTGGCCGTGAATGCCAGAGTCAGGCGGGACGGACAGTGGACCATGGTCCCGGCACGCGAGCTGGTTCCCGGAGATCTGGTCCGTCTACGCATTGGGGATATTATCCCGGCGGATGCCCGTCTTCTGGATGGAGATCCGATCGAGGTCGATCAATCGGCCCTTACTGGAGAATCGCTGCCGGTGACGCACTCACCTGGAGACGCCGTTTATTCAGGATCCGTGATCAAGCAGGGAGAAATTGAAGCGTTCGTATACGGGACGGGAAACAACACCTATTTCGGTAAGACTGCCCAACTGGTCGAAAAGGCGCACACCCGCAGCCACTTCCAGAAAGCCATATTGCACATTGGTAATTACCTCATCGTCCTGGCTCTAGTCCTCGTGATCTTGATAATCACGGTGGCGCTGTTCCGGGGAGATCCCATGTTGACCACGGTACTATTCGCTTTGGTTCTCACGGTGGCTGCTGTTCCTGTTGCCATGCCTACCGTCCTCTCCATAACCATGGCGGTGGGTGCCCGGATTCTGGCGGCCAAACAGGCCATTGTGAGCCGCCTGGCTTCCATTGAGGAGCTGGCCGGCATCGACGTGCTTTGCTCCGACAAGACCGGTACGCTGACGCAGAATAAGCTTACCTTAGGGAAACCGTTCACAGTAGGCTCAAACTCCGCGGAACAGGTGATTCTCTATGCCGCACTGGCTTCGAGGGCCGAAAATCAGGATCCAATCGATTTAGCCGTGCTCGGCGGACTTAAGGAGGAGCAGGAGCTGAAATCCTACCAGATCGTACACTTCCAGCCCTTTGATCCGGTGCACAAACGTACGGAAGCCGAGGTGAAGGGCAGCGATGGTAAGAGCTTCAAGGTTACAAAAGGCGCCCCGCAGGTGATCCTGGACCTTGCTTCCCCTCCGCAGGAGACCCGGAAGCAGGTGGAGGAAGCAGTGAGTAAGTTCGCGGCCAAGGGGTATCGGGCTTTGGGAACGGCCCGAACCGATGAAACCGGAAAGTGGCAGATTCTAGGCATTATCCCTCTCTTCGATCCGCCGCGAGAGGATTCAATATCCACCATCGAGGCCGCGAAACAGCTGGGTGTCAGGGTGAAGATGATCACCGGAGACCAGGTAGCCATCGCCAAGGAGGTCTCGGATCAGTTGAACCTCGGGCCGAATATACTCGATGCCAGCCTCTTTGGTGACGCTAAGCATCACGAGGCGGGTCAGCTCGCCGAGGCCATCGAGACCGCTGATGGGTTCGCCCAGGTTTTCCCCGAGCATAAATACCATATCGTCGAAGTGCTGCAGCAGCGCAAGCACATCGTCGGTATGACCGGAGATGGAGTGAACGATTCTCCACCGCTAAAGAAGGCCGATGTCGGGATTGCCGTTTCCGGTGCAACAGATGCAGCCAGGGCGGCGGCTGACATAGTGCTGCTAAGCCCCGGTTTGTCGGTGATAATCGACGCTATCAAGGAGAGCCGGCGCATTTTTCAGCGCATGATGAGCTACGCGATATACCGCATTACGGAGACGATCCGGGTGCTCCTGTTCATGACCCTTTCAATACTGGTCTTTAATTTCTATCCCGTAACTGCGGTTATGATCGTCCTTCTGGCCTTGCTGAACGATGGAGCCATCCTGTCCATTGCTTTTGATAATGTCCGCGGCTCGGATGACCCGGAATCTTGGCACATGCCGGTGGTGTTAGGGATAGCAACCGTGTTAGGTATTGCCGGTCTTGTCGCGTCGTTCGGCCTTTTCTACTTGGGAGAGAGGGTTTTCCATTTGGACAAAGCATTCATCCAGTCGTTGATGTATCTGAAACTCTCTGTGGCCGGGCATCTAACCATTTTTCTTACACGGACCCGAGGCCCCTTCTGGTCCATCCGCCCATCCCGAGCCCTTTTTCTGGCGGTATTGGGAACACAGATCGCGGCAACGCTGATAACAGTGTACGGCTTGTTTATGACTCCCATCGGCTGGACCTGGGCGCTGGCAGTCTGGGGATATGCCCTGCTCTGGTTCCTGATAAACGACCGTATCAAACTGGTTGCCTATCGTCTATTTCATCCTGCAAATCCACCTTTGTTGGATAAGATGAGAAAACTAAGAGAAGCATGAAAACTATTTATTCGCGGAGTAGATACTGATCACAGCAACAGGGATCCTGTTCTGCGTAGTTCTATTAAGTATCTTCCAACATCAAGGAGGCCTGTTATGGTGAAAAACTATCCTGAGCATTACAAGCATCTTAGCGAGCTTATGGCTCGATTGGGGAAATCCATACCCAATACAATGGGAGCCTTTTCCCAGTTGCACAAGGCGGGATCTGGGGACGGGGTCCTTAGTGCCAAAACTAAGGAACTAATTGCACTGGGAATTGCGATTACCGTCCGCTGTGACGGTTGTATCGCTTTTCACGTTCACGACGCCCTTGCCGCCGGTGCCAACCCACCAGAAATCGCAGAGACGATCGGTGTGGCTGTCTTGATGGGGGGCGGCCCTTCGGTGATGTATGGCTGCGAAGCCCTCGAGGCCTTGGAGCAGTTCGAGGCACAAGAGAAATAAATGATCGAGCTTGTTTCTGTGTGAGTGGCATGGAAGAAGAATAATGAAAATCGGTTTCGCGATTTCCGGCGCTGCTTCGCGAATTGCCCAGGAGATGGTGTTGCTCAAGCATCTCGTACAAGGTCGTGCTTTCCACGAAGCACAGGGAAGGCCGATCATCCCGGATGTAATCTCGGGTTCCAGTTCGGGAGCGCTGAATGCCGTTGCATTGAATGCTATCCTGCTCGGCGAAGGATTGACGGACACGAGCCGGAGAGATTGTGAGTTCAATTGGGAGTCGTACGAGGAGCGCCTCATGGGACTTGGAAACCACGATGTTTACGTCGGGGGAGGTGTCATTCCGGAAGCCATGAAGATCGTACGACAAGGAGCGATTTTTGACACCAGGCCTCTGCGGGAGCTCTTAGAGCGAATGGTCAACGATCAGATGAAATTTTACAGTCTGGGGGACCTTCCGATCAAGACCTATATCTCCGTCGTGGAGAGGGACACGGGGCGCGTGCATCGTTTGTGCAGCCAGATCCATACAGATCTCGCTATCGTGGATGTGCTCATGGCCTCGACCTCGATTCCGGTAGCATTCCCTCCTCAACATCTGATCGTTCCGGGCTCGGAAAAGCCGGTCCTCTGCTTCGATGGAGGCGTTGGAATCGACGGGATTCCGGTAAACGCTCTTCGGGAAGAGCGCTGTGAAGATCTTTATATTATTCGTCCCATGGCCTATGATCCGCACAAGCCTTCGAACAGGACATCACACCTCGCACACTTCAAGATCGTGTTCACGGCTGTGCACGCTTCAGAGTATCTGCGGGAATCTCTCCTCTCATTCGCTCTCTGTCGGGCGGTACGTTACGCCGGCTCTACGGCCTACTGCTATATGCCTTCACTCCCGTACAACTATAATCTGCTGGATTTCGCTTGTGGCCGTGAGCAGATCGAGGAAACCCTCCGCTGGGTAGAGGACCCAGGAAATACCCCGCTTCGGATCCAGGATGCGTTTCCGGATCTTATGGATGATCTGAAACCTTTTTAGCCAATCTCCTCGCAAGGTCTGCAGAAAAGGTCGCCAAGTGTTTGCTGTCAGCTCGCCTTAAGCATTCGGGTAAGCGGAGTGTAGGATAGCGAATACCCACAAGGCAAAACGGGACTAGATCATACCCCTGAACCGGAGAGGGTGTTCAGGATATTATTGATCGCAGCCGCCAGGTTCGGGTGGACTGCTGAAAAGTGGTTGAGAGATTCACTGAGTCTCTGCCCGAGGGATTCGTGATCCAGCTCGCCCGTGTCCGAGTGTTCAAGTTGTCGGAGGGTCTTATCGATATCCTGCTTCATGATTTTCAGGGCATCCTTGGTCTGTGTGTCCTTCTCCAGGAGCTTGTTGAGTTCCTGTTGAAGCTCTTTCAGGTGTTTATAGAGTTTATTGCGTTCCATATTTTCATCTCCGTTCGGCTAGTGTGATACTCCAATCCGGTTTTACAAAGTATCCGCTCGATCTTGATTTTCCCAATTTTATCCGGGAACCGCGGGTTGGTCAAACTCATCATTGATACCGATGTCCGATATACGATTGCGAACAGCGCATGTGGGTTTGTTGCAGGTCGGTTCTTATAGGCGGATCAAATTCCCGAAACGGGAATTGGGAAATCGGTTCCAACAAAAGAAGAGTCGATAGAAGATGCATCTCCAGTCTAAACAGAGGCTGGTGCGCGGAAGACCATGCCGATCAGCCGGTCCCGCACTGCTTCGCTCAAACCTTCGAACTGAAGGTGAAGGCGCCGATCTCCGTGCGTTTTCCGCACTACCGTGGCCGCTATTGATAGGTGCTCTTTCCCCGCCGTCAGGGACAGGATAAGCCGATCTCCCGGGGCAACAGGAATGCCGGGACTGTCAATGCTGGCACCGCCCCCACTCAAGTCGAGGATCGAGGTGGCCAGCTGTTGTCCTATATTTTTCTCAAATGTAACCGTGGCTGAAAGCTGAACCGGCCGGCGGTAATACTTTCTGCGCTGCGACCGTTTGATCGTCTCCGAATGATCCAGGTACACATCGCGGCCGCTGATTTTGCGAACGTGGGTGAGAAAGGCAAACAATCCAGATTGATTTTGAAAGTACACGGTAACAGGAATAGCTCTCTCGGGGAGGGTGCTTGCCTCATCCATGGCGACTACCAGTGCCTCAGGGTCCTGGCGGCTCACCTGTGCTTTCATCGTGGGCTTCCTCTTCTGGGTTAGGATGACTCGCATGCGTCGCGGCAGTTCGGAGCTGGAGGCAGGAATGTCTTCCGGCCGGCGGGCACTGAAGTCCAGCTTGAGCCGAAGGGCTGCCAGAGTCATTTCGGGAACCTCTTCTCGATCTCTGAGCTTCGCCGCACAAGCGTCGAAGGTGTGTGAGCTGAGAAGGACGAGATACTTTTTGTCCGGAGGTTTGCAGCAGCCGGCGAGTCGGTTCACCAGGGCTCGTTCTGAACGGCTGAGGCCCAGCTGCCGGGTAAGGTGCTCAAAGACCTCCGCAGCATTGCGTCTATGCCGAGCTCTGGATTTACGCTCCTGCAGGAAATAGACGAGCACGATCAGAAGTATGAAGGCCGACAATATGGCAATGAACAGAATCCGCTGTTCCGGCGACTGAATGAACCCACGGGAAATACTGTAAAGCAAGTCACTGACGTTTTGAGTATCCATAGTAAATCCTCTCTAATATTCGAAGCTCACCTGAGCCGTCAGGCTCAGGGCGTTGTCACCGCTGAATACCGTGAACTCCTTACCCTCTCCGCCGCCGCTGTAACCGAGGGAGAGGCTGAAGGGAATCACCTTGGGGATATCAAAGCTGCCCTTCAGGTTCACGGTGTAGGACAGGTCGGAGATGTTCATGAACCCTGACAATGTCCCATCCAGAAATGTCCCGATCAGGTCCTGTTTTGTAATCCCCGTGTACGCGTACATGCGGCCCACGTAAAAGGGTACGTAACCGCCGTCGGCGAAATCCGTGATGGTAGCGTAATCGCTGCTGTCCTTCTCGCCCGCGGAGTTGTAGAAGAACTCGCCCTGAAGATTCCAATCTTTCAGCTCCCCCAGGGTACGCTGAAAGCCCAGCGCAGAAGCATAGCTGAAATCCTTCGACGGGGAGGGAAGGGCAAAGGCCAGCTCACCGTAAACATCCGCGGCCAGGACCCGACCGGAGAAATCGAAACCCAAGCGGTTCTGTATGTCCGCACCCAGGTAGCCGCTCAATCCAAACTCGAAGCCCAGGGCGGTCAAGTCCCAGCGCAGCCCGAAGTTGGTCTTTTCGAATAGGTTTTCCGCCAGGTAGGTCGGTGGTGGGGAAGGGTTCTCCATCACCGTGTAGGTAAAATCCGAGAATAGGAAGAGATTCGAGCTTTTCATCGGCAGATGAACGCGTATGCCGGGCTTTCCGACCCGCAGGTCGACCGACGCCTGGGGATCGAGGCGTTCCCGGTTGATGAAGTCCACCGGAGTCCAGATCACGGAAGGTCCCCAGGCGATGAGCTGGTTGCCGATCCGGATGAACAGCACCTTGGCCAGGTCAAAGCTTAGGTAGAACTCCGATAGGGCGAAGGTGTTGGCGAACAGGTCCTCCCCGGGAGCGGCG
>CAZSBH010000047.1:0-31824 GCA_964604845.1 uncultured Spirochaetaceae bacterium
TCACGGGCGTACCGCAGGCCATGGATTCGATAACGGACAGACCGAAAGGCTCATCGAACTGTATTGGGTGCAATAGCGCGCAGGCTTTGCCGAGCAGCCGGTTGCGCTCAACTGGTCCGACGCTGCCGGCATAAATCACCTTGTCGTTGTCTATGTGAGGGGCGACATATTGGTCATAGTAAGCCTGGTCCTGGATAATGCCCGCCAAAATCAGTTTTTTATTGCAGGCCCTGGCGATTTCAATGGCTTGTCGGGCACCCTTGTCATTGTGAATGCGCCCGAAAAAAAGCAGGGTATCATTCAGCTGGGACTGGAAATCAAATTGCTTGATATCAATACCGTGATGAATGGTTTTGATATAATCAAGATCCGGCGACCGGTCGGCATCGCTGATGGAAACATAGAATACTTTGTTGTTGTATTTTTTGTAAACTGGTAGGATCCCGGGCGATGAAAAACCGTGAATGGTGGTCACCACCGGTGTGGCGGTAAGGCCTGTATAGGTCAGCGGCAGATAGTCAAAGTGGTTATGGATCAAGTCATATACATCGGCATTCTCAAAAAGTTCTGAAATGTGAAGGCACTCCCATACTTTTGGTATCAGAGAGCGATCTTCCTCATAGCCCTGCGGGCAAATCGCATGCAGAGTGCCGCTGGTTTGCGAATCCGCGGTTGCGAACAAGGTTACATCATGACCGCACGATACCAGCCCCTCGGTTAAAAGTGAGGCCACGTTTTCCCAGGGTCCATAATGTCGCGGCGGTGTGCGCCAGGCAATGGGCGAGAGCATGGCAATGTGCATGACTGATCCTTTTGTTAATCGGTTTTCTGTGACAACGGCTGGTTTAAAATCTCGTCGGCATAAAGCTTTTGCAATGTCATCAGCGAAAGCAGCCAGGCAAGGGACGATTCGGCGCCTTGATTCTGGTTGATGCCGTCCGCCATCAACCCATCTCGGCAACCGCCGGTCTTGGGATCATAGAGCGGCATATTCAGCTCATTGTGTCCGAGAAACCAATTAAAGCACATGACCGCATTCTCAAACCATGTTTTCTCCTGAGTAACATTAAAAGCTTCGACACAGGCTTCAACCATGGTTTTGGCTTTGACGGGCTGCTGTTCGACACCGCCGGGCAGAGGCTTTAACTCAGCCACCCTCCTGCCGGATGCTCCTCTGGAATCTGTCGTTTCTATGATTCCCATGGCGGGGATATGGTTTGTCCTCATTCGGATTTCTTTGGCCAGTGAAGCTTCTCCAGCTGTTCCACGAGGAAGTGACGCATAGCCACTATATTGGCTCCAGCCTTCATGAAAGCCGCCCCGTCCTCGATAGCAGCCACCCCTCCGGAAGCCTTGATGCCGGGCTGTTCGCCGATGGTTTCTCTGATGAGGGCGATATCGTGTATCGTAGCCCGGCCAGGCCCGAAGCCGGTGCAGGTCTTGATAAAATCGGCACCGCTGTCTTTTACCAGTTCAGCCGCCGTGACCTTCTCCTCATCGGTAAGCGCCCCGATTTCTATGATCACTTTGAAGGGCACTCCAAAGGGTTGGGCGACCTTCATCACTGAAGCGATATCTTCGGATACCTTTCGATGATCGCCTTGCTTGAAAGCAGCGATGTTCATCACCATATCCAGGTCGGTGGCTCCCCTTTTTAGACCCTCCTCCGCCTCTGTACACTTCACCAGTGTGGTTACCCCGCCGCAGGGAAAGCCCACGGGGATCTGAGCCCGTACGCCCGAGCCGGCGAGCTCGTCTACCAGGATCCCCAAAAACTGTGGGAAAGCGACCACTGCGCGAAACCCATATCGCCGGGCAATACTACAGGCTTCCCGGACCTCGGCTTCGGAAGCCGTGATATTCAAAACATCCGAATAGTCGATGGCAGAAACGAGATTGGCGATTTCTTCACTTGAGATCCTATGCATCCCATACTCCTTGCTTGGTGGATTTCTTACAGATTCCAGAATAAAGCCTAAAAAGACAGAAAGGCAAGGGAATTCATCGGGCAGGATTGGGATGGGAGAAAGTTATGCTGACCTCATCTTTGTGTTTAATGATGATTGGATTCGCCTCAATCTGGCAGATATTCTCCAGGGTAGCTCATCGAGGCTAGAGTACGGGATAGCCATATATGCTGAAACTGAATCTGTTTACTTCGAATCAACGAGACAACCAGATCGGCCGACACTTCTCGTTCAACCCGGAAAGTAAAAGGAAGCGGATCTGGTCGAACACACCGCAGAGGGCTTGGGATAGATAGCGACCTCTATCTCTGATTATCCCCGCCGCCACAACATAACAGATTCCCCATGAAACGGGAGCAATAAGGTCAATAAAAATCCAAAGAAGAAAATACCGAGGATGCCGAAAATAGTATTCACTCCAACAAGTAAAAGCGCAATAGCTGGCAGTGCGTAAATAGACTATTGTAAAGAGATATTCTCGGATGGGGTGGTGTCTGATTACTCGGTGGAAATCGAATTAGCAACGTTGATCTGACGATCAGGAGAACACCGATCCTAGACCAATCCTCTTGCTTGTGATACCGATCTGTAGTAGTGATCCCTCAAGGTTCCATCAACGAACAAGCCCCCACTCTCCTCCAGCATCTTTTTGTATTCGGGATCGGACAAAAGCTTTCCAAACAGCTGTTCAACCTCGCCCACCGATTCCCCACGAGCGACCCAATGCAATTCGGTTTGGACTCCGGTGACATTCATCAATACCTCAACTTTGGAGTCGTATTTTTTGGTGATGTAATCCGCCACTTTTAAAGCCCACCCAATAGCCTCTTGTGTTTTACCGCCAACAAACCTGTCGGAACGAACAAAGTAAACCATATTTCTCCTCCTCTTTTCACTAGTATAGTTGTTGGTCATCTGAATTACAAATCTTTTGCGATCATCAATATAGAAAATAAGAAAGGAACGCTATCGCCATCCACTGCTTCAGTGCCAAACGAAACAGGACGGAAACAGCATCTTTCCTATACCCGAACCACATCATGTTTCTCTTCAGAACGCAATGAACAGCTGTAGAGTCGCCTTGTGGGAAAGGGTGCTCAATAAGAACGATGTCTGAGTGAGCTCTTGTATTACTGTGAATTATTGTTTCGATGCTCCTGCAGGCGAGTCATAACTCTGTCGAAGGACTCTTTTTCGAACGAAGCTACCAGCAGGTGCTGATAGGCCGATTCCATGACAATCCGCCACTCTTTCTCAACGTGCTGAGAAACCGGGTTCACCTGCAGACCGTATCGCTTCATGATCGTTATAGCCTGGGGATCCGCCTGTTCCACCTCTTTTTCCACTTGATTGGCAATCTTACCGGCTGCCGCCAAAAGGTCTGCCTTCAAGCTGTCGGGAATCCTGTTCCAGGCTTTTTTGGATATCATTACCGCGCCGAAAAGCGGAGCGAGTTTAAGGTCGCACATATGGGATGCCAGGCCAAACCACTGATACGAAGCCGCCGTCAACGGGCTCACGGTCAGGGCATCAATTACCTTGAGCGGTCGACTCCCAGGCGGGGGCAGCACCGAATGATCGGGCAGCGGGAGCATTTGGGGCTGATAGGAGTGCAGAGGGGACAGGCTACCATTGCCCCTCTTCTTCGATTAAAGAAGCTTTCAGGTCTTCAAACAGTTTCAGAACCTCCGGCTTATAACTACTCATCAACTCCTCGTTGTCTATGAAACGGTCCTTCTGTCTATACTGATCCTCTTCGCTATTCATCCTACCGCCCCACCATTTTTCGGTGCCCAAGGGCATCTGATATCTTTTCCGGTACACGTAGTATGCGTCCTCTGCCGTAGCGCGGGCCATCCCATCCTTGACTTCAACGGTGAGCATGAAGCGTGTTGGGCAAGTACCAAAAAAACGATATATAACCTTGATCTCGATTTTGCCCATGATTCTCCCGGCTTCCTTATCCTCGTGATCAATAGCCGCTTCCGAATCAAACCACGAGAAAGTAGATACCGCCGCCCCCGAGTTCTCGACGGCCTTTACCATCCACACCATTGACAACTCGTAAAGCTCGTCCTTGGTTTTGTCCGCTTCGAAGACTCCCTCGATAATGCGCCCTTCCGGTGGTATTGGGGGTGAGGTAACACACGTAACAAAAGTAACTGCAATAACCACCACTCCTACAAGCAGTGGTTTTTTCATGTTTCCTTCATACACTCCGATCCGACTGTATTTTCAAAAACTGATTCACAACTTCTGGATTTGGTGGGCACTACCATTCCGGGCGCGGAACATCAGTGCCTCCGTTCATTCAATCCCTATCTGGTTTTCCTGTGATGAAAGTAGCCACCGGTGCCATGGAAAACATCAGTTCTGTTCCGTCCCGACCGGCTACCAGCTTGAAATTCGTAAAAATTCCCACCGATTCCATCGGAATGAAATAAGCCCCTGCTTGAAAAATCAACGCCTCAGAGATCGAATCGCTGCCGGCGCCCAGATACAGTTGTACGTACCGATTGAGGCGATTGTTCATGGTCAATCCGCCATGATAAAAAAACAGATCATCCGGATGTCCGCCTACACCGCCCGTCAGCAGGCAGGAAAACTGTTTTGAGTCCGTGAAGATGTCGACTACGTCAATTTTTGCGTCAACCGACGGGTATATATCTAGATTCAGGGTGTGACCCGCAATGCCGAATTCCAACCAATCCAATGGAGCATAGCTGAAATATCCGAAGAGCGAATCGCCTACGTATTCATTGTCTTCTGTCAATTCGAACTCTACACCTGCTACCACTGTAACGGTTGATTTGTCTATATCTTTCATGAGATGGGTTCGCGTAACCGTGGAGGTGGGCAGGGTTAAACAGGATGTGATGAACAATGAAAGCCCGAATAAAACGAGGTTATGGATTTTTTTCATCTTTCTCCTCCATTTCTTTCATCGGATCTCGACATCTCGTGCTATTGGCTGCTGCTGTCATATTCATTATATCCGATCCTGATGGCGCTGCAACCAGGCTGGATGTGTGAGCCGGCGACCATACGGTATTGTGGCTGTCGCCGGGTCGATCATTCGAATCCGTTTCGCCTTTATTTCGAGGTCGGGATCAACAGCAGTACTAGAGTGCCGACGACACCCGAGGCCAAGAAGATCGTGCCCAGAGCGATCAATGCGAATCTACCCGGATAGTTCAGATACCCTCCGTTGGAAGTGCTCCGTATGCCATTTGAGGTGGCGGTAGTAGTCGTTGACCAGCCATTCCAGCGTGCGGGCATTGCCTCCAACGGACCAGGTGTTGGCAAGGCAACTTTCTGGTATATGTCCGGCCAGCCAGAGAATCAGGCGGTTGTAGTTCAGCCACAGCTCTTTCAGCAAACTCCAGCTCATCTGATTGTAGCGTTGTATCCGTATCCACCTTTCTCCGTCGTAGGCGGGAAATTCTTCCAGGTGCCCTTCTTGAAGTCGCACGAATCGTTGATGATTGTTGGAGGCCGAATCGATCAGATGCCCGACGATCTCTTTGAGAGACCAGGCATCGGCGGAGAGCTGAATCCCCGCTACAGCCTCATCGGTCTGCTCTAAAAGTGAGTGTAGGTGATCGACTGCGGATCGAAATCCTTCAAGATCAAACATGAGCAGGGCGCCGCTTGCCGGTTACTTCCCGCTCATAGCGGTGTACCCTCTCAATGATTTCCTGATCCAGGGGTACGTCCAGCCGCCGGCAGTGCTCGTCCCAGACGGCCCCGAAGGGCAGGCTCTTCATCTCCTCTATCAATGCCAGCCGGGCGAAGAAATCCCCCTCCTCCTCGTAACGTTTCAGCCGCTCGTGGGGCAGGAGCAGAGCGAGCAGAAATGCCTTCAAGGCCGCCCGGCCGCCGAGGAGGTAGGCGCCGATGCGGTTCAGGGTTCCATCGAAAAAATCCAAACCGACGAAGGATCGGTCCAACTTTTCGGAGCGAACCAGCTCGGCGCAGAGCTCTTTCAGATCGTCGTTTAAGATGACCACATGGTCGCTGTCCCAGCGCATCGGCCTGCTGACATGGAAGACCAGCTCCTCCACGAACTGGAACAGTGCGGATACCTTGTCGGCAATCGATTCTGTGGGGTGGAAGTGCCCGGTGTCCAGACAGATCAGCTTGCCCCGGCTCAGGGCATAGCCCATGTAGAACTCGTGGGAGCCTACGACGAAGGCTTCGCTGCCGATGCCGAACAGCTTGGACTCCAGGGAGTCCTTGAGATGTCCAGGATCGTAGTCCTGGCTGTAGATCTCATCCAAACTCTCCACCAGCAGACGGCGGTAACCGAAACGGTCCACGGTGAGGTCCTTGGCCCCGTCGGGGATCCATAGGTTGTGGATGCAGGGACCACCCTGTTTTTTCCCCAGAAAGGCACTGATCTTCCGGCAGGCCTGGGCGTGGCGGATCCAGAATCTGCGTGTTTCATCGTCTTTGCTGCTCAGGGTGAATCCGCTGTCCGCCAGCGGATGGGAGAAAAAGGTTGAGTTGAAGTCCAGTCCGACGCCCAGTGATCCGGCCCAGTCCGCCCAACCGTCAAAGTGCTCCGGCGCGACCTGATCCCGATCCACCTTCTTGCCCGCGAAATCTCCGTAGCTGGCGTGCAGGGCCAGGCGATGATTGCCGGGCAGCAGGGAAAAGACGGTCTGCAGATCAGCCCGGATTTCCTCTATGGTTCGGGCTTTGCCAGGGTAGTTGCCCGTGACCTGGATGCCTCCCCCGGAGAGCTCGGCATCAGGGGTCTCGAAGCCGCCGACATCGTCGGCCTGCCAGCAGTGAATCGAAAGGGGCAGGGCGGCAAGCCGCTTCAGGGCTCTTTGAACGTCTACGCCCAACTCCTGGTAGCGTTCTTCGGCATTGTTGAATACTTGTTGATCGTTCATCCTGTATTCCTATCCTCCTCCATTCTCCGTTCCCGACGGGGCACCATGACAGTACCCCCAGGGGTATTGCGCACAAGATGTATTGGGGGACTATTCCTCCCGGCAGCTTTTCACAATTTTGGCGATATGGATTGCGGTTGTATCTATGTAGTGCGGGCTGATATCTTCGGGCTTCAGGAGCAGCGGCAGCTCCGTACAGCCCAGGATCACCGCCTCGACGTTCTGATCCGCCGCGATCCTGTCAATAATCGAAACGAATCGATCTTTGGTGCCGTCCTTGATTATGCCGAACTCGATCTCCGAGAACAGCTTCTCCTGGATGTAGTCGATCTCCTCAAGCTTGGGCACGACCACGCGTATGCCTGCTTCATGGAAAGCTTTCGGGTAAAAATCGGATTCCATTGTGAACTTCGTGCCTAATAGGCACAGTGTTTTGACCCCGAGTTGAACCGCATGATCACGGGTTGCCTCGACGATGCTGAGCAGAGGCAAAGCTGTGTTTTGCTGTACCTGGCCGAACACCTTGTGGGGCGTGTTGGAGGCGATCGCTCCGAGTTCCGCTCCGCCCCGGCGAAGGATCTCGAATCGATTCGAAATCATTGACGCAATTTTGTCCCAGGCCCCCGCCTGAGCGTCTGCGATCATTGAATGGAGGTCTACGCTTTCGATTCCGATTTCCGGGTAGCCGAGCTGGTCATAGGTCGGCTTGAAAGCCTCGATGATCCCCCGGTAGTAATCGATCGTCGATTCGGGACCCAACCCACCGACAATACCTATCTTCTTCATCTTTTGCGATCCTTGAAGTGCAGCAGGGTTTGACAAGATACTACCCGAAGAAGAGGATTTTGTGAAATCCCAATAATAGTCGTGATGTGGATATTCGAAAGGTTATTCGGAGATCTCGATGAACTCGATATAGGAAACCGAGCTTTGTCCCGTATCGTCGGAATCGTTCATGATTGCCAGGCTGGCCGTAGTGGGAGGTTTCTCGCCGAAAGCCCGCTGGTAATCGGCGAGGATATTCAGATTCTCCTCGATCCACTGGCCCTTTCTTTCGCCACCCATCTGGAGAAAGATCATTTTAGAGCGATTGGAATACGGATTTGTCATGATTGCTTCGGTACTGATATTGCTGGCCCACACGTAGTTCAGAGCACTGTGCGGGGGGTATTCACCGTACCGACGCTTCGCCGCCCCGTAGGTGATTTTTTCCAGGGGGCCGGCCCGCTCGGGTTCAAACTTGAAGATGATGTAGACCCGGATGGGATAGTCATCCCCCTGTTTGCGATTCACCCTGTTCACATCCTCACCGCTGTAGACATTGTCCACCTTCCAGCGCCAGCGGATGTTGGGGTACTGGTAGACATCGAACTCGCTATTATAGATCAGACCCGAAGAGGAGGCATTGCTTTCCGCCTTGAGATAATGCCTTCCGCTTTCGGTTTCTGTCGTGTAGACCGTGTGCCGGGGGATCTTGGGGAACAACAGAGGTTTCCAGTTTTCCAGGTCGCTGAACTCCTCGCGAATCAGGACTTTATGGTCCGTGGCCGAGGCCGTGAAGGGTGCAAGCAGGGCGGATGAAACCAATAAAATTGCGACTGCACCTGCCCGGGCAAATATTATCAATTTTCTCATGTTCTTAATATACGCAGTGCAGCCTAAAACTCAAAACAGAAAAACAGTACGGAGTGATTGCATCTCGAAGCCCGCCTCAGTAGGATGAGGGAACCATGATCGACCTGGACAAAATTGTTACCGCTCGCGACCGGATTGCTCCCTACGTTCACCGAACTCCTGTTCAAAGAAACCGCACCCTCAGTGAGATGCTGGGGACCAACGTATATATCAAGCTGGAGCTGTTCCAGAAAACAGGTTCTTTCAAACCCCGCGGCGCTTTCAACAAGATGCTCACCCATCTCGATGAAGTTCGCGGTACCGGCGTCGTGGCCATGAGCGGCGGGAACTTCGCCCAGGGCGTTGCCTATGCAGGGAGTACCTTGGGAGTGCGGACCCGGATTATCATGCCTGAGTACACCCCGCTGAACTATATCCAGGCTACCGAGTCATACGGCGGTGAGGTCGAGTTGGTCAAAGGCGTGGACGATGCTTTTCGGATCGCAGAGCAGTACGGCCGGAACGGGTGGAAGTACTTTCATCCTTTCGACGACCGCGAACTGATCACCGGCCACGGATCGATCGGGCTGGAGCTGATAGAGGATATCCCTGAGCTGACGGATGTGTTTATCAGCGTTGGTGGCGGAGGTTTGATGGGCGGAATCACCCTGGCCGTCAAGCAGCTCAAACCCGAAGTCCGGGTGTGGAGCGTGGAAACGGAGGGGTCCGACACGCTGGGGCAGGCGCTGAAGGCGGGCCGGCTGGTCCGGATCACCCCCCGGTCCCTGGCAAAAACCCTCGGTGCGCCCGTTGTTTCGGAGGACGCCCTGCTCATCGCTCAAGAGTTCGGTCACCGTCATGTGGTGGTTACGGACCAGGAAGCCTATCAGGCGCTGCGGCTGCTCATGGAGCGGGCCAAGGTGGTCACCGAGCTGGCCGCGTCCTGCACGCTGGCGGCGGCACGGAGTGTGTCCACCTCCTTTTCCCAACAGGACCACGTGGCTCTGGTGCTTTGCGGCGGGAATACATCCCTCGAGACCCTGGCGGAGTACCGCTCCCGATTTGAGGTTTGATCCGCGCCACCCCTCGATATCGTTAAAATGTGACCGGAAACAACACCCCGAAGCCGACAACAAAGGCGCGGTCGGGGCGCACCATCAGGGAGTGTTCGGCTCGGTTCTATCACGGCTGTCTACCCATTCCCAGACGTCGACAGCCGGCTCGGTCCAGTCATCGTCGTGGCGGACCCCTGCTGGGTCCTGTAGAATGCCCCCGCTTTGAGGGTTTTGTGCAGGCGAAGGGAGGCGCCGGCGGTGATTCCGCGATAGCGGAACTCGTGATTCGTACCTTCCTTCATTTTTGCCTCCATCTTCCGACCCCGAAGCCGGGAGATGATTGAATTGTAATTTTTATTAGTATAAACCTAACTAAATTAATAAAGTATATCAAGTACAAAACCGGTTTTTGGTTTTTCCGAGGGTCACATCTACCATTTAAACCTTTTCTCGGTGGGAAATTATGAAAATCTACCGATAAACTAAGTGTTATGAGCATCCGGGTAAAAATTGTCTTGATCGTCCTTCCCCTGATCATTACTACACTGCTGCTGACAGGAGCATCCTCCTTCTTTTCCGCCACCAATGCGATTACGGGAATCGCCAAGGAGTTCCTCGGGTTCAAGGCCGCCGAATTCCAGAAGTATGCGGAGAGCCAGTGGCTGCTGCTGGTAGAAAACAACATGACCGGGAGACCTTCGATGGTGGCAGCCACGCAGGCTGCCATCGAGAGTTACGCGGACAGCATCGTCCGCAGCACCACGGAGGTCATCTTTGCCCTGGACAGCCAGCTTGAGGTGGCCATGCAGACCGGGGAGCTGACCGTCGAGGAAGGTGAGCGGGAGGCTCTCCGGCAGATCGTTGAATCCAGAACCAACGACCTGATCACCCCCCGGATATCCGGAGTTGAGCGGGTGGCCAAGGGTTTTTATTTCGAGCCCTTCGATTGGTACATTATGGTCTCCGAACAGAGGGACACCTTCTACAGCCAGGTCAATCAGATCACCCAGAGGACCGGAATCATTCTTGTAGTGGCGATCGTACTGGGTGTGATCATGGTCCTGGTCTTTGCCAACTACCTCACCAATCCGATGACCCGGGTTGCCCAGACGATGGAGAAGATCATTTCAACGAACGATCTGTCGAATAGGGTCCAAGTGGAGTACAATGACGAGACCGGGAGGCTGGCTCACACCTTCAACATCATGGTGGGCGCTCTAGAGACCGCCTACAAACAGATCAAACGTTACGCTTTCCGTGCCGTAGTAGCCCAGAAGAATGAGCACAAGATACGCACCATCTTTCAGAAGTATGTGCCCGCCGACGTCATCGACGAGTTCTTCGCGAATCCGGAGAAGATGCTAGTCGGGGAGAACCGGGTGATTTCCATCCTCTTCTCCGACATCCGCAGTTTCACCAGCATCTCCGAGCAGATGATGCCTGATGACCTGGTTAGCTCCTTAAACCGCTACTTCACGGTTATGGTTGACATCATCATGGCCCGGGGCGGTACCGTAGACAAGTACATCGGGGATGCCATCATGGCCTTCTTCGGAGCCCCGGCGCGCCACAAAGACGACGCCCTGCAGTCGGTTTTGGCGGGCATTGAGATGACTGAAGCCCTTGAGGAATTCAATGCCCAGCAGAGGAAACTCGGCAAACCGGAGTTCCGGATTGGGGTGGGCATCAACTACGGCGTGGTTACGGTCGGGAATATCGGTACGGACAAGAAGATGGACTACACGATCATCGGGGATATGGTCAACCTGGCCTCTCGTATGGAAGGCTTGACAAAGAAGTACCGCCAGGCTCTTCTAATCTCCGAGAGCCTGCAGCAGAAAGTCAAGGACGAGGTAGCCTTTCGTCTGATCGACACCGTTGCGGTCAAAGGAAAAACAAAAGGGGTAAAAATCTACACAGCTAGAATACGTCTCGGTGAAGAGGAGAACAGAGCCTGGACCCTGCATAACACCGCGATGGAGAGCTACTACCGGCGGGATTTCGATGAAGCGATCGGCTATTTTCAGAATGTGCAGAAGATCTTTCCCGATGACTACGCTTCCCGGCTGATGATTGACCGCTGCCGTCAGTTCAAGGCGGACCCACCTCCCGAGAATTGGGATGGTGTGGAGATCATGACGGAAAAGTAGGTGTAGATATAACAACCCCTAGTCGATCATAGAAACGGCGGGATAGAATGACGTGAGCGGGTTATTTCAAAAAGCCCAAGAGATACGAAACCATACCCAAACAGGACCCGGAAGCGAAGACGAATTCTTACTGGGCGAGCAGTCCGGGATCTCCAAAGAGGATCAGCAGGAAATCGTCGAGGAGATCGAGAAGATTTCCGAGGAGAGTCGGATCTCCATCACCCCTGAAACCATGGCCATCAAGGCCGTTAAGAGGGGATTCGTCTTCCCTCTTCTGGTGAACATCTTTGCTGTTTTATTACTGGCCGGTGGCGGGTTTACCCTCTACTGCCTCTTTCAGAGGGGAGAGACGGTCCTCATGGAGGAGGGCGGCGCGATCACTTCGGCACAGGGCAAGCTCATCGAAGAGCTGAAAAAGGAGTCCGAGGCCGCACTCCAGGCGAAGAACCGGGAGATCTCTCAGATCCAGTCCCAACTGGAGGACATCGACAAAAAGCGCCTTGAACTTCAGGTGAACATGAACGAGAAGGTTGCAGCCCGGGAGGCGGAACTGCGCGGTGCCCTGGCCGCCGAATTGGCCGCGGAACGGGAACGGCTCCGGCAGCAGGGGATCTCCGAGGCGGACATCACCAGCCGCCTGGATACACTGGAATCGGAGAAAACGGCTGCGTTCCAGCAAGAGGTTGATTCCTTCAAAAGGCAGGCCGAGGAGGAGCGCCTGGAGGCCGAGGAAAACCTGCGGGCTCTGCAGAATGAGTATCAGCAAAACCTCACGCAGGCCGAGACGGAACGGGAGCGCGTGCGGGAGGAAGCAGCAGTCCGGGAGGCGGAACTGCGTAGTCAGCTCGATGCCCGTACCGAGGAGTTGGAACAGGCGACCCTCGAGGCCAGGGAGGAGCTCAACAAATTAGCCTCCCAGCAGGAGAAGCAGACCTTTGCCACAGCTCAGCTCAACGGCTTCTACAGCCGGGTTAAGGAGGATATCCAGGAGGGAAACTTCGATCAGGCCCTCGATGGCCTGGACTCGATCAAAGAATACCTCGACACACCCTTGGTGGCCACACTCCCCAATATGCTGCAGCGCCGGGAGATCGAGCTGTTCGTCGTGGATTCGATAAGCAGCCTGGTCCAAGGGGAGATGCAGAAAACCGAGGTAGACACCACCTCCCTGATCGCCTCCGCTGACCTGCTCAATGATATGAAGAATCGGGTCATCGCGGGAGATGGACTGTTTCGACAGGGTGATATCGCGGCGGCGGAAGCCAAGTATCGGGAAGCCCTGAATATGATGCCTGAAATCAACAAGGCTCACTCCTATTTCTTGGCCCGGGGGGATGATGCGGAACAGGTTCGCCGGCAAACCCTGAGGGATTTTCTCCGGCGCGCCGAGGCGGCCTTCGGACGCGGAGAGTATTCGGCGGCCCTCGACAACTACATAAAAGCTTTCGCCTATCTTCCTGAAGATGCGGCCACGGTGGAAAAGATGATCAGCCAGGTTCGCCGTTCCGGGTATGAGCTGGGTATCGCCCAGCTGCGTCGCCGGGATACTTCAAATGCGGCGGGCCCTTTGGCTGCGGCGGAAGGGTTATACAATCAGGAGGACTACAACGGCGCGATTCTCGGGTATATCGACCTGATCGCCGGATATCCCAACAGCAGCCAGGTTACAGCCGCCCTCGAGGGGGTCAACAAATCGGTGGAGGCGCTGGAGAAGGAAGCCGAAGCTCGGGGAACCTTGGTCACCGAAGGAGCCGCCACGGAAGGAGCCGCCGCAGAAGGAGCAGCCGCAGACGCCCTGCGGAGCGATATAGCCGCATTGGAAAAAACCCTTGAGGATAGGAACAGCGAGATCCAAGACCTTCAGGCGCGTCTTGAAGCCCAGAGCGGGGATTCCAGCGCGTTGGAACAAAGTTTGGAGGAGAAGAATCGGGAAATCGCGGCCTTGAAAGGGGAAATCGAAAGGGCCAAGTCGGATGCCGGGCAGATGCAGAAAGAGCTGGAAGAGCGGGTCGGCAGCCTGACCGCGGAGCTCGAATCCAAAGTCGCCCTGGCCGAGACCCTGCAGGCGGAGAAACAGGCCCTGGAAGAGGAGATCGCCTCCCTGAACAGCCAGATCGAGCAGATGCAGGCGGAGCAGACCGCCGCCCTGGCCAACCTGGACGAGGAGGTGGGGAAGAAGATCACCCGGTTGGAGAATGTCGAGCGCCGCTACAACAAGTTGGTGGACAACTACCAGGAATATGCCAGGCAGGAGGATGCCTTGCTGAATGCCCGCGGAGAGGAAGCGCTGATTCAGAGCAAGCTCTACCTGAACGCCTTTCTCACCGCCAGCGATGAGAGCTTTCCCGGTCTCTGGGACCGGGTCAAGCGTTACGATGAGGCCTTCGAGAAGGCCGGCCGGGCCAGCGCCGCGCAAGACCTGAGCGACATTCTCTTCGAGATTTCCGTCCGCAGCCGCCCCGAATCCCGCGAACTGTTCCTGGAGAGCGAAAAGGCCCGTTACCAGGACGTACCGGAAATGGTCGACTTGATCGATGATCTGACAGATCTGGTAATGCAGTAGAGCGCTTCGTCCGCAGTTGCGAACAGGATTAGTGCAATTCTCTCAGCTTATTCGTTGGGAGTGCATAAACCCGAAAGTACAGCTCTTCCCGATCCCATTCCTGCGACCATAACGGCATTGTGAAGAAAACCGCATGTTCACTGACGAGAAACATCTCGAATGCAAAGTGGAGGCCCCCGAGGACGAAGTCCGAAACCTGCTCCCCCTCCGAGTTGTATATGTAGCAGCGATTGTTCTCGAAGCTCAATAGATCACCGTTGGACAGCAATGCATCGATCCGCCTCTCCATCTTCACCATCGGTTTGATCAATCCGCTGTCGTGCCAGGAGTAGTTCTTGTACTTCCGTTCGACCGCGGAGTAGGTGCTCACATAGCTTCGACCGCTCGCCGGATGATGATAATAAAAGGCATTTTCCAAGTCCGGGGGTAGCGTGAGAGGCATATTAGTTCTGGTTGGTATCGATGCTGCCCCACTAATCCCGCTGGACAGATCCGTGGTAGCTTCGATCTCGTCGTAGGTTCCGCTTCCATCTATTTTGCAGAGGAAGTAGTGATAATCAGCGGCGGGTGGCCAATCGGCAAATGGATAGATCGACGAACCCACGATCGTCGAACCGCTGATCGACAAAGCCACCGTCAGCTGTTGATCATCCGCAACAGCGATGTAAGCTGTGTTTCTATCGTATTGTAGCAGAAGTAGACGGTTGTCCTGATAGTTGTTTGCGTTATAGCGGGTAAAACTAAGGTAATAGTCGGCATCGATTGGGTAAGGTGGGCCGATTGCACCGGTACTTGAGCCCTTCAGGGTTTCCACCCGATAGTTCAGTTTGCGGAGGTTCTCGTTTATCATGTCCATTCCCCACCACCAGCCGTAAACAGCGAATATATCCTCGTTGTCGACTGCGTCCTTGCCTTCGTAGCGGACATAGAGAAGGCGGATATCCCGCTCGTCCGCGCGTACGATGAACCCGCTCATGAAATCTTCCGGCCCGGAGCCGGTGCCTTTGTTGGGGAGGAAATAGTAATCTGACCCCTCGAACTCGTATCGGCCGATGGGCAGGGGACCGATCTGCCTGGTTTCAGCACCCAAATCCACCATCTTTTCTGCCGTGAGAATCGCCAGGGAGAGATCTTCATTATACGGGGGGAAGCCGCAGGTTAGGAGGAACAAAGGTAAAATCAGAAGCAGTGCTGTCCGTTTGATCATAGCAGCAATCGAACTCCGAATCGGAAGTTGGCCAGGTGGATTAGGATTTTTCCAATAGGAAGATAGCCGGAAGGCTCACGATCCGGTGGAAAGGACGCCAGCATTAAAAAGGTGTTCTCCCGGCTCCCGGTCCAGTATATGTATGGGGAGTAATCGAAATAAACCTTGCGGTTGGGATTTCGTGAATATTCGAAGCCGAAGGTCGGCTGAGCTCCGAATGGTGCGATTGGTTCCAACCCCCAGTAACCGGATGCCGTAATAATTCGCCAAAACGCTCCTACGGAAAAATACGGTCGTATGTAACGGTCCGATGCGTTGAAATAGAATCCTAAACTGAGGTTGTAGTGGCTCAGTGTGTGGCTGACAAAAGCTCTTCCCTCGTAGCGCTCACCGTCATCGAGTACGATGCCGAGAAGGTAGGTCAGCATCCCAACCTTCCCGAACACCGAATCTGGAACAAAGAAATAGATGAAGTCAAACCCTGGAAAGGTCAGATTGTTTAAATAGACATCAAAACCGAACCGTGCCCCCTGCTCTTGGGGAAGTGAAACGATCTTCTCGGTCTGATCCATGTAGATCTGGCCTTCGACCGGGAGGTAGCCGGGCTTGATCGCTCGGTAGGGTAGAGTGGCCGGTAAAGGCACGTCCGCACTGGTCTGTCCATCTTTTGCTACTTTGAGACGTTTCCAGGCACTGCCTTGAATACGCGTTCCCGGAAGAGCCTCGAAGTACAGGGTTCCCCGGTTGATATCTTTGGACAGTGCGGTCAGGTAGTACTCGGCAATTGGATCTGTGAAATCTTCCCAGGTCTCACGCTGGAGATCCCGGGCACCCCTTCTGTAGGTTTTTTCCACGGTCTTGTCGAGAGCGATTTGTCCGGTAAGCATGTCCAGCAGCCTAACCGTAAGGGTACAAGATGCAAAATTCCCGGAAACCACGATGTGCAGCCACGAATCCGCTTCCATCTGCTCAGCTGTTTCGGTTTTCTCCGCGTCCGACGGCGGGATCGCTCCATCCCGGTAGTCTTTCGGTGCTACTCGGGGGCTGGCTTCAGCCAGCTTGATCAGCAGGGTCTCATAGAGCAGGACTTGTTCCTCTTCCGAAAAGTCCGAGCCCGGGAGGACTTCGTAGAAGAGCAACAGGCGGCGGGTCTCCTCTGTTTCTTCCGAAACTTGTGCGGACAAACAAACCGAGATTAACAGGGCGAGTAATAGAAGGATGAAGATCCGTTTGCCACCCATACTAGAATCCAGTATTCGCCTTGTACAGGCGGAAGTTGCCTTCGTCGAAAACGTAGTAATAATCGCCGTCGATATCGAAGTCCAAGGGTATTTCGTCTTCAGAGGAAATTTGGAATCGTTTCTTGATCTCACCATTGAGAGTCAGTAGATAGTATCTCCCGCGGGTACGCGTCTGCGCTACCACGCCCTTTCTGGTATAGAAGACTTCGCTGTCTCCGCGCACGCCGTCCACCCTAGGTTGGACGGGGTAATTGCTGAACACAGGACTCAATAGGGTTGTAGAATAATGACTGGCCGGGGTCCATACGATCTGGAGAAACCCTTCATCCTTGTCCTGTTCCCCGCCGTGTAAGAATAGATAAACGGGATTTCCGGGGACAGAAGTGTGTGGATCGAGGACTTGCGGGTCGTACCCGATTCCTTGAAGCCGCATCTCCGTGGGTGCGCCCAACGGTGTTGCCGGATAGCTGGGAGAGGTCCAGGTATTGCTGAATCGGATGTAACTAATATCGGAGCCAGTAGTATTGAGCAGATAATTACTGCCCGCGACACCGAAGGCGTAATGATCCCAATTGTAGCCAATATTCGGGTAATAGGCTTGGGAAGTCAGGGGATCTCCGTAAAACCTGACATCCCCGACCACGAAGTCGTCGTTCGCGTCAACGAGACTGAGGTTGCTGTGAAAATCGATCTCTCCTTTTGTGATCAGCTCCAGCGATGTGTCGAATGCATATACCCGCTGGCCTCCAGGATCCCTGCGAATGATAAGAAACACATATTCCCGGCCGGTTGAATCATTCTTGAGCACATGAATGTCATTCTGCCAGAGTTCTCCGCCTGCTCCGATAAATTGCTCAATCTCACCGGTCAGATCCACCGATGCGACGGCCTGGGACAGATAACCGGGAAATGGGGATAAAGTGAGTATAGTAACAACTAGATCACAACCGGACAGGCAGAGAAGCGTTGAGAGAATAATCAGGAGTAAAATCAACAATCGCTTTACCATTTCCAAGCGAATCCCAAGGTGAAAGATGTGGGTCCCTCCCCGAATGCGCTGATCCATCCGCGTCCCAACAGATTTGCCGGTCCTACTCCCAGCGCAAATTTCTGCTCTGACCTGACAAACAGTACAGACTTCAGAAAGTTCAGCTCCAAGGCGGCATTGATCACATTCCAATAAAAATCGGCGTACATCGGTTGGTCGGCGAGTGCAAAATAAGTGGCGATCATTCCGAAGCCGGTAGAAAAATTGAACCGGGCTGCACGATCCGGGCCTGTGAACAGATAGCCTCCAAACAGGGCTCTCAGATCGTGGTGAAACACCGGTTTGCTGTCAGAAAGGTTGTGCTGAACATAGAAGTAATGTTCGGCGCTCAAATAGCTTAGATCCGGTCTCAGATAGAACCGCTGGGCGAGTCCGAATCCGAGCAGTTGGCCCACCGTCCAGGTTAGCTCTGTGGCTGAGCGTGTCTGTTTACGGAGCGGTTGGAGCTTGATAATCATTTCCGGCTCTTTTAGCTTCAGGGTCTCGCTGCCCGTGTGGTATCCTTCCTTTCGCTTTTCTACGGTGATTTTGGTACCGAGCGCGAAGGGAATCGGCGGCAACAGCAGTTTGCCCTCGGATATGCGGCCCACGAAGCCCTCATCCCCCAGATAAATCTCCGCATCTTCGTCAGCCGAAAGCAGGGCAATCTCTTCAACTACCGGGGATTCTACGACCGGAGGAGGGCCGAGCAGGTGTATTCCCGGAATCAGTTCCGTAACCGCTTCGCCGATGGCATTGTAGATCGAAAGATTGATCCGGGCAATCTTGAATACTCCGTTGATCATCGCCTTCTGGGTAACATCGTAGCATTTGATTTCGAGTACCATCTGCCGCTCCGCCACGCTGTAAAAACTGACTAGGGCTATCTCTGCTTCAACCTCCTCCGCAATTCCGAGGGCGACGTTTCCCTGATAGAGTTCACCGACTCGAACCCCGCGCCGTTCTCTCACTTTTTCCCACTCCTCCCGGGGGATGATATCGAAGCCGGCATTCTTGAGCTCGGAACGCAGCTGGTTGGAGATGATCGACTGGTACTCCTTGAACTCTTCGGAGGCGGACAGATCGACCGTGGGAAACAGGCAGGTTTTAAAGGGGATAGAGGAAGCAGATTCCTGGCTCCATACCAACCCTGTGGACAGAAAAAGAGTTACTAAAAGAGCGGCTGCGAGGCAAATACCCCTGTACTTCACGCTAAAAAGTATCCTACACTCACAAGTATCGAACGATCTGTGTAAAAAAGTAGCACAAAAGTGTCGAAAAACCCACGGGTTTTAGAGGAGCAAACCCTCCATGGACAAATCGACAGTAGCCCTGGTTCGCTGTCTGACCTACGATGAGGATGAAGTATTCGCCGCCGTACGGAGTGGAATCGACCTTCTCGGAGGCCCCGATGCTTTTGCGGCGGCGAACGAGCAGATCCTGCTCAAGCCGAATGTGTTGGCCGGGGATCCCCCGGATCGCTGCGTCTGCACACATCCTGCGATCCTCAAAGCGGTCGGGCGTGTCTTGCAATCCGTCACTCCCTCCCTCTCCTACGGGGATTCCGCCGGTCACGGAGATGCACTGCCCAACCTCACCACCTCCGGGCTCGCCTCTGCCGCCGAACAGATCGGTCTCGCGGCGGCGGATTTCGATCGGGGGCAGCAGGTGGATCTTCCGGACTCTCCCCTCACCAAACGATTCCTTATTGCAGACGGAGTCCTCGCCGCAGACGGGATTGTGAGCCTGTCCAAGTTGAAGACCCACATGGTGACCCGGATGACCGGGGCGGTAAAGAACGTGTACGGATGTATCCCCGGACAGACCAAGCGCAGGTATCACTTCACATATCCCAACGCCTTCGCCTTCTCACAGATGCTCGTGGCGTTGAACCTGCTGCTCAAACCGAAGGTGCGGCTGCATATCATGGACGGCGTAATGGCCATGGAGGGAAACGGGCCGCGCAACGGCGACCCCGTGCATATCGGGGTGCTGCTCTTCTCGACCGATCCGGTGGCCCTGGATGCGGTGATGTGCAATCTCATCGAACTGAATCCGGTGCGCGTGCCGACCAGCGGACCAGGGAGACGTTGGGGTCTTGGTACCTACAGGATGGAGGAGATCGATGTTGTCGGGGACTCGCCGTCCGCGGCACGACCGGGCGGCTTCAAGGTCAGTCGGGGACCGATCAGGGACCTGTCACCCCAAGGCATACTGTCGATCATAGACAATCTGATCGCCCAGAGACCCGTCCTGAATACTAGAAGATGCGTGCGCTGCGGCCAGTGCGTACAGGCCTGTCCGGTTCAGCCCAAGGCGCTTGACTGGCGCGATGGCAACACGAAGCAGCCGCCGACGTACACTTATAGCCGCTGCATCCGCTGTTACTGCTGTCAGGAGATCTGCCCCGAGGGGGCGATCTCGGTCAAGAATACCTTTTTGAAACTTTGATTGTTCTTTCGCCGCTGCCTTAGAACAACTTTCCGGTCTGATAGTCCAGAAAGGCTTGGCGGATCTCTTCTTCGCTGTTCATAACGAAGGGTCCTCCCCGAACGATGGGCTCGTTGTGGGGCACGGCGCTGAAGAAAAGAAACCCGGAAGCATCCTCGAGGCCCCGAATGGATACCCGGGCTTCCTCCTCCAACAGGGCCAGCTCTCCGAAGGCTACCGCTTGAGATTGGCCGCCAGTATCCACAGTGACCGATCCCGTGTGTACGTACAGGAAGCTGCTATCCTGTGCTGATCGAGGCGCCTCGAACAGGCTGTCTTTCTCGATCGAGACATCGAAGTAATTCACGGGAAACCGGGTCAAAGCCGGCCCGCTTTTCCCTTCGAAGCTTCCGGAGATGAGTTTTGCCGTGACACCATCTTTTCTGACCGTGGGGATGTCCTCCGGATTTAGATGCTGATAACGGGGCTCGATCGTCTTGTCCTTGGCGGCCAGGGTGAGCCAGAGCTGGTATCCCCACAGCTGGCCGTCCTGCATCTCCGGCATTTCGCTGTGAATGATCCCCTTGCCCGCGGTCATCCACTGCACGCACCCGGGCGCAAGGACTCCCCCCCCGCCTCGTGAATCCTTGTGGCGGAACTTTCCGGCGATCATGTAGGTGATCGTCTCGATACCCCGATGGGGATGATCGGGGAAGCCGGCGATGTAGTCCTTTGGATTGTCGCTTTTGAACTCATCGAGCAGGACGAAGGGGTCTACCTGGTTGAGACGGGGCGAGCCGATGATCCGGTGCAGGCGAACACCTGCACCGTCGATCACCGATATTCCTCTAACGATCCTGGATATCCCGCTGTTTTCGCTGTTCATTATCAGTTTCCTCTGCATTGAAGAGTACGTATTCAACGCAGGATTGTCAAAGGAGCTTGGTCGAATCTACCCTCCATCAGCCCTCTATCGGACAGCTTGCCAGGGCAGCTTGCCTCGTCTTGCGTACCGTTCGTCCCTTGAACAGATTCCGGGTCATGCAGACCATCCACTTCCAGTGCAGAACCAGATGCAGGAACACGCCCCCCGTCATTACGATCCCGCCCCAGTTGTGGAGGTCCTTCCACAGCAGGCGGCTGACGCCCAGAACCTCCTGCGCGTAGCGGGGATTCCGCCCTCCCTGATAGCCGCCGGAGCCGGCGAAAAACAGGATCACTCCCGAAAGTGCGACCAGCACAAAGCTGATCCCGATGATCATATCCACGTAGTAGTTGATTCTTGCCTTGTTAGGCTTTTTTTTCTTCTCCATAATTATATTCCTCCAAATGATTTGAACATTGATTGTGCTATTGCTTGTCCATCGCTCGGTCTACCGCTGCCTGAAGGGCTTCTTTCACGGTCGAGAACTCGATTCCGTTCTCGGTGCAGTAGTCCCGAACGGTGACCCCGGCTTTCCCAACCGGCAAGCCCAGGGCTTCCTCAATTTCCTCTTTGCCGACTCCCCACGATTGCAGTTCCCCGAAGGTGGTTTTCCCTTTGACCTCGCCGGCCTCGCTCTCGGTGTGGGTGTCCGCCTGCTCAGCCGCTGCAGCTTCGGGGGCCGCCTCGTCCTTAGCCGTCTCTTCGTTTTCGACGGCCGCCGCCAGTCCGGCAAGGCTGACCGTCTTGGCCTTGACCTCCTCGAGCTCCGTTTCGCTCAGGCGCTCCTGCAAAACGGAGAGTGCGGTGGAGGGCAGCAGGGTATCCTCCTCAGGTGTGTACGGCAGGCCGGTATATAAGGCTACGAACCAGCGAACCGAATCCGTACCGATCTCGCCGTCGCCCACTTGGCCGTACATTTCTTCGAGGCTTTTGCAGAGAAACGCCGCCGGATTTTCCGAATCTTCGACCCCGAAGGCTTCAGCCAGGCCGGCAACGGGTACGGCGAAAGCTTCCTCGATATCCCCGAAGCTGTAGGAGCCGCGGATATCCCCGGGATTGTACTCTCCCGCAAACTCCCCGGAAGTGTAGGCGGCCGGAACCTTGCTTGAAGTGGTCTGCCAGAGATTGAAGATGATGGTCCCGCCGATCCCGATGAGGAAAGCCGCCAGGACAATCGGTAGGATGTGCTTGCTTCTCAGAGTCATGATACCGCCTCCTTGCTTAGAGTCTCCAGCTTGACCGTGGTCAGCTCCACGGTGTTCGCGACGGGGCAGACCTGCTCCGAGGTACATTTCAGACAGGTGATGCACTGATGATGCCGAACCGCGCCGCCGGTGCTGACGGGAATGTTCATCGGGCAGGTTCGGTCGCAGGCCTTGCAGTCGATGCAGGTGGAACGCTGGCGTCGGATCTTGAAGATGCGGAACAGATTGAATACCCCGAGCACCGCACCGTAGGGGCAGGCGTACTTGCAGAAGGGCCGCTCCACGATCAGGGACAGCACAAGCACCACTGCAAGAATGATCACCCCACCGATCGCCACCTCGGAGGTCCAGAAGTTGAACAGGGCAAAGTAGGGATCGATGTTAGAAAACACCAGCGTGCCGGTCACCGCGGTCATGTACACGACCCAGCCCAGCATAAGGTAGCGTAGATAGCGCAGGACCCTGTCGACCTTGTACGGAATCAGACGGTTGAAGCGGCGCTTGAAGATCTTTTTACCAAGCTTGCCGAACCACTCCTGGATGCTTCCCAGCGGGCAGACCCAACCGCAGAACACGGGTCCGAGAAACACGGTAAGTACGAACACGATCCACATCAGAATGAACGCTGCTGAATGGATCTTGCGGACATAGGTCCCCGATGTAATAAACTGATAGACCGAAACCACACCGCCGAATGGACAGACGGCGTGGAGAGAGGCGGAGGAAAGGATCGGAATCGCTTTCCCCGCCTCTTCCATGGTGTGGTTCACGGCAATCAGAGCGATCAGCGCGAAGAAGAAGATCTGAACGATCAGCCTGATATTCCCCACCTTCCGGGCGCTTATGGTTTTGCTCTTTTTTGCCATGAAGATGCTCCTTAATTGTAGCGGTTCAGGTTGTTGCGGAACGAACGCAGATGGTTCTCTGAGGCTTGCTGCAGCCGCTCGAACAGATCCCTGACGTCCTCCGGAAGATCCGTCTGCAGAAAGGACTCGTACATGGCGATGTTGTCGATCTCCGCCTGGACCCCGGTTTCAAACGATGATTTTAGGTCTTTCGGCAGGACCACGTACATATGGGCGGTATCCGTCGGCACGGAGTAGCCGTAGGCGTCGAACAACTCGATTACCCACTCGATGTGCCGCTCCTCCGCGGCCATGATATTTGTGAAGGGCCGGATGCTCCCGTACTCTTCAATGATCAGCTCGTACTCTCCGCGGGCCAGGTACTCATCCTGGATCGCGTAGGTGAGCATCTGCTCGATGCTCAGGGCGGTTTTCCCCTCGGCTCCCTTGGCGCCGAAGTCCGCGGTATCCGCGAAGGAAACCAGGGCCGCAGCCAAACTCAGGGCAACGGCCAGAACCATAACTTTTGAATGCAATCGCTTCATTTGAAAACCTCCTCGTGGTTTTTCTATTCTTCAAGAGTAATAGTATAGGTGAAGTATAGAGCCGGTGTGGAGGGTATGTGAAGATTTTGTGAAGGAACTTGTACGGGGATTCCCAATATGAGTACTATATTTGTACCTGATTATGGCAAGGATATTCGTTGTTGAGGACAATGAGGCCCTGAGAGAGGCGGTATGCTCCTACCTGCGCTTGAACGATCATGAGATCGTCGAGTTTTCCCGGATCGGGGGGGTGCTCGAAGCGGTGCAGACCAAGCCGCCGCATCTCATCGTCCTGGATGTCATGCTGCCCGACGGGGATGGATTCCTGCTGGCCAGGAAGATCCGTAAGTCGCAGGAAGTTCCGATCATTTTCCTGACCGCCAGGGCTACAGAATCCGACAGGATCACCGGTTTCGAGCTCGGTGCCGACGACTACGTGGTCAAACCCTTCTCTCCGAAAGAGCTCTCTCTCCGGGTCGAAGCGGTCCTGCGCAGAACCGGGAGTGGCGGGGCTAAGCCCGGCGCGGCGATGAGCTGGGTGCTGGGCAAGCAGGTTCTCGAGCTCGATGAAGCGGCCCATCGGGCATCTGTGGCGGGGAAGGAGCTTAATCTGACCGTGGCGGAGTGGAAGATCCTCTCCTATCTGGCGACCCACTCTGGAGTGGTGGTGGGACGGGAGCGGCTGCTGGGAGAGAGCCTGGACTACCTGGTGGCTGAAGGATCGGAGCGGACCGTTGACACCCACATCAAGAACCTGCGGGCCAAGCTGGGCGGCGCCGGGTGGATCGAAACGGTGCGGGGGTTCGGCTACCGTTTTTCAGGAACCCCGCAGTGAAGCACCTATTCGTTCGTACCCTGATTACAGTGGTTTCCGCTTTGGTGATACTTGTGGCGGTAATGGCCGTGGTGTCGGCGGTAGGATTCAGGCGCTCCCTGGGTGAATGGACCCAAGCCAAAACACTCCAGCTGGAGGAGGTGGCGCGGGAGATCCTTCTTCGTTTCCCCGACCCGGTGACCACCCCGGTGCCTGAAGATGTACCCCTGTTTGTCTACAATGCCGAGGGGCAGCTGATCTTCTCGAATCGGGGTGAAGGCGGGCGGAGACGGAGCAGCTCGAGCGCCGCAGACCAGGGCGTTCAAGGTGATCGGGTGGCTCTCGAGGAAGGGGGAGATCTGCTCGGATACTACCATACTGGAAAGATGCAGTTTCAGAACGATGCGGCCAATAACCGTTTTCTCAACTCCCTTCGCCTGACGATCTGGCTAGGCCTTGCCATGGCTCTGGTAATCGCTGTTCCTTTTGCCCTGCTTTTCTCCCTCAGTCTCAGCAGGCCGGCGGTTGTACTGTCCCGCGGTCTGGACCGGATCACCCACGGGGACCTTTCCATCCGGATACCCGAGCGGGGAGCCGAGGAAATCGTGTTGATCGCTCGTTCGGCCAATCGACTGAGCGAACAGCTGCTTCGGGAGAGAGATATCCGCCGCCAGTGGGTGCAGGACATCGCCCACGATCTGCGCACACCGATTGCGGCCATGAGGGCTCAGTTCGAAGGCATGCGGGACGGGGTCCTGGACATATCCGGCGACCGGATCGTCAAGAGTTTAAAGGAGGTCTCCCGGATCGAGACGCTGGTCGAGGACCTGGAAGAGCTGATGCGCCTGGAATCACCGGAGATGAGCGTATCCCTCGAGGAGGTCGATGTTCCCTCAATTATCGATGAGATCGCCGAGCGTTTTGCCGCGGCTCTGAGAAAAAAGCAGATCCGTTTCGAATCTCATCACGCGATCGATCGATTTCGGGCGGATCCGGTGCTGCTCCAGCGGGCAGTTACCAACTTCTTGGCCAACGCCCTCCGTCATACTCCGCTGAAAGGAACAATCGAACTGTCGGTCGAAGCCGCCGCTGAGGGAAAAACGTCGATCCTCCTGGCGAACACGGGAGATCCGATCCCGGCGGCGGATCTGGAGAAGGTCTTCGATCGCTTGTACCGGGGAGAGTACGCCCGCAGCTCCCCCGGCTCCGGTCTGGGCCTGACCATCGCCAAACGCATCGCCGAGCTTCACGGCGGAAGCCTGAGCATCCGCAATCGCGCCGAGGGCGGAGTGGTCGTGGAGATGATTCTCTAGCAGCAGGATTTGTCGTTCCCGCCGCAGCCGCACCCCGGCTCTCCCCCCTTGATCAAGCCATTGATAACGGCCGCCGCGCAGCCCACCCCTGCGGTGACCCGGATCGCGTTGAAAGAACAATTCATCATGCAGGCTCCGCACTCGATACATCGATCCCGATCCACGATTCTTACGGTTTTGCCGTTTTTCCCAAAGACTTCTCGGGGACAGACCTCGAGACAGCGGCCGCATCCGGTGCAGCGCTCGGGAATGAGCTCCAGCGTGACCACGTTTGTCAGATACTTCATAACATCCCCCATTCCTGCAGCTTGTAAAGGATTAGGAGTATCAGCGATGCAGCGGCGGCTGCGACGTACAGCGGAAGTGCGATCTTGAGCTCCTTCTTGACCCCGGAAATGCTGGTGAAGGTAGTGCTCCCCGTGAACTGCAGGGCCAGATAGGAGCTGGCCGCCGGAAAGAAAACCAGACTGAAAAGGATCAGGTGGATGTCATCCAGAGCTTCTGATCCGGCCATAAAAATGAGCGGAGCCGTCGCCAGTTCACCGAGAAGGAAACCCTTGAGGGCGAAGGAGCGGAAGGGGATCCAGGGAAGTAGGAGAGGCGTCAGGAACGTGCCTGTCAGCAGCGCAGCCAGCCCGAGGAGTGCAACGGGGAGTCCGCTCTGCACCACGCTTCGAAACAGAATCCCCTCGGGCTGAAGCCCGAACACGACAAACACCGCGGCAAGGAAAATCAAAAAGCCTTTAGCTGCGGGAACGATCTCCATGGGGGTGAGCTCCAGCCGGTCTTTGAAGCTGAATTGGGCTCTGCGCATCCTGGCCGTTGCCTTGCAGCCCGAAGCGAGGTAGGCGGGAAGGTCGCGGGCATAAACCGGTCCGTAGGAGATCGAGAAATCGGTCTCCTGCTTGACTCGATGAGCCTGCACTCCCGGTGCCCCCAACTGGGGAAGGATGATTCGCCTGTGCTCCACGATCCCGGATAGATGAGTGCTGCCGATCCGCCGGATCAGTTCTTCCGTTCCGAAAGTCCCCTTACCCGCCGCGCACCAGACATTGATGCCCCGGGTGTCCAGCACCACGATCCAGGCATCGAATCCGGCGAGCTCCCTGCGCAGCAGATCGAAACTGAGCTTGTAGTTGGCCGTAACCAGTACGGGAGACCGGCCGTTCGGAGATCCGAGGGCGTAGATCCCCGCTTCCACCGTGTAGTTCATGCGAAAGGAATTGAACAGCCGGCACTTCAGTCGGCCCAGCCTGTCTGGGCGGGACCAGCCTGCTGTGACGACCGGAACCCTTCCCGAGGCGGTATCCACGAAGCCTGTGACCCATGCCGGGGTGTTCACGGCCCGAAGATCGAACAGCTCAACGTTTTCGCAGCATTCAGACATCTACACCTCGCTCCGCAGCAGCTTTTCTTTCGCCCTTTTGCACCGGGGCAGATCGAGATCGCACTCCCGGAACAGATGACAGGTTCGTTTGCAGATCGAGACGAGCAGCAGCATCACCGGCACCTCGATCAGCACCCCGACGACCGTGGCCAGAGAGGCTCCGGAGGACAAACCGTAGAGCATCGTGGATGTGGCGATGGCCACCTCGAAGTGGTTGGAGGCGCCGATCAGCGATGCGGGGGCGGCGTCGTGGTAGGAGAGTTTCAACAATCTGGACAGGAGGAAGTAACCCAAGCTGAAGATCAGGATGGTCTGGATGAACAGCGGCACGGCGATCCAGAAGATGGTCAGCGGATTCCCTATAATGACACCCCCTTTGAGGGAGAACAGCAGCACCAGAGTTGCCAGAAGCGCGACGATGCTGACAGGGGTGAGCACGTGAAGGAATTTTTCCTGAAACCACTCGAAGCCTCTGCGTTGGATGATGATCCGGCGGGAAAAATAGCCGGCGACCAGGGGAAGTGCCACGTAGATGGCCACGGACAGAAGGATCGTCTGCCAGGGAATGGGCATGGCGTTCACTCCGAGCAGGAACCCACCGAGGGGAGCGTACAGAACCAGCATGGTCAGAGAGTTGATCGCCACCATCACCAGGGTCAGCCCGTCGTTGCCGCGGGCGAGGTAGCCCCACATCAGCACCATCGCGGTGCAGGGTGCGATGCCCAGAAGGATGGCCCCGGAGATATAGCTCCGCCACAGCTCCACCTCCTGCCCGGTTTTGATGATCTCCGTTCCCGGCAGAAAGCGCCGAAAGAGGACACCGAGGAACAGGCCGGCGATCAGGAACATGGTGAAGGGCTTGATCAGCCAGTTAATGCCCAGGGTCATGAGCACAGGCTTCGGTGTTTTCCCGGCCCGAAGCACGTCTTTGAAATCGATCTTGACCATGATCGGATACATCATGAAAAAGAGGCAGACCGCAATGGGTATCGAGACCTGGTATACGGAGAGGGAGTCCAGCGTTGTTGCCACACCCGGCGCGAGCCGGCCGAGAAGGATTCCCGCGGCGATGCACAGGGCGACCCAAAGGGTCAGATATCTCTCGAAGATGGTTAACCGTCTTTCCATACGGTGTGCCTCCTCATGGTGTTTTTCTCTATCGATAGGTGATGACGCACTTTCCGTTTTCCCGAAGCGCCAGCCGCTCGGCGAGCCTTCGGGAATCCGCCGCATACAGCGGATCCGCATCGGGAAGCCTGTCGATGCTCTCGAACAGCTTGTCGTTGAACGGTGTTTGGATGAGTCTGTACATCATGAGCTTGCCCTCCCGTCTCTCCTCCACCAGCTCGGCTTTCCTGAGTACCGTAAGGCTCTTCGACACGGTGTACTGGGGTTTTTTGAGCACATCCACCAATTCGCATACGCACAGCTCCCCCGGGGCCAGCCGCAGCAGCCTGAGAATGCGGAGCCGGGTGCCTTCCCCGACGGCTTTGTATGCTTCGATTGTCTTGTTCACGGTTGCACTATATTGCATATGTGCATATCAGTCAAGTGATGTGGAGGTCAGTTGGAGATTTTTTTCCGATACACCCGGTATCGCTTGTAGATCCGGGCGCCCAGACGTTCCGCCAATGTCGGGGTGTAGGGATTGTCCGCGGAGGTAAGGGATAGATCGGCCCAGGTGTAGCCCTTTGCCCGGGCCCTCTTGGCCATCTCGTCGAAGAGCAGAAGCGCGACACCTCCGCCCCAGTAGCGCGGAAGGATGAGCACACTCTTGATGGCCAGACATTTCGGCTGTCGGCGCATAGACATGAACAACTTGAGATAGTCCCAAGGATAGCGCAGACCGTCGGCATGGATGAAGGCTTCGTTCAGATTGGGAATGCCGGGAAACCAGCCCACCGTCTTGCCGTCGATCTCGGCGAAGAGGATCAGATCCGGATCCGCCAGCCTGGCGAAGGGCTTGATCAGGGCTTCCACGGCGGAGCGAGCCCAGGGACGATGGTCGGGAAGGTGGGCCAACGACTCATTCAACAGCCGGTGTACCGTGTCCACCTCCTCGTCGAGACGGCCAAGGTCGGGAGTGCGGATCTGTACCCAGCCCCTGTCTCGGATCCGCCCGGCCAGCCGTGACAGCCTCTGCCTCTGCGGACTGTCGGCATCGAAATCGGCGGCAAAGGCCAGGTTGTCTCCTCTGGCAGGCTGAAAGCCAAGCCGCTCCATGAACCCCTGATAGTACGGGGGAGTGTGGCCGCAGAGAATGGCCGGAGGGAGGTCACGACCCTCCACCAACACGCCGTAGCCGTCCTCGTAGTCCAGATTGAAGGGGCCTGTCAAAGTTGCCAGATTCCGTTGTTGCGCCCACACCCTGACCCGCCCCAGGAGAGCCTCGGCGATTTCGATCTCTTCGAAGTATTCGAAAAAACCGAACAGACACTCGGGCTGCTTCCTGTCGGCATTCGCTGTTCTGTCCTCCGCCGCACAGATCGTGCCTACAGGCTGTCCATCCCGCCAGGCAATGAAAACTTCAGCTTCACCCCGTTTGAAGAAGGCTCCGTGCTTTGGATCGATCGTCTTAGCCCGTTCGGGAAGCAGGGGGGGAACCCACAGCGGATCGTTTTTGTAGATCCTCCAGGGAAAGGTGAGAAAACGTCGTTTGTCCCTGCGCGTCCTGACCGCCCGCACTTCTATTTTGGACATTCTGGACTTCTCCCCGCTCTTCTGTCTTCCAGATCGTTGACGATTTGGTTGTAGCATTCTCGTGACAGAGGGTAGAGCACGGCACAGAGGATCCCGAAGCCGAGGAGAACCGCGGGAATCGGTCCCGTGATCAGGCGGATCGCCAGTTCCGCCCGGGGCTGCTGGATGGGTACATTTGCCTGGTACCCGAAGCTGTCGAGCAGGAGCAGGACGAGGGGGATGGCGATCGAGGAGGCGACTTTGTGAGTAAGGGTAACGATGCTGTAGAACATCCCCTCGTGACGCTCCCCGGTTTTCCATTCGTCCCACTCGATAGCATCGGGTAGGATCGACCAGGGCAGCACGTGGGCCGCGGCCACACCGATCCCGGCCAGGGCGCAGAGGGTCAGGAGGACGGTCAATGGGGTGGAAGGTCGCAGGGTGATGATCACCAGCTGCACCGCGGCCCAGAAAGCGATCCCGAGGATATAGGATATGCGTTTATTCCAGTGCCGGGCTACCCAATTCCACAGAGGGAGCGCGAAGATAGCCGTGACGAAGATGGTCCCCATAATCAGATCGCTTTGGGTCTCCCGGAGCACGCAATACTTGATGAAGTAGAGGAGGATGGCCTGGGCGATATCCACAGAGATCCAGGTGCCGAGAAAGATACCGAGTCCGAGGAGAAAGGGAGGATTCTTGAAAACCGCCTTGAGAGACTCGCCCAGTTTAGGCGGCTCCTGGGCCATGAACTCCCGCCGTTCCCGGGTGCCGAGAAAGGTCAGGAACAGGGGGCCGGCGCTGACCAGGCCGAAGAGGAATCCCATGGTGAGGACCTTGCCCGCGTTTTCGGGGCGAAAGGTCCCGATCATGAGCAGAGGGATGGTGAAGGCGATCAGGCTGCCGAGGATGGAGAAGAACATCCTGTAGGTCGTGATCGATGTCCGATCGTCGTACTCCGGGGCAAGCTCCGGTGTAAGGGCGAAATAGGGCATGTATACTAGAGTGGCGGCCGTATCAAAGAGAACAAAGGCAGCGGCGTAGTAGACGGCGAGGTACAGGTCCCTCTGGAGGGGGGGACGCCACCACAGCATAGCGAAGGTCAATCCAAAGGGAAGGGCTCCGAAGAGAAGGTAGGGGCGTCTCCTGCCCCAGCGGGTTCTGGTGCGGTCGGATATGTAGCCGACGATGGGATCATTCACGTAATCCCAGCTCCTGCCGATGAAGAACGCCGCAGCGGCGACGGTCGGAGATACCCCCACCACATCGGTCAGGAAGATCGCGAAATAGGCGCCGATCAGGGTCGTGGTCAGGCTGAAACCCAAGTCCCCCGATCCATACAGCAGTTTGGTGAGCCGGGACAGCCTCTGTCTCATCCTCAGGCGACTCCAACACATCCGAGTTGTGTTTATAATCTGTGCCCTTGTGGCCGAACAGTATTGGGAATTATATGCGCCCGATCGTTATAACACAAGTTGTCCGGTCCAGGGTAGGGTGTTCACCCGAGCGGCTGCCTGATTGCCTGGTTGTATTGTGCTTTCCTGGAATATTAGAAGCAAAACGGAAAATATTCCACGGAACCACAATGGACAAGCCCACCTTTTCCTGTCGTTTGTATCATTTTGACCCAATTGAATATAGGAAAAACGCAGCTCAAGTTGTGTAGGTTGGTTTTTCACATGGGAGGGGAATGAATATGAAGTAGTTGTTTAGAGACTGGACCATCTGGTCCGCCCGCATGAGTTCGGCGATCGTGATGTTGAAGGTGTGGGCACGGGTGCCCATCTCGTCCCGGTACTCTACCCGAACCCGTTCTGAAAAGTTGTGGTGGTGAATGATTTTCTGCATGGCCGCGGCCAGGATTTTGGCACAGGCTTGCCGTATGTCTATCCGGCCTCCCGGTCAACTCATCCAAAAATCTATACGAATCATTGACAGCCTTATAAGGAGGCATTA
>CAZSBH010000048.1:0-13144 GCA_964604845.1 uncultured Spirochaetaceae bacterium
GTTCCCCCTCTTCGATTACATAGAAGGGCCCGGTGATCAGAAAGAGGATGAAGATTACTGCGATGACGACCAGAACCGTAATTGTCTTTTTCATTGGGTGCCTCCTGCGGGAGCCGACTCGAGAGCCTTGAAGGGGATGAAGTTACCCAGGTTCTTGTCGATCAGGTCGACGTTCTCGGCGTCCTTGAACACCTCTTCGAACATCTCGTAGTACAGACGGGTCCGGGTCACTCCCGGATTGCGGGTGTACTCGTCCAATACCCGAGAGAAACGGGCCACGTCACCTTCCGCCCTGTTGACACGTTCGATGGCGTAGCCTTCGGCCTCCTGAATCAGCTGTTCCGCCTGGCCCTTGGCTCTGGGGATGGCCTGGTTGTAGGCTTCCTGACCCTCGTTGATCAGCCGGTTTCTGTCCTGGATAGCCTTATTGACGTCCTCGAAGGCCTCCTGTACCGAACCGGCGGGGGGTACGATGTTCTGCAGTTTCACCGTTGTCACCCGTATACCGAGCTCGTATTTGTCGAACAGTTGGTTCATGTGCTCCTGGCTTTGGGTTTCGATGTTGGCCCTCTCGGCACCGATAACATCGAAGATCGCCCGGTCTCCGACCAACTGGTTGATCACCGACTGACTGATGTCCCGGATGGTCTTTTCCTTGTCCTGGACCTTGAACAGCCAGTTGAAGGCATCCACGATGCGGTACTGGATGATCCACTCCACATCCACGATGTTCAGGTCTCCGGTGAGCATGATCGACTCGCTGGGGAAGTCCTGGGCTGCACGGATGGTGGTGATCCCGGGACGTTCGGTCCGAAAGCCGAACTCTTGTTTCAGAACGACCTGGGTCGGTACGTTATAGTTCTTCTCGATTCCGAAGGGGAGCTTAAAGTGCAGGCCCGGCTCGGCCATTCTGATGAACCGGCCGAACAACAGCACGGCGGCCGTCTCCTGCGGGTCCACAACGAAGAAACTGGAGAACACCGTAATCAACACCAGAATAACCACGACCACGATGATGATGGCTCTCGGTGTCAATCGTTTGGGAATTCCTCCAGGAGTTACGTCACGTTCTGACATAAACCCTCCTTATACATGGTAGTTTCCAGCCGAGGCAAAAATTTGCGGCTGGTTCGAACTTGAATTCCGGAACAACCTCGACGCATTACGTCTCGGCCGAATCATCGGATAGACTGCAAACGTCAATCCTTTTGCGTTTATCCATATCGCAATCCTCGATTGCGATGTCCTACGTAATATAGTACTGCTGTACCACCCCACGGTCAAGCTGAGGGGCGGCACGAGCATCCCTAGGCCTGAGATCCAGTGTTTGTAAAATAGTGATGGGCCTTCCCTAGACCTACCACAACGTATATCCCCCATCAATGACTACCGTTGACCCTGTCATATAGTTGGATACGTCCGATGCCAGGATTGCTACCAGGGCCGCCAGCTCCTCGATATTGCCGAGTCGGCAAAGAGGGATCATATCGATGACCTGTTGATGGATTTCCGGGTTTGCTTCGAACCACTTTCGATTCGGTGCTGTGCCATAGTATCCCGGTGCCAGGGCAATGACATTGATATTGTACTTTGCCCATTCCACTGCCAAGGCTTTAGTCAGTCCTACCACGGCGGATTTCGACACGTCGTAGGATCCCCCGTGAAAGTGCTTGTTGATTATCATTCCAGACATGGACGCCATGTTGATGATCTTCCCATATCGCTGGGAAATCATCACTTTGCCCACTTCCCGGGCGCACAAAAACGGTCCGTTCAGGTTCGTTTCGATCACGAAGGACCAGTTCTTGAGGGTTGTCTGTTCCGGCGGAAGATTCTGGCGCTCCGTTGCAGCGTTGTTTACCAGGATGTCGATATGTCCGAATCGCTCGACCGTCTGCGCCACTAGTTCACGGACCTGATCCTCCCGGGTGATATCGGTCTGCAGGTTGAGGACCTCCCGGCCATAACCCCTGATCGTTGCAGCCGTGTCCTCAAGTTCATCAATGTGACGGGAAACGATCACCAGGTGAGCCCCCGCCTCGGCCAGCGCGGTGGAAAAAGCCTTCCCCAGTCCCCGGCTCGCACCGGTGACGATGGCTATTCTGTCTTGGAGAGATAGAAGCTCAGTCAGGCTCATGTCGACCTCTCAGTATCGCACGGTGACCGGAAGGCCTGTGCAAGAGGATTCCATAATCGCCAGGACAACCTTGGTGACCTTCAATCCGTCCTCGAGGCTGGCCTGTACCTCCTTGCCGAGGTAAAGGCAAGCCACGAAATCCCTGATGCTTTCGTAGGCAAAACCGACATGCCTGTCCCGTACCTGGGGCTTGACCAGACAATCGGGATGATCGCTGGAATCCTCTAGATAGCGCTCGATCATCTGATTGTTGGTGAGGTCCATATTGATCATTCCCTTGCTGCCCAGGATGTTTACCTTGATATCGTTGACCGAAGGGTGGGTGTTCGGGATGATCCAGTTGTTTTCGATGGTGGCCACGATCCCGGAACGGAACTCCAGGATGCTCTGGTAGAGGTCCGGAACATCGACGCCTCGAGCCTTCAGAACCGAGGAGCGGCAAACCGAGTACACCCGCTCGACTTCATCCTCGAAGAGAAAACGCAGAGAATCCACCGTGTGGCTGCCTAAAAACCACAGAATCGAGCTCTTCTCCGCCCAGGAGAGCATTTCGGTGGGAACGGATATCGTATCATTCAGCCGGAAGTAAGCCGATACGATGCTGCCCAACTTTCCTTCTGCTATGTTTTGTCTGGCGATCACTATAGGTGGATTCCAGCGGGCGTGGAAATCAATCATGAAGGTGATCCCTGCACTCCTGACAGCCTCGGCTATGACTTCTGCGTCTTCTACAGTGGTGGCGAGAGGTTTTTCAGTGATGATGTGTTTTCCTGCTTCCGCCGCAGCCAAGATGGGATCCCGGTGCGCGAAGTCGGGAGTGACCACCGCCACCGCGTCTATGCCCGGATCTGCCACCAGATCTCGGAAATCCGTGTAGACCTGCCCGGCGCCGTAGCGTTCCGCTACCTGCTTTGCCCGCTTCGAATCACGGTCACAAACCGCAGCCAAAGTGGTGTAGGGGTGACTCGAATAGATCTCGGCATGCACCTCCCCCCAAAGACCTGCGCCGATCACTCCAAAACGAATAGGATCCTTTTTGCTCATACCTCTTCCTCGAACACGATGCGGGCTGGAGCACCTGAAGTGCCGATCACAGAGAGGGGAAGGCAGTACAGCATGCCCCGGTCGCCCTCGATCTGCTGCAGATTCACCAGGGGAGCTACAAGAAGCGCCCCTCTTTTGAACATCATACCGAGAAGCCCACCTTTTTCCTCGACAACGTCCTCCGACCAGGAGCTTTCCAGGCAGGGAACGTCGAAACCGCAGATGGAGGGTTCGTGTTCCAGGATCCACTGGACAGCGCTCTGGCTGAAATTTGGGCACTGCAGGACATATCCCGGTTTGTTCCAGCGAAACCCCCAGCCGGTATCGACAATCAAGGCTTCACCTTTGGGGATTCTCGGGGCGTGAGCCGCCAGAACAGTATCGTCCACCACCGTTTTCTCCGGTTGTCGGGGAAGACGGATGATGGTGGCAGGTTTGATGAAATCGGTGATCCCATACTCATCGAGGGTCTTCCCGTCCTTGAGTATGTGTGAACCAGCCTCCACGTAGGTGCCGGAGATCGTCGAGAGTGTGATCTTCGAGGCGAAAAACTCATCCTTTTCCACCGTGGCGATCGTATCGATCTGTACCAGTGGAATGATTTTCTCCAATCCCGGGAGAGCCTGGTATGACCAAAGTCCATTTTCCAGTTGACCACTCAAATCATGGTAACGTTTCACAGCCCGCCTCCTTGAAGTTTCGCACTTGGTGTTCCTCACACGCCTTTATTTAGCCGTGTATCCGCCGTCCACCGGAAGAACCGCGCCGGTTATGAACGAGGCTTCCTCGGAAGCTAAAAAAAGCACCGCCTGAGCGATTTCTTCCGGTTGAGCGAAACGTCCCAGTGGATGGCGTGCGGCGATCACTTGTTTTGCGGTTTCGGGATCCTCTTCCAGCTCGAAGAGCCGTTCGATCAAGGGAGTCAGGGTCGTGCCGGGACAGATGCAGTTCACCCTAATATTGTACGCTGCATAGTCTACAGCCATCTGGCGCGTGAGCTGTATGACTCCGCCTTTGGAGGTGCTGTAGGCCGCGTAGGCCGGCCAGCCGAGCATCCCGGATATGGAAGAGGTATTCACGATCGCGCCGCTTTTCTGACCCATCATAATCGGCAGAACAGCCTTGGCAAGCAGGAACATCCCTTTCAGGTTGACAGCCAACACCCGGTCCCACTCCTGCTCCGAGGTCTGGTGCAGCGGGCGGGACAGCTCGATCCCGGCATTATTGAACAGCACGTCTATTCGGTCGTACTCGCTTTCAATCTGCTCGATTACCCGGGAGACATCCGCAGCCGAAGTTACATCCCCAGAAAGAAGTGCAGCCTTTCCACCCCGGCTGTTGATCATCTCGAGGGTCTTCCCGCCGCCGGCAGGATCGATATCGAGGAGACCCACGGCTGCGCCTTCGGCGGCAAAGAGCAGGGCCGCAGCCCGGCCGATCCCCGACCCGGCTCCACTGACGAGCGCCACTTTCCCGGTGTAGCGCTTCATAGGATATCCCTCATCCCGTAAGCGGTATAGCCGCCGTCAACCGGTAGAGCTACTCCAGTGACGAAAGAGGAGGCCTCGGAAGCGAAAAACAGGGCGGCCGCAGCGATCTCTTCGGGCCGGCCTATCCGGTCAAGCGGAGACATCTTTGCGAAGCTTGTGCGGGCGCCCTGCGGGTCCGGCTGCTTGTTGATATATCCTTCGAGCATTTCCGTTAGTATGAATCCGGGGCAGATTGAATTGACACGGATGCCATACTGTGCGTAGTCCATGGCCATCTGCTTGCTGAGAAGCACGACCCCTCCCTTTGAAGCACAGTAGGAGGCCAGGGTTGGATTACCCAGCAAACCCCGGATCGAAGAGATGTTGATGATCGTTCCTTGAGCCTGCCGCATCATCACCGGCAGAGCGTGTTTGGATGTGAGCATGACTCCTTTCAGATTCACCGATAGGACTCGATCCCAGTCTTCTTCAAGAATCTCAGCGACTCGATCCGGAGATTTGGAGGTGCCGATGCCGCTGTTATTGACCAGGATGTCTATGGTTCCAAAGCGGTCCACCAGTCGGTCGACCATCGCTATCACTTGGGGCTCTTGAGCAACGTCGGCTTTCAGAAGCAGCCCCTCGGCGCCGGCAGCCTCGATCCGACGCAGGGTCTCGGCGGCTCCATCCTGGTTGTGACAGTAGTTTATCCCGATTCGTGCCCCTTCCCGTGCAAAAAGCTCGGCTATGGCTCTTCCGATACCGGAACCTGCTCCGGTGATCAGGGTTGTTTTTCCCCGCAGCCTTTTTTCTTGCTCGTCAAATGCCTTCATGCTTTGTGTTCTCAAACGCGTATCGCACTGCCCACGGGTCGTGCTGGCTATGCTCAGGAGGTACTGATCGGCCTATCCGATTTCCGTCGATTTATTAAGGCCCCAAAGGAGCGGGAGATGCTCTCCTGCCCCACGACGTAAATAAGTATGATACCTAAAATGATCACTTCCCAGAAAGGATTCAATCCGAGGAGGTTGAAGCCGTTGACCAGGAGAAACATCGCTAGAATACCAAGCAGGGATCCTATAACCGAACCCTTACCGCCGGTGATCAGGGTGCCTCCGATGAGAACTGCGGTAATTACCTCCAAGGGAGCATTTAGGCCGGCGTCCGGTATGATTGCCCGGATCCGCGCGGTGAACAGTAGCCCTCCCAGAGCGCAGATCAGGCCAGCCAGGCAATAAACGAGGAATTTGATACGCTTCACGTGGATTCCCGAGATAAAAGCGGTACGTTCGTTCGCTCCAATTGCGAAAATACGCCGGCCTACGATCGTTCGACGAAGCAGGATAATCACCAGCACCGCCGTTGCTGCGACAATTAGAAAAATCACGGGTATCTTCAATAAATAAACATATCCGAGGTTGAGGAAACCTTCAGGAAACTCGGTGAGCACATTTCCTTTCAGCAGTGCGTAGACTACGCTGCGCACCATCGACATGGTGGCCACGGTAACAATAAAGGGCTGCAGACGCAAGGCGACCACCAGGAAGGCATTCAAAGCTCCCACGGCTACCCCGGCGGCCAGCGCGATCGTAAAAGCTACAGGGAATGAAATGCCGGCCACATAAAGCGTACCGGCCACCGCTCCGGAAAGAGCCATGGTCGCTCCCACAGAAAGGTCAAAGCCGCCGCTGATGATCACAATGGTCTCCGCGATAGCCAGCATCGCCAGCTCGCTCATGCGCATCATTACGGCGGTCATGTTTCCATAGGTCAGGAATGTCCTCGAGAGAAAGCTCAGAGCCACCATGATTATAATATTGACGGCTGCCAAAATGAGCAGAGTCCTTACCTGACTCGTTGCCCTTGGGTTGAAAACGCGATTATTCATGAATACCACCTATTTCCGAAGGGCTCGCAGGGAGTCCACAGCAATCGCCAGGATGATCAGGACCCCGGTAATCAAGCCGATCCAATATGGATTGACAGCCAGCATGGTCAATCCTGCCAGAATCAGTGCCATGAGTACGGAGCCCAGGAATGTTCCCAGCACACTCCCAGAGCCGCCGAAGATGCTCGTGCCGCCGATCACCACCGCGGCGATGGCGTTCAGCTCGTATCCGGTACCGGCCTGGGGTTGTATGAAGCCGCTCCTTCCTATCAGGATCAGCCCGGCCAAAGCGCTAAGGAGCCCTGAGATCACGTACACGATCATCTTGTAGCGCCGAACCGGCACCCCTGAATACAGGGCGGATTGCTCAGCCCCGCCTATTGAAAAGAGGTTACGGCCGAAACGCGTCCGCAAGGTGATGAATATGAACAATCCCAGGATGACGGCAAAAATAATGAAGGGAACAAATCCATGACCCAGGGCGCTATAGGCGGATGGGATAGGGGTAATGTAACGACCTTTGGTGATCACCATCAGTATCCCCCGGTAGATGTTCATGGTTCCCAGAGTGATGATCAGAGCCGGAACGGCGATCCGGGTGACGAGGAATCCGTTGATCAACCCCAATGCCAGTCCAAGAAGAAGCATAAAGGGATAGACAATCCAGATAGGCCATCCTTGGACGATCACCTGCCCTCCGATGTTGATGGCGAAGGACAGCATGGCTCCCACGGAGAGGTCGATCCCCCCGGTCAGGATGACAAGGGTCATGCCGACGGATACGATCCCGATGGTCGTAATCTGGCGGGAGATGTTCTCGAAGTTTTTTACCGCAAGGAATCCGTTTATGGAAATCGAGAAAACAATCATCATGATGATGATGTACAAAAGAATCGGTATTTCCCGTACCTGAAAAAACCGTCGTAGCCAACTTCCCTGCGTGGGCCGGACTGAAGCATCGATTGAGGTTTGAGAATTGTTGTTCCGCATCATGCCGCTTCTCCTCCCAGGAGAACGCGCATGACCGCTTCCGGGCTGGCATCCTGACGAGAGAATTCCTTGAGAATACGGCCCTCCCGCATGCAGAAGATGCGATCGGCTATGCCCAGGACTTCCGGCAGTTCTGAAGAGATAAAGATGATGCCTTTGCCTTCGGCGGTTAGATCGTTCATGATTTTGTAGATCTCGTACTTGGCACCAACATCGATCCCTCGGGTCGGTTCGTCGAATATAAACACCCTGGCCTCGGTAAGCAGCAGCTTGGATATGATGATCTTTTGTTGGTTTCCGCCGGATAGAGATTCGACCAGCTGGTCCATGCTGGACAGCTTAACCTTGAACTTTGAGATGAAAGAGCTTACCAATTCCCGCTCTTTGGAACTCTGAATGAAGAGGGAGCGGGAGATCTTATGTAAAATCGACAGGGACATGTTCTCCCGGATCGTGAGTTGAAGCATCAACCCTTCCCCTTTTCGGTCCTCCGATAGATAGGCCAGCCCTTGTGAGAGGGCTTGGTCAGGATGCCGGAATGGCCGGGAGTGACGGTTGTAAAGAGTCATTTCTCCAGCTTCGAGTTTGGTAGCGCCGAAGACGGCCCGAGCCACCTCGGTTCTACCGGCCCCAATCAGACCGGCAAAGCCAATGATTTCTCCGCCATAGAGATCGAAATCGATGTCTTGAAATTCTCCGCTTCGCCGCAGTCCCCGGACGGACAGCAAGAGCTCACCTTTTGAAGAGGTTCGGGGTGGGAACATCGTACTCAGAGAGCGGCCGACCATCATCCGGATCACCTCATCCGCCGTGGTCCTGTCTTTCTCCATAGTACCGATGTGTTTCCCATCCCGAAAGACGGTAACAGAGTCGCAGATTTCGAATATCTCCTCGATCTTGTGGGAAACGTAGAGAATCGTTATCCCTTTGTCCCTGAGACGGCGGATCAGCAAGAACAGCTGCCTGACTTCGTGTTCGGTTAGAGAGGAGGTGGGCTCGTCCATGATGATAATCCGGGAGTCCAGAACCAGGGCTTTGCAGATTTCTACTATCTGTTGGTTGGCGACCGAAAGTTTGCCGACACTCGTTCGGGGATCCAATGGTGCATCGAGAAATTCGAGAACTTCGGTACTGCGCCGGCGCATAGCCTCCCGATCCAAAATTCCCCCGAGCCGTACCGGTTCCCTTCCCAGAAAAATGTTCTCCGCCACTGAGAGCTCCTGGATGACGGTGAGCTCCTGGAAGATCGTGGCCAACCCGTGATTCTGAGCGTCGTGAACCGAGGTGAAGCGCGAAGGTTTTCCGTCGATCCGGATATTTCCCACGTAATCGGGGTAGATACCGGAGAGGATCTTGATCAACGTGCTCTTCCCCGCTCCGTTCTCGCCGACCAGGCCGTGGACCTCCCCGTCGGCAATAGAAAAACTCACACCGTCAAGGGCTTGCACTCCCGGGAACGACTTGGAAACGTGCTCAATGCTTATCATCAAAGACTCCGCAGACTGAAAAAATTCGGGAAGGGGTTTCCCCCTTCCCGGAATCGCGATTTACTGCTTTCGTTGTGGTTCTAAAGTTCTAGAAGTCGAACTCGCCGATGTTAGCCGGCGTCAGAAGCACGTCGGGAGCGTAGGAGAACTTCTTATCCACAAGGGTGACCGGCTCGCCGGCCCAGCCGTAGCTGTCCCCAGGCTTGGGCAGCTTTTTGTTCTTGGTCAGATACTCGTAAGCGATCATTACACCGAGGTAGGTCATCTTTGCCGGATCGAGGATCAGGGCTCCGTTCATCCATCCTTTTTTGACGTATTCCGCGTTCTGCTTGCCCAGGGCCACGCTCCAGATCGCAACCTTGCCCCCTAGACCGGCATTCTCGACTGCCTTGGCCGCCGCCGGAGCGCCGGTGGTTACGGTGCTGGCAAATCCGGCCAGGTCCGGGTTGGCCTGGAGGACCGACTCGCAGATGCTCAGAGCCTTCTCGTAGTCATCTTCTGTCGGGAACACACCTATAACTTTAATATTCGGGTACTTCGCCAAGGTGTCTTCGATGGACTTCTGCCGCTCCGCCAGGAATGGAGAACCGAGGCTTCCAGTCAGGATGGCTACTTTGCCCTTATTGCCGATCTCTTTGGCCATGCCTTCGGCGATGTTGATCCCGCTCTGTATCTGCTCCCATCCTGAAGCCGTCCAGATAGGCAGATCACCTGCGCCGATGTCGAAACCGAACACAGGGACTCCCTTTTTCATAGCGTCGGCAATAGGTTTTTCCCAGGCTTTCACATCAGAAGCTGCCATTATGATGGCGTCGACTCCCTTGTTGACCTGGTCGTTGAACAGGTCCAGCTGCTTGGCTGCATCCGCCTTTTCAGGACCGATAAAAACATAGTTGATACCGAGCTCTTCAGCGGCTTGCTTCGCCCCCAATTCGCAGCGCACAAACCAGGGATGACCCACGAACATGGGGATGATTGCGAATTCCATTTTCCCTTCGGTTTCTTTGCCTGCGCCGGCAAAGCCGAGACCTGCTGCGAAGAGTACCAGCACAAGAACCAGGAATACCTTTTTCATGTGCTTCACCTCCTTGATTAAGAATGTTTTCCGTCCCTTCGGACAGAATTACGCCGGAACACACCCACATTGGAGGATGCCAATTTCGGGCGTTCCGGTAGGTCTATTAAAGCACAAACCAGGATTTCTTGCACTGGAATTCCGAAAGAAACTTCTGAAAAAATCTACGATGCCCTGAAAGACTTGTCTTGTTGTAAGGCTCGAAAGCGAGCAGGAGTGATTCCCTCCTTGGATGTGAAGGTTCGGTTGAAGTAGTTGTAATCCTTGAAACCGGTTCTAAGGACGATCTCCTTGATCGGCAGACTCGAATCCACTAGAAAGGTCTTGGCAGCCTCTATGCGCTTCTTCACCAGGTAGGTTCGAAAGGTGCATCCTGATACCCGCTTGAACAGGGAGCTGAAGTAGTTTGGGGACAGATATACGGCCCGGGCAACATCCTCTAAACGGATGTCCGTGTTGTAGTTTGTCCTGATAAAGAGCTGAGCCTTGGAGATGATGTAGTTGCTTCTATCCTCAACCTGGTCTTTGCCGGCGGACGGGCGTCCTGATTTTTCGCTTTCCAGCACCGAGATGCTTAATTCCTTCAAGGTTTTTTCCAGATTGATCTTCTCGATTTCCTTGTTGTGCAGTTCCCGGTTCTTCAGCACGACCATCCGTTCGAGATAGAGCTCGTTTTCCATGAGGAGAATGTAATTGCCGAAAAGATGTAGCAGCTTTGCGTAGAAGAGCAGGTGATCCCTGCCCACGATCTTGACTTTTGCGTATGCTTCGGCCAGGCGTTCATAGGAAACCTTCTGGGCTGGAAAGGTTTGATAGACGGTTTGGAGATCGTTGAAGTTTTGAGGCTCGAGGAGAACCTGGCCCGTGAATATGGAACCGATCTCCGTGCCTTTGTACACCAGAGGTATAGCCACATCTACAAGCCCGGCGTGGCAGCGGTATATGTGATAGCTGTTCTTGCGACGGGCCGTCTCCAAGCCTTCCCGGTCACATTTCAGGCAGCGTGTCTTTCCCTCCCGGGTTGACTGGATGAGTTGACAGTACTCGCTCTTCTCCTCCTGGGGATAGAAGCGGATCCTTCCATTCTTTCCGGGATAGTGAAAGGAGATCACCATGCCCGTGCTTTTGTAGTAAATTTCACTCAGTTGATTGAGAATTTTAAGATTTTGAAGGTAGTCGAGAAAGGGCTGGGTCATGAGTCGGCTGCTGCACTAAGAGTAGTAAAACTGCCCTTTTTCTGTCAAGAATCCTCTGCTCCAGATGTACCATTGATGCAGCAGGGGCTCAAGATAAACAAACTTTCCGATCAGGTAACTATGGCGCCGCGGTTCGCAGGCTCTTTAGTTTGATCTTGTAGTACATATAATTTTCGAAAGAGATATCCGGTGGGGCATAGTGGTCCAGCATCGGGAAATAACCACTTTGTTCCAGCATCGGTTTTACCTTTAGCTCGAGTTCTTTGTCGATCGCGCTTCGGCCAAGGGCTAAGGCCCGTTTGTCCACCCCACCGAAGATGATTAGATCCGACCCGTACCTTTTGCGAACGGCGAGAATGTCGTTACCCGCGGCAACCTCAAACGGGAGCACACCGTTCAAGCCTCCTTCCAGAGCTAGAGGCAGGAACTCGTCTAGATTTCCGTCACAATCAACCAGGATCACCGCTACATCATTGCTGCGCAGGAATTCGGTGAATTGTTTCCATCGGGGTACCATGATTCTGCGCATAATCGAAGGAGAAAACAGCGGACCCGAGCGGTAGCAGATATCCTCCCAAAGATAACAGAAGTCCACCTCGATGCCCGCTTCAAATACCCTTCGGGCCATCTCCAAGTTCCAGCAGAGCATATGTTCCGCCATGTCTTCCACGAGATTCGGGTCGTCGTAAAGAGCCAGGCTGTAGTTCTCCAGTCCCATCATATTGCGGGGTAGTCCCATCAGACTCAACGAGGTCATTCCGAGGGGAAAATCTCTCTCGCTCCAGGGGCGGCCGTGTAGAGTCGGGTCATGATCGTATAAAGTCTCGTTCAGATCGATTCGATCCCAACCGGGAGGCCATCGTTCCGGTGTTGATGCGTCCAATCTCTTCTTGTACTCGTTCCAACTGGAGCGGTCTTTAACAGGATACTCCAGATACTGAGGCAGAACCCCTGGATTTGTTTTGGATACTCGATAGACCATCCCATCTTCATCTCGCACTACCTGGGTTTCATCCTCGTCTTGTAGAACCTTGCGCTCGAGCCAGGGAACGATAGATATGTAGTACGGGGGGTTGAAAAACGGCCTGCCGCAGCGGACCATGTTGTAGATTGGCAAGTACTCGGTGCGGTCCTGTCCCAGTGACACAGCTCTCAGAGGATGTGCTTCCGGAGGGAGGCCTTCGTTATGCCAACGTTGGATCGCTTCCAGCCAGATCCACTGGTGGAAGTCGTAGGGATCACCGGGGCGTTCGAATCGGGCGATCTGAAGAAACCGTTCTCGATCCGTCATAGCTTTATTCCGCAATAATAACTCGAATCCCGCGGGTTTGTAAGTCTGATAGGACGGTGGGGCTGATGTTATCATCCGTCACCAAGGCGATCAGATTGAGCGCTTGCCGCAGGGCCATTTATTTTTTCAGAATTTTCTTTGTTTATTGCAGTGAGGATCACCCGCACCTATGTTATAAATAGATGAGCTGACACTCACAGTAATACAGGTACGGAGGTAAATCATGGGAAAAGCAAATGCAAATTTCAATCCCGATATCGATCTGATCGATTTCCAACCGGCGAAATTCCTCGCCTTCCGGGATATGGAGGTCTGCAAGAGAGTAGCGAAGATCAGGAAAGAGGATCTCTGCAGCCTTCCCAAGGGCACACACCCCGACTTCAAAGTGCAGATACGCCCTGTCAAGGATTTCCACTTTCAGCTGGCTTTGGACATGCTGATTCGGATCAAGAAAACACTGGAAGAGGGCAAACAGTTTGTAGGCGTGTTTCCCACCGGCCCGATCTTTCAGTACCAGTTGCTCGCCGATATGGTAAACGCACTGGGTATCCCGCTTCACCACGTGCA
>CAZSBH010000048.1:13244-30601 GCA_964604845.1 uncultured Spirochaetaceae bacterium
ACCAGTTGCTCGCCGATATGGTAAACGCACTGGGTATCCCGCTTCACCACGTGCATTTTTTCTCCATGGATGAGTATGCCGATGAGGACGGCCGGGACATCAATCCGGAGTGGCCGGGCTCGTTTCACTATACGATCAACATGCATTTCATCTCCCGCCTCGATCCGAAGCTGCGAATCCCGGCCAACCAGATCCATTTCCCGTCGAGTAAGAATATCGATCATTACGATGATATGATTCTCGAGGCCAGGAAGGACCCTTCAGCAAAAGGGGCGCATATCGTCTACGGAGGCACGGGGCTCTCCGGACATTATTCCTTCTGGGATCCTCATCTGGCCAAAACCTATGGAATGGATACGGAGGCATGGATGAAGGCGACTCCCCGTCTGGTGGATTTCCATCCGATTTCCACGATTCAGATGGCAGTAACGGATATGCAGGGCGCCTGGCCGTTCGTCCCCTGCAAATCGTACACCACCTCCGGATCAACGATGCTCAACGCCGACTACAGAGCCTGGTGGAACGACGGAGCCGGGCTCACGGCGGATGGTCAGTACGCCGGGGGTATCGTGTGGCAGAAGTTTATCACCCGTCTGTTTCTTCATGGCCCAATCGTGCCGGAGATCCCCTGTTCCTTGCTCAGGACAGCCCCGGGGGAGGTAAATGTCATTGAACCGGTGGCAGAAGATCTAAAGATAGAGCTCACAGCCTGATCTCAAATGAGCTATATAGACGATGTCAACCGCTGGGTAGACAGGAACAAGGACGAGGTCGTTCGTACGATTTCGGAGCTCGTCAAAATTCGAACGGAAAATCTTCCCCCCGGTGGGAATGAAAAACCCGGGCAGGAGTATCTGTTCGAAAAGTGCAAAGAGCTTATACCCGGGTGCGAGTTGGATCTCTTCGAAGTGGACGATATCCCGGGCATCCGCGAACATCCACTTTTTTTCCCGACCATCGACGGGCAGCAACGGGTATACAAGGATCGGCCTATCCTCGTGGCCAGGCTGGGGGGGAGCGGAAGGGGACATTCCCTCGTATTTTCCGGTCACGTGGATACCGTACCCAGCTACAAAGATGAGTGGGAGGTGTTTAAGGATCCTTTTAGCGGCAAAGTGAAGGATGGAAAGATGTATGGCCGGGGTACGATAGATATGAAGGCCGGTACGGCTTCGGGATTCCTCGCCCTCAAGTGCCTTCATGATCTGGGGGTGGAGCTCAGAGGGAATGTATTTGCCGAAAGCGTTGTGGACGAAGAAAATGGCGGGGTCAACGGCTCGATTGCAGCCAGACTTAGAAATCCGGATATCGATTTCGCGATAGTTCCCGAGCCCTCCGATATGGCTGTGGGGGTGGAGTCCATCGGAGGCTCTGATTGGAAGGTTACAGTCGCTGAGAGCGGACCGGGGGGTATCGGAACGGATGTGGAGCTTCCCAACCCGGTGTATAAGTTGAGCAAAATCGCCCTGGCCTTGGAGGAATATGACAGGAGGCTTGTCAAGCTGAAGGTTCCGGATACCTATAATCAGGATATGCGGGTGCGTCTTCTCACCTACCAGCTCCACACCGGTGGTTCTACCTACCAGGATTCCGGGGCGGTCCCCACCTCAGGGCACATCTTCTTCTGGCAGGAAATCTTCTCCTACCTGAGCGAGGAGGAAGCGAGGAAAGATCTATTGGATTTCATGAAAGAGAGGCTCGGGAAGGATCCGGATTTTCGGGATAATCTCCCGAAGTTCGAAACGGTGATTCGTTTCCTCGAAGGACATAGAACAGACAGAAACCACCCGGCGCTATCCTCGATAAGGCGCGCTTACGAGCAGTTGAATCTGGAATATCGGGAGAGGGGAATTCCCTTTGCCACGGATGTCTATTCTTTCATGAAAGTATCCAAAACAGATGTGGCGATTATTGGGCCGAAGGGCGGCAATATACACGGAATCGACGAATACGTTGAGATCGACAGTGTTTTCAATCTGATAAAAATTATGGTTCTAACGGCGATCGATTTCTGTAGATAGAGCCTGACTCACAGCAACAACTCCATCGGTGTTATCTTCATCCCCTTGTGAAGATAGGCGGAGCGTTTCGCCGTGAAGCCCAGCTTGGTATAGAAGGGCAGGGCAAATTCGGACGAGTTCACCGTGACGGTGCCGAGGTCCGGGACTGCGGCTTTCATACGAGTGAAGGCATCCTGGAAAAGCAGGGTGCCGATTCCGTTTCTGTGAAACTCCGCAGCTACAAAGAGAAGGGTAATGTGATTCTGCTTGCGTACCGCGATCATGCCTGAAATCGTGTCGTCGGCTTCAGCAATAACGATGAGTTGATTTTTTCGTTTTCGTCGCAGCATCGCCTGTTTCGATGTGATCTTCAGAAAACGTTTGATTCCTCGCGCTGTGTAGGTGTCTGCAATGAAGTGCTGAAATGTGCGCTGGATCAGAAGCGATACCGCTCCAGCGTCATCATCACGCATTATGCGGAAATGGGGGGGCACGTCTGTTCCTCCGGGAGTATTCGGGATTATAATCGACAATACTTTGAGGAGTAAACCCATGACTTCCCGCGAGCGGGTACTCGCCGCATTGAACCACGAAGAACCGGATCGACTCCCCGTTGACCTGGGTGGTTCGATCGTAACCGGTATCAACGCAATAGCCTATGCCAAGCTGAAGCGCCATCTGGCTGCGCGAGGCTGGAAGCTCGACCAACAGCCGATCAGGGTGACCAACATCATTCTCCTGTTGGCCGAAGTGGAAGCGGAGTTGATCGATGCTTGGGGAATCGACGTACTTCCGGTCGACCGCTACTTCGCCGCCCCGGGCGTTCCTCTGCGTGGCCGCTGGAAACCCCATCCCCTGCCGGATGGAGCTCCGGCTCTGTTTCCCGAAGATTTCTCGCCGGTGATCGAAGCGGACGGCACCTGGAAGCTCTTCGAGAAAGGGGTAGCAACCAACATCTTGAGCCCCGGAAGCGGATCCTTCATTCCCGCCCATTTCCCTCTAGCCGAGATCAGCCCGGAGGAGCTGGAGACCTATCCCCTACCCCGAATAACCGACGAGGAGTTGGAATACCTCCACCGCAAAGGCCGATATCTTTACGAGAACACGGACAAAGCACTTTTCGGCTGGTTCAACGGCAGTATCTTCGAGAGCGCTCAATTTTTAAGCGGTTTCGACATCTTCTTTATGCGTTTGGCTGCAGAACCGGAGTTCAGCCGCCGGCTGCTGGAACGTTTGACCGAGGCTGTCATCACAGACCTGAAGCTATACCTCGATGCAGTGGGGAAATATATCCAGGTGATCGGCTTCGGGGATGACCTCGGTTTTCAGAACGGCCCGCAGATCTCCCCCGACCTGTTCCGCTCATCGATCAAGCCTCTGCTGAAAGAGATCTACAGTACCGCCCATGCCTCGAGTCCGGCCAAGGTGTTTTTACACTCCTGCGGATCGGTGCATGAGTTCATCGAAGATTTCATCGAGATCGGTGTGGACATCCTCAATCCCGTACAGACCTCGGCCGCCCACATGGAGGTGGAGAGACTGAAGAGTCAATTCGGCGGCCGCATCGTTTTCTGGGGCGGCGGCGCGGATGTGCAGAGCGTGCTTCCCCGGGGTACTCCCCAGGAGGTGCGCCGGGATGTACGCCACCGGCTCGAGGTGATGCAGCCCGGAGGGGGCTTCGTCTTTGCCCCGATCCACAACCTTCAAGCGGATATTCCCCCCGAGAACATCCTGGCCATGTACGAGGAGGCCCTGCGCGGATAGCGCGGCTGAGTCGAACCAACGGTATAAAAATTTTCCTTGTGTAAAAGGATAATATTCTCTATATTGTCCTTATGGAAAAGGAAACTTTAAAGAGAGCTATCCTCGACGGGCAGGAAATCTTCTCTTCTCGGCAGGTCGTTCCGCGCGAGCACTCTCTGAAATGGAGAGAATTCGAACGCTTGGAGAAGGTCATTGCTGTTGTTGGACCGCGGCGGGCAGGAAAAACTTTCTTCCTGTTCCAGGTAATGAACGAACTTGGCCTGGACCGGCGGAACGTGGTATTCTTGGATTTCTCGGAGATCCCACTTCAGGACTTTTCTGTTGAACACTTCGAACTTCTCTATCAAGCCTATCTTGAGTTGTTTCCGAACCATACCCCCTGCTTTTTTTTTGACGAGATCCAGGAGTTGGCGACCTTCGAGATGGGACTGAAATTCCTACTGAACCGGGGGCTTAAGATCTTTGTTACCGGTTCCTCTTCACGGGTATTCTTGAGGAATCTCGCATCGGTTCTGCGGGGAAAGACTCTTTCTACGACTGTTCTGCCATTGACCTTTCGGGAGTTCCTTCGTTTCAAGGAGAAGGCCGTGCAAGCTCCGGACTCACGACGGGGACTGGCAGAGATGCACAATCTTTTACAAGAATACTTGCTTTGGGGAGGGTTTCCCGAAGTGGTGCTGGTGGATTCACCGGATATGAAGCTGAACCTGATACGTTCGTATATCGATTCCATGCTTTTTAGGGATGTGGTTGAGCGCCACCATATCAAGAATGCTACCCTGGTGGAATCCGTTTTTCTCAGGCTGCTGAAATCCTTCACCAAGGAGTTCAGCGTCCACAGATGGTATAACGATTATAAAAGCATGGGTCTCAAAGTGTCGAAAGACACGCTTTACCAGTACCTTGGCTACTTCGAAGAAGCTCAATTTGTTTACCTCGCGGAAAACATGCTGGGTGGCAGCACCAGCCAGAAAAAAATTTACCTGGTTGACAATGGTTTGTACCTGCGAGTCAGAGGATTTGACAAGGATTGGGGCAAGCTGCTGGAGAATCGGATTTTCAATGACCTTCAGCGCGGTCACGACCGGGTGTGCTTTGTCAAAGGAAGCGGCTGGGATCTCGACTTTGTTTCCGGATCAAAGGCCTTCCAGGTGAGCTATGAGTTGAATAACCAGTCGTTGCCGCGGGAGGCAGAGGGAGCTGTCAGGGGATTGGAGCTGCCGGCTGTTCGTGAAAGCTTGGTTATAGTGCAGGAACCGATGGAACCGAGTGCTGCGATTGCTGGAGTGCGGGTGCTTCCCTATTGGCGAGCCTCGATCGAAGGGATCTTGTAGGACCCGTCGGCTCCGGCCCGAGCCCTTGACTCTGCGGGAATGATAAAAATATAGTAGCTGTACCCATGAAGAAGACACTCATCACCTCGGCACTGCCCTACGTGAACAATATTCCCCATCTTGGAAACCTGATCCAGGTGCTGTCGGCGGACGTGTATGCCCGCTACTGCCGCCTCCGGGGCTACGAGACGCTGTACGTCTGCGGCACCGACGAGTACGGTACGGCCACTGAAACCCGGGCCCTGGAGGAGGGCATCACCCCTCAAGAGCTCTGTGATCGCTACTACCAGGTGCACTCGGAGGTCTACAAGTGGTTCAACATCGCCTTCGACAGCTTCGGGCGAACTTCCACTCCGAAACACACGGAGATCACCCAGTCGATCTTTCTTGGTCTGGACAAGAATGGATATATCAAGGAAAAAACCATCGAGCAGACCTACTGCGAGACCTGCGACCGCTTCCTGGCGGACCGCTACGTTCGTGGGACCTGTCCCCACTGTGAATACCCGGAAGCCCGGGGCGACCAGTGCGAAAACTGCGGCAAGCTCCTCGATCCCACGGACCTGGTGGAGCCCCACTGCGGAGTGTGCGGCGCAACACCGGTGGTACGGGAGACCACCCACCTGTATATCGATCTGCCGGCGATACTGCCGAAGCTGGAAGCCTGGATGGAGAAAACCTCGGAGGAGGGCGCCTGGGCCAAGAATGCCGTCCAGATGACTCAGGCCTGGATCAGGGACGGCTTGCACGAACGGGCCATTACGCGGGATCTGAAGTGGGGCATCCCTGTGCCGAAACAGAATTTCGAGAACAAGGTTTTTTATGTATGGTTCGATGCCCCGATCGGTTACATTTCCATCACCGCCAACCTCACGGATGAATGGCAGCAGTGGTGGAAAAATCCCGGGGAGGTGAAGCTGGTCCAGTTCATCGGCAAGGACAATATCCCCTTCCATACGGTCATCTTCCCCTGCTCGTTGATCGGCTCCGGGGAAACCTGGACCCTTCTGCACAGCATGTCCTCCAGCGAATACTTGAATTACGAGAGCGGCAAGTTTTCGAAGAGCAAGGGAATCGGAGTGTTCGGTAACGATGCGGTGGATTCGGGGATCCCCGCCGACGTCTGGCGATTCTATCTGTTTTACAATCGTCCCGAGAGGGCGGACTCCCTGTTCACCTGGAAGGATTTCCAGGAAAAGGTCAACGGTGAGCTGATCGGTAATCTTGCCAACCTGGTCAACAGGACCCTCACCTTTGTCAATCGCTATTTCGACGGCAAGTTGCCCGGTGCGGCGGAAGGCGACGGGACGGCGGCGGGCAGCGATGCCTCCCGGAAGTTCTGGCGGGAAGTCGAGCAGGCGGAGAGGGAGATCCTCGACGCACTGGAGCGGATCGAGCTCCGGGAGGCCTTGAGGCGCATCTTTGCCCTGTCTTCGATCGGCAACAAGCGCTTTCAGGAGGACGAGCCTTGGAAGGCCGTCAAAGAGGATCGGGAAAAAACCGGTGTGCTGCTGCGCGATCTGGTATACCTGATCCGGGACCTGGCGGTGCTTGTCCATCCCTATCTTCCCGACACGGCGGACAGAATCCACTCCTTTCTCGGCACCGAAGGGTCGGGAACCGACCAACTCAAAGTTCTTTCAGGGATCGAGGAGGTGAAAGCCCCGGAACTTCTGTTCCGTAAACTGGAAGATGAAGAGATGGAGAATTTCAAAAATAAATTTTCAGGAGGGCAGGTAATGGGAGCAGATACGCAGACCCTCGAGAAGTTCCGTTCCCGGGTGGATCTCAGAGTCGCCAAGATCGTCGAGGTGGAAAAACATCCGAAGGCGGATAAGCTGTACATTGAAACCGTCGATCTGGGGGCAGAGACCCGCCAGATCGTCTCCGGGCTGGTTCCCTATTATAGGCCCGATGAGCTCAAGGGCAGAAATATCCTGCTGGTTTGCAACTTGAAACCCGCCCGGCTGCGAGGAGTGGAAAGTCGTGGAATGCTCCTGGCCGCTGATGACGGCCAGACCGTTGAAGTGCTGTTTGCCGACCATGCTGAGGCGGGCGACCCGGTTGGGCTCGCCGGGCAGCCGAATTCGGGACAGGCGGCGGAGGAGATAGATATCGATGAGTTTTTCAGCATCCCTATTCAGGTCAAAAACCATCAGGTGCTTGTCGAAGAGGTCATGTTGGAATGTGCCGGTAAGCCCATTACTTCGGAAAAGGTGAAAACGGGTCAGGTCAGATAGCCCGCGCGGCGATTATGAAGCGGCTCGTTCTGCTGTTTTTCCTCCTCCCGCTTCTCCTCCACTCCCAGGAGAAGATTGAAGATCAGTGGTACTCTCTGCTCTTGCAAAGCAAAGCCGTCGGCTACGTTCATCACACCACCTGGCGCACGGCGGGTGGCTTGGTGCGAAGCGAGATCGAACAGACCATGAAGATCCTCCGTTTTGGGGTGCCCTTTTCTCTCACCCAGAAGGACGTTTGGATAGAGGAGGCGGGTTTTCTGGTTTCATTGAGCTCTCAACTCGTCATGAACGGTGAGCCCCAAGGTGTTGAAGTCCGGACGGTGGAGGGAGGGCTCCGGGTTCAACTTTTGCGAGGAACCGAGGAGGAGCCGTTTTTTCTTCCTCTGGATGATGAGCCCCTCGGCGTCTATGCCGCCGACCAAAGGATCAGGCGGATGATCGGTGAGCAGAGAGCGCAGGGAGCGCACGAAGCCGGGAGCCCCGCAAGTGAATACGGTACCCGCAACGGGGAGCTCGGTTATCACCTCTTTTCCCCGGAATCATTGGAGGTAGAGGGGATCAAGCTCCGTGTTCTCGGACAGGGGGAAATCGATGATTCCTTGGGCAGGAGATACGAGGGCATCCTCGTGGAGGAGCGATCCACCGCTCTGCCCGGTGTTATCACCACGGAGGTGTACAGCGAAGAGGGTCAGCTCCTCTATTCCAGAACCCCGGTGGGGTTGGCTCTGGAGATTCTCCACCTCGACTGCGATCCGGGAGTCTCGCCAAAGAACGATCGGGGAATCGACATAGCCGCTGTCTTCGATGTGGCTTCTCTGATCATTCCGGTCCGCCGACTCAGGGCTCTGCCGGAGTCCCTGGAGGAGGTCCGGGGAGTGACCGTTGCCTTTCGCGGCGGCGGTGAATCAACGTTGCGTGAAGCGGTACGGGACGCCGAGCGGGATCTGGGGGGAGGACAAAGGGCTCAGACCCGCATCGTATCTTTGCCCGAGGATAGGCGGAGGGACGCCGGGGAGCTGGTCGTGTATCTGGAAAAAAGAGGTTTTCAGGCCGAAGGGCTGTCCTCCGATTCGAGCTTGCCGCCTCCGGAGCTGGATAGGTACGTCCGCGGCGGGTTTCATCTGGATCTGGAGGATCCCAGGTTGGCGGAGCTGCTCGCCGGATGTAGAAGCGGCGACACTTTCGATCCGTTCCAGGGAATCTGTTTGGAGCGATTGGTGCACGGTTACATTGAAAATAAATCCCTGGCCTATGGATTTGCCGGCCTGAAAGAGATCCTCGACCGCAAAGCGGGAGACTGCACGGAACATGCCCTGCTGCTGGTTGCCCTTCTACGAAAGATCGCAGTTCCCTCCCGGATGGCCTATGGGCTCATTTTGACTGAAGCGGGATTCATCGGCCATGCCTGGGTGGAGCTGTTCGCCGGCGGAAAGTGGCATTGGTTGGATCCCTCTTTCCCCGAGGGTAGACCCTATGGGCTGAAAATCAGGCTGGGCGTGATGGACCCCGGAGAGCCGGTGTGGACCACGCTGGGTCTTTCCCTGTTGCAGGTTGTGGGCGGGGTGGAAGCGGAGATCCTGGATTGGGATTGATGAAGATCAGCGTCGAACCGGCAGAGCTCCACGATCTGGATCGCAACGAGAGCCTGCTCCAGAGCGGGTTTTGGGGTGCCTTCCGGGAGCAGCTCGGTTGGCAGGCCAGGTCCTTTCGTTGCCGCTACCGGGATAAAGCATTTTTCCCGCTCGTCCTGCTCCGCAAGCTGAAGCCGGGACTCCGTTTTGCCTACGTGCCCCATGGACCCGAGGTGGAAGTGCCGGCAGCGGACCGAGCGGATTTTCTCCCAGAGCTGGCCCGGGTTCTGAGGCCCCACCTTCCCGGCTGCATATTCCTGCGCTTCGATCTTCCCTGGGGCAGAGAGGGCTTGGGAAATCATCCTGAGGCGCTTAAGAGCTCGGCGGGCCTGCGCAAAGCAGGGATGGATGTTCAGCCAGCCAGTACGGTGATCCTCGATCTGAACGCCGAAGAAGGCGAGCTGCTGGCCTCGATGAAGAGCAAGACCCGCTACAACATACGCCTGGCCGCCAGGAAAGGGGTGGAGATTTCGATTGACCGGCCGCAATCGGGGGAACCGGGGAGCTTGGAGCAGTGGTATCGGCTGTACGAGGAGACGGCCCGAAGGGACCGGATCACTGTTCACAGCGAGAACTACTACAAACGGTTGTTCACCCTGGCCGGCAGGTACGGCGCCGGCGGACCGGAGCTGTACCTGCTGACTGCGAGACACGAGGGGGAGCTTCTCGCCGGGATCATCCTCGCCTTGAAAGGGCAGCGTGCCTGGTATCTGTACGGGGCCTCCTCGGATCGAAAGCGCAACCTGATGCCCGGCTACGCTGTTCAATGGCGGGCAATCCTACTGGCCAAGGAGCGGGGTTGCCGCTGCTACGACCTGTTTGGTATCCCTTCCGAGGATGATCCCCGGCACCCGATGCACGGATTATTCCGCTTCAAGACCGGATTCGGCGGACAGGTGGTCAACCGATTGGGCTGCTACGACCTGGCGTTCCGTCCGTTTCTGTATCGGTTTTACCGCCTTGCAGAGGGCTTGAGAACCGCCTACTTCCGCAGGTGGCGTAAGAAGCTGCCCCGGGGTTGATTCGTTCGATACCTCGACCCGCAGCCCTCTCTACCCGCGGGGCAGGGCAATGGTTACCGATTCCTTCTCCTTCAGAGCGTAGCGCTTTTTTCCTACCATAATATCCACCGGCTGCTTCCTGCTCTCGGTTAGCTTTTTGACCGTCAGCTCAACGGGAGTGATGACGATGTGAAACCAGTTGCGAAGGTGGGTCATCTTGAAAGCCAGCCGCCGCCAGTGGGAGGGAAGCTGGGGTTCGAGCAGGATCGCGTCTTTGAATAGGCTAATGCCGGCGAAGGCCTTCATCACCAGGTCCAGGGTTCCCCCCATCACTCCGCTGTGAATTCCCTCCGCGGTAGTGCCGCCCTGGATATCCTCTACGTCGCTCTTCAAGGCGGTGTGGAACCACCGCCACATGTCCTGGCGGTGTCCTTTTAGATACTTCAGCAACCCTGCGTGCACGATAAAGCTCAACGTGGAACCGTGACTGGTGCGCTGAGAGTAGTACTCGTAGTTCTTGCGCATCACTTCCAGCTCGTCCCCGACCCTGTAACCCATCAGCTCGAGGATGTGCTTCACCTGTCCGGGGGAAAGGAGGTAGTAGGTCATCAATACATCCGCCTGCTTGGACAGCTTGTAGCGGTCCGGACAGTCCCCCTCCGACTTGAGGATACGGTCCAGCCGGCCGATGTTGCCGTACTTGTTCCGGTAGGCCTCCCAGTCCAGTTCCTTGAGGTTCATGTAGCCGTCGAACTGGGAGAGGATACCATCCTTGGAGATGACGACATTCATCTTGCTGACGATGTCCTTCCACAGTTCCATCTCCTCCGGCTTGAATCCGGTTTTCTCCACCAGGATCTTCATGTCCTTCTTCGGGAGATACTCCAGGGTCTCGATGGTCTTATGCATCAACCAGCTGGCCAGGATATTGGTGTAGGCGTTGTCGTTCAAACCGCCGTGGTCCGCATCCGCTTCCGGATACTTCTCATGAAACTCATCCGGTCCCATGACACCCCGGATGTGGTATCGCCGATCCGCCTCGTCGTACTCCGTGATGCTGGCCCAGAAGCGGGTCGTCAAGACTAGGATTTCCGCACCGTATTCATTGATAAACTCTAAATCCCCCGTGCAGTAGAAGTACTCCCAGACGCTGTAGGCCACGGCGATGGAGACGTGGCGCTGGCGGCTGCTGAGGTCCGGATCCCACTTCCCGGAGACGGGATTGAAGTGAACAACTTGAGTTTCCTCGTGACCATTGTCCGCCGTTTGCCAGGGGTACATGGTGCCCCGGTAGCCGTGCTCGTGGGCGTATTCCCGGGCCCCTTCCAGCCGCCGGTAGCGGTACAGCAGCAGGGCACGGGAGATCTGAGGAAAGTGAAGATTGTAGAAGGGATAGATGAACAACTCATCCCAGAAGATATGTCCTCGATAGGCTTCGCCGTGCAGGCCCCGGGCGGGCATACCGGCATCGATCCGCCGATTATGGGGACTGGCCGTACAGAGCATATGATAGATGTGCAGCCTCAGGACTTGTTGGGCGAAACGGTCCCCTTCGATGCGGATATCCGCCCGATCCCAAAGGTCGCGCCAGGTCCGTTGGTGCGCATCCCGAAGCTGAGAGAAGGACGGATTCTCCCGTAGAGAAGCCCGGGAAGCCGCCTGGGGATCGGTGACGTCCCTGTCTTTCGAGGTGTAGAGGCTGACGATCTTCTCCAGTTTATAATCCTTGCCCTGGGCGACGGGAAAGGCGATCTGCTCGGAGATCAGACCGACATCGTGAACGACCTGCCGCTCCGCTTTTATCCGTTTCCCCTCAGCGAAAAAGCTATGACGGGCCTGCATGTAGATTCTGACCTTCGAGGTGACGGTCTGGACCTGCAGATTGATCGCTCCTCCCGCCTCGCTCACCGAGATGGGAGTCAGATGCCTGGAGTTCAGCTCCCGGTAGCGGGGAACCCCGTAGTTGACCACCGTGCCGTCGAGGGAAGAGCGAAGCGTAATACTGCCCGACCAGTTCTCCGGGCGTACATTGAAACGGATCCCGCCGAGGTGCGGATTGGCCATGCTGGCCAATCGCTCGGATTCGATCGTCGTAATCCGCCCCTTTTTGTCTTTGAAGGTCAGGGAGCGGCTCATCAGGGCGCTTCGAATATCCAGGGCATGGCGATAATCGATGAGCTCAAAATCCAGGGGAGAGCGGAACTTGTCATTTTCGATCTGTAGCTCGATGAGCAGCCAGTTGGGACAGTTGACCAGGTCGTTGTTGGTGATGGTTTTTCGGTACACGACACTGGGAAGGGCGTTGTAAACCCCGGCGATATAGGTTCCCGGGTAGTGGACAACATCATCGGCCCCATTCGCCTCGAAGCAGCCGCGGGTCCCAAAATACCCGTTTCCCACGGTGGTCAGGGATTCCCGTAGCCGCTCCCGCTCCGGCTCGAAGCCGTGATACACGAGCATCCAGTTGTCCTGTTCCAAATCCCGCTCGAACCAGCGCTGGATGTCCTTCCAACCCAGGTCCTTCATATCCCGGATCACGATATCAGAGCCGACCGCTCTGAGACTCTGGACCCCGTCGTTCCGGGCGATGCCGATCACCAGGGCGAAATTCCCCCGCCGGCCTGCCTCGACTCCGGAGACCGCATCCTCGATCAGGATGCAGGAACCGGGATGTACCCCCAGATTGTCCGCCGCCACGAGAAAGATATCCGGTTCGGGCTTTCCCTTCAGACCGAGCTCCCGGGACACGCTGCCCCCCACGACATCGTCGAACAGGCTGTCCAGACCGGCTTTTTCCAGGATGAATTGGCAGTTCATGCTCGAGGAGGCCACGGCCACCTTGACCCCGCGCTGTTTCAAGTTCTTGATGAAGCGAATCGTGGTCTGGTAGATCTCAACTCCCTCGGAGTCGACCAGATCCCTGAACAGCTGATTCTTTCTGTTGCCCAGGCCGCATATACTCGCCCGGTTGGTCGCATCTGCCGGCTTGCCAAAGGGGATGGTTATATCCCGGGATTCGAGGAAGGATTTTACCCCCTGGTAGCGGGGCTTTCCGTCCACGTAAGGGATGTAGTCCTCCTCGTGGGTGAATGGCCGTTTCTGTTCTTTGGACAGCCCCTTGCGCTTTGTTAGAAATGCCTCGAAGCTCTGCTTCCAGGCTTTGAAATGCAGCTTAGCGGTCTGGGTGATCACTCCGTCCAGGTCGAAGATCGCTCCCTCGCAGCATTTTGTCTCCCTCATCCTCCCTCCTTTCCCAGTTGATTCAACAAACAGACCAGAACGTCCGGTTCGCTAACAAAATGAGCACGCCCGCAGACCTGGCGGACCGCCCCCTTCAGGGTCTCGTCCCGGGTGACAAAGATCGTCGAGGTTCCAGTGGATTTGATGAGTGCGGCCGCGACCATGGGGACATCGGACGGGGTATCACCGCAAACCAGATTTCCTCCCCGGCTCAACCCCAGATCGAGCTCCTCGTCCAGGAAGAGGACCCCGTCTCCTTTGTCGAAGTCTTTGAGTCCCGACTCGCCATCGACGGTAAGGATGATCTCGATGTCTTTGCCGGTGTCCTCCGTCCGAAAATACTCACCTTGCGGGTCAATATCCCGGGTCAGCTCCTCGATCACGTTCATAAAGGCCTCGGACTCCGTGGCCGGGATCGAGCCGTAGATATCCTGCCTGGCGACCGTGGTCTGGCCGAACTTGAACTGGAGGCTTGAACCGATCCATTTGAACAGCTCGTACCGCGGATCCTGCATCAGTTGTGCCAACCGGCGGTTCAGCTGATCCAGTTTCTTCTGCTTCTCCTCCTCTATGGGAAGGCGCCCGTCTCTGCCTTTGCCGTCCAGGTACTCCCGGCCCTTGGACCCGGCCAGGATGAACAGCCCCGGAGGGGTAACGTCGATGTCTACAAGACCGCCTCCGCAGAGGGGCGCGGAGGTCAGAATCACGCTGCTCTTTGCCGCCGTTTGGGCAAAGCGGGACAGGAATACGGCGGTGTAGGCGGACTGGATAGAGGACAGGTAGCGACCGCAGTAGTTGTTCACCGTTCCGTCCCGGTCGCTGATCAGGCAGTTGACGGGGAGGCTCAACCTGCGGCAGAACTCAAAGGCCCGGTCCAGCTCTTCCTGAAAACCGGGATGGAGCTCGGCTAGATGGGAGAGCAAAGCTTCCTCTCCTTGTTCGAGGAAGATCAGGTCCTTTTCCAGCTCGGTGATTTCGTAGTCCAGCTCCAGACGGAGGGTTTTCCCGGTTTGAGTCTTCCCGGTACCGTCGGTCAGAACGAAGCAGCCGTTCTGCCGGGGGATATGTTGAAGAGTATCGAGGAATGACCTGAGTCGCCCGGCCGCATCAGGACCGGGGCTTTCCCCCTCCGCGATCCGAGCGACCACTTTCCGGCGCAGCTCTCCCGTTTCCTGCATGAGGGCGTAGAATTGCTTAATCGTCTGTATCTTCAGCTCCATGAGCTTGAGTGCGGATTGGAGATTCTATTAACCCTATCGGGGTTTTCCCTGAAAACTTCAACCACTCGAGCCGGTCTCGGTCAGGATCGACTGGAGGCCTCGAACCGGAATCGTCAGCCACTCCGGTCTGGTCTTGAGCTCGTGGAGTGTGCCGTGAATCCCTTTGTCCAGGAGGAAGGCCTGAAGAAGCACTCTCTGTTCGCCCTCGCTTTTCGGAAGCACCGTAGTCTCACCCATGGCCTTGCGATAGGATGAGAGGAACAGGCGGCTGATGGAGCGGTACCACAGGGAAGCGTATGGTTCGAGGGACAGCAAATCCTCGGGGTGCACCACCGTGTGCTGATAGAGGGCGCCGTAGGCCGCGTAGTAGAAAGAACGGATCATATCCGCCACGTCTCTCAAGGGAGAGTATTTGAGGCGTCGGGCGCTTGGGGCGAGTTCGGGTTCCCCTTCGAAATCGGTGATCAGAAAGTCCCGACCGGTAAAAAGTACCTCGCAGAGGTTGTAGTTTCCGTGGACCCTGGTTTTTTTTCCAGAGATCTTGTTCCCGAGGAGGTCCTTCAGTGTCCCAAGGATGCGTTCCCTCTGCGCAAGAACCGCCTCTACCTCCACTTTTTGATTAGGTGCGAGTCCGGGCAGTGTCACTTCCAATAGTCGCAAACCGCGTAGGATTCTGCTGCGCATAGCTTGATACAAGGATCGCTGGTAGAGTTTGGAAAACGGCTCCGGAGAGAAAAGCGGGTCCGTCGCATTTGAGGCAAGAGCCCCGTGCATCTCTGCGGTCCGCCGGCCCAGAAGGTCGGTGAGTTGGACGTAGATGCTGCCGATCAACTCTTGGACCGCCGGATCGATCCGCCCGTGATCTGCGTCCAGGGGCGAGCCTGTTTCGAATGCCGTGCTCGGGACAGCGAGGTTGCCCATAAGAACCTGCTCGTAGTACTGGCTAAGGGCACTCTGGAAGAGATTCCAGGCGTCTCCGTGGTTTGGGACGTACTCTTGAAGCAGGGCGAGCACGAGCGTTTCGGAGTCCGGCCGGCAGTATTCGAGACTTGCCAGGTAGCTGGGAACACCTGCGAAACGAGCCTGATCGCTTAAAAAACGTGCTACCTCGGTATCCGGATTGGAGCCGTCTTCGAATCTGCGATAGAGCTTCAGATACAGACGATTGTCGAAAACGATCGAAGTGTTGGTTTGACCGCCTCCCTCGGACAGCTCGGCCAGCTCCCCGAGCACCCGGGAGGAGAGCTTGACTTCTTCCTCACGCCTCGCGTCCCGTTTCTTCTTGGAAATACGGGGGATCAACTCACCCCTCTGTCCTCTGATCCTTTTCCTTCCTCGAAGCAGGTGCAGGAGAAGGCGATGGACCTCCTCGCTGTGTCCGCCGTCGTACAGCAGGCCCCAGGATCCGTCTACGGTCAACCGGGCGATCACTTCGGGTTTGAAACGCTCCATGACTTCCAGAGTCTGCTCCTGGGAGGCAAAAGCCAGGGGAAGCAGGTACAGCTCGGCAGGATCGTCGGCATACTCGGCCTCCAGGATCAGCAGTATCGGAGCGTCGTGCTCCGTGCTCAGGTGAAGCTCCTCGACGATCCGGACACTTCGCAGGGATCTGTCCCCGTCGACGTACCAGGGATGATCCCCAAGGAACTCCGGGAGGATCTCGGTTTCCAGTTTCATTCGAGCTTCCCCTTGAAGTACGCCGGTCCAGGTGCCCTGCAGGCTGAGCTCGGCAGCTTCTCCGGGTTTGCGAATCCTCACCGCTTCCCGTTCCTGGGTAAGCGTAAGCCAGAGAAAACCGTAGGGACCCAGGGTGAGGCGATAGGGCTCTCCCCCAATATCCGGGAAGCGATTTTGGCTGAAGACCTCCCTCGGAGCGTAGGAGGAGTACCCGGAGAGATCGAGCTCCACCACCTGATGGAAGCGGGACAGATTTGTCACGACCAAGAGGATCTGATCCTCGAAGGTCCGGGTGAAGGCCAACACCCGAGGGTTTTCGGGAAAGAGGAAACGGAGATCTCCCCTGCTCAGAGGCTGGTAGTGTTTGCGGATCGAGATCAAGCGTTTCATCCACCACAACAGGCTGGAGGGATTTTTCGACTGGGTTTCTACGTTCAGAGCTTCGAAGTGATACTCCGCATCGATGCTCACCGGCAGGTAGAGCTGTTGCGGCCCGGATCGGGAAAAGCCGGCGTTCCGATCCGCGCTCCACTGCATCGGGGTTCGAACGCCGTCCCGGTCGCCGAGATAGTAGTTGTCCCCCATCCCGATCTCATCCCCGTAGTAGAGCACCGGTGTTCCGGGGAGGGAGAACAGCAGGATGTTCATCAGTTCGATCTTCCTTCTATCGTTGCCGAGCAGAGGAGCCAGACGGCGGCGGATACCCAGGTTGAGCCGGGATCTGGGGTCCCGGGCGTACACCCGATACATATGATCCCTCTCCTCGTCGGTGACCATCTCCAGGGTCAGCTCGTCGTGGTTGCGCAGAAAGAAGGCCCACTGGCAGTTGTCGGGAATTTCCGGGGTCTGATCCATGATATCCACGAGGGGGAAGCGATCCTCCATTGTGAGAGCCATATAGAGTCGGGGCATCACGGGGAAGTGATAGCAGAGGTGGCACTCATCACCCTCTCCGAAATAGGCCACCGCATCCTCGGGCCATTGGTTTGCCTCGGCCAGAAACATCCGGCCGGGGAACTTTCGGTCCGTGTGGGCACGGAGGCTCTTTAGGAAGGCGTGGGTTTCGGGTAGATTTTCGCAGTTCGTTCCCTCCTTCTCGTACAGGTAGGGAATGGCATCGAGGCGCATCCCATCCACGCCCATCTCGAACCAGAAATCGAGCGCACGGAAAATCTCCCTGCGCACACGGGGATTGTCGAAGTTCAGGTCGGGCTGATGGGAGTAGAAGCGGTGCCAGTAGTAGGCGCCGG
>CAZSBH010000049.1:0-30305 GCA_964604845.1 uncultured Spirochaetaceae bacterium
ATGTAGCACACCCCCCGCAGATTGGATCCCAGCTGCGAGGCCAGACGGATCCGCTGGGCTTCACCACCGGACAAGGTCGGGGCGGCCCTGTCGAGGGATAGATAGGGTAAACCGACCTGGGAGAGAAAGTCGAGGCGGGAGCGCAGCTCCGCCAGAATGTCCCGGGCAATCTCGGATTCCCGGCCCCGCAGCTTCAGCCCCGCCAGGTACTTGCCCGCGGCATCGACGGACATCGCCGTAATATCGGAGATGGTGCGCCTGCGAAAGCGGACGGCCAGGCCTTCGGCGTTCAACCGTGCTCCATTGCAGGCAGGACAAACCCGTTCCGCTCCTTCCCACCAGGCGTTCCACCAGATCTCCTCCCCGGTCTGCTCTTCGTCAAAACCCGACAGCAGAAGCCCCGTGCCGTAGCACTCCGGGCACCAACCATGTTTGGAGTTGAAGGAGAACAGGCGGGGATCTAGCTCTTCGAAGCTGCGGCCGCACTCCGGACAGGCCCTCTTGGTGGAAAACACGGTTTGTTTTGCCAACGACCCTGAAGTCTCGGAAGCTGCATACACCACCCCCTTGCCCAAGCTCAAAGCTCGATCCAAAAGCTCCCGCAGCTTGGCCGCCCCGGCGTTGGAGACCTTCACCGTTCCCACGGGGAGCTCGATATCGTGCTCGTGGAAGCGATCCAGCCGCGGCCAGGATTCGGTGGGCAGAAAGCGGCCGTCGACCCGCAGGTTCCGGTATCCTTTGGCGGCGGCCCATTTGGCCAGATCCGTGTAGTAGCCTTTTCGGGCGACCACAAGGGGCGCCAGAAGATATATCTGATCCCCCCGAAAATCCTTCAGGATCCGGGTTACGATCTGTTCCTGGGTTTGCGGTTCGATCGCCGCCTTGCACGTGGGACAGTACTGGGTTCCGAGTTTGGCGAACAGCAGCCGCAGGAAGTGGTAGATCTCCGTCATGGTCGCCACGGTGCTCTTGCGCCCGCCCCGGCTGGTCCGCTGTTCTATGGCCACGGTCGGAGGAACACCGAGAACGCCGTCCACATCGGGGCGACTTGCGGGCTGCACGAACTGCCGGGCGTAGGCGTTGAGGGATTCCAGGTACCGCCGCTGTCCTTCGGAAAACAGGATATCGAAGGCCAGGGTGCTCTTTCCGCTGCCGCTGACCCCGGTTACGACTGTGAACCGGTCCCGCGGTATGGTTACGTCTATACCCTTCAGGTTGTGTTCCCGGGCATGGTGGATGGCGATGTGGTGATTCGTCGAAGGAGTCTCATGCTCTTCCGCCTCCCCCCCCGATTCCGGCGGTTCAAGCCGCCAATATCGCCGCAGCGCCTGCGCGGTGTGGCTGCCACGAACCTCGAGGATATCCCGAGGGCAGCCGGTGCACACTACCCGCCCCCCTTGTTCGCCTCCTTCAGGGCCCAGATCGATGATCCAATCCGCGGCGGCGATCACATCGAGGTTGTGCTCGATCACCACGATGCTGTGGCCCGCTTCGAGCAGGCGGCGAAAGGCCTGGAGCAGAGTGGCGATGTCCTGGAAATGGAGGCCCGTTGTCGGTTCGTCGAAGAGAAACAGGGTGGGCTGCGCCGCGCCCTTTGTCCGGGGCTTCACCTTGGCGAGACGGCCGGCCAACTTCAGCCTCTGGGCCTCGCCTCCGCTCAAGGTAGGCACCGGCTGCCCCAAGGCCAGATAACTCAGGCCGACGGCTCGAAGCGGTTCGAGAAGACGCAAAACCTCAGGGACTCCGGAAAAAAAATCACAAGCCTCGGCCACGGTCAGCTCCAGTACTCCGGCGATCGACTTCTCCGAATAGCCGCGGGGGCCGGAGCCTTCGGCTGCGGACCCGCCGGGAACCGGGGAGATCTTGACCTCCAAGACCTCCGGACGGTAGCGCCTGCCGTCGCAGTCGGGACAGCGGAGGTAGACGTCGCTCAAGAACTGCATCTCGATGCGCTGGAATCCGTTGCCCCCGCAGGTTGGGCAGCGTCCCTTCCCCGAATTAAAGCTGAAAGTGCCGGCGGTGTAGCTCCGCTGTCGCGACAGGGGCTCCGCGGCGAAAAGCCTGCGGATCGGGCCGAGGGCTCCCACGTAGCTGGCCGGGTTGGAGCGGGTGGTCTTGCCGATCGGCGACTGATCCACCAGCACGACCTCGGAAAAACCCTCAAATCCGCGGATCTCTCGATGACGCCCGGGCTGCTCCACAGGTCGTCCCTGCAGCCTGTACAGGGCGCGATACAGCACGTCCTGCACCAGGGTTGACTTTCCCGAGCCGCTAACCCCGGTGATGCAGACCAGACGGTTCAGAGGGACAGCCACGTCCACCCCTCTGAGATTGTGCTCTGCGGCACCCAGAATCTCCAGATACGAACCCCCCGGATCGACCGCGGAGCGGGGAGCGTCGATTCTCAAGCCCTGGTCCAGGACACTCCTCTTCCCGCTCAAGTATTGAGCCGTCAGAGATCGCTTGTCCTCGAGGAGCTCCCCCTGGGGTCCGAAGAACACGATCTCTCCCCCCTTGTCCCCGGCTCCGGGCCCCATATCGAGGACCAGGTCCGCCGCCCGAATCACCTCCGGATCGTGCTCCACCACCAACAGCGTGTTTCCCGCATCCCGCAGACGGTGCAGCACCGCGATCAGCCGGCGGATATCCCGGGAGTGAAGGCCGATGCTCGGCTCATCCAGGACGAAAAGAGAGTTGACCAGGGAGGTTCCCAAGGCCGTAGTCAGGTTGATTCTCTGCACCTCCCCACCGCTGAGGGTTCGGGATTGGCGGTCCAGGGTCAGGTATCCCAGCCCGACTTCTTCCAGATAGCGCAGGCGCGAACGGATTTCCCCCAGAAGTATTTCAGTGGCTTCGCCGACGGAGTCGGTGTTCCGATCTCCGGTCTTCATTTTTTGAAAGAAGGTACGGCAGCGCTCTATGGGAAGAAGCATCAGTTCGTGGATGTTCAGTCCTCTGCCCGGTCCGATTCGCCAGGCCAGGGCCTCCGGCTTGAGCCGGGCTCCTCCACAGGCGGGGCAGAGATGGTAGGCCCGATACCTGGACAGCAGCACCCGGATGTGCATCTTGTAGGCTCTGGTCTCCAGCCACTCGAAGAAGCCCTTGATCCCGTACCAGGTGCCCTCGCCCTGCCACCGCCCCTCCATCACCCAATCCCTCTGGGGCTGGCTCATCTCCCGCCAGGGCACATCGAGTGGGATGTTGCCCCTGCGGGCGAATCGGAGCAGATCGTCCTGGCACTCCCCGAAACTCTCGCTCTGCCAGGGACGGATGGCGCCCTCCGCCAGTGTTTTCCCATGATCCGGGATCACCAGATCCGGATCGATGCCGATGACTCTCCCGAAGCCGCGGCAGGTCTCACAGGCGCCGATAGGAGAGTTGAAGGAGAAGAGGTTGGGAAGCGGATCGCGGTAGTGAATGTCACAGTCGGGGCAGTGAAGATCGCTGGAAAAACGCAAGGGCTGGAGGGGGTGAAGCTTTTTGTCCAGGGGATAGACCAGGACCTTGCCCTGTCCGTAGCGAAGGCCCGCCTCCAGATCCTCGATGATCCGGGATCTGGTGGCCTGCTTGAAGTGGACTCTATCCTGGATCACCTCCAGAGTCGAGTTCTCCTGGCGGTGGATGCGGGTATAGCCCTGCTTGAGGAGAAGCTCCCGCACCTCCTCCACGGTGAAGTTGTGGGGGACTGTCACGGGAAAGACGATCAGAAGGCGCCGGGCCTCTGCCTCGAACCCCTGCCTGCTTTCACCGCGTTTCTCATCTTTCTTGGCCCAACCAAGCAAGTGTTTCCAGATACTGTCCGGAGAGTCCCGGTGTACCGGTTTTCCGCAACTCTGGCAGTACAGCCGTCCGCTCCGGGCGTACAGCAGCTTGAGGTGGTCGTTCAGCTCGGTCATGGTGCCCACGGTGGACCGGGAGGTGCGTACCGGATTGACCTGGTCGATGGCGATCGCCGGGGGTATACCCTCGATGCGCTCGACCCGGGGCTTGTCCATCCGGTCCAAGAACTGCCGGGTGTAGGGGGAGAAGGTCTCTACGTAGCGACGCTGCCCTTCGGAATACAGGGTGTCGAAGGCTAGCGAGGACTTTCCCGAGCCGCTGACCCCGGTCACCACGATCAGCTTGTTCAGGGGAAGTTTCAGGTTCAGGGATTTCAGGTTGTTCTGCCGGGCACCTTCGACCAGGATGTGGGATTCGGACACAAGATTGCTCGCTTTTCGCTTTCGCGGGATTTGCTTCCTCTAATCTAATCACTGAGGATTGGCAACGACAAGCCGAGGCTATTTCGCCAAGAGCACCGCCACCGATCTGGGTTTCAAGGGATAGCGGTCCCGGATCAGCAACAACCGCTCCCGGCCGGGTTCCAGGATATCCTCGGGGGAAGGCAACCCCGTATCGATGGCCATATGCCAGCGCTTTCCTTTCGGCGGCTCACAGACGACAAACTCCCGTTGTTCAGTGAAGGCGTTGAACATGAAAAAAAAGTCATTGTCATCCCTGTCTGCGTCGATCTCCGCCTTGCTGCCGTCGAGTCGATAAGCGAGGCTTCGGTCCGCTTTTTCCCAGTCCATGAGGCGGCCCTTCTCATCGAACCAGGTAATATCGGGGATGTTGTTCCGATCCCGGTCCTTGCCGCTGTAGAACTCGGGGCGGTGGAAGGCGGGATGGCTCTTACGGAAGGCGATCAAGCCTTGAGAAAAACGCAGGATATCCCCGTGTTTGTCCTGAAAGGTCCAATCGTACCAGGAGATCTCGTTGTTCTGGCAGTAGGCATTGTTGTTTCCCATCTGGGTACGCCGCAGCTCATCCCCGCCGAGCAGCATCGGGGTGCCGAGGGAGAGCAGCAGAGTGACGAGGAAATTTCTAATCTGGCGGTTGCGGGTATCGACGATCTCGGTATCGTCGGTTTCCCCCTCCACACCGTAGTTGGCACTGTAGTTTTGGTTGTGCCCGTCCCGGTTGTCCTCACCGTTGGCTTCATTGTGCTTCCCGCTGTAGGTCACCAGATCGTTGAGGGTGAACCCGTCGTGGGAGGTGAGAAAGTTGATGCTGTGGAAGGGTTTGCGCCCGTCTCTGAGGTAAAGGTCGGCGCTGCCGGTCAAACGGGTTGCCAGATGAGAGCTTGAGTTCGGATCTCCCCGCCAGAACATGCGTACATCATCCCGAAACCGGTCGTTCCACTCGGCCCAGCGGCCACCGGGGAAGGAGCCGACCTGGTAGGCGCCGGCTGCATCCCAGGCCTCGGCAATGATCTTTGTATCCCGCAGCAGCGGATCCTCGGCGATGCGCTCCACCACGGGGGGATTCTCCATCAGCCTTCCGCGGGAGTCCCGACCCAGAACAGAACCGAGGTCGAAACGAAATCCGTCAACGTGCATCTCCACGACCCAATAGCGCAAACAGTCGATGATCAGGCTGCGCACGATGGGGTTGTTGCAGTTCAGGGTATTCCCGCATCCCGTGTAGTTCTTGTAGTAGCGGCGATCCATGTCGAGGATGTAGTAGATCGAATTATCCCAGCCCCTGAAACACAAGGTAGGGCCCATCTCGTTGCCCTCGGCTGAATGATTGAACACCATATCCAAAATCACCTCGATCCCCGCCCGGTGGAGCTCCCGCACCATCTCCTTGAACTCCACCACCTGCTGGCCTTGGGCGCCTTCACTCGAGTAGCTTCCCTTGGGTGCGAAGAAACTCATCGTGCTGTAGCCCCAGTAATTGTCGAGCTTCTTTCCGGTCAGGGGATTCTTACGTTGCACCTCATACTCATCGAACTCCTGAACAGGCAGAAGCTCGACCGCGGTGATTCCCAGCTTCTTCAAGTATGGGATCATCTCGGCCACGCCGCGGAATGTTCCCGGATGCTCCACACCCATGGCTTTCGAGCTGGGGTGCAGAGTCAATCCCCGCACATGGGTCTCGTAGATCACGCTGTGGCGCAGGGGCAGATTGAGCGGCCGGTCTCCCCGCCAGTCGAACTCATCGCTGATCACGATACACTTGGGCATACCGGTGATATCCGAGGTCTCTGAATAGGAGAGGTCCTTGTCCGGTGACGCGGGATCGTAGCCTCTGGCGTCGGCCAGGTTCCAGACGAAGTTGCCCGTCACCGCCTTGGTGTAGGGATCGAGGAGCAGCTTGTTGGGATTGAAGCGATGACCCTTGCTTGGTTCGTAGGGACCCGATACGCGGTACAGGTAGAGCTGGCCGGCTCTGATCCCTTCGACCTGAATATGCCAGATATCTCCGGTCTGGTTTTCCCTCGAGTCGAGCTCGATCACCTCGGTAGGCGTACCATCCTGCGGATTTGCGAACAAGAGCAGATGCACACCGGTGGCATGCCTGCTGAATACTGCAAACTGCACACCGTGATCGTTGGCTGTTGCACCCAGGGGAAGTGGTTCGCCGGGCCTTGTAATAATCATATCCGAGCTACATCCTACATCAAGGCACGGTCAATATAAAGAGGGTCGTTCCCGCTGCTACTTGTTCCCGTTCGGGATGTCGATAGAATGACACAGAGAAGTTACTTCAAAGACTGATTTATGGAAGAGATCGGGAATCAGATCGACGAACAAGCTCCGACCGGAGCTGCGGTTAGAACCAAGAAAAAGAAAAGTCTAAAGGTCGCGATCCTCCAGACCTTTGTCACCCTCACCATCATCTCCGTCGGCAGCATATCCACGAATTTCTATCTCCGCTCCAGGAATGCCGTTCTGGAGCTGTCCGATGATGTCATCCGGGAAGTCACGGATAAGATCATCCTAACCAGCACTCACTACCTGGAGGTTCCGGCAAATCAAACCAGGACTTTCAGCAAGCTGGTAACCGATGTCAACATCATGAATATTCACGAAAAGATGTGGGAGTATATGTGGGAACAGCTCCTAATTATGCCTCAAGTGCAGGCCTACTTTCTCGCGGACAGCAATGGAAACTACGTCCAGGTAAGGCGAGAGCCGGAGCTGGCCCCTCGTTACATCGACGGTCGCAGGAACAGCCTGTCGAAAGGTGGTTCTACCGGGACGAGACCTATCAGGTCACGAGAACCGTGGAACAGGTACCGACATTCGATCCCCGTGTTCGCCCCTGGTACCTCAACACAGGAACGGATCCGAAAATTTACTGGACGGGCAAAAAATATGTGGTCAACATCATCATATAAAGTCCTACTTCACAATTTATGGTTTGCCGTCAATACGGCTACCCCCAGTGATCCCCCTTTAGTTGCGCATCTAAGGCAGCGTAACACCGATGAGAAGTTGTTCTGAAAGGACCACTTGCTCCCCTCGATACTCTCGAAACCTTTATCGAGCAGGACGGACCCCCGGGAATAGGCCAGCTCCATCATGGCTTCCCTCAGGGCGGCTATGCTTTCCAGCTCCCGGCGTCGAGCTTTGGTCAGCTCCTACTCGACCGCATAAATCAGCCGGGTGTTGCTCTTGCCCGCCTCCAGGCGGGAAAGCTCTGCGTCTAGCATGCCTTTCCTGAAATCCACAACCCTATGCACGTTCGCCACACATTCCCTCAGTGTAGATACCTTGAGAAGCAGTGAGGTTCCAGTAGGCCGATTCGGCCATGGACACCGTTTCCATCAGCTGCTTCCTGTAACTGTGAAAGGCGACGAAACGATCCTGGCGAGCTGCCCGTAGACCCGCTGTGGGAGCCCCATGGGTCAGCCCTTTGAGCAATGGCTGCTCACCGGAAATTCCCATGAATGCTTGGTACTCCCTCCCCTCATCGGTATACGCGTTTTTCATCCGGTTCAGAGAATACCCGAACCTGCAGGTCCCGCCGCTGAGAAAGGTACCTTCGATGCCCAGCCCGTATTTCACATAGATGGATTTCCCCGGTCAGGTCGACGGGCACACGTTTAGATAGATAGGCCCGTATCATCCTGTGGCGCATGAGCAGCTGCAGCGGGGTGTACAAGAGCGGGCTAACGTTTCACACGTCCCGAAGCATCCCCTCCCATAAGGGTAAGGACCTCGTCTCTGGAAGAGAAGTTGAAATCACCCCGTATCGAATGACAGAGGCAGCTGGCCGCCGCGGCAAAGGCGACGGCGTTGGCAGGGTCCCTGAGGTTCGGATCGTTAAGGGCATAGATCAGGGCGGCGGCAAAGGCATCCCCGCCGCCGATTCGGTCCACGATGCATCTTATCTGATACGGCGCATACTTTCCTTGTTTCAGCGGTGCGAAAACGGCGTTGCCGATCTTCACATCGTAGAGCATGGCACCCCAGTTGTTGTGGGTTGCCGAAACGCTCTCCCTGAGGGTAATACCGACCTGCCGTACATTCGGATAGGCGGCGGCGATTTTTTCCGCAACTTCCGGATACCGTTCGATATCGAGCTTACCCGCCCCGACATCGGTGTCACCGGCCCGTATCGCCAGGACATCGTCTGCGTCCTCTTCGTTGCCGATGACCAGATCGATATACGGTATGATTTCTTTCATTACTCTTCTGGCCAGTTCTTTCGGTTTGGCACCCTGGTCCCACCTCCAGAGTTTTTTCCTGAAATTCAGATCGCAGGAAACAGTCAGCCCGGCCTTCTTAGCCCGTTTCACGGAATCAAGGGCGGCTTCCGCGGCCTTTTTCGATACAGCGGGGGTAATGCCGGAAACATGGAACCAAGAGGCGCCTGCAAACGCCGTGTCCCAGTCGTAGCCGGCACTTTCGGCCAGGCAGATCGCAGTCGCCTCACGGTCATAGATCACCCGGCTCGGCCGTTGGTTTGCACCGGTTTCCACGAAGTACAGGCCCAGCCGGCCCGCTTCCGTCCTTACGATACCCGATGTATCAACCCCCATATTCCTCAGCGCACCGACACAGGCATCCGCCAGGGCATTATCCGGCAAAGCCGTCACGAATGCTGCATCCTCCCCGAAATAGGCGAGGGAAGCCGCTACGTTCGCTTCGGAGCCCGCGAAGGTGACGTCGAGAGATCCGGGCAGGGCTTGACGGATGCGACTGAAATTCGATGGTTCCATCCTAGCCATGATCTCGCCGAAGGTTACGTATTTCGCCATGAGCCTACCCCCTCACCTCTCTGAAAATCGAAGCAGCTTTTTCAGCCCTCCGGCTTATCTCGTCCCAATTACAATCCGCGATAAGATCCTTTTTCGCGATCCATGAACCGCCTACAGCCATGATAAAGGGCTGTTCGAACCAGGAACGCAGGTTGTCTTCGGTCAATCCGCCGAGGGGAATGTACCGCAGCCCCATATAGCCGTAGGGACCGTTCATGCTTTTAAGATAGTTTATTCCCCCGTTCGGCTCCGCTGGAAAAAACTTCAGGATTCTGCACCCCTTCTCGAGCGCCCATTCAAGCTCTGATGCCGTAGCGATTCCCGGGGCGAAAGGGAGCCCCGCCGCTTTGGCTGCATCCACTACCCGCGGGTTGTATCCCGGGGCAACACCGAGTTCCGCTCCGGCTGCCGCGACCTCTCTGACCTGGCCCGGATTCAAGATCGTACCCACACCTGCCAGCATCTCGGGAACATCCTTCCTGATCCTCTTGAGCGCTTCCACGGCCGCGGGCGTTCTAAGGGTCAACTCCATCGCGGCGACTCCGCCTTTCAGCAGAGCCCGGGCAACCGGGACGGCATCACCGGCATCTTCGATGACCAAAACAGCGATGATCCCGCTGTCGGTAATACGTTTCTTCAAACCATTGGAAAACAAAGTATCCATACATCACATCCTTTGCTGCTTCGGGGCAGCCCTACCAGTCGACGATGCTGCCGTCATCGTCGGCATACAGGCGGGGGGAATCCCAATCGCCCGGGTATGATCGTTCCTTCAACATTTCTTCATTCACTTCGATCCCCAGCCCCGGTTCATCGGGCACGGGGACGTACCCATCGATTATTTCGAAGGGCTCTTTCAGATACCCCTCCCCAAGATCCCAGCGTTCCTTCATGCCGAAATGCTCGGCGATAAGAAAATTCGGAAGGCAGGCGGCAAGCTGGATGTTCGCCGCCAGGGCGATCGGTCCGAGCGGATTATGAGGTGCGACCCTGCAGTAGTATGTTTCCGCCATAGAGGCGATTTTCTTTACCTCCATAATTCCGCCGGCATGACAGGGGTCGGGCTGAATGACCGCCACGGCCCCCGATTCCAAGAGGGACCTGAATCCGTACCTGGTAACCAGCCGTTCTCCGGTGGCTAGAGGAACGGTCACCGATGCCGCGATCCCGGCCAGGGCATCCGTATTTTCCGGAAGGCAGGGTTCCTCCACGAACAGCGGGTAATACTCCTGGATCTCCCGGATGACCTGAATGGCCATGTCGGGAGTCAGCCTGCCGTGAAAATCGATGGCGATATCCATATCGTCTCCCACCGCCCGCCGGATCTCGGCGAAGCGGCGCTTTTGAGCTTCCACGTAGGTTTTCAGTCCCCGATTCGCCGTATAGGGCTCCAAGAGAATCTTGAGGGCTGTAAAACCATTGGATCTCCGCTCCAAAGCGCGGTTTATTATCTTTTCCGTGGTCGCTCCCCAGCAGTGACCGTATATCCGGACCTTGTCGCGGTACATGCCTCCGAGCATCTCGTAGACAGGCATCCGGTAGTGCTTACCCTTGATGTCCCAGAGTGCCTGTTCGATACCACTTATGGCGCTTGCAAGAATCACGCCGCCCCGGTAAAAGGTGTTTCGGTACATCGACTGCCAGAGGTATTCGATCCTCAGGGGGTCCTGACCGATGAGAAACGGAGCGTGCTCCATGATAGCGGTCTCCACGGTACGGGCCCGCCCCTCCAACATAGGTTCGCCCCAGCCGACAATACCTTCATCGGTCGTGATCTTTAAAAAGCACCATCGCGGCTTGACGTGAAACAGCTCTAGACCAGTGATCTTCATCTTTTGCTCCTAATCGAACTTGGTTGATGTCCAGCTGGCATCGAGATCGTTTTCCGTCACTACGGGAAGAAGGGCGCCGCCGTCGATGTCCAGGCAGGAACCCGTCATATAAGAAAATTCGTCGGAGACCAGCCGTCTGACGACACAGGCGATCTCTTCGGGCGCGGCGAATCGTTTCAGAGGAATTTTTTCTTTCGCTGCCTGTATGGGGTCTTCCTCGGGCCAGCCCACATCCGTGTAGCCGGGTGCTATGGCGATGACCCTGATACCGAAGCGGGCCAGCTCAAAGGCGGCGTTGCGGGTAAACTTTGCCACTGCCATTTTTGTGGGACCATAGACACTCGCCGTGGGCCAGCATCCGTCTTTCTGATTCGAAGACATATTGATGATCACCCCTCCCCTGCCACGTTGCACCATGTCCCGGGCAGCGCGCTGCGCACAGAAGTAGGTTCCCTTCCAGTCGACGTTGGTAACCGTATCCCAGAGCTCTTCCGTGGCATCGAGAAAGGGCATGAACATGCTGACTCCGGCGTTGTTCACCAGAAGGTCGATATGGCCGAATTCCGCCAAGAACCGATCAAACATCCCGTCGATTTCCGCCATTTTCCCGACATCGGCCTGTACAACCAGTGCCCGCTTCCCCCTAGCGCGAACCGCTGCCGCGACTCCATGGGCTTCCTTCTCATGCCGGTGATAGTTGATTCCGAGATCATATCCCCCCTCGGCGAGCGCGAGTGCGATCGCTCTTCCGATCCCCCTGCTCGCCCCCGTAACCAGCGCCGTCTTCATCATTTGTTCTCTCCAATATTCTCGATGGTTCCCGCTGTCGCTTCGAAATCGTAGCTGTATATCACAGAATCTTTGCTGTCGGTCAGGTACATGATCCTCGTGTCGGGGCTCCAACCGATGCTAATGGAGATAGTCAGCCCCTCCTCTACCTTCCAAACTTCGCTCCGGGATTCCAACCAACCCGGGCCGCTTGCCGCAATTAGGCTTCCCGTATCCGTCTCTCCCATACAGGCAAGGTAGGTGGCAAAGTCACGGCGACACAGCGGTCCCTCTCCCAAGATGTTGTTCCCGCGTACAAGGGGATCTGCGCTCAAGGACATGGGAACACCGTCTATACGGCCTTGCTCATCCGCTGCTGCTTGATCTGGTCGATCATAACAGCGATCAGCAGGATCAGCCCGCGGACCACGTACTGGTAAAACGTGGGAATATTTAAAAGGCTCATGGCGTCTTGTACGGTTCCCATGATGAGCACACCTACGATGGCCCCCTGGATCGGCGCGATACCGCCTGTCAGAGAAACACCGCCCAGCACACAGGAGGAAATGACGTTCAATTCAAAGCCCTGGGCGGCCATGGGCTGCCCGGAGGTCATCCGAGACGCCAGGATTACCCCGGCAAAACCAGCCATCAGCCCCTGCATGGTGAAGATGATGATCTTTATCTTGTCTACGTTGATGCCGGCCAATCTCGCCGCTTCGATGTTGCCGCCGATGGCCAGCGTGTTCTTCCCGTAGGTCGTGTTGTTGATCAACACTGCGAACACGGCAAAACAAACTATGGTGATCCATATCGGGTTCGGGACGCCGAGAAAAATTCCGTTGCCGAGCCCGAAGAATCCGGTATTTCCTATGCTCATCGCCTGGCCGCCGGATACGATATAGGCAAATCCCCTGGCGATGTGCATCATGGCCAGGGTCGTGATCAGGGCGTTGATGTGAGCCTTGGCTATGATAACCCCGTTCAATATCCCGAATATCCCGCCGGCAATGATTCCGGCGGAAATTCCCAGTGCGACACTACCGGTCCCATTGATCACTACGCCGGCCACGACACCGGAGAGAGCTACGATAGAAGACACCGACAGATCGAAATGCCCTGAAGCCAGACAGAAGAGCATGGTACAGGCCACCATTCCCAGCATGGAAATGGAAAGGGCGAGGGCGATCATGTTCCTCCAGGTGAAGAAGTAGGGTACGAATAGGGACAACAGTATGAAAAGCGCGATGTAAACTACGATCATGCCGGAGTTCTCCCAAAGCCTCGAAGCCATCCGCCGGACGGAAAATGCATTCCCTCCCGCGGACTGTGTAGAGTCTGTTTTCATTTCGAGTCTCCCGTTGTTAGTGATGTCTTCTGTGCTCGATCTTGAGCCACAAGCGCATGGTGGAGAATAATTTCTTCGGTGGCCCGGTCGCGGTAAACCTCGGTGACGATCTTGCCCAGGCGCATGACGATTATCCGATCGGAAATACCGATGACCTCCGGCAGCTCCGAAGAAACCACGACGACAGCCTTGCCCATCTCGGCGAGGCTGTATATAAGGCGGTAGATTTCACTCTTCGTACCGACATCGATGCCCCGGGTCGGTTCGTCCAGAATGAAGAGCTCGGTCTCGATCGAAAGATTCCGAGCGAGGATAACCTTCTGCTGATTACCACCTGAGAGATTTCCCGCCAACTGCTCCATGCTTGGTGTCTTTATCTGCAGCTTTTCAATAAAATCCCTCGCGTTTGCCCTTTCTCTGGCCTTGTTGATAAAAAAACCTACTTTGACAAACTGCTTCCTGACAGAAATATTGATATTCTCTTTGACGTCCCTGACAGGAATGATGCCTTCCAACTTGCGGTCCTCCGGACACAAAACGATTCCTGCGTTCAACGCCCTTTCCGGACTATCGATCGATACCTGGGTTCCGTTCAGAATCACGGTCCCCGAGTACATCTTTTCCACGCCGTATAGGATCCGCATGAGTTCCGACCGACCCGCGCCCACCAGTCCGAAAAACCCGACGATCTCACCCTTCCTTACAGAAAAACTCACGGGCTCGGGAATACCGGGGCCCGTCAATTCCCGTACGTCGAGCACGACCTCGCCTATCTCACGGGAACGGTATCCGTATATATCTTCAATCGAGCGTCCGACCATCCGGCTGACCACATCGTCGCGAGTCACTCCCTCGAGATCGTCGAAAGTCTCGATCAGCCTTCCGTCACGGAAAACCGTGAGCGCATCGCATACCTCAAATATCTCATTGAGTATGTGGGAAACATAGATGATGGCGCATCCCTTCTCCTTCAGGCCGGCGATGATCTTGAACAGCTGTTGCGTTTCCTTCTCCGAGAGGCTCGATGTCGGCTCGTCGAAGGCGATGACCTTCGCATTGTGAAGCAGCGCCTTGCCGATTTCTATCATCTGTCGCTGAGCGATGGGAAGGCGCTTGATTTTCCTATTTGGATCGATTGGTTCCATCAAGTAATCCAACATCCCATTGGCGATTTCCAAGAGTTTTTCTTTTTGGACGAATCCTCTAAGGTTTGGCACGTGCCCGAGAAGAAGATTATCAGCAACGCTCATGTCGGGAACGAGGTTCAATTCCTGATAGATAACAGCTATGCCGGCGTCGAAGGCATCCTTGGGCCAGGCAAACTGAACCTCCTTTCCCCCTAAGAGCACGGAACCCCCCGACGGGGGATGGGCACCGCTCAATATCTTCAGCAATGTGGATTTCCCGGCACCGTTTTCCCCGACGAGCCCGTGGACCGAGCCCTCCCGGACGTCAAAAGAAACGCCGTCCAGTGCCTTTACACCGGGAAAATGCTTCGATATGTTTTCGAACCTTAAAAATCCTGCCATCGCCTGTCCTGAAAAAAGCCGGAAGACGGGAATGCACCCAACTTCCGGCGGAGATTGTTGCCACCTGCGATTGGAGCGGGTACCTACTCTAGGCCCACTTCCTTGCGCACCTGGTGATAATTCGTTCTGTCCATGAGAAACCCTGCTGTAAAAACGACCTTGGGGGGCTCGACGTCTTCGGCAATCCACTTGTACATGTTGGCGGCGGTTTCATAGCCGTGACGTTTGGCGGCCAGTAGCACGGTCGCGATAAATCCGGTCATCTCTTCTTTCTCGAACTCACCGATGGCCAAATCATTGCCGTTGATCCCAACACCGATGATATTTTCGGCCTTGAATCCGTTTCCTTCAAGAGCACGAACACCGCCGATGGTTGTATCGTCGCAGAGAGAGAACACGAGCCAGTTTTTAATATCAGGATGCGCCGCCACGAGAATATTCGTAGCGTCGAATCCGCCTTCTGTCGTGGAGTCCGTGGCGGTGGGCGCTTCGAAAATTTGCGCAGCGGGAAATCCCATCTCTCTGAGCATATCGCTGGCCCCATCTGTGCGTTCCTTGCTGGTGGGAAGCTCGTTGTAGGTCAGGCAATCCGCTCCTGTCTTGCTGAGATCCCAGCCACGTTTTTGTGCTTCTTCCATCAGCGCCTTACCAACCAGCCTGCCGATCTCGTACGCGGATATCCCCATGTGGTGAACATCTTCCATCGGTTTCCCATCGGGGCCTATAAATCTGTCGTCCACACTCATCAGTTTCATACCGTACTGGTCCGCTTTCATTTTGATAGATGGACCGAGCTTAACATCGGGAGTACAGATGATAAAACCCTGAGCGTTTTGGGCTGCCAGATTGTCGATGGCGGAAAGCACCTTCTCTCCGTCCGGAGTGCTGATCTCGATGAGCTCGAAGCCAAACTCCTCCGCTGCCTGACGCGCAAACTTCCATTCATCCTGGAACCATGAACATTCAGCAAGCTTCACCAGGAATCCGATCTTGACGACCTCCTCACCCTTGACTTCCTCATGTCCGCCCGCGAACGCTGTTCCGCAGAAGGCAAGAACCATGAGGGCGACGAACACGAATGTGAAGATTTTCTTCATATCCTCTCCTTCCATGTGTAGATTTCAGATATAAGTGCAATTCCCAGGCCAAGTAATAAAACGAAAACGACAATGCTGTATTCCTTTATACCACAGAGAGTTCCAATTTGTTCGCCTGTCGGATCGAGTCGCCTCCAAAATCTGTCAGCGGGAAATGAGCATATTGTATCACACGGTCCCGCGACAAATGGGAATATTTTTTCTCATCACACCTACCGGAATAATACTGTTGAGCGGCCCAAATCCATCGCGTATAATACGTGCATATGTCAAACTCCATTCTTATAGTAGATGACGAAAAACACATGTGCGTTTCCCTGTCCAAGCTGCTCGGCGCACACGGATTCGAAACCGCCTATGAAACAAACGCTGTCCGGGCCCTGGAAACCTTGAGGAAACATTCCTTTGATCTGGTTATCACGGATCTCAAAATGCCCGGGATGGACGGGATCCGCTTCATTGACGCGGCTAAATCTATGAAGCTTCCCATCCCCCTGATTATGATCTCCGGTTACGCAACCGTCGAAAACGTGGTTGAGGCCATGAAATACGGCGCCTTGAATTTTTATTCCAAGCCCATCGACATCCCGAAGCTGCTGGGAGAGATTCGACAGGTGCTCCAGGTCCGGAAAACGCCCCCGGAGCAGCGCGGCAGCATCATCACGGAGAACAAGCGAATGCGGGAGCTGATGCTGGTAGCCAGCACGGCCGCGCCTACAGACGCGCCGGTCATCATAACGGGGGAAAGTGGGACGGGAAAAGAGCTGTTTGCAGCTCACATCCACGCCATGAGCAACAGGAAATCCAAACCCTATATTAAGCTCAACTGCGCAGCCATTCCGGATACCCTTCTGGAGAGTGAGCTGTTCGGCCATACCAAAGGATCCTTTACAGATGCCAAAGAAGATCGGGCGGGGAAGTTCGAAATCGCCGAGGGAGGTACGCTCTTTTTTGATGAAATCGGAGAGATGAGCATGAAAACTCAAGCCAAACTCCTGCGCGTGCTCCAGGAAAAGGAGTTCGAGCGGGTCGGTTCCAATGAGATAAAACGAATGGACGTACGCTTCATCGCCGCATCGAACAAAGACATTCCCTCCCGGATCGCTAATGGAGATTTCAGGGAGGATCTCTACTATCGCCTGAGCGTTATTACCATCGACATCCCCCCTGTCAGGGAACGGAAAGAGGACGTTCTGCCCCTGGCTCGCCATTTCCTCGAGGAGTACAGCGGCGTCTACAATAAAAAGATACGGGATTTTTCTCAAACAGCGTCGTCGATCTTTCTTTACCACGACTGGCCGGGTAATGTGAGGGAGCTCAAAAACACGGTGGAGCGGGCTGTAATATTCTGCAACGAGGATATCCTCGGGGCCGAGCATCTTCCTCATCAGTACAGGTCGATCATCAACACCCAGGAAGACAACCTGAAGGACCTGTACGACAAGGTTACCAGAGAAGTCATCCTGGACGCCTTGGAGAAGACCAACGGCTCCAAACAGAAGGCCGCCGAACTGCTAAATATAAACAGGCGGACTCTGTATAACAAAATGAAGCAGCTGGATTTGGCTTAGATGTCACCCGAAAAGATACTCAAGCTTTCCAACATCCATTTTTCCTACGGCAGCAACAAGGCTCTGAACGGCATCAATTTCGATCTCTATCGTCAGGAAATTCACGCCCTCACAGGGGACCATCGGTCCGGAAAATCCACCCTGGCCAAGATACTCGGTGGATCGCTGAAAAATCAGACGGGGGAGATCCATCTTTTTGGAACCCAATTCACTCATTTTACTCCCAAGAGCTCGATCGACAACAAAATTGGTGTCGTATATCAGAATCCGGAAATCATTCCAAACATGACAGCGGTGGAAAACATCTACGCCGGCCGCATGCCCCATTTCATCGTACTGCACCGTGATCATGGCTGGATGCGTAGCAGCTGTAAGGACCTGTTTAAGAGCTTGAGCATCGATATCGATCTGAACACTCCGCTGCAAAAGCTGTCAAAGGGCAATCAGCAGATAATTAGCATCGCCCGCGTGCTCTCTCTGGGAGCGGAAATCCTGATCCTCGACGAGATCGCGCAGCGACTTACCCCTTCGGAGATGAATATCATCTACGCCATCTGCAGGAAAATCAAATCCCAGGGAAAATCGATCATTTACATCACCTCAAACATCGATGAAATATACAAGATCGCCGACCGGGTTACGGTCATCCGGGAAGGGTACCGCAAGGGGACCGAAAAGGTGGAGGCCGTCGAGCCGTCCAAGCTGGTGAATCTTGCCTACAACATGGCCTACTCCTCGGATACCGAAAGAATCGTTGAAAAACCCGGACTCCTGTTCACCAAACAGGAGGAAGCCATCATCAAAGACCTTCCCATCGGCATGATAATCCTCGATCCCGAACACCGCGTTCGGATCATGAACACAAGCGCGGAGAAGATATTCACGGTCCGGGATGAGAAAAACCTGCATATTGGTACTCTTCTCTCCACGGTAAAAATAGATGAATATGACCAGATCGTCGAGGACATCGAGGCGAAGAACAACCAGGTCAGAGAGAAGCTCATGACCTGCGACAACAGGATTCTCCGTCTCAAGTCCATCCCTTTGTTCGATGTTTCTTCACTGTTTCTCGGCACTAATGTTTTTATAGAGGACGTCTCCGTCGAGTACGATACCAAGGAATACCTGCTGCGGGCCGAACGCATTGCTTCCAGCGTCGAGTTGGCAGCCGGCGTGGCTCACGAAATCAATAATCCTTTGGGAATCATCCAGAATTATGTTCAGCTGATCGATCTCCAGATCCAGGACAGGGAGATCAAGGATACCCTGGCGCAGATACAGGTGGAACTGGACAGGATTGTGGAGATCGTGGGGAGCCTTCTCTCTTTTTCCAGGGTAAGGCAGAATCCCTTCAAACCCCTTCCGCTGAACGATCTTCTGGACGAGATGCTTCTTCTGATGAGTCATAAACTCAAGGAGAAGAACATCTTCGTGGATAGACACTACCCGGATACACCCGTTGTCATCATGGGATACGAGAACAAACTGAAGCAACTGTTCATGAATCTCATGATGAACTCAATCGACGCGGTGCTGACCGGGGGGAAAATAGATGTGGCCATCGAAGAATCCCGGGAGCACGTAGAGGTTTCCTTGTGCGACAACGGCTACGGCATCCCCGAAAACATTCAAACGGAGGTCTTCAAGCCCTTTTTCAGTACGAAAATGACGAAAACAAACACCGGTCTCGGTCTTTCGATCTGTCAGCATATCGTGGAATCCCATAAGGGCATCATCACCTTCGAAAGCCATCCGGGAGAATGGACCAAGTTCATCGTCAGGCTCCCTCTCGAAAGGAAAGCCGGATAACAAATCGCGAGCCGCCGTCCGCTTTGAATATAGGGGAGAAATCGTGAGCAACACACAACTCAAGAATACGATCTTCAAGGGCGAATCCGCCGTGGAGCTGACCAACGGTACGATCAGAGCCGTGGTTCTCCCGAACCGGGGAGCAAAAATCGCCTCCCTGGCACTGCAGTCCGGGAAGCAGGGCAGCGAGCACCCGGTGGAGACTCTTGCCTTGGCCTCTGAGGATCGCTACCAACGCCCTGTTCACTACGGGATGATATTCGAGGGGGAAGACGGGACGGGGGTCGACGACATGTTTCCCACGATCCTCCCCTGCACCCTCGCATGCGACCCCTGGACGGGGGTCGAGCTTCCCGACCACGGAGAGGTATGGGCCCTGCCCTGGGAGTGCACAATCAGGGATCAAGAATTGTTGTGTTCGGTCCACGGCATCAAACTGCCCTACTCCCTGGAGAAGACAATGCGTGTTTCGGGAAACGGAATGCGCGTTTCCTACAGGGCGAACAACCATGCTTCCTTTGCCATGCCCTTCCAGTGGGCCGCCCACGCCATACTCGACGTTTCTCCCTTTTCGAAGCTGGTCGTCCCCGACGGTATGGACCGGATCATCAACGCCCACGCCGGCAACCGGCTGCCCGAAGCGGGCCGGGAATACGGTTTTCCCGTGCCAACTCCGGATTCGGATTTCGATCTTTCTGTCATCCCCGAGTGCAACCCAAGCGGCGCCCAGAAATACTGGTTCGCCGACCCTGTCACGGAGGGCCGCTGCGGTCTTTTCAATCCCCTATCCGGGGTCACCACCACCATCCGCTTCAGCGAGCAAACCCTGCCCTACCTGGGAATATGGATCAACGAGGGGGGATGGAACGGGTACTACAACGTGGGCATCGAACCTTCGACCTGCATCCTGGACGATCCAGTAAGCGCTGCGAAATACGGGAAGGCTTCCGCGCTCCCGCCTCGGGGGACGGTGGAGTGGGATATTTCGATAGAGATCGAGCTAAATCCCTCCTAACCCGGATATCAGCCCGCGGGTTTGCACGGATTTGAGGTAAAACTCCAGGGAGATGATTAAGACAGCTAGTGCGTTCGGAGATTATATCGTGCTTGACGTAACGGGCCCTGCTTCCTCTTGAGTCGCCCAGACGGTGATATTCTGAGGTTCGAGGCTGCCGTCTTTTTTTCTTCTCAGCTTGAGATAGCTACCGGGAAAGGCCATGGTCGGCTCGCGAAACAGGGTTTCCCTGAAGGCGGTGCGTTGGAATTTCCCCGCAAACAGAATCACCTCCATTCGTTTGGCCAATAACACGTCGCGGGGACCGATGGTAACGGCAAAGGGAGGGATTATGGAACGATCGCCGCACCCGGCCACCAGCGCATCCATATCGACGGTAGAGCTTCTCACCAAAACAAGATGGGTCCGGTCTGCCAGGAACTCCTCCTCCGAAATATCGATGTGGCCGCTGTTGGGGTTTTCATTAAAGGCAAAATGCCCTTCGGGCCCGACCCCCGCCAGGCAGAGGTCCACACCATCCGGCGCATGTTCGTCAAACATTTGATCGATTAAGTCCATATTGTCGTGCCGTGGGAAAAGCATCTGCTCAGCAGGCATTTTCAGTTCCGACGGTATCAAATTAAAAAGCTTTTTCATCATTTCTGCCTTGAAACTCAGTGGATGATCTTCGGGAATCGTCCGGCCCGTTCTATCGAGAAACTCATCCATGTTGAAAGTAAACAGGTTGCGGCAATCGATATGTCTTTCCTTGACCTTTTTCGCGAACAAGGGATACTGTGCCGTAGGTCCGACGGGCAGGATCATGGTCGTCTTTTTCCCCTTTTTTGAGGTGATGGTCTCGATCATGATCTCGGCAATGGCTTCGTAGAGGGCCGCATGAGTCGGCATTATCTCGATTGGAATTGCCGCGTAATCCCGGAGCTTTTCCGAGGGAATCTTCTGCACCGCCTCCCTGGTAAGGGAATGTCCGTTTTTGTCGATATAAATCCTGCTCATGACATCACCAGCCCGCCTGAAATATTCACCGCCTCGCCGGTGATGTAGGCCGACTCATCACTTGCCAGAAAAACAGCCACACCGGCAATATCTCCGGGTGTACACAATCTTCCCATTGGTATTCTCTTTTCAAGATACGGGATCACCTCTTCGGTTTTTATTCCCCGTTTCGAGGCGTAATCTTCTTTCATATCCTTCCAGAGATTTGTCATTACAACACCCGGGCACAAGGCATTCACCCGGATTCCGGAGGAAGCAAACTCAACGGCCAGGGATTGGGTAAGGCCTATAATCCCGAACTTGCTGGCGCAGTAAGCCGCGTAATGGGAGCTGCCCTTCTTCCCCGATTGAGAAGACATATTGAGGATCACGCCCCGCTTTCGCGGTCGCATGCGCCCGATCGCTTCCCGGCAGCCGATGAATGTGCCCGTTAGATTGATCCGCAGCGTATCGTTCCACAATTCCTCAGTACAATCGAGGAAGGGCACGATATAAGAAACTCCGGCATTGTTGACCCAGATATCTATGGGGCCCAGTTCGCTTTCAGTCCGGTCGGCCGCTTTCTCTGTTGCCCTGACGTCGGTTACATCGAAGGAGAGGGCGATAGCCCGGCTCCCCGCGCTGTTGATTTCAGCGGAAACTTTCTGAGCCTCCTCAATATCGATATCGGCAACGGCAACCGAAGCACCTTCCCCGGCAAAAGAGGAACAGATTTCAGCGCCGATGCCTCCGCCTCCCCCGGTGACGACGGCGATTTTGTTGAATAATCTAGTGCCCATACCCATCGCCCTTGCCTCGAGGACTGACCACGACTTTGAGGGTCTGCTTGTTCTTCATCAACTCGAGCCCTTCCAGGATGTTTTCCAACGATACCCTGTGGGTAACGATCGGTTCAAGGGCGACCTTTTTTTCCGACATCAGCTTGACGGCCTTTGATACATGCTCCGGTCTTGAATCGGAAGAACCGACGAGTCTTATCTCGCCGTAATGTAATACCCGGCTGTCGATCGTCATCTCCGAGGATCCCTTGGCCAGGCTGGCAAACAAGTTGACGGTGCCGCCCTTGCGAACGTACTTCAGGGAATCTTCATGAGCCCGGCGCGTCGGTGCGCACACGATTACAACATCCGCCCCGATTTGATCTGTAAGGTTTTTTACGATGGACAAGGGATTCTCGTGCACACCGTCGATTACGGTTATGTCCTTTATTTCACGGAGCAGGGACAATCTCGGTTCCGACCGCTGAACTATCAAACTGTTTCTTGCCCCGTTCGCCTTGGCAAGCTCGGCATGAAGAGCGCCTAATGGGCCGCCTCCGATGATGAGTACCGTGTCGTTTTTTTTGACTCCGGCAAGCTCCTGGGCATTGATCACGCAGCTCAACGGTTCGCTCAAAGCCGCCTCTTCATCCGATACCTGGTCGGGTACCTTGATAACATTCCCCAAAACCAGAGCTTCAGGAGGAACGGCCATGCGTTCGGCGAAAGCGCCGTCGATGTTGTAGCTGATCGGAGTGGCATTGGGACAGACATTCCCCAACCCGAGCCTGCAGTAGGCGCACTTTCCGCAAGCTACGGTGGTAGCCAGGGTAACCCTCTGGCCCGGTGAAAAGCTCTTCACCGACGACCCGGCGTGAATGATGTGTCCGACCATTTCATGGCCTATGATCCTCGGCGGGATACAGCGCGGATTTCCGATCGTCGCCAGTTTCAGATCGGTTCCGCAGATGGCGCACAAACGGACCTCTACGATTAGATTGTCATCCGTGGGTACGGGTTCGGGGCGGTCTTCCACCCTGATCTCGCCCGGACCGTAGTAGACTGCTGCTTTCAAACACACCCCTTTCTGTGGGTTAATGCCCTCTACAGGCCTCTTAAGGATACAGTAAAGGCTTATGAGCAAGCAATTAAAAAACCGCTTAGCTTTCATTTTTTTTCATTCTCCTTTTAAGGCCCTTGTCACTATTTTTTTTTCGCTAAATACCCTGCGGGAAGAATCAGGTAAAACAATCGGTTTACTGCACTTGACAAGGTAATAATATGTAATTACAATAATTACATATTATTAATATCAGGAGACTGTATGGAATCTAAATTGATCAATATTGGGAATTCGAAAGGTATAAGGCTACCGAAGAAGCTTATTCAAAAATACCATTTGGATGAAAAATTAACGCTCGAGGAAAAAAAAGAAGGAATATTAATAAAAGCAGATATCCCTGATAATAAGTTGTCATGGGATGAAACCTATAAGGAAATGGCAAAGGAAAAAGAAGACTGGTCTGATTTCGACATCATAGCTGCTGACGGTATCGACGAATGAAAGTAAATCGATATGAGATTTATTATGCTGATCTCAACCCCACTATTGGTAGCGAATTAAAAAAGATCAGGCCTGTTGTGGTTGTGAGCAAGACTGAGATGAACAGATATTTAGATACCGTAGTAATCTGTCCTTTGACAACAAAACTACATCCTAAATGGAGGAGTAGAATTCAGACCAAATGTGTTCGAAAAAGAGTGGAAATCGCAGTAGATCAAATCAGGACGATCAGCAAGACAAGACTCAAGGAAAAGATTGATGGGTTATCATCGAAGGATGCAGCCATACTACGAAACCTTATTACCGAGATGTACGGAGAATAGCAAAATTGGGGAACTGTTGATGTGGTCTTCACGAAATCGGATATCAATAGGCTTTTCGGCGATAAATGGGATAATCGCAGCGAGTCCATTATCGTTCAGTTGGCGCCCAATGAGAGAGCGTAGAAAAAAAGAGGAGGTCTTGCAGATCTCCTCCTCTGATATTCGGACGGTTGGTTCGTTCCCCCAAGGCGATCCGATCTTCTCTACCCTCGATCGGCCAGGTACTTGAAGTAGCCGTACTTCTCCTTGGCCTCGACCTGGGCCTGGGCGAGGAACTTCTCCGCCCTGTCTGGATGAGAGTCCCTGAGCGAGCGGAAGCGGATCTCCCGATACATGTATTCCTCGATGTCCACCGAGGGTTCCTTGCAGTCCAGGCTCAGCGGGTTCTTGCCCTCCGCCTTAAGGGCGGGGTTGAAGCGGAACAGCAGCCAGGATCCGGAATCCACCGCCAGCTTTTGCTGCCGGATCCCGTAGCGCAGGTTGAACCCATGGGCGATGCAGGGACTATAAGCGATGATCAGCGACGGCCCCGGGTAGCTCTCCGCCTCTTGAAAAGCCCGGATCGTGTGGATTCGGTTGGCGCCGATGGCCACGCTGGCCACGTAGACATTGCCGTAGGTCATGGCCATCAACCCGAGGTCCTTCTTGCTCAAGGGTTTGCCGGCCGCTGCGAACTTGGCGATCGCCCCGAGGGGTGTAGCCTTGGACATCTGCCCGCCGGTGTTGGAATACACCCCGGTGTCCAGAACCAGGATATTGATATCCCGCCCGGAGGCGATGACGTGGTCCAGGCCTCCGTAGCCGATGTCGTAGGCCCAGCCGTCTCCCCCGAAGCCCCAGACGGACTTTTTCACCAGATAGTCGGCGACCGAGAGAAGATGCTTGGCCTCCTCTTTATTGGCTTTGGCCAGGGTTTCCTTTACCTTGTCCACCCGGGCTCTTTGGGCCTCGATAGCCTCTTGAGTGCTCTGGTCGGCGTCCAGGATCTCCTGGACCAGTTTCTTGTCAACCAGGCCGGATTTCTCAACCGCCAGCAGCAGCTCGTGAGCGAACTCGGTCATCTTGTCTGCGTTCAGGCGCATGCCGAAGGCAAACTCGGCGGCGTCTTCGAACAATGAGTTGTTCCAGGTCGGTCCCCTGCCGTCCTTCCGCACGGTGTAGGGAGTGTTGGGCAGGTTGCCGCCGTAGATCGAGGAGCAGCCGGTCGCGTTGCCGATCACCATCCTGTCTCCGAACAATTGACTGGCCAGCTTGACGTACGGCGTCTCTCCACACCCGGCGCAGGCGCCGGAGAACTCGAACAGAGGTTTTACCAGTTGGGATCCCTTGATGGTATTTCGTTTGATCAGCTTCTCATCCACTTCGGGAAGATCGAGGAAGTACTCCCAGTTTTCCCTCTCCTGTTCCCGAAGCGGCATCTGGGCGGCCATATTGATCGCTTTCCGGCCGGTCTTTTCACCGTCTTTCTTCTCCTGGGCCGGGCAGATCTCTACGCACAATCCGCAGGCGGTGCAGTCCTCTGGAGAAACCTGGACGGAGAACTTCATCCCGGCGAACTCTTTGCCCCGGGCATCGGCGGATTTGAAGGAAGAGGGTGCTTTTTTGAGGTACTTCGGATCGTAGGCCTTGATGCGGATGACCGCATGCGGACAGATCAGGGAGCACTCGCCGCACTGGATACAAACATCCGGTTCCCAAACCGGGATCTCCTCTGCTATGTTGCGCTTCTCGTACTGGGTCGTTCCTGTTGGATAGGTTCCGTCGTCGGGCAGCTTGGATACGGGCAGCGCCTCCCCCCGGCCGGCGATGATCTCGCCGATCACTTCCTTCACGAAGGAAGGGGCTTCATCCGGAGCCAGAGGAATCATGTGGATGTCCCCCTTTGTCTGTTTGGGGTAGTCCACCTGCTCGATGGCATTGCGGGAGGCTTCCACGGCCCGCATGTTCATCTCCACGATGTCCTGGCCCTTGTTTCCGTAGGTGTCCTCTACTGCATTGCCGATCAGCTTTATCGCCCGCTCCTCCGGGAGGACTCCCGATATAAGGAAGAAGGCGGTCTGCATGATGGTGTTGATCCTTCCGCCCAGACCGACCTTTTCGGCGATTTTGAGGGCATCGATCACGTAGAAATTCAAGCTTTTGTCGATGATCTGTTTTTGGACCTCGACCGGCAGGTGCTCCCAGACCTCATCTTTGCCGAACTGGGAGGCCAGCAGGAAGGTCCCCCCCTTCTCGGCGGTGGAGAGCACATCGAATTTCTCCAGAAAGCTGAACTTGTGGCAAGCTACGAAGTTGGCCTTCTGAATGAGATAGGAACTCTTGATGGGCTGCTTGCCGAAGCGCAGGTGGCTGACCGTACGGGCACCGGACTTCTTCGAGTCGTAGACGAAGTATCCCTGGGCATAGTTTTCCGTGGCCTTGCCGATGATCTTGATCGAGTTCTTGTTGGCTCCCACCGTGCCGTCGGCTCCGAGTCCAAAGAACAGAGCCCGGTGTACACCCTCGGCCTCGGTGGAGAAATCCTCGTCCCAGTCCAGGCTGGTGTTGGTAACATCGTCGCGGATGCCGATGGTGAAGTGGTTCTTGGGAGTCTCCAGTTTCAGATTGTCCAGAACCGCCTTGGCCATGCCGGGGTTGAACTCGTGGCTGCCCAGACCGTAGCGACCGCCGACCGTGGCGGGATAGCTTTTCAGCTTCACCCCGTTGCCGATCATCGCCTCTCCGATGGCGGTGCGCACGTCTTCGTACAGGGGCTCCCCGATGGCTCCGGGTTCCTTGGTCCGGTCCAACACGGCAATGGCTTTTACCGTCTCGGGGATTGCTTTTGCGAAATGTTCGATGCTGAACGGGCGGAACAGGCGGACCTTGATCAACCCGACTTTCTCACCCTTTTCAGCCAGATAGCTTACGGTTTCGTCCATAGCCTCCGCACCGGAGCCCATCATGACAACAACCCGCTCGGCGTCGGGAGCGCCCACATAATCGAAGAGATTGTACTGACGGCCGACGACCTTGGCGAATTTGGCCATAGCCTTTTCCACGATTTTTGGGGTAGCCAGGTAGTACTTGTTCACTCCTTCCCGGGCTGTAAAGAACACGTCCGGGTTCTGGGAAGTTCCCCTGATCACCGGTCGGTCCGGACTCATGCCACGGGCTTTGTGAGCCCGGACAAGCTCCGAATCGATCATGGCCTGCATGTCCTCGTAGGTCAGCTCCTCGACCTTGGCCACCTCGCTGGAAACGCGAAAGCCGTCGAAGAAGTGCAGGAAGGGGACCCTCGATTCCAGTGTCGCAGCCTGGGAGATAAGGGCGAAGTCCATGACCTCCTGTACCGATCCGGAGGCAAGCATACCCCATCCGGTGGAACGGGCGGTCATGACGTCACTGTGATCGCCGAAGATGGATAGGGCTTGGGCGGCCACAGCCCTTGCGGCTATGTGAAACACCGTCGGCAGAAGCTCCCCGGCGATCTTGAACATGTTCGGAATCATGAGCAGCAAGCCCTGAGAAGCGGTGAAGGTGGTGGTCAGCGCACCGGTTACCAGGGATCCGTGTACCGCCCCGGCGGCACCGGCTTCGGACTGCATTTCCACGACCATGGGAACAGTTCCATAAATATTTTTCCGACCATTGGCGGAATACTCGTCGGCGAGCTCCCCCATGGCGGAGGAAGGCGTAATCGGGTAGATGGCGATTACTTCGTTCGTGGCATGGGCCACATAGGATGCGGCCGTGTTGCCGTCGATTGTTACCATTTTTCGTGCCATGAAGTCATCCTTTGTGAATTGATGTGGGAATACACGTCAGTATAAGGGGAATGTCCAGACTTGGCAAGGCATTCATATCTCGGAACTTTCCCGTACAAGATAGATGCCGGGGATGCTCACCACCGTAACCGCCCCTTTTATGATAAGATTAGCCGCAAAGATAGACCAAACCGTTGCAGCCGGAAGAATTCCCCCGAAGGCCCCCCAACAGAAGATCAAGCTGTCCAAGGGCACGCTCACAGCATTGCTGATCAGGACCCGGGCCCACTGGTGGCGACGGGTGATCCGGGTGACCCAGAGTTGATAAACTTCGGTATCCACCAGCTCGGCGGCTATTTCCGCGGCGATACTGGCGATCACGATCCGCCACACGGGCCCAAGTACCCGGGAAAACTCTCCAGCCAATCCCCAGGAGGGATCGCCGGGCAACCAGGCGGCAAAGGCGAAAAATGAGGCCATGAACAGATTGATCCCGGCGGCCAACAGTATAACCAGCCGGGCGGCCTGTTTTCCCAACCGCTTGTGGACCAGATCTCTCAGGGTGAAGGTGATAGGATAGATGAAAGTCCCCGCGTCGACGGATAACCCGAAAAGGAAGGCGATTTTCAGACTGGATACATCCGAGATGATCTGAGCGGCGATGTAGATCGAGATGAGAACGATCCCCGCTGCGGGCAGGGCGGCGGACCGGCCGGAGGTGCCCATCAGGATTTGCGGGAGAAAAACCGGCGAAACAATCCGGTGATGCTCCTGCTGCCGATCGGAAGCTTCTTTTCGGTGAAGGCGTCGACATCCTCCTCCCTTCCCCCGACCAGAAGGATATCGTCTCCCTGGATACGGTACTCCGGGGCATAGAAGAAGTACTCCTCCCTGTCCAGCTTGCGGTAGGCGATCACGTTCAAATTGTACTGGCGGCGCATGTCCACTTCGACCAGGCTTTTTCCATAGAACTTCTCCGGAACCTTGACTTCGGCAATTACCAGCCCGGCGCTGATGGGAAGATAACTGAAGATCTGAGACGAAATCAGGAACGGTGCGATCCGCCTGGCCGCCTCCTGATTGGGAAAAACAACCTTGGTTGCTCCTACCAGTTCGAGGATTTCTCCATGCTCACTTCCCTCAGCCCGCGCAATGATCTCCTTCACTCCCAGCTTCTTCAGGTAGTTTGTTACCAAGATGGAAGCCTCGATCCGGTCTCCCAGATCAACGATGGCCGCGTCGATGGTCGGCGGGATGAGTTTGCGGATGATCTCCTCGTTGAGAACGTCGGCGATGTAGGCGGAGGCAACCTTGTCTTTGTACAGCTCTATCACGTCTCTGTCCTTGTCTATGATGATCGTCTCCGCGTCCGTCGCCAGGAACTCCTCCAACAAACGACGCCCGAAGCGGCTCAGGCCTATGATGGCGAATTGTTTCATTATCCGATCAGTACCTCCCCTTGAGGATAGTCCAGCACGTGGACAGGATAGGACCTGGATGGCGGGATGGCCAAGGCCAGGAGCCCGATTCGTCCCATAAACATGGTGACGATGAGTACGAGTTTGCCGACCGCCGTCAGGGTGGGCGTGGCCCCGAGGGACAGGCCGACCGTGCCGAAGGCTGAAAAGGTCTCAAAGATGAGGGAAAACACATCGACCTGGTGCTTAGCGAACCACATCTCAGTGACTGTCAGAGCGAAGAGGCTGGCAAACAGGAGCAGCAGGGCTTTGAGCATGAACATGGTTGCATAAAATATCCGGGAACCCGCGATCTTCCTCTTGAATACGGTAACCTCGCCCCGCGAATCCGGTCCCTGAAAAACCATGAGCAGTACGATGAAAAAAGTGTTGACCTTGATCCCCCCCGCAATCGAACCGGAACCTCCGCCGATGAACATAAGCAGCATTGTCAAAGTCTTGGAGGGAGTGGAGAGGCGGGTCTGGGGGATCGTGCTGAAGCCCGCGGTGCGGGGGGTCACCGCTTGAAACAGGGAAGCCACGATCTTCTGAACCAAGGTGAGGGGGGCCATGCTGCGACCGGCTTCAAAGGCCAGGTACAACCCGGAAGCGGTGAGCACGAGAATCCCGGTCATCAAAAAAACGATCTTGCTGTGCAGGCTCAAGTGTTTCTTTTTGACCACAGCCGTGGCTGTAACGTCCTGCAGCACGACGAATCCCAAACCGCCAAACACCACCAAAACGATGACCGTCAGGTTCACAGCAAAGTTCGTTGTATAGCCCTCGAGATTGTTGGAGAACAGCGAGAACCCGGCGTTGCAGAAGGCGGAGATCGCATGGAAGAGGCTGACGAACAACCTCCCCTCCGCCACGGTGGCTCGGAAGGCCTGATACAGGATCAACGTTCCAATCAATTCAAAGCCGAGAGTGACCGCCACGATCCGCCGGATAATATTCACTGTACCCACCCCGGCCGACTCCAAGTAGTAACCGCGGATGACCCTGTGGCGTATCAGAGATATTCTTCCCCGCGGTCGAGCCAGGTAAATCGTACTGAAGGTGATGATCCCCAGCCCGCCGGCTTGGATGAGGAGCAGAATCACGGCCCGTCCCACCGTGGTGTACGTTGGGGTGTCAACGGTTATGAGTCCGGTCACACAGACAGCGGAGGTTGCGGTAAACAGGGCGTCGATTACATGCAGTCGTTCGGGGCCGCCCCAGGAATATGGTATGTACAGAACGAGGGTTCCGAAGACGATGATTCCCAGGAAGTAGGAAAAGAGAAACAACTTTTCCGACTGCAGGACCCTTCTCAAAGCAATTGCTACCTCCGGAGGTGATGCTATGTCAAAAAAAGGACAAAAAAATACCTGGCAACGACCTACTCTCCCACCCACAATCGGGGCAGTACCATCGGCGCTGGAGGGCTTAACTTCCGTGTTCGGGATGGGAACGGGTGTT
>CAZSBH010000050.1:0-28518 GCA_964604845.1 uncultured Spirochaetaceae bacterium
TCGTTGTTGTCGACTCCATCGGCCTGCTCATTCGCGAAGGAACGATGTGAAAAAGCAAGGTTCAAGAGTGCAAGACTCTTGAACCTAATCTGTGCGTGTTTTTGAAAAAGCTGGAGCTCCTTTTTTCGTTCCCCGCTGGGAACAGGAGCCGTGAAGGGTAGATCCTTCAGGGATAATGTCACCTTCGTCAGGTTATTTTTTGTCCAACTCAGATTTTATGAAATCGAGTGCATCCCGTACCGTGTTGAACTCGTTCGCTTTCTCATCAGGAATGGTGATGCCGAGTTCCTCTTCGATGGCATACACGAGCTCGTAGGTATCCAGGCTATCCGCACCCAGATCTTGGCGGAATGAAGAATCGGGCGTGATTTTTGATTCCTCAATTTCCAATCGATCGGCGATCAGCTTCTTCATTTTCTCGAATAGATCGTCAGCCATTTTTTTCCCTCCTCAATGTTGTTGGCTTAAGCCAGTTCTTCCGGCTCAAGTATTTGTTTCCCCCGGTAGAATCCGCACTTCGGACAGACTCTATGGAGTAGCATTCTGTTTCCGCAGTTGCTGCATTCAATCATCATCGGGACGTTCAAGCGCATCGTCTGCGCCTTGCGTTTTCTGGAACGAGTCTTCGAAATTTTACGTTTTGGTACTGCCATGTATATATACCTGTGCTTTTAAAAATGAAGTGAGTGAAAAATAACGTATTGGATACGCTCTGTCAACCCTTTACACCGGTCCTACTTACCCGGCTCTTTGACCCGAGATATCAGCTTCTTCTCCACAACCGGCGGCACCATCTCCGAGATATCTCCGCCGAAGATGGCCAATTCCTTGATCCCAGAGGAACGAAGGACAAAATATTTCTGGTCTGTCGGCATGAACAGAGTCTCGATTTTGGGATTCAGAGCTCGGTTCATCATGGACAGTTCGAATTCATAGTCGAAATCAGAGAGTGCCCGCACCCCTCGAAGTATCACTTTGGCATTTATCTTCTCGGCGAAATCCACGATGAGCCCGCGCCAGATCGTCACCTGCACGTTGGGAAACTCAGCGACCATTGTGGTAATCATCTCAAAACGTTCATCGGCGCTGAACAAATACTTCTTCTGGGGGTTGTCGGCAATCACAACTTCGAGCTGCTCGAATATCACAGCGGCCCGATTCATGATATCGAAGTGGCCGTTCGTTGGCGGATCAAAGGAGCCCGGATATATCACTTTCATAGTTCATAGTGTAGTCATAATCATGGATCCAGGTCAATAAATGTGAAAGATTTTGGCTGTAGAGGACGAAAATTATAAGTAGTGATGAAAATTCTGTTTCCCATTGTCGCATCGAGCATAGCGCTAAGTTCCTGCATGTTTTTTGCGCCTCCGATTAAGGAGGAGCCACAGGTGCAGACCGTAGAATCCGCCGAGGAAGCTGAAAGCGAGCCACTTGAGCCGGAGCCACAACCCAAGGAAGAGGAGTTTGTCGTCACCGAAGAGGTCTACTCAAAGACCTTCAGCGAAATCGAGATGTTTATCCGCAATTTGAACGAAATCATTCGAAGCGAGGACTTCGCTACCTGGCTGACGTATCTGTCGGAAGACTACATACAAAGGACCAGCGACCCGGAGTACTTGCAGGAACAGTCCGAACAACCAATGCTGAAAAAGAGCAATGTGCACCTGCGCAGTCTACAGGACTATTTCACTTATGTTGTTGTCCCGAGCAGGACCCAGGTACAATTGGATGAACTCGAGTTTATCGATGAAAGCCAGGTTCGGGCCTTTGCCATGATAAGGAACACCAAGGCGCTGCTCTATTTGCTTGTCCGCGAAAATGGCAACTGGAAAATAGGGGTGTGGTAGTATATACTAATAGGGAGTGGAGACGAGGATGAAGCGAAAAGCAATCTTAGCATTTGTACTAATCGGCAGCCTTGCAGTAGGATCCATGCTTGGCGCTCAGGGCACGGAACGAGAACTGACGGTGGAAGAGCTGTACCTTCGTGATATTGAATTTCAGATCTTAAGTGAGAAAGCCTTCTCGGACAGCCGGGAGATCAAGCTTGATGTTCTGGACGAGATCGAAACCATGATCGAAGAGGGGGACATCGAAGACCCCGACAAAGTAGAGTTCGTTCTCGAATACCTGGGAATGGAAGGAACAGCCCGGCGTGTTCGGGAATCCGCCCGGTTGATCAACTACTATCCCGAAGTGCGACGCCGTGCGGCGAACTTGCTGGGACGCCTGGGAGGTCCAAGAGCGAAGAACGCGCTGGTGTCGATACTGCTGATTGACGATGAACCGATGGTCAAGGCCGAGGCGGCCTATGCTCTCGGAATCATCGGCATGAATGACGGCAACGAGGTGGTTCGGGCTCTGCTGTTTACGCTGGAGAACGAAGATCCCCAGATGCCGGACAACAATCTGGCCTACGCCGTCTGTCTGGCCGTGGGAAAAATCGTCGAGGCAAACAACGGCGATCTGGAAAGTTCGGCGTATGCCGATCTGGCCCGAACGCTGGTCCGGATTGCCCAGGGCAACTACATCAAGACGGTCAGACGCAAGGCGCTGCAGACTCTCGAGGTTCTGAAAGAATACCAGTAGTTGGGGAAAAATTTTCGGCGGCTACTGCCCTTCAGCCTGTAGGTCGTTTATCACCTCTTCAAGCCATTGGTTCTCCGCTTCGAGGTGGATAATCCCTTTCCTAATAATCGCCTGCAGAAAAAAATTGATCTCCTCCCGGATGGAAACGAGTGTTCGCTGGAAGTTTTCTTTTTGCATGATCGTTTTTTTCTGCTGCGACTTGAGGTAATCGAGCACTTTCTCTTTCGGGATCTTATCGAAAAACAAGAACTTCAGCGTGAACTCATCCTTGACACGGTAGTTCGTACGCAATGGCCTCAACAGCCACTCGTCGAGCCTCTTCTTCCCCTTGGAGGTTATCGAGTAGATGTTCTTCTCCGCGGTTTTTTTGCCTGGAGCGGTTTTTTTCGTAACCCAGCCGACTTCCGAAAGGCGGCGTAAGGTGGGGTACAGCTGCCCATAGGAAACCGACCAGACATTACCCAAGGAACCTTCGAACTGTTGTTTGATCTCGTATCCGTATTTTGGGTTTTGGGCAAGAAGTCCTAGAAGGGCGTATTTTAGAGACATAATAACGGCTCCCGGATTCTGAGCAGTTGCGGGAGAAATTATATCCTATAGCTACTGTCCTGGCAATGTCTCAAATGGGGGTCGTCTAACCGAGGTAGAGATTGATCGCCGGCTTCTGTCGCCATTCCGGAACCCGCTCGGTATCTTCGTACTGAAATCGGTGACGTATCAAAAAGCGCATGGGACCCGAGTTTTGTCTGAACTGGACGATTCCGAAGCTGCCTTTTCCAAGGTAGCATATCTTCTCGTTCTGCTGGACGGCGTGAACGCCGCGCAGCGTTTTGAGTATACAGTCGAAATGAGCCGGAGCGCCGCTTTCCTTATGGGTGATCGCAGATGCAAGGTCCCGCACGGCTTTCTGACAGAGTGGACAAAGAGGAAAGTCGATCTCCGGCTTGTTCGGTCGCCGATTGCCTCTTCGCCTGTGTTTGGACCTGGGGATGTTGTGTTGGCTCATAGCGATCAGTCCTCTCTGTGGATGTTCTGGGTCAGATCTTGGGCGATCTTGCTGATGGCGAGGGCTAGATACTTCTCGTCATTGATTTTCTTCTTCAGCTCGGCGAGGCGCCTCGGGTCTGTTTTCTTCGCTATTCTAACCACGACGTTACCCGCTCCTTAGCCCGCAGCGCTGAAGGCGTTCTCATAATGTATGACTCTCGGGCTCTTCCGGGAAAGTAGAATCACATCAAAACTGATCCGCCGCTGCCCAAACTCCGGATGTGCATGCAGGAAATATCGGGAGGTTTCGCATATCCTCTTCTGCTTTCGCCGATCGACGGAGTACTCTAAATCCGCGTTTTCCAGATAGTCCCAGTTTTTTACTTCTACGAACACAATCCTATCGCCTTTTTCTACAACTATATCGATCTCACCTCTCCTGCTGCGGAAATTTCGGGCTACAACCTTGTAACCGCGCTCGCAGAGGAACCGCTCTGCTCTGTTCTCCCCTTCCCGACCCTTCTGCCACGTACTCATCCCTCCCCTTCCCCAAGCATCTTGGGGTCGATTGCTTTAACGATGAAGAGATTCTTCTTACCCAGCAGATCAACTATCTCTGTTCCTTCGATCTGGTTTCCGAACTCATCGATAAGGAGTTCGACCTTGGGACGGAGGGGAGCTTCGGCGTGGTTTTCACCCACCCGGCCGATGCTCGAATTGTTGAGCTGCACGATGCTGCCAATCGGAAAGACTCCCATACTTTCAAGAAACGACTTGAGAACCTGGGGGTCAAAATGCCGGCCGTTGTCGCTGAGAACGTTCTTCATTGCGGAATAGCCGATCATCGAGTTCCTGTAGGGTCGCTCGCTCACCATGGCCTCATAGGCATCAGCCACCGTTACAACTCTGGCGAACAGGGTGATGTCCTCCCCTTTCAGACTTCGAGGGTAGCCCCGCCCGTCCCAGTGTTCGTGGTGCTGCAAAGCCACCATGGCGATTTCTTCCGGGTACCTCAGATCTTTAGAGATGATCTGGTACCCCGTCACCGGATGCGTCCGGATCTGCGTCAACTCCTCGCTGGACAGCTTACCTTGTTTCTCCAGAATTCCCTTTTCAACCTTCAGCATTCCCACATCGTGCATCAGCGCTCCGGTTGACAGCTGGAGCAGTCTGTGAGATGCGAGTCTCATGGTATTACCGATCACAGCAGAAATAATCATACAGTTTACGGCACTGACAGAAAGTCGCCTCTCCACCCACTCGCCGAGAAGTATCAATTGGATCATCTCATTCTTGCTTTGCCGCAGGATATCCAGCATATCTTTGACCAAAGAATCTATGAGTTCGTGATTCAGGTAGGTCCCGTCGGCAATGTCCTGGAAGATGGCATCTACCTTCTCGACGGCACTCCGGTAGAGTTTGAGGTATTTCTCTTCCCTCGGAGGCAGCCAAGTAGGTGACTCCTTGAGTTTGGCCGCCGCTTCTGCCGCCGCCCCGACGATCTCGTTTCCTTCGGTGAAGACCTCGTCGATATCCCAACGACTCAGACGCTCTATGTCCTTGTCTTTGATCGCCACCCCCGCAGGAACGAGGACATTATTACCCTCGATAAAGACCGGCTGGTCGAATTTCGTTCCGGGATGTAAATTACTAACCTTTATCGTTTTCATACGTCTATTATCCTACCCGTTGGACAAATACCAGGATTTCGGCGACAATTCTGTAAAATTCCTCGGGAATCAGGCTCCCGAGGGGAAGTTCGACCAGAGCATCCGCCAGCTCCGGCTGATCCACGATCTGAATGCCCTGTTCCAGGGCGATCTCTTTGATCCGCTTCGCCAGCAAACCCTTACCCGTGGCAAGAATGATCGGAGCAGGAAGATTTTCTGTGTACTGTATCGCCGCCGCTTTTTCCATTGGACTTGAGTCAGTGTACCGTATCTACGTTACGATAGGAAAGGTCCTCCCAGGGCGTTGTAAAGCCATCGAATTTTTTGTCTTCACGTATAGTATCGTCAATTTTTACGCCGAGGTTTTGTAATTTTAGCCGTAAACCTTCCACTTCCGCCTTTACTTTGCGTCGCCCGTCAACAGGATCAGCGAAGATCGACAGTTCTAGGTCCTCCTCCGGGCTCTTTTGCAGTGCGAAAGACCATTTTCTACCCGATTCGGTTCGAGCCACCACGATCAGGCGGTCGGTCTGTTTTCGCCAGGGGTCGTAGCGCAGGCGTAGGCTGCCGTAGATACGGCCGGAGGATCCGTAGGAGTAGTCAAAAGGAATAATGACCCAGGTTGCCTCGGAACCCCGTAGATGGTTGAAGACCTGGAGGCTGCTGCCCTCCGCACTTGCCGGCTCCCCAACCGCCGACCGCAGCTCCTGCACTACGTCCTCCGGATCCGGGGGCATCCGCCTCTTCCTGCCCTCCTTTTTCCCTGACTCCTGTTCCCCGTACCCAAGCAGGGGTAACAGCTGCACCAAAGATCGGGATCGCGGATCGATCCCCTTTTCAAGGATGAGAGCGATGATGCGGGAGAACTTCTTTGGGTCGAGCTTCATCTTTTCCAACAGCTGGCGTACCTGAAGCAGACGCTCAGGTGCCGCCGCTATTCCGCTGCGCAGGAAGCTGGTCAGGATCTGTTCCATAACCTTGTCTGGTTGTATCCCTTGACGGACAAGCAGATCTTGAATCGGGGTTGGCTGTTCCGCGGTCATTTTCAAGGTTATCCGACCGTGTTGGATCGTCACCAGAGCCCGCAGCAGCTGACCTGGAGCCAGGTTGACCTTCGAGAATGCGGGGATCACCCGCCCGCGGATACCCACGGCCCACTGATTCCCAGTTAGGTGTTTGATTACCTTTACAGAAATAAAATCGCCAGATCGCAGGTGAAGCTCCGATCTGGCGGTTACGTTGAGCTTAAGGTCAATAGGGGTTGGCAGCATCTCTCCCTGCAGTATCAGGTCTTTTTCTCAGTGCTCTCTTTGGCCGGCTTCTTCCGAATCAGCTCGGCGACTTTCGCAGACTTCCCGACCCGATCGCGTATGTAGTACAGTTTGGCTCTGCGCACTCTTCCTCGTCGACTGATCTCGATATTTTGGATCCTCGGAGAGTTCAATGGAAAGGTTCTCTCCACTCCGACACCGTAGGAGATCTTTCGTACCTTGAATGTCCTGCGGATCCCGGAGCGCTTGATCGCGATACAAAGGCCTTCATACACCTGAACTCGTTCATTCTTTCCTTCGACAATCTTGTAGTGGACTTTCACCGTATCCCCAATTGAAAACTCAGGCAAATCACCGCGAATCTGTTCGGCTTCGATTGCTCTTACCTTATCCATCTTCTTCTCCTCTTCCCTGTATTTTCGTTTATCTTGTTGTCTGTACCATCCCACCGCATGTCCGGCCGAAAACGTCGTGTTTTTTCAACGCTTCTCTCCATTCTCCAGCGCTCGATTTCGGCGTGGTGACCGGACAGCAATACCTCAGGAACGCCATAGCCGCGAAACACCGCCGGCCGCGTATACTGAGGATATTCGAGTAACCCTTCTGCGAAACTCTCCTCCGCCAAGGATTGCTCCTTGATTACCCCTTTAATGAGCCGCACGACCGTGTCGACAACAACCATCGCGGCGACTTCTCCACCGTTCAGGATATAATCGCCGACGGAAATCTCATCGGTTACAAACAGATCGATGACCCTCTGATCGATGCCTTCGTAACGGCCACAGATTATCGCCACCTTCTGTTCTTCTGCAATCTGCCGGGCCATGCCCTGAGACCACAATTTGCCGGAGGGTGTAAGATAAACTACCCGTGTCGAATCCTCGCCCTCTATCCGGTTCAGACCGTCGGCGTCTTCCCGAAGATCCCCCGGTGACTTCTCTCTAACCCCGGGTACCGATTCCAAGGCTTCGGCCAGCGGCTCGGGTTTGAGCACCATTCCCGCCCCACCGCCATAGGTGGCGCCGTCGCACGTTTTATGCTTGTCCAGAGCGAAATCTCTGATATTGATCAGATCGAGCCGAACCCGCTTCTGTTCCACCGCTCTGGCCAAGATGGAGCAACGACTGTAGCCTTCAAATATCTCCGGAAACAAGGTCAATATATGAAAGATCACGGAAGCTCGTACTCCTCGGTGAGCTCGATACGCTGCTCTCCCACCTCAATCCTGCCTACAAAATATCTGGAGAAGGGAATAATCAGCCTCTCTCCGGTCAGCGATTCCACCTCCAGGAATTCCCCGCCGCTTCCTTCGGGCACGGCCACCACAAGGCCGATCAAACTACCCCTTTGAAACACCTGACAGCCCTGGAGGTCCACGACGTAATATTCCTCGTCACCCAGGGGGCTCGCGTCCCGACGATCGGCCCACACGGTCTGTCCGCGGTAAGCCTCGCCGGCTTCCCGATGATCGATGCCCAATAGCTTCAAGAGGACGGCACCGGCCACTGCCCGTACATCTTCTACTTCAAAGGCCGATAATTTACCGGCAGCACCGATGTAAACGTTTTTCAGTTTAAGAAGATGCTCAAACTCGCCGGACAGGCTCTTTACCTTCAGGTATCCTTTGAGACCATGACTGGTCTTGATCTGCCCAACTGCGAGCAGTTCAGAAAGTGGTTTAGCAAACATTCGAACTAATCTGTGATCGACAGCAGTACTTCAGTCCAGTATTTCCAGCACAACCCTCTTTCCCGATTTGGTCGAAGAAGCACTAAGAATGGTTCGAATCGCCTTGGCTATCCGGCCATGCTTGCCGATAACCTTACCGATATCACCTTCGGAAACTTTCAACTCGAGGATCGTCGATTTTTCACCCTCGACCATATTCACTATGACTGCGCTCGGATCATCCACCAAAGACTTGGCAATGTATTCCACAAGTTCCTTTTCCACGGGCGCCTCCTCTTTCTAGTAGTCGTTGCCTTGAGCTACTTAATTCGGAAATTGATGTTGTTCAGAAGTTTCCTGACGGTATCGCTGGGCTGCGCCCCCTTGTTCAACCAATCGCGAACACGCTCCTCCTTGACTTGGATCTGTTTTTCCTCTATCTCGATCGGGTGGTAGAATCCTACCTCTTCGATCGTCCTGCCGTCTCTCGGACTTCGCGAGTCCATAACCACAATTCGGTAATAGGGTCTGCGTTTTGTTCCAAACCGTTTCAATCTAATGCGCACGCTCAATGTATACCTCCTGCTCTAACGAAAGTTTCTTATGATGTTCCTTGACCAAGCTGAGACAGGAAAGCGGATTGCGCCTTCTTGCTTCTAGCCATTTTTTTCATCATTAAACGAACTTTCTCAAATTTTTTCAACAACTTGTTCACATCATAAACAGCTGTGCCGCTTCCTCTGGCAATACGCTTCCTTCTGCTCGGGCCGATAATACGATGGTTTCGCCGCTCCGGCCGGGTCATAGAAAGAATGATCGCCTCCTCGCGTTTCATCTCCTGACCGTCGAGCTGGCTTTCATCGATGGCGCCCCGGGCTCCCGGGATCATCTCCACCAGGGACTGGAGGCTTCCCATCTTTCGCACCCGCCTGAACTGATCCAGGTAATCCTCCAGGGTAAAGCTCGCCTTGGCGATCTTCTCCTGAAGCTGCTCCGCTTCCCGGACATCGATCGTCTCCTGGGCTTTCTCAACCAGGCTGACCACATCCCCCATACCGAGAATTCGGGTGGCGATGCGCTCCGGATAAAATGGTTCCAGCTCGTCGAGCTTTTCACCGGTTCCGACGAACTTAATCGGTTTGCCGGTGATGCTCTTGACCGAAAGAGCGGCACCGCCTCGGGTATCCGAATCAAACTTACTCAGGATCACCCCGGTAAGCTCGAGCTGCTCGTCAAAAGCTTTGGCGATATCCACGGCTGACTGGCCGGTCATCGCATCCGCTACCAGGAGAAGCTCATCCGGCCCGGCTGCTCTTTTAACCGCCTGAATCTCTTTCATCATCCCGGCGTCGATCTGAAGCCGTCCCGATGTATCTATGATCACGGTGTCGTACTGCTGCTTGGCAGCGAACTGCAAGCCGCTGGTCACAACCTTGACCGGATTCTTCTCAAAGCTCTTGTATATCCCCACACCGCCCTGATCAGCCAGAATGGAGAGCTGCTCCACAGCAGCAGGTCGCACCAGGTCGGCGGCCACCAGCAGTGGTTTTCGTCCTGCTTTTTTCAGATGGACCGCCAGCTTTGCCGCTGTCGTTGTCTTTCCCGAACCCTGCAGGCCCAGCAACAGGATCACCGATCGGGTGTCCGGACCCTTGAGCTTCAGCTCCTGCCGGCTGTCCCCGAGAAGCTGGACAAGCTTATCATGAACGATCTTTACAAACTGCTGACCGGGGGCTACGGATCGGAGAACCTTTTCCCCCAGAGCCTCCTCGGTCGTCCGGTTGACAAATCTGCGAACCACCCGTAGGGAGACATCCGCCTCCAACAAGGCCAGTTTTATCTCGCTGATTGCATCCTGGATGTTCTTCTCCGAGATGTGAGCCTTGCCGGAAACCTGCCGTACTATATCTGAAAGCTTGTCCGAAATTCGTTCCAGCATAAACGTTCATGAATATATACTGTTATTCCGAACCCTTGTCAACGACTATTGACCCCCCGTCGTACCGCACAACTGTCACTGAACCAGGAAGAAGTGTCGATCCAGATAGTCGAGGCGCTTCCCCGCGAGCTCGGCGTACGGGCTCTCGGGAAAGTTCTCATAGAGTAGCCCGTAGTAATCCCTGGACAACTCGAGATTCCGGTACGGCGAATTCACCTCATAGATGAAGGCGAGCCGGTAGTACACCTCGTCGAGCTGCCTTCCGTCGGGATAACGGTTAATATACTGTCTCAACGCCTCGATAGCCGTTTCATACCGCCCTGATTCGACTTGAAATCGGGCGACTTCGATCAGCGCGCCGCCAATCTCCCGCGATTCCAGAGTAAAGAGCGAAGGCAGGACCTCGGTGAGCAGCTGCGGGTCCTTAAGGGCAACCCCGGCGCGGATCATACCCAAGGCGGCTCGGTCCCCGTATTCTCCGGACAGGGAGAGATTTTCCCTGAAGAACTTGACGGCCGCCAAATGCTCCCCGGTCGCTTCATAGCAGGCAGCCAGTCTGTCATTCAGATAGGGGTCGCTGCTGCGCATGTTCCGTGTGAACTCGATCAGCGCCAGTTCATACTCGCCAAGGCCGAACAGTGTTTCCGCTTTTTCGATCCGCGGGCCCGGCTCGGGCTCCGTCACCGCCGTCTGTTGAGGGGCCAAACCCTGCTGCTGCAGTTCAAGGGCTGCGCGGAACTCATCGTCGGGAAGCACTTCGATATGAACGATCTGGTTGCGAAGGACCGCGTTCTGGTTGTCCTGGAATTGGAAGGACAGCGTATACGGCCCATACTCAACAGCTTTGAAGCTGAAGGAAGACTTGGCTTGAGAATATTGGCTGGAAAGATAATCTATCCCCTTCCCGCTCCCCGGCTCCGAGCCGAGGTAGAGCCAGCCGCTGCCCTCCAGGTCGATTCCGATTTGGTCGCCCCGCCGGGCCAATATCTCCCGATGCATCTCTTCCACTTCTTCCCTAGCCGGGGCGGGGTCGGCGGCCACAGAGGCGGCGATCCTTTTAGGTTCTGCTTTCGGCACGGGACTCTGCGGCACCGGAGGCGGCGGGACGGGGGTTTGGGCAGCTTGGGAGGCTGATTCACCGCGCCCGGCGGCCCCATTCCGGTCGGGGTTCTGTATCCTTGCGGGGATTGGAAAGCCCCTGTCTATCTTCCGGAAATAGGGTGTTTCAAAGGCAATGACCTCGACCACCTCAGGCTCGGGAAGATGAAAACCGGATTCGCTGACAGGAGTTTCCTGATCCAGGCTCGCTTCTGGAATAGAGTAGCTGGTCAGGACATCAACTACACGCGGCTCCGGGAGTTGACGGTTCAATACGAGCGGCTCCGCCTCCGGAACGACCGGTCTGGGTAGAGTCATCGCGACACGTGTACTATTACCGGCAACCGCCGGAACAGCGGCAGCTTCTTGTGCATCCATTCGGGGTCCCGCACTCTGACAGCCGATCAAGACGACAAAGGACATGCAGACCGACGCCCACAGAAAACGTCTTGGTGATTTCATTTTCGTTCCCCTCCCAAGAAACTCCCCTGTTCAAGGAATTTCTTCAAACATCATCTCAATCCTTCGATCGTTCTCCTTGCGTACAAGATCCAGGGCTAATTCTTCCAGAGGAATCCAATATCGATTGACCTGTTCATCCCCCCAGCGCTCCAACTTTGGACGCAAAAAGTATTGCCCGGCACCATGCCCCTGCAAGCTCATAGGCAGGATCAAGTCCTGAACGCTCAGAAGATCTTCGGTTCCAGAAGCTGTTCCCGCCCGCCGGCGAGTGCCGGGGTCTTCGGACCCCGGAGCAGAGAATTCGTCGACGATCTGCTCGATCGAGGAGACCGGGACTTGCCTTGAAGCACCGCTTCGCCCGGAACTCAAGATTGTGATCGTGATCAGAACGGATAGGACGAACAGCCCGGCGAACACGATGATCATCGTCGTCTTCTCAGGAATCTTACGAAGACTCTCCCACAGTGCGGACAGTTTACGCGTAGCTCTTCTCCTCGATCCTGTTCTCCAGACGGACGGTCACGAGCTTTGAAATCCCGGACTCTTCCATTGTTACACCGAGCAGGGTGTCGGCACAGGCAATGGTCTTCTTGTTGTGGGTGACGATTATGAATTGGGACTTCCCGGCAAACTCCTTGAGTACATGGACGAATCGGCTTATATTTTGATCGTCCAGAGCCGCATCGATCTCATCGAGGATGCAAAAAGGCGACGGCCTGACCATGAAGAAGGCGAACAGCAGAGCTATCGCGGTCAGGGATTTCTCTCCGCCCGAAAGCAGGGTGATGTTCTCCAGCTTCTTCCCCGGGGGCTGAGCATAAATATCGATTCCCGACTCCAGGACGCTGTCAGGGTCCATCAACTTAAGCTCTGCCCGTCCTCCGCCAAAAAGCCTCCGGAACATCAGGTGGAAGTTCTTCCGAATCGTGTTGTACGTATCGAGGAACACCTCCGAGGATTCACTACGAATCTCCTGGGTGATCTTCTTCAAGTCATTCGACGCCTGGCGCAGGTCGTCGAGCTGTCCGGTGAGAAAATGATACCGTTCACTCACCTCACGAAACTCCTCGGGGGCCATCAGGTTTACCTGACCCAATTTTCGGAGTTTGTCCCGCAACTCGGTGTGGTCGACTCTCAAGATTTTCAACGGCCGATCGACCTCATAAATTCGAGACTCGAACTCAGTTAAATCGCGGGAATGCTGCTCACTGAAATTACTGTACAGATTGCGGATTTCCGCCTTTGTCTCGGCAAGCTCAATCTGTGCCTGCTCTAGGTTGACCTGTTCCTGTTCGAGCTCCGCCAGCTTGCTCTTGAGCTCTTTCTCGGTACTCACCAGATTGTTGTTCTTGCTGCTGATCTCCTTCTCCAGCCTGGACAGCTCTTTTTTCGTTTTGCGGTTCTCCTCCTCCAGGCTGCTTCTCTGCTTCTGCAGTTTGGCGATCTGGGCTTCGGTTTCCGCCAAGCGCTTCTTGGAATCTTCGATTTGTTGGGTGTTTTCGGTAAGCTGCATTTCTTGATCAGAGATCTGCTCCCGGAGGCGCTCGACTTCGTTCTCCAGGCTCAATTTCCGGGTGTGGGTTTGGGCACGATTGACCCGCAGCTCTTCGAGGGTGCGCCGGTATTCACCGACTTTCGTATTTAGGTTTTGATTCTCCAATCTTAGAGCCTCGGCGGTTTCTCGCTTTTCCGTTCTTTCCCGGATGTTTTCCGTGATTTTGTCGTCCAGATCCCGCTTTCGGGTGATAATCCCCTCGGGTGCCAGGAATTCTTCCAGGAATACCGGTGTGCAGCGCCGGTACTGCTCGAAGAGATCCGTCAGCTCGTCGGTTTTGGCAAGGGACTCCTCGAGGAGCTGATCGAGAGTATCGAGAAGTTGATCCTGCTCTCCGCTTCCCAGGTCGGATAGGGATCGGTAGTCGTTGAGCAGCTCCGATCGTCCCCGCAACTGTATTCGCAGGCCCTCCACTATCGACTGTATCCTGGTTTCGATCCGCTCCCGATCCTGGGCGGAATACCCCAGTTCCTTCAGTCTCTGATCCAGTTGGGTTACAATGTCATCGGTCAAAGCACGCAGATCGAGGCGCAGCGCTTCTACTTTCGCCTCGAGGGACACCGCCGCCTCGCGCAAACTCTGAATGGTATTGTCATTTTCCTCAATCACACCCTCAAAACGGTCAATATCCTCTTCGAAACCGCGAATGTTTTTTTCCACGTCCGCAATTAGAGACTCCAACTCCGCCAGTTCCAGCTGTCGGCGGGAGATCTCGGTCCGGGCCTGCTCGATCTTCTTTTCAATCGAGCGGGCTCTGTCCTGCTCCGAAGCGATCTGCTGTTCGATCTCTTCACTCCGCTCTCCGAGCATCGTGATCTGACCCTCTCTACTGTTTCTCTCCAAATCTATCTGGTAGAGTTTCTTTTGGTTTTCGATCAGATGGGACTCCATGGTGTTCACCTGATCGATGCTCTGCTCCATATTCTCCCGGATCGAATCTATTCCCTCTTTCAGGGCGATTTTTCCTTTGTTGCGCTCAGCCAGCCGTTGTTCGCATTTTTCCTGCCGCTCCAGGAAATCTTTCAGCCTGAGCAACTGGATGTCCAGCTCCATCTGGAAAATCTGCTCCTTCAGACTTCGGTAGCTTTCAGTTTTTTCGGCCTGGGTTTTAAGGGTATCGTAGCTCCGTTTGACTTCCCCCAGGATTCCTTCTACCTGGCGCATGTTTTCCTGGGTTTTTTCGAGTTTACGCTCCGCTTCCTGACCTTTGTTTCGGAACCTTGTGATTCCTGCGGCCTCTTCGAAAACGTAGCGGCGCTCCTCCGGCTTGGTGGAAAGGATCTGGTCGATCCGGCCCTGCTCCATAATCGAGTAGGCGGATTTCCCTATTCCCGTATCAAAAAACAGCTCTCTGATTTCACGGAGCCGCGCCGACACGGTGTTGATGAAGTACTCGCTCTCCCCGGACCGGTACAGCCGCCTCCTGATGGTGATTTCGGCGGCGTCCAGGGGGAGTTGACCGCTGTCATTGGCCATGGTCAGGTTTGCTTCGGCGATACTTAGGGCTTTGCGGTTTTCGGTTCCATTGAAAATGATATCTTCCATTTTGTCCGCACGGAGCGCCTTGGCGGACTGCTCGCCCACGGACCATTTAATGGCATCGACGATGTTGCTCTTCCCGCAACCATTGGGACCAAGCAGAGCGGTGATACCGTGGGCAAAATCGATACGGGTTTTATCGGGAAAGGATTTGAAACCGAGAAGCTCTATAGCTCGTAGATGCACCTACCCTCCCAGCCAGATAGAGTAATATTGAAGACATTGTAGCACTCGAGCAACGAATTAGTCAAGTTTGATAATACCGTATGCCCTGCAAGTGCAATTTTGAAGTAGGTCCCAGTACCATTGGAGAAACCTGAATTTTTAAAGTTTACCTTTAAATTTTCTAGTTTATCCCAATGATTGGATTCAGATGCATTACCGATTGGGTCAAATTGACCATCGGGTCATTTTGACCCGATCAACCCCGCCGACAACCGAGAGGTCGAAATCGCATCCCATTTCCCCTGTCGATCATCCTCCTCTGTACAGCAGCTCTCTTGTACCGGTATCATGGTCTCATGGGGATATGTGGAATAGATGAGGCGGGACGGGGACCCATCGCCGGGCCTGTGACCGCTGCCGCGGTCGTGCTGCCCGATCGGGCTTCGAATCGCCTGCTCGCCGTGCTTGCAGATTCGAAGATGCTCACACCGAAAAAGCGCAGCCGGGCCGCGGAATTGATCAAAGATCAGGCCGATGCCTGGGCCCTCGGTTGGGCCTGGCCTGAGGAGATCGACAGGTTGAATATCCACCGGGCGACACTCCTGGCTATGAGCCGAGCCTTGGTGTACATCTATCCGATTCCGGATCTCGTTCTGGTCGACGGTTTGTTCGTTCCTGACTGCCCGCTGCCTGCTCGGGCTATAGTGCGGGGGGATCAGCAAAACCATGCCATCATGGCCGCATCCATCCTGGCCAAGACCGAGAGGGATCTCTGGATGATCGCCTATTCCGAACTTGAGTCCCGTTACGGCTTCGAGATCCACAAGGGCTATCCGACGCGCATGCACCGGATGAAGGTTAACCGATATGGTGTTTCCCCGATCCATCGGAGAAGTTTTAAGATTTCTTTTCCCGAATGAACTTTACGGCTTGATTGAAACCGACCAGGAAATTTTCGAGATCTTCCTGGAAAACGATAATCGAATGCCGCTCAAATTCGCTATCCTCGTTTTTCTTGCTCTCCACCAGATTCAGGAACACATCACCGTGCCGATTTTCCTTCACATTGAAGAAGTACGTCCGTTTGCCCGCCGTAATGTGTGTCGAAAAAACCTCTCCCCGTGATCCCATACAATCCTTCCCTCAGTATAGCCGCTTCAACCCATTGGGCTTGCAAAAATCAAGATAGCCGAAACCGCGGTGCTTCGGCAAGCACTTGATTTTTCCACCGGTCCTTTGCTATATTACACCCGCCTCGCATTGATGGACTATAGCGAGGCTGGCAGGCGCCCGTCGTATAATGGCTATTACCTAAGCCTTCCAAGCTTATGATGTGGGTTCGATTCCCATCGGGCGCTCTCTTTCATATCCAATCATTTCTTTCCCTGCAGAAAACAAACCACCACCGAAGTCATTACAAACGGGGCATCTGCCGATCAGTAAAAGAGTAAGCTTTCTTAAAAACAGGAGGAACGATTGATGGGAAACTCTAACTGGTTGAAACGGGGAGCACAGACCGGTGTGCTCCTGCTGATGGTGCTTCTCATTTTCGGCTGTGCCGGCGCCAAGGCCCGGAAACAGTCGTTCAGCTCGTACATCTTCTCGGCAGCGGATAATCCATCGTTGAGCAAAGACGTGGTGGGGGCGGTCGACTGGATGGCAAAGATTGTCACCCTAGTGGTACCTCCTGGAACCAGGGTCAGCTCGATGATCGCCACCTACATTGCACCGGAAGGTGCATCGGTGTACGTGCGCAGTCAGGGCAGCACGATTTCGCAGGCAAACGGGGCCACGGCAAACGACTTCCGCCGTCCCGTCCAATACCTGCTCGTCTTGGAAGACGGAACGGAGGTGGAGTTTGTCGTCAAGGTACGGGAAGCGGAGACCAACCCGAATCTTGCCTCTCTGACTCTTGGAGACAATGTGGCCTTTTCGCCGGGTTTCTCGACGGAGGTCGAGAGCTATTCCGCCGAAGAAGTGCCCTATGCGATCGGGGAATTGACTATCCGTCCCAACGCGGAAAGCACCTACGCCAGCATCATGATCGACGGCAGGAACTACCCGGCGCGAAACGCTGCCGCAGGGGTAGCGCTGCGGGCCGGTGAGGTGAATGCGATCAGCATTGTCGTAACCGCAGAGGACGGAGTGACCACGCGAACCTATACTCTGAATGTGAAGAGAGCCGAGCCGGACAGGGATTCCAGTCTGGCTGGACTAACGGTCAGTGAGGGTACCGTGCTGACGCCTACGTTTTCCACAGACGTCACCGGCTACCGCATCAGCGTCCCCTATCAACCGGAGGCCCTGACCTTCACACCCACAACGAACAGCCCTGTCGCTACGGTCACGGTACAGGGAAAAGCCGTGCCTTCGGGCAAAGAATCCGCGCCGATAGAACTGGGGGCTGAACTGATCACATCTGTTGATATCGTGACCACAGCCCAGGACGGAACAACCAAAACAGTCTATACCGTTGTCATCCAGAGAGCAGAGCCGGATCGGGATTCCAGCCTGGCCGCCATCGGGCTAAACGAGGGCGCTTCGGTAGCGCCGAAGTTCTCGAGGAACATCACCGATTACGAAATTTCCATCCCCAATACGATGGACACGGTGATCTTGACGCCTGAAACGAGCAGCCTGGTGGCAACCGTGGCCGTAGCTGGGAAAACCATCCCGTCGGGGAGCTCCGTGGAGCCGATTGTCCTGCCTGAGGATTCAGAAGCCGATGTCACGGTCACCGTCACTGCCCAGGACGGAGCAACAACGACCACCTACAATCTGAAGGTGATCCGGAGACCCCTCGACCCGACCTGGTCCCAAGCCGTTGGCAGCGCGGGATTTTCCGGCCGCTTCGGTTTCGAGTCTGTAGTGTTCAAAGGAAAACTGTGGGTCATCGGCGGTTCGTCGACAAACCTCGACTACTTCAACGATATCTGGTACAGCGACGACGGCATATCCTGGACCAGAGCAACGCAAAACCCGGGCTTCTCCCCGCGTCGAAATCACCAGGTCGTCGAATACAAGGGGCAGCTGTGGCTGATCGGCGGGGAGAGCGGGATGTACGAGTATAAAAACGATATCTGGACTTCGAAAGACGGGATCTATTGGACCGAGGTGGATATAAAGGAACCCTTTCCCGAGCGGGTCAATCATCAGGTCACGGTATTCAAGGGCAAGATCTGGGTAATCGGAGGTTACGGATCGACTTCCACCGGACGTTCCGTTTGGTCCAGCAAGGACGGGAAGGTATGGACCGAAGAGATCCACGAAGCCGCCTTTCCTGCCAGGGACATGCATCAACTCGTAACCTTCAAGGACAAGATGTGGATCATCGCCGGGCAGAGGGGATCCACCCGTTTTGCCGATGTCTGGTCCTCCCCCGACGGAGTTACCTGGACAGAAGTCGTGGACCTCGCAGACAGCGGATTCAGACCCCGCATGCTTCACGAGGCTGCGGTATATGCGGGCAGAATGTGGGTTACCGGCGGATACGCAGAAGGTTACGGAGCGTTAAACGACGTCTGGTACACCAAAGACGGTGCAGAATGGGAACAGGCCACCGAATCCGCGGATTTTGTCGGCCGAATCGGCCATCAAATGGTCAGCTTCAAGGGTAAGCTCTGGATCATCGGAGGCACGGACAATCAGGTTGCCCGCAACGATATCTGGTACTCCAATGCCAAAGAGGAACCCGTCTCCGAGTAGCTATCCAGACAGAACCGATAAGCATGGGGGATGCCCAGGAAACCGGGCATCCCCTTTTTTTTACCTGATCAGGGGGACTCGCTTTTCAAAAACGCTGAAAATCCGATCATCGGCGCCGACTTCGTGTATCAGGTTGAAGGTACCGTAGCGGTTGCGCAGGCAGCGTATGTAGCGAATGGGCAGAAGCGCCTGCTTCGGATCGATTTGATATTCCGCCAGATTGAAGGGAAAAGAGACGCCGGTAAGCAGGTCAACCGACTCCTCTAACTCCGCGAGCATCCCACCGGCCAGGTCGGTGATCGATCCTGCGTTATTTTGGATCCGCTCCAAGCGAAGCCTCGAGACTTCTGCATCAATAACAGACTTCGACATCTCCTCCTTGATCTGTCCACGAAACGGATCCATCTCGGCTACGAGGGTCTGCTCCCACGGGGGTTCAGCGGTCAAGGAGAACAAGCGCTCTTCCATGTCGAATTCAAAAGCCGCCGGACCCCCGTAGAACTCCGAATAGCCCTCCAGCAGGATTCTAGAGGACAAGCCTACGAGCAAACCGTGAAGCTCGAGGGCGGGATTCCCGACAGCACCGGCGATCTCCCAGAAATGGGCGATCGTATGCTCGGCGGAGGAAGCCGGTCGGGAGCTGATAAGAGTCTGCATGGCAAACCCCGAGGTCAGGATTGCGTCGGTGAGAGCACGTGTGGCGGCTTTTCTGTCGTCTGTCCGTATTTTTACCGCTTGAATCGCCTGACGAGCCGAATCCAGGCAAAGCTGCGCCGTTTCTCCGCAGATGTACTCGCCGGTGATCAGGGCGGATAGCTTCCAATCCAGATAGGACAGGTACTTCGCCAGCAGGTCGCCGATCCCGGACAAAAAAAGCAACTCCGGAGCCTGCTCCAACACGGCCAGGTCGGCGAAAATCAACTCCGAAGGCCGAGCAGGCTGTGTCTTGTGACCGCCCTTTAGCTTCAGAGCCGAGGTGCCGGAGCTGTAGGCATCCACCGAGGGCGCGGTTGCTATGCACCAGTTCGGAACACCTACAAACTTGGATACCATCTTCCCTATGTCGCTGATCGTCCCGCCCCCGACGGCCAATATCAGATCCGGTGAGGCACCGCCTGCATCCGCGGCCAAAGTCTGGATCAGTTCGGGAGTAGTGCGGGGTCGAGGACGGGCGGGGAGCACCGTCTGGGAGAGCTGAAACCGGGACAGCGATTCTTTGCAACGCGCGGCTGCCGCGATTTCCGTGTTTTCGTCGCTCAACACCCAGATGGCGGACCCAGATCCATACATCTGCGCTGCAAGATCCGGCAATCCTTCTAATACACCATCACCGAGCAGGACCCGTTTTGCTCCAAGACGGTGCTGCCGACCGCATCCGCAGTCCAGCGTCCCATCCGCAGAATACTTGTCTAAATAGGATTCGAAAAAGAATTCACTCATTGGGATAGTGATTATGTGTGCAGCGGCGCCGAAGGTATAAGGCGATCAGCCGAGGCCAAGGCCTGTTCTACAGCTACGGCAACTGTGCGGCCGTCCAGCCCATAAACCCCGAGAAGCTCTCGCCTCGATCCTTGTGGAATGAATTTTTGGGGAAATCCAAGATGAAGAAAGGGAACTACGACGCCGCGGCGTTTCAATTCTGCGGCGATCTGCTCGCCGATCCCGCCACAGCGGCATCCTTCCTCAACCAGGCAAACCATCCGATATCGATAAAAAAGGGAAACGAGATAATCAAGATCCAGCGGCTGTATAAAACGAAGGTTGTACACGTCGGTGCGGATTTTCAATCTGCCGAGAAGCTCCGCAGCCTCGATTGCCTCTTGGATCAGCGCTCCGAAACTAACGACCAACACCTCGCCCTTCTGCTGTTTGACCATGGCCCCCCGTCCCTCCAGGAGAGGCTGCTCGCACCCGGATTGGGGCGGACAGCAGGGAGCTTTGGGGTATCGGATCATCACCGGTCCGCCCTTTGCCAGAGCGTAGCGAAGCATCAGCTCCATCTCCCTCTGAGTGCTCGGTGCCAGGACGGTCAGACCGGGAATATTGCGAAAAATGGCGATATCGAAGGTGCCCTGGTGGGTTTCTCCGTCCGATCCGACTATCCCTGCCCGATCGATCGCGAACACGACGGGCAGATTGGGCAGAGCGACATCATTGATCACCTGGTCGACGGCGCGTTGAAGAAAGGTCGAGTACAGCGCGACCACAGGTTTTAGCCCAACCCGGGCAAAACCCGAAGCGAAGGTCACGGCATGCTGCTCGGCGATCCCGACATCGAAAAAACGATCCGGGAAACGGGCCTGAAAGAGTCTCAAACCCGTACCATCGGCCATAGCGGCGGTGATGGCGACAATCCGCTCATCCTCTTGAGCGAGATCAGCGATCGCTCCGGAGAAGGCTTCCGTGAACGTGGGCGAATCCTTGGTTTCCAGCTTACCGTCGACTATGGAAAACGGCGATACCCCATGGTACAGAGTGGGATCTCCCTCGGCGGGGACATAACCCTTGCCCTTGACCGTACAGATGTGAACCACGGAGGGTTTGTCGAGCTTTTTCACGTCCTTCAGGATCCGCACCAGCAGCCGGAGGTTATGCCCATCTATGGGGCCAAAGTACTCGAAACCTAAATCGGAGAACAGGGTTTCTCGAAAAAAGAGGGCTTTGAGTCCCTTTTTCAAACGGTAGATGGCCAGCAGCAAATCCCGCCCCATCCAGGGGATCTGTTCCACGGCTCTGTCGAACCGTTTCTTGAAACTTTGATACAATCGGGTTGCGGTCAATCGGCTCAGGTAATACGAGATTGCTCCGACATTATCGCTGATCGATTTCTTGTTGTCGTTCAGAACGATGATCAGATCGTTGCCGAATCCCGCGGCCTGGTTCAGTGCTTCCAAAGCCACCCCTCCGGTGAGGGCTCCGTCGCCGATCACGGCCAACACCTTGCCCCCTACGCCCATGAGTTTTTGGCCGGTCAGGATCCCCAGGGCTACAGATATCGACGTTGAGGCATGACCGGTTTCGACGATATCGTGGGGGCTCTCCTCCGGTTTTGGGAAGCCGCTCATGCCGTCAAGGGTACGCAGTGTCCGGAAGCGGTTTTTTCTGCCGGTGATTAATTTGTGGGTATAGCATTGATGCCCGACGTCCCAGATGATCTTGTCATGGGGAGAGCGGAATACTCTGTGGAGGGCCAGGGTAAGTTCGACAATGCCAAGGTTGGATGCCAGATGGCCGCCGTTCTTGCTGACCACCTCCATGATCAGCTCGCGTATCTCTTCAGCAAGATCCTCGAGCTGCACGTAGGACAGATTGTGCAGATCTTGTGGGCAATTTATTGTATCGAGGATCTTTTCCGATGACATTCCTACTGAAACAACAGATCGACCATCCGGTTGATGTAGCTCAAGAACAGTTCGATCTTTTTCTCCTGGGTCAGTTGATAGCTCCTGCGCTCTTCGACCGAGGGCGGGGCGGCGGCAGCCCCCGCGGGGGGTTGACCCGCATCCACCTGGCCGGGTTCGGCGGCAGGTCGGGTCTGGATGATCTCTATGACCTCTTCGATATCCGCCGCTGTAAGAGTGGCTCCCGCCGGCTCGAGGAGGGTACGGAAGCGCAGTCGCGCATCCGCCAGCTGGGAAAAAGAGACGATCCGCTCAGAGCCCAGGATCCTCGGGTCAATCCACCCTACTATCGATACCAACTCCTCTTTGTTCTCCAGGCGGAAGCTTCGGGTCCCCTCAATCCTCGCCTTCCCGGTGCCGTCTATCTCGGTTATCCGAGCGGCAAATTCGGTCTGAAGGGTATACTCCTGCTTTCCCCGGGCGGTTTGATTACCGCCGGTTCTTGTGGCTGGAAGAAAAGAGAAAAGATTCCCAAATTCGCCCCCGGAGAACTCAAAAGTTATATTCTTCGCATCACTCGCCGAAGCATCGAAGGACAGTGAGGTGGAAGTATCGATCTGTACGAGCACGATATCCCCCTCCTGCACCGCAGTTTTAGTGCTGAGGTAGCCTTCAAAACCGGGAGTCCACAAACTGTCTGCGAATACTCCTTCGGCTGAAAGTAGGCAGAGAATCAAACATCCAAATACGAAACCGTTTCTCAGGTAATTCATGATAGCGCTCCTACGATAATTATCTGTAGGATGCAAAGATGGATGAACTATTTCTTTTTATGCCGGTTCTTTCTAAGCTTCTTCTTGCGTTTGTGCGTAGCGATTTTATGTCGCTTTCGTTTCTTTCCACAAGGCACAGATCCGCCTCCTATTTTTTCTGTCTATTCCTAATGATATCTCTAAGAGATTGAAAAATCCGATTCGCTGGCCCGCTACAATATAGTGCTGCTCAGCCGCAAATGACAACTGCTATCTACTTTTCATCAATTATGCGCGGGGGCACGCCGAGCGTCAAGAGGCCGACTCGGCGAGGAATTCCTTGATCCGGAAGCTTGCAGCATCCAGATCATCAGGACTCGCCCACACGACTCCCTCCAGAGATCTGAAGAAGGTGATTTGTCTCTTCGCGTAGCGCCGCGAGTTCCTCTTGATCATCTCTTTCACCCCACCGACGGTCGTACATCCCTTCTGCAAGTCGAAGAACTCCCGATAACCTATACCGCGCATCCCCGGATCGTCGAACCCAAAGCCCATTCTCAAAAGGGCCTTCACCTCCTCTACCAATCCATCCCGGAACATGCGCTCCACCCGCTCTCCGATACGGGTATAAAGCTGTTCCCGTTCCCGTTTCAATCCCAACAGCAAAAACACATACCCTTGTCGGGGCTTGTCTGGAATTACATACGAGGAAAGGGGTCTGCCACTGCCTCGATACACTTCCAACGCCCGGATAATCCTGTAAGTATCCTGATCCTTCAGCCTGGCTCTCGTGCGGGGATCGACCCGAGCCAGTTCATCCAACAGCGGCTGCACTCCCCCGTCCTCCAGCTCTCGTTTCAATTCCCGCCGGATGCTCGGGTCTCCCGGCGGTGAATCCGGCAGGCCGGTGATGAAACTGCGCAGATAGTATGCCGTTCCTCCACAGAGGATAGGCGTTTTCCCGCGCCCGCGGATCTCCGGCAACAAGCGTTCAGCTCTATGAACGAACTGCCCTGTATTGAACTGGAAGGTGGGTTCAACAATATCGATCAGGTGGTGAGGAATTCTCTCTCTGAGCTGATCGGAGGGTTTGGCCGTGCCCACATTCAGGTAGCGATAGACCTGCATCGAATCGGCGTTGATGATTTCGATGTTACTCAAACGGGAGAACAGATGTTCTATGAACCCGGTCTTGCCGACCGCGGTGGGGCCAAATACGACGATAACGGGCTCGGAGCGTATCAACTTTCCAGCCGATAACGTACCTTCTCTGTCAGTATTTGCTTGATTGCCGTGGACACCACTTTGCCCTTGTTTACTTCCAGCTCTTCATCCCCGGCTAGATGTATCTGAGTGGCTCGTTTGATCATTGCATTTGTTAACGTGTAGACATTGTCATTGTATCGAATAAGTCGGTCCAAAGGTATAATCACCCTTTCTCTCCCGGTAGCGTTGCGTTTCGGCTTTAGTTTTTTGTTGTATAGCAAAGATATAGGATATCGAGAAAAAGATCAAGAATAGAGTTTATGGCTTTGCCTCGAGGGCCTCAACAATTCTGTCCACTACGTAGAATTGATCCCCCTGTTCGGTGTTCACAACGAGATCGGCGAAATCATAGTTGTCGATATCCATTCCGTACAATTTGAGATAGCGATTTCGATCCCGCGAATCCCGTACTTCAATATCCTGTAGAGACTGCGGCCACTGCGTACCCTCCCGCCGGGATATGCGCCCGGCGCGAATCTTGGCGGAGGCATACAGATAGACCGATAAATCGGCCTGTTCCAGCAGCCATATAGCCAACCGGGAGGCAAGAACACAACTGCCTTCCAAAGCCAGTTCCACCTGCCTGCGATCGAGGTATCGATCGTATTGGTCGTCTTTCTCGGCCATTAGGCACAGCTGCTCGAAGGGGATTCCCCGCTCCTTGGCCATATCGTGAAACGTATAATTGATGAGTCGAACTCCCAACCGTTCCGATAGGAGTCTGGATACGGTGGTATTCCCGCAGCCGCTCTTTCCCGATACCGCGATTCTTATCTCACTCGACATTTCTCAACTGTTCCCTGATCTTCTCCAGAGCATCTTTCAGCACCACGATCGAGCTGTCCACTTCCGATAGAAGATTCTTGGCACCGATTGTATTGAACTCCCGATTCAACTCCTGGCAAATGAAATCAAGTTTCTTTCCCAAGGGGCCTCTCTCTTGGAGTATCTTCTTGAAACTCGCCAGGTGAGATCGAGTTCGAACCAGCTCCTCATGAATATCGGATTTCATCAGCAAGACCGCCGTCTCTGTCAGGATCCTATTCTCATCAATTCTGTTGGCAAGCAGATCCTCGAAGCGGTTCCGCAAATCGTTCTTGATTTTTTCTTCCAGCTGTGGAGCGACGACCTCAAGCCCGGAAATCTCGGTTTCGATCCGTCCGAGCAGGCCGACAATGTCCTTTTCGGTAGCCCTGCCTTCTCTCTTTCGGAGTTCATCGAACTCCTTGAACACCGAATCCAAAACGGGTTCAAAATCGAGCCAGTACCCATCCAAATCCAAGGACTGCTCTGACTGCAACATACCTTCGATGCACAGAAGATGGGACAGCCGGATTTTCTCTCGAATTCCCGCCGCTTCGGCCAGCTTCCGGAGCGCCTGGACGTATGACTCGACATAGTAGGGATCGACGGCGATCTGGGCAGCCTGGCCGAGCTCGACGGCCTTCACGTACAGCTCAACCCTCCCGCGTAAAATCCGCTTAGACAGAAACGCACGGATCTTCTGCTCCAATGGATTGAGAAACGACGGCAGGTAGATCAGGATATCCAAAAACCGATTGTTGTAGGATTTCATGGTAATCGTGATCTTATGCTTCTTGTCACGATGCTCGCGATAGGCGAAGCCGGTCATGCTCTTCATGTCTCGTCCTTGCTCATTCGGTCAAAAAGTTTTCGCCCGACCCGCCAGTTGTCCCCTGCCCCCATGGTAACGAACAAATCTCCGGGTTTGAGGGTGCTCTCGAGAAACCCAACGGATTCTCCGGGCTCTTCGAAATAAACTACTTGAGGATGATGGCGGCTCACCTCGCGGTGAAGTGTTTTCCCGTCTACACTGCCGTCCCTTTGCTCCCGGGCGGAGGAATAGACACGGTGCAAAATCACAACCTCCGCATCGGAAAAGCAGGTGCCGAACTGCACCAGGAGGGCTTTGGTTCGGGAGTAGGTATGGGGCATAAAATCCACGACGATCCGACGCCCTGGATAAAAGCTCTTCAGACCGGCAAGAGTGCTGGAAATCTCTGTCGGATGATGTCCGTAGTCGTCGATGAACAGCACGTCCTTCGCCGTGCCGAGGATTTCACTCCGGCGCCTGCTGCCCTGAAAGCCTGCTATCCCTTCCGCCATGGCATGGATTGCATCGGTGGTCAACCCCCGACCCTCCCGCTTTAGCACGCTGGTGCTCAAGGCGATTGCGGCGGCCGCATTATAGGCGGAATGAGCCCCGGGAATCCTGAGAATCAAGGGCTCCGGAAGTCCGGACAGGCGCAACCGGGTCTGTCCGGACCCTGTCTCGATCTCCTCGATGCGGAACATTCCCTGCGCTGTTTTTCCGTAGGGAATGATTTCCACATCGGGTCTATTTTCCCGTACCCTGTTCTCAACCTCCCGGGCGCCCCGGTCATCGTGATTGATGATCAGTTGACCGTCTCCCGGAAGGTTCATACCGTAGCTCAGGAAAGCACTCAACACATCTTCAAGGTCTTTGAAATAATCAAGATGGTCCGCCTCCACGCCGGTCACCACGATTCGCTGGGGGTGGAAATGCAGAAAATGCCGCCGGTATTCACAGGTTTCTGCGACGAAGTACTTCCCACCCAGAATGAGGGTCGAGCGACCACCGAAACTCTCTACTTCCGAGCCCGCCAGTACGGTGGCCGGAATCTTCCAACCCTTGAGAATCGTACCGGCCATGGCGACCGTTGTGGTTTTGCCGTGAGTCCCGGAAACACCGCTGGCGTCGCTGGATTCAGACAGGAGACCGAGGGCTTCGGGATAGCTGAGCATCGGGATCCCCTTGGCCGCGGCGGCTACAAGCTCCGGATTCTCGCTCGGTTCGTAGGCCGCGGAGTATATGACCAACCGGATATCGGAATCGATATGGGCGGCATCGAAGGATTCCCAGTAAGGTATACCCAAACGCCGCAGGATTCTATCCGTATAGAACCTCTCCGGACCATCGGATCCGGTGATCCAAGCTTCCCGGTCGGCCAGTATCTCCGCCAGCGCGGCCATGCCGGTGCCCTTGATGCCCACCAGATGGATTCGATATCCTGAGAGAGAAGCTGGCAACTGGGGTCGAATCATCCCCGAAACTATATCCGATGGCCCTATGTGTTTCAATCGTTTGGGATTTTGGGACCGACTCCAGAGAGGAGGAATCAACTGGTACTAGGCGCTCACATGTCGATCGCCGGAGGTGTTCAAAAAGCACTTCAGAGAGCAGCGTCCATTCCCTGCGAGGTCGTGCAGATCTTTACCAAGAACCAGCTGCGCTGGGCCGCGCCACCACTCCGAGAGGAGGAAATCCGAGTTTTCCGCAAACGTAGAGGAGAGTTCAAACATGTCCTGGCCCACGCTTCCTACCTAATCAACCTGGCCTCCCCCGACGACAGGGTCTACGGGAAATCGGTTTGCGCTCTCGAACAGGAGCTCGATCGCTGCCATGCTCTGGGGATCCCTGCCCTCGTACTGCATCCGGGGTATCACCTGGGGTTGGGTGAAGAGAGGGGAATCGAACGGCTGGCCAAGGGTGTTCGTTCAGCCTACGAAGGATCGTGGTGCAAAGACGTGTTGATTGCATTGGAAACCACGGCCGGCCGAGGCTCATCCCTCGGAACCAGCTTTGAACAACTCAAGGCCATTTTATCCGCGGTCGAAGCCGATGGATTTCCAGTTGGAATCTGCTTCGATACCTGTCACGTGTTCGCAGCTGGATACGAGCTTCGAACCCGCTCCGGATACGATTCTACCTGGAAGGAATTCGACCGTATTATAGGCCGCAAGTATCTGATCGCTCTCCACCTGAATGATTCCAAAGGGGGACTCGCTTCCGGGAAGGACCGGCATGAGCATATCGGCAAGGGAAGGATCGGTTTGCCGGGCTTCCGATTGCTGTCTCAGGATTCCCGGCTTTTACGGGTACCGGGAATCCTGGAGACCCCGAAAGGGAGGGACATGCGGGAGGATACGGAGAATCTTCGGGTCCTGAGATCCCTTACTTCCAGAACTTCGGAACCAGGATCGTGAATCCGAGATAGCCCTGCCACCTGGGAAAGGCTTGAATCGTCGGCAGGAAGCCGACCGTTGGAGCCACCTCGAGAAACAACTCGATCACATTGTCCACAAGGAAGACCTGGAGCCCGATAGGGATGCGAAGCCCCAATTCAAGTGCGTCTGCCTGCTGGAAGTCAATCTGCGTGTACGCGCCGACACAGAGGAACAGGTGTAGAAAATCGATGAGCTGATAGCCGCTGACGATCCGGTAATCGGCACTCAGGAACAGCCAGCCATTCCCCCCGAAGTCATACCCTATTTTGAAATCGAATGGAGCCGGTCGAATGATCAGTACCGCCACCGGATCTCCAAACTCCAGGCCCAAGCGAAGACTGCTCCTACCCGCGGCCGAAACGGTCGCGGTTGCGACAACCAACAACAAGACTAGGACTGCAAATACTTTGAATGCTCGTTTCACTTCAACTACTCCTCCTTGTTTGGTCTAAAGCATA
>CAZSBH010000051.1:0-11017 GCA_964604845.1 uncultured Spirochaetaceae bacterium
GCAGAACCTCGTGGTCAACCACGATCAGAGGAGTGCCGTGCTTTGCCGCCAGATCTTGAAGTACCTGCAATTTTTCCATCGATCCTGTTCCTGAGAAAGCTTACGAGGGATGTGCGCGGCGGTCAAGATCGGGGCACCGCTATCGCTCCTACCAGGAAGAGGGGGGAAGTCTGGTCGTGCGGCTCAAAACAATTAAAACCCTGATTCAGACAAGGGAGCCGGATTTCTACGAGAACGTTTACGGGTATGGGTTCAGCCCCGTCACCCCAGAGTGAGTATCGAATCGTAGTCTGAGCCGGTATTTCATGCTAATGTGAACGCACGAACGAAAGGGAGAGGTATGGACACGATCAAAGCCATCATGACCCGGCGCAGCATCCGTCGCTTCAAGGACCGGCCTGTCGAGGAGAAGAAAATCGAAACCCTCCTGCAGGCGGCCATGCAGGCTCCTTCAGCCCGCAACAGTCAACCCTGGCACTTCATCGTAATCACCGAGGGAAGGCTTCTTTCGGCTATCCCCGAGTTCCATCCCAATGCCAAGATGCTTCTTCAGGCTCCGGCGGCGATCATGATCTGCGGGGATATTCGGATAGAGGAGAGTATCGAGTACATCAACACGGACTGCTCCGCCGCTACCCAGAACCTCCTGCTGGCCGCTCACAGCCTTGGGCTGGGCGCGGTTTGGCTGGGGATCTACCCGCGGGAAAAGCGGGTCGAAGAGATACGCAAGCTTCTCGGCATCCCTAGGACCATCACCCCGATCGCCCTGGTAGCCCTGGGCTACGCGGCGGAGGACAAAGAACCGGAAGAGCGTTTCCAACCCAAACGGGTACACAGGAACAGATGGGCAAGCCAATAGTCAAGAACACCGGGGGTATGGTCTACAGAATCCGGCGGGCGGGCGTTGGCGGGGCAATTTCTACAAGTGCGGCGACCAGACTTCCCACCCGCACTGGGCTTCCTGGTCCCCGATCGGGGAGGAGCTGAACTTCCACTGCCCCGAGCACTTCGGGACGTTGGAGTTCGAGGAATAGATGCTACAGGTCACTCCTCCCGGAGGAAGTAGGAGACCGGCGGAAGATCCACCATGGTTCTCAGGCCCGGTTCGCCGCGAAGCACCTGGCCGACGGCATTGAGGGTGATCGCGCAGGTCGCCACATCTCCATGAACGCCACCCCGTATCGTGGAGATGATATGGGGCGTGCCGATCAGTTCGACAGTGTCCTCGGGGGAGGATTCACCGATGGATGCGCGGAAGGTGAGGGTAATCTTCTCTTTGGAACCCACGAAGCCCCGTCCGATCTGCTGCACCCCGGCGGCCATGCCCGCTTCGATACTCATCGACCCTGTGTCGATCCTGGTCTTCGCCGCGACCGGGGTGATCAGATCCTCGGTACGGTCGAGCTTCCAGCCGATGCGGGAAGCGATCATCTGCATGGACTCGGTCAAACCGACGTGACGCAGGCTTCCCCGCCGCTTCTTCTCTTCGAACTGTTCCAGGGTCAGGCCGGCGCCGATCTTCTGCTGAAATGGTACTCTCCTGGTGGAGGCGTCCTGTATCCGGGATACCTTTACAGCGTCGAGCCTCTGGCAGACCGCGCTCAAGACCACCGGCAGGGCGTCCATCAGGAATCCCGGGTTCACTCCCGTGGCCAATACCGCTACACCGGCTTTTTTGGCCAGGCTGTCGATCCGGGAAGCCGCCCGGGGGGCCGTCTCCCAGGGATATGCCAGCTCCTCGCAGGTGGTGACCACCGGCAGTCCAAAGCCCAGGATCTCTTCGATCTGAGGCGTGATCCGGGCAAGATCGGAAACCGTGGTCAGCACCGCCACGTCGGCTGTGCCTTGGCCCAAAGCTTGCTCCAATGACGGCGAGACAGGCACACCCAGCGAACCTGTAGAGCACAGCTCGCCTAGATCCTTGCCCTCCAGAGCGGGATCTTTGTCCACAGCCGCGACTACGGTCATGTTCGATCTCTCGGCGATATGTTCGGTTACCTTCCTCCCGAGTGGACCGATTCCAATTTGAACGATTCTGATCATCCTCTATTTCCTTTCATTTACGGGTCTGGGGGAGTCCATTTTATTCGCTCCTGGGAGCGGGTTCAATCCTGTGAGGAAGATCTTCGGGAGCGGTGGAGCAACAAGATGCAGATATCGAAAATTTGTCCTTGATCGATTTGGGCACAACGTTGCCAATTTTTTCATATTGCCATAGAGTTGAGAAAATCCGACCGGGGGGTATCCGAAACATGTATCTGACCTTTGATGTGGGCACGACATCCGTAAAAACCTCGCTGTTCGACGGTCAGGGACGGTTGGTGGGAAAGAGCATCGGAAACTACGAGCTGCAGTCTCCGCAAGTCGATTGGTATGAGGTGGAGCCGGAACTGTACTGGCAGGCGGTGCTCGAGGGGTTTCGGGAAACCCTGAGGAAGAGCGGGGTTGCTCCGAAGTCAGTGAAGACGATCTGCGGGTGCAGCCAGGGAGAGACCATCATCTTTCTGGACGAGAATGACCAATCCATCCGTCCCGCGATCGTCTGGCTCGATAACCGTCCCCGCAAGGAAGTGGCGGAGTTGAAGGGTAAAATCAGCACCGAAGATTTCTACCACGCCACCGGCTGTTTGGACATCGAGACCACTTTCAGCGCCTTGAAAGTCCTCTGGCTCAAGCACAACGAGCCTGAGAATTTCGATCGAATCGCGAAACTCGCTCTGGTCGAGGATTATATCGTCTACCGTTTGACCGGGCGCTTCGTGTCGACGCTGAATCTTCTCCATTCAACAGCCTTTGCCCACATTCATCGGAAGCAATACTGGTCCCCGGTCGTAGACCTTCTCGACGTGGCCGACGCCCTTCCCGAGATCGTACCTGTCGGATCCGTCGTCGGATCCTTGAAGGCTGCACTTGCCGAGGATCTGGGACTTTCGAAGGATACGGTGGTTGTGAAGGGGGCTATGGATCAGACAATGAGCGCCGTCGGAGCGGGCAACGTTGCCGCCGGGGTGGTCAGCGAGACAACCGGCACAGCCTTGGCCATCGGCGTAACCGTAGACTCGGTGGACCGGGTTCATCCCTACAGGCTGCCATACCAGCCTCACGCCGTTGCCGATCGTTTTCTGATTCTCCCCTATGCCCAGACCGCGGGAATTCTATACAAATGGTTCCGGGACAACTTCTGTCAGGATGAGATACGCAACGCGGGGGGAATTGAAGAAGCCTACGAGGCGATGAACCGGCTGTCCGCTGCGGTGCCGCCCGGTGCGGACGGGCTGGTGCTTCTTCCCTTTTTTGCAGGCGCCTTTGCTCCGGAAAACGATTTGACCGCCAAGGGAGTGCTGTACGGGCTTACCTTGAAGCATGGTAAAGCTCACGTGGCCAGGGCGATCCAGGAATCGGTGGGATACATGCTTAGGAAGATTCTCTCCGTGTTATCCGACGCGGACATTCAAGTAGTGGAAGTCCGTTCCATGGGAGGGGCGGCCCGGTCCGATCTTTGGATGCAAATCAAAGCGGATATCTGCAATCTTCCGCTTGTGCGGATGCAGCAGGAGGAAACCTCTACCCTTGGGTGCGCCATCCTGGCAGCGGTGGTCGGGGGTGAGTATCGAAATACCGAAGAGGCGGTGCAGCATATGGTGCGGGTGGGACAGAGGTTTTCTCCGCGCACGGGGAATGTGGACCTGTACTCGCAACGTTTCAGACTGTACAACGAGCTTTACCGGGCGTTGGCGCCCGTATACGAAACCTTTGCTGAAGGAGGATCTGAATGAGTGCATTGAGGGCGGGTTACGTGTCATTCGGCACCCAATTCTACAAGCCGGAAAATTTGAAAGCCATTAGTGCCCGGGCGGAGAAACAGCTCACCGACAAAGGGTTCGAGCTCGTGCGAACCGATCCCGTGTTCGGAGAAGGTGCAGAAGTCGACCGGGCGATCGCCGAGCTCAAAGCCGGGGACTGGGACTTTCTCATTGCCAATATCATCAACTGGATCGAGATTCGCGCCGTCACCCGGGTTCTCCTCGAGTTTCGCAGGGAGCCTGTCCTGCTGTACAGCTTCGGCGGATTTACCGAAGGGGAGACCCTGATCTCCCCCGCCGCCGGTGCCGGCTCCACCGCTGTTCGCTATCCTCTGGAACGCTGGGGGTTCAAATTCAAGTACCTGTTCAACGGGCCCGACTCTCCGATGGATGTCGACGGGATCATTCATTTCGGGCGAGCGGCATACGCAGCCAAGCGCTTGCGCAAAAGCCGGATAGGAATGATCGGGTTCAACGATATGGGTCTGTATACGACCGATTTCTCCGTGATCAAGCTGAGGGATGTGATCGGGCCGGAGGTCGAGAGCATGGACATGCTTCAATTGCTGCGCAGGATGGAAGCCCTCGATGCCGAGAAGGTGCGCAAGGAGACAGCGGCGATTACGAAGAATTGGGAGTACCCGCTGGGTAAGCCGAAAGAAGAGGTGGTCGAGAGGGTTATCCGGATGTACCTGGCTACGGTGCAGATCTGCGAAGAGAAGGGCTTCAGCGCCTTCTCCTACAAGTGTGTCGACGGGGTCGACCTGGAGCTGGATATTGTCCATGCGGTTCCCTCATCCCTGGTCGCCTCGGCGGGTTATCCCTACGTGGATGAGAACGACATCGGCAACCTGGTCGCAGAACTCATGTTGAAGCTGCTTTCGGGGCAGGATCCCATGTTCCTCGAACACTACGAGCACGATCCCGAGTGGATTCTGCTGGGAGAGGACGGCTACGTACCCAACGCCTTCATCGACGGAAACCCGCAGATCAAGGACGTATCCACGGTGTTGCTCGGCGGTATCGCCCACTGCTCACGCCTGAAGCTGGGTAGAATGACCCTCGCTTGCCTGGCGGAGAGCGATGAAGGCTACCGCATGCACATCGTTACCGGAGAGGGGAAGACGCCTCCCCAGTGGGTAGAGATGGGCGTGCCATTGCCTTCCTGGCCCAGTGTGAAGTTCTTTCCCGATGCCCCGGTTCGACGGATCCTCGATCATGTTCAGTCGCAGCACTTCGCTGCCGTGTATGGAGACTGGGTGGAGGATCTGGTCGATCTCTGCAACCTGCTGGGGATTACACCTGTACTGGACGTCGGATAAGGCCGGAGCCGCAGAGCCGCCGAGAGGAGCTTGTTGCCGTATGACGGGGAGTTGATCCATAAAAAGCGAAGAGCTTATTTGTATTCAACGTTGGAAATTTTGAGTTTGACCGTTTGTTCCGGCAACCTCACGGTCACCACGTCACCGGTCCGGGCACCGATGAGCGCTCGGCCTAACGGGGAAACCCAGCTGATCCATCCGGATTCCGGCTCACTCTCGTCCACGCCCACGATACGGTACTCTTTTGTATTGCCCTTCTCCTCCGCCACCGTCACCGCAGCCCCGAAGCGAACCTGCTCCTGGTTTTGACCCGCCGGATCCACGACTTCCAACCTGCCGACCATGACGCTGAGATATTCTATTTTTCTTTCGACCTGTCGCAGCCTGCGCCGTGATAGATCTACGGTCTGTCGATCCGTACTGTCGTTTCCGCTCACCTGGCGGGAAAGAAGAGCTGCGAGTTTCGGCCTCTCCGTGTGCACGAGGTGATCCAGCTCGGATTTTATTTTCCCTGCTCCTTCAGGTGTCATGTAGTTCTTGGCACCGAGGGGAAGGGGTATCTTGATGGCGGGAACATCTTCATCCTGGAAGTCGCTGTCCGATTCGCTGACAAAAGCTCTGCTCATGGAACGTTTCGGCCCCCGCTATTTGATCGACCCCAAAGAAAGCCCCCTGATGATGTTTTTCTGAAAAATGATGTAAACGATCAGGGCCGGTACGGCGCTCAGCAGCAGGCCGGCGAACTGAAGGGTGGGGGCCCCTGTGTAGCGGCCCATCAGGGCGGCCAGGGCAACCATCACGGTGCGCTTCTCCATGCTCTGTAGAAAAATCATCGGGGTGAACAGGTCGTTCCAGGACATGATGAAGTAGAAGATGATGGATAAGAAGATGGCGGCTCGCCCCATGGGGATCACTACATTCCAGACCCTCTGCAGGTAACCGCAGCCGTCGATCTCCGCGGCCTCCAGAAGTTCGTCGATGATCGACCGGAAGTTGGCGGTCATCAATAAAATGCACTCGGGCAGGAACAGGGCCAGGTAGGCGAAGATCACCGACCAGTAGGTGCTGACCAGCCCGATCTTGGAGAACAGCACGTAGAGGGGGATGATGGTGACCTGGCTTGGGATGAACATCGTCGCCAGCACGGCGACGTAGATGACGCTCCTGCCTTTGAAACGGTACTTGGCGAACACGTAGCTGGCAAAGGTTCCGATGACCAGCAGTCCGACTACCGTAAAGGCGGAAATGATGAAGGAGTTCTTGAACAGGTTCAAGATCTTGAACTGGCTGATCATGGTCGTGTAATTGACGAACTGAAGCGGGGCGCCGGGCAGGCTGAACTGGTTCGTGAAGAAGTCCGTGCGGGTCTTCAGCGAGTTGATGAGCATGTAGTACAGGGGGTAGAGGAAGGAGACCGTCAGGACGGCCAGCAGCAACGAGACCAGGATCCCCTTCAGCTTACGCCTGCGCATCACGATCTAGCTCCAATCGTCGGCCCGGTTGGCCACCCGCATCTCGATCAGGGTCAGGGTCAGCACCAGAATGAGCAGCATCACCGCGATGGCGGTGGCCGTGCCGTAGTCCCGGCCGAAGCCCAGTCCGAAGGATTTGAGGTAGATCATGTAATCCAGGGTGGAGGTCTCGTAGCCGGGGCCGCCCCGCGTCATGGCGAATAAAAACGGGAACAGCTGGGTCAGTGTCCACACGCCGGAGGCGATGACCGCGAACTCGATAACCCGGACCAGCATGGGCACAACGATCTTGAAGGCCCGCTGCCAATAGTTGGCCCCATCGATGATCGCGGCTTCGAAAACCGAAGGCGGGATGGCCGACATCCCGCCTAAGATAACGATGGCCTGCCAGCCGATGGAGAACCAAACGACCGAAAAGACGATCACGGCCAGGGCGGTGTAGCTGTTGCCGAACCACTCGATGGCTATCTTCCCCAGCCCGACAGCCCGAAGCACGCTGTTGAACGGTCCGTTGAAGCCGAAGAAGATCTTGAAGAGAAAACCGATGATCACCGCGGAGATGATCTGGGGTGTGTAGATCACGGCCCGGTACAACTGCCAGCCCTTCACCTTCTCGTACAGAAGCAGAGCCACCACCAGGCCGATGAACACCTGAAGGGGCACGTTGATCATCAGGATAAACGTGTTGCGCAGGATCATCCAGAAAGGGCCGCCCTTGATGAAGTTGATGTAGTTGGCCAAGCCCACCCAGTCGCTCTGGTACAACCCGTCCCAGTTGGTGAAGCTCTTTATCACGGCGACGACGATCGGGTAAACCCGAAGCACCGCCAGGATCACAAAAACCGGCAGCAGGGACAGGAAAATCGGCAGGAAGTTTCTTCTCAATTTCATTGTTGACCCTGATAATGTAGCGTTCCAGTCGACTCTTCGCAAGGGAATCCGGTGCGAATGCTGGCTGCACCGGGCTTTAAAAGTGTACAAAAACAACCGACACCACGGCGATGCGCCGTGGTGTCGGTATGGATGTGGGTTCTGAGAGCTTTCGATGTTTACGGTCCGGCTCTCTTGTCCATCTCCTGTGCAAACTCCATGGGGGTCATCTTGCCGCCGGCGACCAATCCGCCTTGGGTGTAGTAGACCTCGGCAGGCCCGGAAGTCAGCAGGTTGTCCACCCAGTAGATGTACGTGCCGACATACCCGTGCAGCTTGGCGATGTTGCTGTCCGGCGCCCAGCCGAGCTCCTGGATGGTGACATCGGAGCGCACGACCGGGTAGGTGTTGATCTTCATCGCGGCCAGAACCTCCGCCTTGGAGTTCAGGTGGGAAGCCAGCTTGACCGCCATTTCGGGATACTTGGTCTTCTTGGCGATGACAAAGCTCTGCCCCGGGCCGCCGATGGTGGAGTTGGTCACCTTGGCCTTGGGGTCCATCTCCGGCGGCATGAGCACGCCGGCGTCGGCGCCCAGGGTCTTCTCCGCGTCGGCCAGGAAGCTGGGAACAGCCGGCCAGATGGCCCCTTTGCCCTGGAGGAACTGGCTGAAGGAGTCGTTGGCCGTGAGCAGATCCGGGCGGAAGAAGCCGTTGGTGTACAGGGAGTGGTAGTACTCCAGGGTGGCCAGCAGGCCCTTGTCGTCGGCGAATTTCTTCCTGCCGTAGGTTGCTTCGATGATGGCCGGGTTGCCGGTTATTTGGGTCCACCAGTAGTCGGCGACCCAGCACAAGAACCAGGGCACGCCCTGGGCGGCCTCGTCCACGACGATGGGAATGGTGCCGGTGGCCTTGATCTTGGACAGGGCCGCGTCGAACTCCTTCAGAGTCTTGGGCGGATTAGCCTCGAAGTTCAGGCCCGCCTTCTTCACCAGTGCCTTGTTGTAGAGCATGAAGCAGATCTGATTTTGAGCGGCCGGGTAGCCCAGGATGGTCCCGTCGTCCTTGAAGCCGTCCCGCACCGACTCCCAGCCCCAGATGTTTTTCAGGTCCGCTGCGGGGACCAGATCGTCCAGGGGCAGGATCACGTCCTTCAGGGCGAAGATCGGCTGGCCTGTCCAGAGATTGGCCACGTCCGGAGCGTTGCCGGCCAGGCCGGCGGTCTTGAAATTCGTGTGGGCCGCGCCCTGATCCGGCGGCACCACCAGCTCGATGCTCACCCCGGGGTTGGCCGCCTCGAAGCGTTTGAATGCCTGGGAGACATACCACTGATCCTGGGGTTTCTGCTGCTCGGTGGGCCCGATGATGCTGTCCGCCCCGTTGACCCACATGGTCATCTTGATCGCTCCGGTCTTGGATTCCTGCTTCCCGCCGGCGAACACCACGGTGGCCGCCGTCAAAAGCAGGATCGTACTCAGAAGTACTCTGAGTATCATTTTCCTGTGCATTGCTGCCTCCTTAATTGGATTGATTACCTTAAATAATAGATGAGTATTTCCCGCAGATCAACTCCCTATTTTGGGAAATCTCATCATACCTTGCCGGGTCACGGTTTTTGGTCTATAACTAACCATCATCTCGACTACGGAGGGTATGCTCATGTCGATTGCCAGGGCGGGATTTGTGTGTTTTGGCGAAGTCAACACTCCCAGGGAAATCATCGGTAGAAAAGACCGGGAAGCGAGGAAGCTGCTCCAGGAAAACGGCCTGGAGCTGGTATGCACCGATCCGGTCAGCGATGATCCGAAAGGAGAGGATTCCCGCCGGGCGGTCCGGGATCTTTCCCGCGAGGATTTCGACCTGCTCGTCCTCTGCGTGGCCGGCTGGATCCCGAGCCACGCGGTCTTCGCCGTGACCGATCCCTTTCGCCACAAGCCGATGCTTCTCTGGGGACTGACCGGTTGGATGGAGGGAAAGCGCCTGGTGACCACGGCCGACCAGGCGGGAACCTCAGCCCTGCGTAAGCCGATGCAGGACATGGACTATCGCTTCAAATACGTGTACGAGGTGGTTGGAGCGCCAGCCCGTATTGGGAAAGTCCTGAGCTTTGCCAGGGCCGCCCGTACCGCGAACCGCCTGCGCGGAGCCAGGGTCGGGATGATGGGCTACCGGGATATGAACCTCTATGGAACCATGTTCGACGGTGTAGCTTTGAAGTCCACCTTCGGTGTGGAGATAGAGTTCTTCGAGATGCTTGAAATGGTGCAGCGGGCGGAGAAGCTCAAAACCGAAGAGATCCGATCGACCGTTGCAGAGGTCAAGAAGAACTGGAAGTTCGTAAAACCCGCCCAGGCGGATACCTTGGAGAAGGGAGCCGCCTACTACCTGGCGGTGCGGGACAAGGTCCGCGAGAGAGGGTACAGCGCCGTGTCGCTGATCGACGTGGACGGGATGAAAAAGCTCCTCAATTTTCCACCATCGATGATATTCACTCTCCTCTCGGAGAACCCGCGCATCTGTACGATCCCGGAGAATGACTCCATGGGAGCCCTTACCCAGCTCGTTGTTCACTACCTTAGCGGCCAGATCGCCCCGTACTTCGAGTTCTACGAGTTTATGGAAGACCGAGTGCTGGTGGGCGTACCGGATTTCGTGCCCTCCGAGATCGTGGACGGACCGGTGACGGTGCTGCCCAGCAAATTCGGCCAACTGGGTGAGGGGGTTCTCAATATCTCCAAGGTCAAAACAGGTCCCGTGACACTCTGCCGTCTGACCTACAAAGGCGATGCTTACGCTATGCACGTGGTGACAGGAGAAGCGGTGCAACCCCGGGCCTGGGAGGAGGCGGGCTGGGCCCCCCCGGCCCCGCAGCTGCCCGGCCTGGAAATTATCCTGGATTCTTCTGTGGAAGAATTCGCCCAAAATGTCTTGAGCCAGCACTACATCCTGGCCTACGGGAATTGGGTGGAGGATCTGAACGATTTTTGCAGTCTCCTGGGAATCGAGGTGATTCCTTCACTCGATCGAAGCGAATAAAACTCGTCATGCAAGAAGACTCGTTGAACTACAGGTCCTCCGGTGTCGACGTTGAAGCCTACAACAGGGCCGGCGCTCAAATCAAAGCATTTGTACAGGACACCTTCGGTGCAGGGATACTTACCCGCCCGGGCCTGTTCGGCGCTGCGATCAGTCTGAAAGGTTATAGCAAAAAGCTGAAAGCGCCGCTTCTGTCCGGATCTCTTGGTGTCGGGGATTCTACGCTGGAAGAGGAGTTGGCCGACCAGATCGTGCACTCTTGTCGGGAAAATCTCCCTCGATTCTCCGAGCCGGTCGCCTTTATGGACTACATCGCGGCCACCCAACTGGACCTTGCTCGGGCGGTAGGGTTGGTGGGCGCCTTTTCACGGATCCTGCGCCGGGACCTGAAAATCCCGATGGTCGGTGGGGAAACCGCGGAGATGCCGGGAGTTTTCTCCAAGGATCACTGGGAGGTTGTGGGTGCTATGTTTGCGGTGCAGGAGGCGTCAGCACTTCAAGGTGTTTCAGGACTCTC
>CAZSBH010000051.1:11117-28482 GCA_964604845.1 uncultured Spirochaetaceae bacterium
AACGGTATGGTGTTGATGGACCGGATGGTGGCCGAAAAACCCGGCCTCTACCTGCCGGGGGAACTCGACCTGTGCGGTGTTATAGCAGGAAGCGTTGACGCCGAGAGGTTGATCCAGGGAGATAGGATTCAGCCGGGAGATCAAATTATAGGGCTGCCCGCCTCGGGATTGCACACCAACGGGTACTCCCTGGCCCGCAAAGCCCTTCTGGAAAGGGGCGGGCTCAAACTGGATCAGCGTATCGGCGAACTGGGATGCACGCTGGGGGAGGCACTGCTCGAACCCCACAGGAACTATGCACCCGTGGTTCTGCCCCTGCTGGAGGATGCAGAGTCAGCCCCGGGTGTCAGGGGGATCGCCCACATTACCGGAGGTGGGCTCAAGGACAACCTGGCTCGCATCCTGCCCGGGAAACTCGGGGCGGATATCCAACTGGACAGCTGGCAACCGCCGCCGATCTACGAACTGATCCGCCGTTGCGGAAACATCCCCCTGCAGGATCCGGTGGGCAAGGGGATGTACGAAAGCTTCAACATGGGCGTCGGTTTGGTGTTGGTCGTCGCTCCGGAACACAGCGGCCGGATCCTCGAGAGATTTAGGGACAGCGGGTATCAGGCTGTGGTCATCGGCCGGGTGATCGACGGACCGGTCGAATCGATGGGGAAGCGGGGGGCGGAACAGAGCGAACGGGTGCGCCTGTTGTGAACGGCTACCTCGTTCAAGTGGGGCTGCAGCCGGGAATCCCCGATGCCTTTGGAGAGACCACGGGGAAGAAGATCCGGGACTATCTCCACATCCCGGTAGACCGGGTTGAGACCCGGAAGTTGTACTACCTCGAGGCTGATCTGACCGAGGCACAGGTCGAGATGCTGGCCGGGGAGCTGTTCTGCGATCCGGTGATCCAGTGCTTCGCCGTGAATGAAAATCTGCACAGCGAGCCCTTCGATATATCCGTGGTCGTAGGCTTCAGGCCCGGAGTCACCGACAATGTCGGCAATACCGCCGGTGGGGCGATCGCGGATCTCCTGGGCAGGGAACTTGCTCCCGAGGAGGGGGTGTACACTTCGACCCAGTATCTTCTTACAGGAGTGGATCATTCCCGGGCGGAGAGGATCGCCCGGGAACTGCTTGCCAATCGCCTGATCGAAGCCGTGTCGATCCAGAGCTATCAGGACTGGCTGGCCGGCGGTCCCAGCGTTGCCCCATCCCGGGTCCGCACCACCCACCAACCGGAAGTCGAACAGATCGACTTGGAGGTATCCGACGGCGAGCTTATGGAGATCAGCCGCGGGCGGATTCTGGCGCTGAATCTCGAAGAGATGCGGACCATCCGGGAGTACTTCCGGCGGCCTGAAATCCGGGAACAGCGGCAAGCGGTGGGTTTGGGAGGGGATCCCACAGATGTGGAGCTCGAGGCAATAGCCCAGACCTGGTCGGAGCACTGTCATCACAAGGTGTTCAACGGCGTGATCGAGTATCGGGATGAAACCGGCCGGGAGCTCACCATCGATTCCCTGTTCAAAACCTATATCCGCCGGGTCACCGAAGAGTTGGCCAATCCATGGCTGCTCAGTGTGTTCAGCGACAACGCGGGAGTGATCCGTTTCAATACACGGATGGCCTTGGTCTACAAGGTGGAAACCCACAACAGTCCCAGTGCTCTGGATCCCTACGGCGGTGCCATGACCGGCATCGTGGGAGTCAATCGGGATCCCTTCGGTACGGGGCTCGGAGCCCGCCTGATCGCCAATGTTTGGGGCTACTGTCTCGGCAATCCGGAGATGTCCGCCGAAGCGGTCCCCCGGGGCCTGCTCCATCCCCGGCGGATTCGAGACGGCGTTCACCGGGGTGTGATCGAAGGGGGGAATCAGAGCGGGATCCCCTACGCCCGCGGCTGGGAGCTGTTCGAGGACCGCTACCTGGGCAAGCCTCTCGTGTTCTGCGGAACCCTCGGGGAAATGCCTCTGTCCATCCAGGGAGCAGCATCGACGGAGAAACAGATCCTGCCGGGAGACGCCGTGGTCATGGTCGGCGGCAGGGTGGGGAAGGACGGGATCCACGGGGCCACCTTCAGCTCCGAAGAGCTGCACGCCTCCAGCCCGGTGCAGGCCGTTCAGATCGGGGATCCGATCACCCAGAAGAAGATGACGGATATGCTCCTCGAGGCTCGGGACCGGCTCCTGTACAGAACCCTGACCGACAACGGAGCGGGGGGCCTGAGCTCCTCCGTCGGCGAGATGGCCACCTTGAGTGGCGGTTGCCGGATCGATCTGAAGCGGGTGCCTCTCAAGTACCAGGGTCTGAATCCCTGGGAGATCCTGGTCTCCGAAGCCCAGGAGCGGATGACACTGGCGGTGCCGGAGGAGAAGCTGGGGGAATACTCAGAGCTTTCAGAGAGGAGGCGTGTGGAGTCCACGGTCCTCGGCAGTTTCACGGGAGACGGGAAGTTCCACGTACGCTACGGCCGGAACACCGTAGCCTACCTGGATCTGGAGTTTCTTCATCAGGGAGACCCCCCCTATCATCTGGAGGCGAATTTCATCCATAAGCAACACGAAGAACCCGAGGTCGAGATCGATGATCACGGTGAGTGTCTCGAACAGATGCTCCGGCGACTCAATATCTGTTCCAACGAAGAGAAAGCCCGGCAATACGATCATGAGGTCCAGGGCAGGAGCATCATCAAGCCTTTCCTGGGCAGTCACTTCGATGTGCCCACCGATGCCGCGGTACTGGCCGCGGAATACGGCGGAACAGAGGGAATAGTGCTCAGTGAAGGGATCAATCCCTTCTATTCGGATATCGATACGTACTGGATGGCCGCCTCGGCCCTGGATCTGGCTGTGCGCCGGGTGGTCAGCGTCGGCGGTGATCCGGAGTTCATATCCGCTTTGGACAACTTCTGCTGGCCCAATGTGGTGAAGGAGAGTATGCCCGAACGAGCCCACAAACTGGCCCAGCTGGTACGGGCCTGCCAGGGACTGTACGATTTCTGCAAAACCTACGGCGCACCCCTGATCTCGGGAAAAGACAGCATGTCCAACGACTGCACACTGACCGACCCCCCCATCTCGGTTCCTCCCACCCTGCTGGTGTCGGTCATCGGCAGGCTCGACGACCTGTCACGGGCCGTGACTTTGGACCTGAAAGCCCCGGGGGATCTTCTCTACATCCTCGGGGATACTCACGAGGAGCTGGGGGGGTCGGAGTTTTACAGGTACTTAGGAGAGAAGACCCGGGGCCGGGCCTTCATTGGGAACAGCCTGCCCAAGGTGGAGGGGAGGGAGGCGCGAGTCCTGTACCGGGCGCTGCACAGAGCCATCCGGAACGGGCAGGTGCGCTCCTGCCACACTCCGGCTCTGGGCGGACTGGGGGCCGCACTGCTCCGCAAGGCTTTCGCCGGGGAGCTCGGCCTGGAGGTGGATCTTACAAGGGTGCCGGGGGATGCTTCCAGTGACGCGGGGCTGCTGTACTCCGAATCGAACTCTCGATTTCTGGTCAGCGTGGCTCCGAACAGACGCGGGGATTTCGAGGATTCCATGAAGGGACGATCCTGCAGCTGCATCGGAACGGTGCTGGAGCAACAGCGGCTGCGCATCCGCGGGCGCTCCGGCGAGGTAATCGTGGATCGGCCGCTGCCCGCCTTGAAACAGGCCTGGAAGGAGACCTTGAATGGCCTCTGAGATTCGGGTAGCTCCGGCCAAACCCAGGGTCCTGATCATCACAGGAGATGGGTTGAACTGCGAGCGGGAGACCGCCTGGGCCTTCAGCCTGGCCGGCGCGGAACCCCATCTTGTTCACATCACCGACATCCTTAACCGCGAGAAAAGACTGGTCGATTATGCCGCGTTGGCCTTTATCGGCGGTTTTTCCAGCGGCGACCATCTTGGCGCCGGCACTGTCCAGGCCAGCCGCTTCCGCCACACCCTCCGGGAAGACCTGCAGCGTTTCATCGGCGGGTGTAAACCGGTCATCGGCATCTGTAATGGTTTTCAGACGATCGTGAAGATGGGGATTCTTCCCGGGTTTTCGGAGGATGAGGATTCCTGGACCCGGACGGCCACGATTACGGCCAATGATTCGGGAAAGTTCGAGGACCGCTGGGTTCATCTGGCGGTCGATCCGGCTTCCCCGTGCATCTGGACCCGGGGGTTGAAGCGGCTGTTCCTGCCCGTACGTCACGGCGAGGGCAAGTTCTATATGGGGAAGGACCATCTGCTCGATCGGCTCCAGGGCAGCGCTCAGGTGGTCGCCCGCTATGCGACTCCGGAGGGCTCGCCGACCCAGGAATATCCCCACAATCCCAATGGGTCTCAGAGGGCCATCGCCGCTGTGTGCGATGTCACCGGCCTGATCTTCGGGCTCATGCCCCATCCGGAAGGCTATCTCTCGGCCTACAACCACCCTTCCTGGACCCGGGAAGCCGCCCTGGGCCGCCCTTTACCTGAGGAGGGGGAAGGTCTGGCTATCTTTCGCAATGCCGTGGAGTATATCCGGGGCGATTCCGGGGGACGGGACGGAAAATGAGCTCGATCGCTGCAACCGGCAGAATTCCGGCGGCTGTCCTGATGAGCGGAACCGGGTCCAATGCCCGGAAGCTGCTGGAGTACGTACCTCCCGATCAATCCGCGCCCCGCTACGAAGTGCGCTTGATCGTTTCGGACAACCCCGGTTCCAACTACCGAAGGATCGCCGCAGAGCACGGTGTGGAGGCAGTGCTCAACGATATCTATGAGTTTTGCGGGGTTCCCCACCCGGACCGGGGATTGAACCCCGAGGATCGGAAAAAACTGCGGGAGCCCGCAAGACGGGAGCAGTTCGATCGCAGCATCGACCGCATTCTGGACAGCTGCGGGGTGAAGCTCGTAGCCCTGGCCGGCTACGACTGGGTCATCGCTCCTTTTCTCTGTCGAAAATACATCGTGCTCAATGTGCATCCGGGGGATCTCAGGGTCCGGGACTCCGCCGGCCGCAGACGCTACGTCGGGCTCGGCTGGGTTCCCACGGCCAAGGCGATCCTGGCAGGGGAGAGCTTGGTCCACTCCACCACCCATCTGGTGACCGCCGAGCTGGACGGGGGACCCATCGCCCGGGTGTCCCAAGGCGTGTCCGTCGATCTGCCCGCCGGAACCGGGCCTGACAATCTCCTGCCCGATGGTGTAGAGCTGGGGGAGGTGATCCGCAGCTTGGGCGGCGGGGATATGCTTGAGTTCGCTTCGAGTATATTGGTGACCCATTCCAAAGCGGTGCAGGAACGTCTCAAAGAGCTGGGAGACTGGATCGAGTTTCCCCGAACAGTTGACGAGGTCGCGGCACTGATGCGGTCGGGGCGGCTCGCCCGGGCCGCATCAGGCAAGCTCCTCCTGGACGAACAGCCCGTGGAGGATCTGTTCTTGCAGCGAGATATTTGAATAGGGGCGATGAGTTTCGGTGGCCGTGAAGCAGCGGAGGAACAGTGATGGCAAGAGTACTGATCGTAGGCAGCGGAGGCAGAGAACATGCCCTGGCTACCTTCCTGGCACGGGGAGAAGATGTAGAGGCCGTATACACGGCCCCGGGTAACGCGGGCACGCCGGGGAATATCCCGATCGACGTGAGCGGGGCAAAGGGATTCGATGAGCTGGTGGGATTCGCCAAAGAGCAGCGCATCGATCTGACCGTAGTAGGTCCGGAAGCTCCTCTGTGCGCAGGCCTGGTGGACGCTTTTCAAGATCAAGGATTGGCGATCTTTGGTCCCTCCCGTGCGGCGGCTCGCCTGGAGGAGGACAAGGCTTTTGCCCGGAAGTTCATGGAGCGTCAGGATATCCCCCGCCCTGATTTCGCCGTATTCGAGGAGTTGTCAGAAGCTCAAGGCTTTGTGAAGGGTTTGCCCGAGGGACCGGTCGTGGTCAAAGCATCCGGACTGGCGGCGGGGAAGGGATCGATCGTCTGCGAAAACCGGAAACAGGCGGGGCAGGCCTTGGAGCAGCTGATGGGCCTAAAAATTTTCGGCCCTGCAGGTGAGAAGGTCGTGATCGAAGAGTTTATGGAGGGGGAAGAAGCCTCGATCCTGGCTCTGTGTGACGGTGAGAACGCCCTGTATCTCGTCTCCTCCCAGGACCACAAACGGGCTTTGGACGGCGACCGGGGTCCGAATACCGGCGGAATGGGCGCCTATGCTCCGGCCCCGGTTGTCACTGCGGCGATTCAGGAAGTTGTGGATCGCCGCATCGTGGGTCCGACCCTGGAGGGTTTAGCCGAAGCCGGCGCCCCCTATCGCGGATGTCTGTACGTGGGCTTGATGATCAAGGATGGAGAAGCGAAGGTGGTTGAGTACAACTGCCGCTTCGGTGATCCTGAAACGCAGGCGGTCCTGCCGCTGCTGGAAAACGATCTCTACCCTTTGCTCCATGCCAGTGCTACCGGGAGCCTGAGGGGAGAGCAGGTGCGAATCGCCGAAGGAGCAGCCTGTTGTGTCGTGATGGCTTCGGGAGGATACCCGGACCGCTACCGGAAGGAAAAGGTAATTCGGGGCATAGAGGCGGCGGAGAGTCTGGAAGGAGTATATGTGTTTCACGCCGGTACCCGCAGAGACCATAGCGGCCGGGTGATCACCGCGGGGGGCCGGGTACTTGGGGTGACGGGCACCGGGGCCACGATCCGGGAGGCCATTGCATCCGCTTACAGGGGGGTCGAGTGTATCGACTTCGAGGCAAGCCAGTACCGAAGGGACATCGGCTATCGGGTGCGTGCAGCCGATGTAAATTGACAGGGGCTGCTCAGGTGGGTATAGTGGGGCCATCATCACTCCCGCCTGAAGTTACGATACAAGAGCATGAGCTAACCGTAGAGGAGAATGCGTACATGAGTCGGCCGGAATTCGGAGAAGCGTTGCGCGGGAACACGGGTTGTGCCCTGATCATAGCCGGGTCGGACAGCGACAGGGCTCATATCGAGAAGATCGTTTCTTCCCTGAAGATGTATGAAATTCCATACGAAGTTCGTATCTGCTCTGCTCACAAGAGTCCCGAAAGATTGATGGAGCTGATCGCCGAATACGAGGGCCGGGGCGGAGCCCTGGTGTACGTGGCGGTCGCGGGCGGCACCGATGCTCTTTCAGGGACCCTGGCCTTTCATGCCGATCGGCCGGTGATCAGCTGTCCCCCTGACGGAGCGAACAACAGCTGTCTGACCAATCCACCGGGAAGCTCCAATGCTACGATCCTCAGCCCGAAGAATGTGGGCCGTTTCATCGCCCAGGTTTTTTCAAGCGCAAATCCCGCCTTGAGAAAGATATTGGAGCGGAGCAGGGTGGAGAAGATAGAGCAACTCGATAAAAAAGACGCCGAGTTCAAGAACTCACTATAGGAGTAGGATCACATGGGAAGCGTGAAAGATCTGCTGGTCATAGAAACGGCCTGCGAGAATCGATTGGGAATAGGGAACTTCGTATTTTCCGATCGCTACAGTGTTTTTGACTGGGGGGAGATGCCCGATCACATCCTCAACAAGGGGCGATCCCTGGCCGTTATGGCCGCTTTCAACTTCGAGCAATTGGAGCATCGGGGAATCCGCACCCACTATCAGGGTCTGATCAGCACGACGGGAGACTTGGTTCGGTTCTCAGATCTGATCGAGGGACAAGGCGGGGAGGCCGCAATGCAGGTCGGCCTGGGCCGGGTGTATCCCCCGATTGTCCGGGAGTTTCGATCGGGGCAGCGCATCGATGTACTGTACGACTACACATTTTTTGAGAAGCACAGGGGGGAGATCAACAACTACCTCGTCGGTTTGGAGATCATCTTCCGCAACGGTCTGCCTTTGGGCAGCTCCGTGTTCAATCGGATCGAAAGGGTGCAGAAGCTTCCGGATGAAAAGCAGCGCGGTGCAGAGCTGGGCAGGATCCTGAAGGTGTTGGGGTTGAAGGAGCCCCCCCAACCGGGGGACATGCTCCCGCGGCCGATCATAAGCTTTACCACCAAGCTGGAGGCGGGAGATCGTGATTTGAGCGAGAAGGAGGCCTATCGACTGTCGGGACTGCGGCGGCGGGATTTCAATGCCCTGAAGGGTATTGCCCTACAGGTGAACAACATCATCACCGAACAGGCGGTAAAGACCGGTTTCGCCCACTACGACGGTAAGATCGAGACGGTATGGGATGAGGGCTTCGTGGTCTGCGATGTGATCGGCACGTTCGACGAGAACCGGTTTGCCTGGCGGGGAGAGCAGATCAGCAAAGAGGTGCTTCGGCAGTGGTACAAGCGCAATCAGCCGGAGTTCGTCATGGCCTGTGACAAGTGGAAGAAGACAGGTCCGGGCTGGCAGAAGAGCTGCGATGTCAAACCCAGAAGAGTTCCCAAACAGTTCGCCGCTCTCGTGTCCCAGATGTATATGTCCGGATGCAACCGCTATACGGGGAAACGAGTGTTTGACTCTCCAGAGCTCGAGGAGGTGATGGAGAACCTCAAGGATTACAAGGACTAAACAAAGAACACGGAGAGGATCTTTGATGGATAGAGATCTGTACGCAAATCCACTGATCGGACGTTACGCCAGCCCCGAGATGAGCTCGATCTTTTCGGATGCAAACAAGTTTCGCACCTGGCGCAGCTGCTGGATTGCCCTGGCCGAAGCCGAAGCGGAGTTGGGCTTGAGCATCAGCGAACAGCAGCTCGACGAACTGCGGGCCAAGCGGGAAGACATCAACTTCGAGGTCATGGCAGGCAAGGAACGGGAGCTGCGCCACGATGTGATGGCGGCCATTCATGCCTACGGTGAGCAGTGTCCTACGGCCAAAGGCATCATCCACCTCGGGGCCACCAGCTGCTTCGTCACCGACAACACCGAGCTGATTCAATACCATCAGGCTCTCAAGCTGGTGCGGAGCCGATTGCTGCGGGTGATCGCAGATCTGGCCGGTTTTGCTGAAAGCCACCGGAGCCTTTGCTGTCTCGGCTATACCCACTTTCAACCCGCTCAGCCCACTACTTTGGGAAAACGGGCGACCCTCTGGCTTCAGGAGCTGATGATCAACTGGGAAGATCTGGAGTATCTAATGGCGGGGTATCGGATCCGAGGCGCGAAGGGCGCAACGGGCACACAGGACAGCTTCTTGAAGCTCTTCGGCGCAGATCACGCGAAAGTCAAGGCTCTCGACGACAGGGTTTGCGAAAAACTTGGGTTCAACAGGCGCTTTCCCGTGAGCGGGCAGACCTATCCCCGGCTTTGGGACAGCCGTATCATGGATATATTGAAGAACATCGCCCAGAGTGCGCATAAGTTTGCCGTCGATTTTCGCCTGATGCAGCACCTGAAGATGGTGGACGAGCCATTCGAGCAGAAGCAGGTCGGAAGCTCCGCCATGGCCTACAAGCGTAATCCCATGCGCTGCGAACGGCTCTGTTCTTTGGCCCGTTATGTGATCGCACAGGTTCAGGCTGCCGACCACACCGCGGCCAATCAGTGGTTCGAGCGCACACTGGATGATTCCGCCGGACGCCGGTTGTACCTGCCTCAGGCCTTTCTGGCAGTCGATGCGATCCTGTTGATCTTCGCCAATGTTGTGGCCGGGGCTCGGGTGTATCCCACTATGATCGCCCGTCTGTTGGAGGAGGAGCTGCCCTTTCTGGCTACGGAAACCATCATCATGCAGGGAGTGATTCGCGGAGGGAATCGGCAGCTTCTCCACGAGGCGATCCGGGAGAACGCCCTGGCCGCGGCACGGGAGATCAAGGAGCAGGGATCGGCCAACCGGCTGCTGGAAAAGTTGGCCCAAGACGACCGTATCCCCTTCGACCTGGAACAGCTCAAAGAGATCGCCTTTGTTTCCGATTTTACCGGCAGAGCGGTGAGCCAGGTCGAAGAGTACCTCCGAGACCATGTGCAGCCTGTGCTGGAAGGCAACCGGGGCGGCGCCGCAACGAAAGACGATCTGCGGGTTTGACGGATCCTCAGGCTCCTACCATGCCGGGAATCGAGAGAGTAGGCAAAAACGATGAGAGATGACACGATCCGCGACCGGTGTGCCGTGTTCGGTATCTGGGGGGTGGAGAAGCCCGCCGAGTACGTCTATTTGGGCCTTCACAATCTCCAGCATCGCGGTCAGGAATCCAGCGGCATCGTCAGCGCCTCCCAACGCAAGTTTCACAGCCACCACGGCATGGGGATCGTCAACGAGATCTTCACGGATAAGATGCTCCACGAGCTGAACGGCAGGGGAGCGATCGGCCATAACCGCTATTCCACCTTCGGTTCCTCGTCTCTGGAGAACGCCCAACCCCTCACCGCCCATACCCAGCACGGACCCGTGGCCATCGCCCACAACGGACAGTTCGCCAACTGCAAGGCTCTGAAAGCCCGCCTGCAGCGGGAGGGCTCCATCTTCACCTCCGACAGCGACACCGAGATCATCCTGCATAACTTCGCCCGTTCCAAAGAGGACTCGATCGAGAGGATCGTGGCTTCCTGCTTCCAGCAGGTCAAACCGGCCTACTCGATCGTCATGCTCACCCTGAACGAGCTGATCGCCGTGCGCGACCCTTCGGGGGTTCGTCCGCTGGTTCTCGGCAAGGTGGGCCGAGCCTTTGTGGTGGCCTCGGAGACCGTGGCCTTCGACATCATTCGGGCGGATTATCTCGGAGAGGTCGAGCCCGGAGAGATGCTGATCATCAACGACAGCGGACTTCACCGGCACCAGCTCTTTGCACCGGAACAGGAGCTGCGCTGCATCTTTGAATATATCTACTTCGCCAGGCCGGACAGCTTCCTCTACGGGAGTGAGCATACCACAGGGGATATCCGGAAAAGCTTCGGCCGTCAGCTGTGTCGGGAACATCCGGTGGAGGCGGATGTGGTGATTCCGGTACCCGATTCCAGTACCTTCGCCGCCATGGGGTTCAGCGAGGCTTCGGGGATTGCCTTCGACTTCGGATTGGTGCGGAGTCATTACATCGGACGCACCTTCATCGAGCCCACCCAGGCCATCCGGGACGCCAAGGTGCGGAAGAAGTACAACCCCAACCGCTCTGTGCTCCGGAACAAGAGAGTCGTGCTGGTCGAGGATTCCATCGTCCGGGGTACGACGCTGAAAAACATCATCCGCATCATTCGGGATTTCGGAGCTCGCGAGGTGCACGTACGGGTCAGCTCGCCTCCATACAAGCACAGCTGCTACCTCGGCATCGACACCGCCGAGACCAAGCGGCTGATCGCCAACAACAAGCCGGTCGACAAGATCCGCACCTTTCTGGGGGCGGATTCCCTCGGCTACCTGAGCCAGGAGGGCATGCTCGGCAACCCCCTGCTCAAGGGCGGATTCTGCACCTACTGCTTCAACGGCATTACCCGGATCTCCCCACGGTAGAAGGCGTTGTCGGCGACCCCGCCCTCTGCAATTTTTGTTGTCCTATTTGGCTCGTCGTGGCAGACCGATCGCCCGGGAGTTGAGAGCGCTGGACGGTGAGATCGAAATAACCTGGATCGCGGCCCAATGGGGAATCTCTAAACCTCACTTGACAAATTTGCATTAGTAATGCAAATTTGCCAATATGTATATCTCTCGGCAGCTCGAAGATGCGGTTAACCGGGCGAATCGCTCTTTTCCCGTCGTTATGGTCACTGGTCCCCGTCAATCTGGAAAGACCACACTCTTAACCCACCTGTGCGAGTCGAATCGTAAGATAGTCACACTCGACGACCTTGAGCTCAGGCGACTTGCTAAAATTGAACCGAAGCTTTTTATCGAGCAATTCCCGCCGCCGGTACTTATTGACGAGTTCCAGTATGCTCCAGACCTTTTACCGTATATCAAGATGGCCGTCGACGCACTCACTACTGTAGGCCGCAACCGACAGGCTGCAGGTATGTACTGGCTGACCGGTTCTCAACATTTTTTGCTTATGAAAAATGTCCGGGAGTCTCTGGCCGGTCGCGTAGCCATTCTCGATCTGCTTGGATTCAGTCCGTCTGAAATGCTGCAGCCGACTGAATTCGGAGCTGCAAATATCTTCGAGCAAGACCTCAACCTATTAGCAAGGGATGTGCTTTTCGCAAAAAGTTACAGGGAGCCAAACCAAGTGTTCGCGTCCATCATCAACGGCAGCCTCCCTCGGATCTTTGTGAGTGCCATGGATAGCTCCGAGCGGAAGAATTTTTATTCATACTATATTCAAACCTATCTGGAACGGGATGTATCCGCTTTGGACGGTGTGCGCAATCTGGGTGGCTTTGAGATGTTCCTTCGCCTGTTGGCGGGCCGCGCCGGTCAACTTCTCAACTTTTCCGAGCTGTCCAGAGAGGTGGGGGTAAGTGTGAATACGATCAAGGAATGGGCGACGATTCTGCAGCGAAGTTTTCATATTATTCTCCTTGCACCTTATTATCGATCCTTGGCCAAGCGGCTGGTTCGAACACCCAAGATATACTTCCTCGACAGCGGTCTTCACTCTTACTTGACCGGTTGGCACGAGCCGGAACAGGCAATAAGAGGACCTCTTGCCGGGCAACTCTTTGAAAACTGGGTTGTTTCTAATATTGTTAGAAGTTTTCGACATCGCGGACAACGAGAAAATATATACTTTTGGCGAACCCGCACCGGACAAGAACTTGATCTGTGGTACGAATCGGCTGGAAAGATCAGTACTGCCGAAATCAAGTTGTCAGCCCGACTGGATCCAAGTCCATTCCGCTATTTGGGTAGTATTGATCCTGCCCCGTACTCCTTTGGCAACAAAATCCTATTCACCCTCTCTCGAGAAATCGTCAAGTTTGGATCCAATACTTGGAATATTCCGACCCACTACATCAACTGAGCGATACAAATCGATCCGCGTTGGAACGGCTATCTGTTGGTAACGATTCCTAAGCACCCGCAATAGCAATATTTTCTCCGCACTCAACGCATCGGCCTGCCTCAATCCCTTTGACGGATACCGAGTAGCCCCGCCGGCGAACCAGAAGGCTGCCGCAGCTAGGGCAGGAGGTATTGCTCTCCTCGCCACCCACATTGCCCAGGTAGACGTAGTTCAAGTGTTTACGGGCGGCTTCCGCAAGCCGGTGCAGGGTTGCAGGCGGAGTGGGGGGAATCCTGTACTTGTACTGCGGGTAGTAGGCGGACAGATGATAGGGGATATCCGGACTCAATGAGGCGAGGAATCCGGCGATCGATTCTATCTCCTCCGGACTGTCGTTCTTTGTAGGAATCACCAGGGTGGTCACCTCGAGGCTGATCTTGTCGTAGGCTTGCTTTAGGAAACGCTTGACCTCCTCCACCTTGCCGCCGATCTCCTCTCTGTAGAACCCGGGATTCCAGGCTTTGAAATCGATATTGGCGGCATCCATCACCTCGAGCAGCTGTTCCGCAGGCTCAGGATTGATGTAGCCGTTGGAGACCAGCACGTTTTTCAAACCCTGTTTGCGGGCCAGGGTTGCCGCGTCCAGCACGTACTCGAGGTGCACGATGGGTTCGGAGTAGGTGTAGGAGACACCGAATGAGCCACGCCGGCGGCAGAGCTCCACCAGGTTTTCCGGACTGACATACTCCGTCGGATATGAGGTGTCATGGGCGATATGGTGGTTCTGGCAAAAAGGGCAGTGAAACGAACAGCCCACGAAGCCTATGGAAAGGATCTGCCGGCCGGGGTAGAAATGGTAGAGGGGTTTCTTCTCGATCGGGTCGATGCTTACGGCGGACAACCGGCCGTAAAAGGGCAGCTCCAGATTTCCTTCCCGGTTTTGCCGCACCCGGCAGACTCCAAACCTCCCGGGGGCAATGAGGCAGTCGTTGGGACAGAGATGACACCGGATCTTTCCATCCTCCCCGGCCTCGAAAAAACGGGCATTCATGACATGAGTGTATATACTGCTCGTATATCGATCAATACAGCTACAAGGGTAGCCAGGTACCCAACCCCTTGTCGATAGCCCGGCGATAGACCAGGGGAGCCGTGGCCAGGTCATCGATAGCCAACCCCAGATTGCAGGCGATGGTCCGCTCCATGGCTGTCTGCCGACCCGGTTTTCTGCCGGTGACCAGCTCACCCAGATCGGCGTATACCGGCGGGATACGCTGGAAGTATCCCAAGGTCTTGTAGTGCTCGAGCTGGGGGAGATCATCGGTGGCAAATTTATCGACTTCCCCCAATGCCTCGCCGCTCCAGTAGGAGTCGAAGTCGACCAGGGAGGCGAAGGCTCCTTCAGAAAGCCAGCCGGCCTGTATCGTGGCGTGGGGCGGACGCACGATCGGTCCGGCGGTCACCACGATGTCCATGCCTTTCACGGCCTGTTCAGGTCCTGTGGCTCGCAGCACCTCGATCTCCGGCCAACGTTTCCGGATCCGCTGCTGGTAGGTTTCTATCGCTCCGGCATCGATGTCGTAGGCCACAACCCGTTCGATCGGGAATAGAACCTTCAAAGCCTCGAGGTTGCTGAAACCCTGTGTACCGGCGCCGAGAACACCTAGAGTCTTGGAATCCTCACGAGCCAGGAAACGGGCCGCCACCGCGGTGGCCGCACCGGTTCGCATCGCTGTGATCCAGACGCAGTCCATCACGGCCAGGGGGAGTCCTGTTTCCGCGTCATTCAGCACCAACAGTCCGCTGATATAGGGCAGTCCCCTCTTGCTGTTGTCGGGATAACCGGCGACCCATTTCAACCCCAGAGCACCGGTGGCCGCGATATAGGCGGGCATGGCGTGGATGAAGGAGTTCGGCCGGGAGTGAACCCCCGGTTTGGGCGGCATCTCCACCCCGCCTTCCCCTTTCTCCTTAAAAGCCTGCTCCACCGCCTCGATCACCTCGGGCATGGTCAGACCGGTATCGGCAACCTCTTGCTTGCTCAGGTACAGGAGCCGTTTTTCTTCCATGGTTCCCCCTTCCGGACCGCCGGAATCGTTGTCCAAACCTTGATGGGCAGCCCGAACCGCCGGTTGCTCACCATTAGATGACGGAATTAGCAATCCAATCGGTATAGGATACAGACGCCACTCATCACGATAGGATCATATCCTGCCGTTTTTCTTCCGACAAGGCATCTTCCTCCCCGGATTCGGAGGCGGTCTGTGCCTCCTTGCTGAACTGTGAGCCTCACATGGGGATTCCTTTCCTCCACGTCCTATGGCTTCAGGGACCGTCACTTCCAAGCTGTGTTTCACAGACCGCATCTGTTGAAGAGTTGAGAAATGCATTTCGGGATTTTATTGATGATTACCTTGGATTTTTGCGCCGAAAGGAATGAGAAACCTGACAAGCCCTTCGCAGGCAAGTTTGTGGTAGAATCGCAGGAAAAAGTTATTTAGAGCCCTTTACCTTCCTGCTCTGGGCGTTTCAAGTTTTCCACGTCGGCTACGATACCGTACTCTTTGACAATTAACCGATCACGCTTGCTCACGTGTGCCAATGAATCGGCTGCTACCTTCCCGCCAATTTCCGATTGGTAGGCAGATTCAAAATCAGCGACGGAATCAAACCAGAGCTCAGAAACACCGTCGTACAAAATGTTTTCATCTCCCTGAACCAGGTTGAAGCAGGCTCGTTTCAGTTTTGGCATCTGAGCAGCCAGTTCTTTATGTTGCCCTAGCCACCAATTTCTAAATTCCTCAAGGCTAAGGTGTTCTTGCCTCTTTAAAAGGATCATGATTTTTGTCAAGACGTTATTCCCTCCTCAATAAAGAATATCGCTTAAGTGGATACACGCGCCAGGGGGCGTCCACAATCTGCGACTACCACAGCCACAACGATTTCATCGGGGTGCGGGGCATCCGGTATACTGATTTCCACCGCATCCATATGATCAAAACTCCAGATGCTGTTCTTGTTGGTAATCGGCAGTGTAATGGAAGATCCGGGCCCTCCCATTTTTTTTGTGGAAGGGATAATATCGTCACCCTTCTCAACAGCTTCACGCACCGGCTTGCCAAATCTAGGGTGAAGAATGGCCGCCGCATGTTCAATCTCGCCATCGATGCCGACTATCGCGCCTTTGCCGTAACTTTGGATATCGGCAGGTTTTACCCCGAGGGCTTCCACGGCCTTACGGGCCAGATATCCACCGATTTCTGCCCCCAAGTCGTACATCGGTTCGAGATTGTCGATGTATTTTCCTGCAAACGGGTTGATGATCGCTGCAGCAGCAGTCGCCTTGCGGGCAGGTGGGTTGATTTGTTTTCCCATTTCGTAATGAATTTCATCGACCTGGATAATCACCCGTCGGATTTGTAGATTCATCATGATTCCCTCCTGTGTTTTTTTGCTCTACTTAGTATTACCCGGATAGACATAACTAGATCAATACTGAGGAATCCGTGCTTGGAATATGGGGTAAGGTGGCGGATAGGAGAAGATTTTGTGAGCTTGACGCTTGCGCACCGATCCGGTCGTTGGAGTGGGTGCAGGCGGGGGGGATTCCTCACGACCTTCTCCTGCTCCGGATTGGTAGCCGATGATTTGCTCCAGAAGATCGTCTTCGCGGCGGCACACCCATTCGTGGGTGGAAATACCCCACAGGGCAGATGCCTTTGTTCGTATATCTGTTGACGGTTCCCGATCACTCTGATATATTCATTTGATCTCTATGCTGTTGAAGGACTCGGCGTAATTTCCCCGATGCGAACACGAAGGCTGATCACCCAGTACAACAGCGTTTACCTGATTCTTTTCATCATCTGCGCCGCCGCGTTCATCAACAACCGGAATTTCTTCGCCTTCGACAACGTAAACACGATGCTTCGGCAGACCTCCTCGCTCGGTGTGGTTACGATGGGTACAATTTTCGTCATAGCCACCGGCTGCGTCGATCTGTCCGTTACGGCAATCCTGCAGATGTCCATCGGTATCTTCATGCTCTTTGTGAAAAGACTCGGCGAAGGGGCACTGCTTTACGGCATCCTGGCCAGTCTGGCCTTCGGTGTGGCCATCGGCCTGATCAACGGCATCATCGTCACGCGCTACAAGGTCCAGTCTTTCCTGAGCACGCTGTTCACCGCGGCCATCCTGGGCGGAGTGATGCGTCTGGTGATGGGGGTCACCCCAATGGGAGTGCCCCCGGCGGTGCTCGTGAACGCGATCAAAGGAAGCCTCATCGGGGAAATGTCGAACTCCGTGCTCATTTTCATCGTGGTTGCTATCATTGCTCTGGTGCTACTCAGGAAGACGGTTTGGGGCAGGAAGGTGGAGCTGATCGGCCTGAACCCGACAGCCGCCCATTTCGCGGGCGTGGACGTGGAGAGGACCATCTCGATCACCTTCGGCTTCAACGGCGTTTTGGCGGCGATCGCCGGGATCATGAGTGTCGGGTACATCGGTTTCGCCGACCAGATGACCCTGGGCAGCGGCATGGAGATGGACGCGCTGGTGGCGGCGGTGTTGGGAGGCAACTTCCTGGGCGGGGGCAA
>CAZSBH010000052.1:0-7983 GCA_964604845.1 uncultured Spirochaetaceae bacterium
TTAGAATTATAGCACAATACGGGATGATTAATCCGCCTGTTTCTACCGCTTCAATGGGGTTTGAACGCCGCACTTTCAGCCCGGAGTTGTTCCGCGGTGCCGAAATCCACTATAAAGCTGGATCAGTTTTTGGGGGGCTCTTCCAAAACCAATCGTGCTTCACTGCCCGGCAATTTTCTCTCAGTGATCTCACCCTACCTTAAATAAAAGCGTTTTGTATCCTCGGCAGCCCAAGTATGAACCCTTGCGGGCTTCGCCCCGGTCTGAGCCCGCCTGAGCGTCAAGCCTTCCGTGCGGTCTCATAAAAAAAATACACGAGGAGGTAGGTCAGGAAGATAAAGAAGGCGAAACACAGCGAAAACAGTACGGCTTTGAGATTGAACAGGTTGAGCAAGCCGATACGCAGCGTGAATAGAGGGAAGCGCAGGATATCCCAGCTGTTCAGGCGCTCGAAACGCCCCAGGTAGATGCCGTAGCCTCCCAGCCCACTGGCAATTACGACCATCAGCCAGCTCAGGCCTCTTCGGTTCAGATCACGGATGGTCCTCTGGAAGATCACCAGGGAAATCAAGCCGATGAAATGACCGATGAAGGCGAACGCCGCATTGAGGATGATGTCGTACCAGAGCAGCGCGTTTTCGGTTAGCAACGGGTGGTTCAGCGGGGTGCGGCCCGGCATCCCGCTGAGATGGATGAAATCGGTGAGGATGTACGGCGCGTTGGGATAGAAGAGCAGCCACAGCAGCCCAAGGGCCACCAGCCCCGGCCTAAACCGCAAGGGCGCCGTGGCCTCCGGCGCCCCTGTCACAGCGATTCTCCGGATTAACAGGCACAGTAAATATGGGATCCAGGCCAGGAACAAATTCCAAAGAAGAAACCCGAACCGGAGGCTGCCTGTCAGCAGGATGCGCAGGACGACCATCAGCAGGCACCCCGCAGAGGAAATTAGCAGTGCCCGGGTGAGCGGCAGATATGTACGCACGCGGGCCGGGATTTCTTTCATCATGCTATTGCTCAAACCAGCGGGGGCACCTCTTGCCCGACTCCCCCTTCCAGCAGGATCTTGTGCAAGTGGGGGTAGCGCTCAAGTTCCTGTGCTACGGCGCGTGTCGGGAAATTCCAAATCATCCCCCCCATCTCTCACACATAAATAAGTACCTACTTTATAGAACCCGTAACCGGTATCTCTGCGGGAATACAATCGGTACGGTAATTCATGGCGCATGGATCTTATCTCCCTGGCATATTTCCCTGGTCGTGGACGCCATCCCACTGACTTATTGTATACCCGTTACGTCCCCGATTTGTCGAAAAAAACCCGCTGACAACAGCGGGCTATAAGTACTTATATGAAAAACAATAAAATGGGCGGTACCAGGCTCGAACTGATGACCTTCTGGGTGTAAACCAGACGCTCTCCCAACTGAGCTAACCGCCCGAAGTAGGTCATTGGTATCACAGGGCTCGATCCGTTGTCAATACAAACTCATGCAGGGAGCGCCCTCCGGAATCCGGCTCTGTTGCCCTGGATCAGTTTCCGAGCGTTGCCGACAAGAGGCTAGCTTTTCGCCAACGCCTGCTCGATGTCGGCGATAATATCGTCTATGTGCTCGAGCCCGATGGAAAGTCGGACCAGATCCGGAGAAAGATCCGAGGCGAGCTGCTGCATTTCTGAAAGTTGGGAATGGGAGGTACTGCCGGGGTGCAGGGCCAGACTCTTTGCATCCCCCACGTTCGCCAGGTGAGAAAAGAGCTGCAGACTGTTGATAAACTTTTCTCCCGAGTCTCTTCCCCCTTTGATCCCGAACACGACCATTCCGCCGAAGCCTCGTTTTAGATACTTTTTGGCTACAGGGTGGCTCGGATCGTCTTTAAGCCCAGGATAGCGTACCCAGGTGACCTTGTCGTGTCCTTTTAGGTACTCCGCTACTTTGGAAGCATTCTCGCTGTGACGTTCCATCCGAAGCGGAAGGGTCTCGATCCCTTGGAGAAACATCCAGGCATTGTCCGGTGAGATGCAGGCACCGAGATTCCGTAGGGGCACGAGGCGCATGCGCAGAATGAATGCCAACGGGTTGAGTTCGCCCAGGTCGTGGGCAAAACGGATCCCGTGATAACCCGCATCAGGCTCGTTGAACAGCTTGAATTTCCGGTCGGTCCAATCGAACTTTCCGGAATCCACCACTACGCCGCCGATTCCCACACCGTGTCCACCGAGCCATTTGGTGAGGGAGTGACAGACGATGGATGCACCGTAGTCCAACGGTCTCAGCAGATACGGCGTGGTAAAGGTGGCATCTACGATCAGAGGCAGGTGATGTTTATCTGCAGTTTTGGCAACAGCCTCGAGATCGACGACATCCAGCACCGGATTGCCAATGGTTTCTACGTAGATCGCCCGTGTTTTTTCGTTCACAGCGGCTTCAAAGTTCTCGGGCTTTCTCGAATCGACCAAGTTCACCTTGATTCCAAACTGGGGCAGTATCGCGTCGAACATCGTGTAGGTGCCGCCGTACAGGTTGTTCGCCGCCACGATCTCTTCGCCTGCGGAGCAAATGTTGATGATCGAGTAGTAGATCGCCGAAGTACCTGAAGCCAGGGCGAGTGCTGCCGCCCCACCCTCGAGAGCAGCGATTCGCCTTTCAAGGACATCTTGGGTTGGATTCATGATACGGGTGTAGATATTTCCCAACTCTTTCAGTGAAAAAAGATCCGCGGCATGGGCGGTATCACGAAACACGTACGAACTGGTCCTGTACACGGGGACCCCTCGGGCAAGAGTTGTGGGATCCGGCTCTTGTCCGGCGTGTAATGCCAACGTTTCAAAAGCGTAGCTCTGTCCTGCCATGGTGATCTCCTTCTTGTTATCGCCGGGCATATTCACTACATAAACCGGTTTTATTCTTTAAATTCCTCGGTTCATTGCGTGATACCGGCGAAAGGACCCGAATCCACTCCCGAATGCACGCTTGCGAATGACAAACCCGGCACTCTTCTTCCAAGGCTTCAATATACTAAATCTGAGTGTATTACTTATATTTTAATAGTTGTCAAGGGCTGTTTTTTTCGTCCCCGAATCCTTTATTTTAGTTGTGTGGATACATCAGGTAGATGAGATACAAACGAGATCAGTTTGCTTTCTTGTTGTACCAGTTTTTGGCTTTTCTGCGCTTCAGCTCTTCTTCTCGGTTCTCCCAGTAGTGCTGCAAGGTCTTCTTGTTCTCACAGCTTCGGCAAATGGCTTTCCCGTCGCGGTACTGATCAACAGGACGCCATTTCTCGCAGTCCTCGCACTTCCGTTCACCGGCGTGGGGATCCGTGGTGTTGTGCAGATAGTAGTAGCTGGCGCGGACTTTCTTCAGATTCTTGTAGGATATACGATCCGTTTTCATCCAGTAGTGAATGGTGGACTGGGTGGTCTGAAACATTCGGGAAAGATCCGCCTTGCTCATATCATACTTGTCAGCGATCCAGCGGATCATCGTGGAAACAGGCAGATCGTCGGACAGTTCCGTTTTGACGTTCATCAACAAGATTATCGGCTACGTAACGCTTTTTATAAAAAGGATTTTACCACAATTGAATCGCACAATGAGAGCGTGGTTGGGCTACTCCCACTCAATGGTTGCGGGGGGCTTGCTGGACACATCGTACACAACCCGACCGATCTCCCTCACCTCGTTGGTGATGCGGGAGGAAATTTCCAGTAGATCAAGGGTGGGAAAGGGATAGACGTCCGCAGTCATGCCGTCCCGCGACACGACGGCCCGCAGTGCCAGCACGTAGCCGTAGCGGCGGATATCTCCGGCCACACCCACGGAGCGAAGAGGCAGAAGTACCGAGAAGGCCTGCCAGATTTCTTCGTACAGCCCCCTTCTTCTCAGTTCCTCGATATAGATGGCATCCGCGTCCTGGAGAATCCTGATCTTCTCCCGATTCACCTCCCCCAGGATGCGCACCGCTAAACCCGGACCAGGAAAGGGATGGCGCCATACTGTATCGTGGGCAAGACCCAGCCTCTCGCCGAGCCGCCTTACTTCGTCCTTGTACAGCGCTGCCAACGGTTCGAGGATCAGTCCCTGTTCCCGCTTCGCTTCGACCAGGGGGGAGCGTACATTGTGATGGGATTTTATCAGGTCCGCCTTCTTGCCCACTCCCTTGCCGGATTCAATCATGTCGGTATACAACGTTCCCTGGGCCAGAAACGAGCTCGCCACGCCCAGGCGGCCGATCTCCTGTTCCTGCACCCGAATGAACATGTCCCCGATCCGACGACGTTTCTCTTCAGGATCGGCGATCCCGGCCAAGCTTTCGAGAAAGCGCTCCGAGGCATCGATGATGTGCAGGTGCTTCGCCCCTAATCGGCCGAGAAGCTCCCCCACTTCCTCGGTTTCGTTTTTCCGCATCAGCCCCGAGTCGATGTACATGAGGTGTACCTGATCGGCGGACAAGCTGGCCAGAAGGAGGGCTGCAACCACCGTCGAATCCACCCCGCCGGAGCTTAGCAGCAACACTCTCCGCTCCCCTACCTTCTGCGTCAGGGTTTCGCTTATGCTCCGCAGGTACGCCTCGACATTCCACTGTTTTTTCGCGCCGCAGATACGAACCGCGAAGTTTTCCAGTAGCTTCCCCCCGTGTTCGCTGTGGGTAACTTCAGGATGGAACTGCAGACCATAGATTGGCTTTTCTTCATGAACTATCACGGCCGGCAGATCATTCGTCGTCCGTGCGGCGATTCGATAGCCCGGAGCGGTCTTGCGAACCGTATCTCCGTGGCTCATCCAAGATAGAAAGCCGTCGGGAATCCCTTCGAGCAGGGGCGAGGATTCCTGTATTCGCACAACAGCCCGTCCGAACTCTCGTTTCGGTAAGGCGGCCACTTCGCCGCCATGATCGTGAATCAACCTCTGGATGCCGTAGCAGATCCCGAGGATAGGGATTTCGATGGAAAGGAGTCGGGGGTCAGGTCGGGGCGAACCCTGCTCGTATACCGAAGAGGGTGAGCCGGAAAGAATTAGACCGCGAACTTCTTCCCCGATCGCTCCATCCAGCGCTGTGTCGCCGGGAACGATCTCGCTGTACACACCAAGATCGCGGATGCGCCGGCCGATAAGCTGCGTTGTCTGGCTGCCGAAATCCAGGATTAGGATTGTGTCCACGGGTTCCTGCGAACGATGGTCTCGCTCCGATTGTGACCCACCGAGACAATTTCCACCGAGGTTTCTACATACTCCTCGATGAAGTGAATGTAGTCCTTGGCTTCGGAAGGAAGGTCATCAAAACTACGGCAGGACTTCACCTCCCCGTCCCAGCCGCGAAAGCTCTTCACCACCGGCTGAGCTTTATTCAAATACTCGATCGTCGCGGGAAAATCGACAACCTCATCCCCATCGATACGATAGGCGGTGCAGGCCTTGATTTCCTCCATCCCGTCATACACGTCGAGCTTGGTCAGACACAGGCCATCGATCGAGTTGCTGCGGCAGGCGTAGCGCAAGGCTACCAGATCCAGGTACCCGCAGCGGCGGGGCCGACCCGTGGTTACCCCGTATTCCTTGCCGATCTCCCGGATCGTGTCACCCAACTTTCCGTCCCGCTGCTCCGCAAACTCCGAAGGAAAAGGTCCGTTTCCAACCCGAGTGGAATACGCCTTGAATACCCCGATGACCTTGTCGAGACTGTGGGGTCCTATTCCGCCACCGATGGCGGCCCCGGCGGCACAGGATATGCCCGATGAGACAAAGGGATAGGTGCCGAGATCCAGATCGAGCAGAGTTCCCTGGGCGCCTTCGAAAAGGATATTCTTGTCACGGTGTCGGTACACAAACCTGGAAACATCCACCACCATATCCCGTATCTTTTCCCGATAGGGTTCCAGGAAGTTCCTCTCCCCTTTCTTGAACGTCCGCCAGACCGCAGAATCGAACAGGTCCGTAACCCGGATTCCGTCGCGGTGAGCTTTGAGGGCATAGGTGATTCCGATACCCCGGCCCGTTGTTCCGATGGGAATCCGGCGCTCCGCGTCTTTCCGTCGATCCAACTCTTTGTATCGGGGCAGCACAACGTGGGCTCGATCGGAGAGGAAGACCCTACCCTTCCAAGAGATGCCCCTCCGTTCCAGACCGTCGAGCTCCTCAAATAGATTCTCCAGATCGACAACCATCCCGATCCCAAGCACTGCCTTTTTCTCTGGGGTGATCACCCCGGAGGGAAGCAAGTGGAGTTTGAACGTCTGTTCCTGGATCACGACGGTATGACCGGCGTTTGCGCCGCCGGAGTACCGAAGAACAATGTCGGCTCCTTCCGCGAGAAAGTCGACGATCTTCCCCTTGCCCTCATCTCCCCATTGGGCTCCGATCACTACAAGTTTCATGGTTTTACCGCCTTTTAGGCTATTTTATATGCACGTATAGGAGCGAACAGATCCTCCCTAGATGAATCAGCGCGTGGGGATCGGTTTCGCCGTTGCACTGCTGATCATAGGTATCTCCACGAGCTTTCCGTCTACCAGGGCCTTGAGTTTGCTTACCTCTTTTTTCAGCTCACCGATTACATCCCGGACACGGTCCGCGGCTTTGCTGTTATCTAGTGTGACGTCGTGGATCTTGTCCAACGAGTCGCTGACCGCACTGTTGGCCGCAAGCTGCTCTTGAACCGCCATGTTCAAACTGCGGACAAAATCTGCGTACTGGCTCAGGTCTTTGTTGATCCGATCAAAGATCTCCCCGGCCTCGTTGGATGATTCTCCGCCGATGAAAATCACCTTCTCCATCTGTTTGACCAGCCGCCCGATCTCCCCGGACGTTTCGGCGGATCGTTCAGCCAAGGTTCGGATTTCGCCGGCTACCACCGAGAAGCCGGTGGATTCGTCCCCCACCCGGGATGCCTCTATTGCCGCATTTAGGGCTAGCAGATTGGTCTGATCGGCGATTTCATTGATCAGATCGAGGGAGGCATCCATCTGGTCGGCGACCTCGTGGATATCGGCGATTTCTGCAATCATTCTCTGCATGGTCTGATTCCCTTGGGTTGATACATCAACGGTCTGCTTGATCGAGTTGGTGGAACGGTTTGTAGATTCCGTGATGCGGCTCATCGCCTCCTTCAGGCCTTCCGCGGCGGACGTGATCTGCTCGATGCTCTTTGCCTGATTATGTGCGCCGCTGGAGAGGATATTGGATATTCGTTCGAGGTTGCTTACAAACTCGCCAAGATTCATTACCGAGATCTGAACGATTTCCATTGCCATACGCAGACGCCGGGAAGATCGAGCCAGGTCTTCTGTGACCATATGTTCCCGTAGTAATCGGTCAAAGGTCAACGTCGTGAAGAACAGAGCAATCCCCGACAGCAACAACACTCCCGGAACATAAGCAGGATATCCCAGTCGGGAATTTGAGCCATTGACGAGGAGATGGAGGAGGATAACGACTCCCGAAAAACCAAAGGAGAAGGCTGTTGCTGAAATTGCATGGGAAGGTTTCACTTTGGCTGCTGAGATTACAATCGGAACGAAGAAGTAGATCTCCGCCAGAACAACCGCGAGGTCCCGAATCCCCTCTGCGGGAAAAACGAGAAACAGGCCGAAAAACCCTCCCGCCCCAATGGCGTCCAGGGCGTTCGAGAGATGGCCGAGACGCTCATGAAAGGAATCCCGCCCTATGAGAACGAGCAAGATGACTGAATATCCTATGACCAGCAGGAAGTCAAGAAGGGCAAGGAGGTGATCGATAGTAACCGAGATCAGCGGATTGCGGAACGCGACAAATAGTGCGAAGAGGCCAAGGAAATAGATGATTCTTACTACGGCAGTCCTCTTTTCGACCTTCCCCACCTGAGCGAAGACGATACTCGTAACCCCCTCTACCATAGGCTAATACTTATATGATATCATCGGTTTTGTAAACAGGCGCAGCACCCAAACAGGCGCAGCACCCAAACAGGCTGCAGCTGCCAGTCTGTTCCAAACGCGGCACCCAAACA
>CAZSBH010000052.1:8083-26662 GCA_964604845.1 uncultured Spirochaetaceae bacterium
GCAGCACCCAAACAGGCTGCAGCTGCCAGTCTGTTCCAAACGCGGCACCCAAACAGGTTCATGAAAGACAAGCACATTCAGGATCTTTTCGACAGAGCCCTTGAAGCGGGGCGGAATCGGGACTACCATCAAGCGATCGAATTGCTCCAAGAGATCCTTGTGCAAAGCGATCAGATGCCGATAGCCCTCCTGTATCTCGGCCGAGCCTACCACGCATCTGGAGATATCAACAGGGCCATCCAGGTTCTGCAATTCTTCTTGAAACTCCAACCGGATTCAGCGGCGGGGCATTTTTTCCTGGGCCGAGCTTATTTCACCCTCGGCTTGTTCGACCACGCCTTCGGACACCTCGAGAAATCCACGAGTTTAGATGGATCCTTCGTACCCGCACTCGGCCTGCTGGGATTGACACTGCTCAAACACGGCCGTCCTCAAGAATCGATCGCTGTTTTCGAGAAAGCCCTTGCACTGGAACCGGACAACAGAAGCATCTTCACCGGCTATTTGAACGCTTTACTGACACAGGCGATCCGCCTGTTCTACAGACATCGCTACGAGGAAGCCCGGGATTCCCTCCTGTTCATCCGCAAGCATCGCCCCGACAGCCTGGTCGTTCATCTATATCTGGCCAGTATCTATCGCGAACTTGGGGATGCCGATCTATCCCTCTTCCACTTCGAAGAAGCCGCTCATCTGGCTCCCGAAGACGCCGTGCTCCATCTGCAAAAAGCGGTTATCCACCTGCAAAAGGGGAATAATCCCACCGCCTTCGAAGAGATGGCCGAGGCGATGAGTTTATTGGGGAGTGAAAAGATTTCCGCCCAGGATGTCCAAAGTCTTCTCCGCCTCATGACTATCGTGTTGTTTCAAAATCATCGACATCGGGAAGCCCTGGAAAGCGCACGCCGGGTCCTGCGAATCTCCTATCGCGATCCGGACATGCACGCCATCATGGCGGAATCCTTCAGTAAGCTCGGTGAGTTGAAAAAAGCGAAGAACCACTATCTTCGTGCACTGGAACAGGGAAAGAACAGGCTGGAGCTCAGGTACGGGCTGGCGGCGGTGCTGTGGGAGCGGGGTGAGTACAGGGAGCTCAGCGACCTGCTGAATCGCATCCTGCGGGCCCATCCGGAGGACGATTTTGCCCTCTATTACCGAGCCTTGAGTCTTCCTTACCTGGTCGATGATTTCCAACAGACGATTCCGGTCCTACAGGAGCAGATCCGCCGCAGCGGGCCGGATCCGCACTTGATGAATACGCTTGCAGAGGAGTACCTGCGGGCGGATCTCCCTGATCTGGCGGAGGGGTGGTTTCGCCGAACTCTGAATCGGGTAGCCAACTTTGAACAGGCTCTGCTCCGGCTCATCGAAATCTACCTGCGTCTGGACAAAAAGAGCAATCTCCGGCATGCCTACTCCGAATACCTGCGCCACTACCCGAACAATCTTAAGATACGCAAGAATTTCGCGCGGTTTCTATATTCCCAGGCAAACTATGCGCAGGCTTGCACGGAGATCGAAAAGATCCTTCCCTACGAGCCGAAAAACAAGGAGTATCGGATCATGCTGGCCCACAGCTATCGAGAGACCAGAAAATATCCCGAAGCGATTCTCCTGTACAGAGAACTTATCTTGGAGGCACCAAAATCACTGGATCTGGTCAGACCTCTGGTGTTCTGCCTCGAGGAAAGCGGCAACCGGGAGACGGTGATTCTGCTTCTTGAAAAGGCAATCAAACTGTTCAGAGACGATTCCTGGCTGCAGCTTCGGTTGGGATCGTTGTACACGGCTCAGGGACAGTTGGAAAAGGCGGCAAAAATCTTCCGTAATGTCATCTCCCTCGATCCGAATGACTGGCAGGCCCACAGCGGTTTAGGAAAGATTTACGGTAAGATGGGGAACAATCAGTTCGCCGAGCGCTTCGTGAAGAGGGCCAAAGAACTGAAACAGGCCCAATCCGGGGCCGAGGAAGGCGGCAGAGGCCGGAAAAGTTCCCATGGGCGGAAGAAAAATAGTTGAAATAACGAGCCTTTACTCCGTTCTAGTATAACAGAGACTGAAAGTCACAGGAGGAACCGCAAAATATGGCTGCCAAAGCACTCAATCTTTTTAAAGCCTTCGCCGAGGGGAAATTACCCTTTGAAGGGGGGTATATCATATCGTCGTTTTTTCAGGAAACCTCGGCATACTCGAAATACGAAGTCGTCGCCTACAACAGTGTGAAGACGATCTACCCCACAGAGGAGGGACTGCTTTTCCAGGCGGACGGAAACAAGCTGTTCGTTCTAGCGGAGCCGGCAAATTACACGAATAAGCATATCGAACCGTACACCCGCGATACGGCCTACCAGATTCCCCACCGCTTCAGCGAGGTGGAAACCGCGGTGGCTAGAAACCAAACCCGTGTCATGGTGAGCCGGGAACCGGTGATGGCCTACTCGTCCTTCACCATCATCAAGCCTACGGGCATCAATTTCGCTCTGATTTTCTACAACGTCGAAGATGTACTGCAATCGATTGAGACCTTTTTTCAGAAGACTCTGAGTGGAGAAGCCGCAGTGCCCAAGGCGGACGCCGCCAAAGCTGCGAAACTGATCGTGAAGGGACTCAAAAGATTTACGATCTGGCAGGACGTGCCTTAACCGGGTGCGGCTAACCGGGCCGAAAGCCCCCCTCCCCCTTTTCCTTACCGCTTTTCCCTCGTTGCCTAACGAGCGCCGCCGGACTCCTTCTCGATGTTGACCTGGGCTATGGTCAGAGCCGCGATCGGTACGGAGTAGGAGGAACAGGAAACGTAGTTCAGCCCCGCCTCCATGCAGAAGCGTATGTTCTCGGGAATCGCCCCGTGCTCGCCGCACAATCCGGTTACCAGGTCCGGTCGGGTCAGGCAGCCTCTTCGCACAGCCAATTCGATCAGTTCCTTCACGTAGGTGTTGAGAATCTGGAAGGGATTTCCATCCAACACATCGAACTGGGTATAGTCAGGCATGAAGGAATTGAAGTCATCCCTGGACAGCCCCAGCGTGGTCTGGGTCAGGTCATTGGTACCGAAGGAGAAAAACTGGGCATAGCGGGCAATCTCCCCGGCACCCAGGGCGGCCACGGGAAGCTCGATCATGGTGCCGATCTTGTAGTCGACTTTGGTTGCCTTCGCAGCCGCGCGGACTTCCTCCTCCACATCGACCAGCCCGCGGATGAATCCACCCTCGATCTTCTTGCCGTATACCAGCAGCTTCAGCTCGCTCTCGTTCATAATGATCGGGATCATGATCTCCGGGTGTACTGTAACCTTCTCTTTCTGCAGTGCATAAACAGCCTCGAAGATGGCCCGAATCTGCATCTCGTAGATCTCGGGAAAGGAAACGGCGATGCGGCAGCCGCGATGACCCAGCATGGGGTTGAACTCGGCTAAACCGTCGCATCGGGCCCGAACCTCACGTTCCGAGATCGTCTTCCCGCCTTGGCTGGACTTTAGATGAGCAATGAACTTCTTCATCTCTTCGTCGTTGTGAGGGAGAAACTCGTGTAGAGGGGCATCGAGAAGCCGAATCGTCACCTCATGAGGGCTCATCGCCTTCAAGATCCCGTAGAAATCGGTTTTCTGGAAACCCCGAAGCTTCTTCAGAGCCACTTTTCTTTCCTCGAGAGTATCCGACAGGATCATTTCCCGGAAGATGTTGATTCGCTTTTCGTCAAAGAACATGTGCTCGGTCCGGCACAAACCGATCCCCGCAGCCCCGAAGCTCTTGGCCAGTCTCACATCCCGCGGCGTGTCGGCGTTGGCCCGTACGTGGAAGGCGTGGATGTCGACGTGTTTCTGCACCAGCTTGTTGAACTCCAGCAACCCCGAATCCTCCGGATCCGGTTCGATCAGCTCGGCGGTTCCCAGATAGATCACCGGATCACCGTAGTACGGTACATTGAGAGTGAGATAATCTCCTTCGGAAATGGTCACATCTCCGATCGAAGCCTTATTGCCGCGGATACGAAGCCCCGGCTTGACCAGAGAGACTTTGCCGTACTGGCGCGCCACGACCGATGCGTGGGCCGAGTATCCTCCCTCGTTGGAAAGAACTCCAGTGGCCACCTCTATCGCCTTCACGTCTTCGGCAAAGGTGGCGGGCATGCACAGGAGCAGGCGGGTATCCTCGCCTTTGAGCTGAGCATTCTTATAGGCGTCCATCAATCCTTCGGTCGTAAAGAAGACCCGGCCGATGGCCGCGCCCGGAGCACCGGCGATTCCGCCGTCCAAAGCCTTCATCTTGGTTACAGAGGCGGTATTGATCACCGGATGCAGGATTTCGTTGAGCTGCTGCGGTTTCACCGTGGAAACGACGTATTTGTCGTCCACAACCTTGCGGTCGTACAGATCGAGCAGGGTTTGGATCTCCGACTGGGTGGACTTGATCATCACCGCCCGCTGATCGATCAGCCAGAGCTTCTTGTTCTCTATGGTGAAACGGATCGAGCGGATCTCCTTGAAGTGGTCCTCCACCGTTCTTGCGATTTTCTCCAGCTGGCTGAGGTATTTCTTCTCTATGGTATTGATCTCTTTGCCGGCTGCTCCGATCGCATCGAAAGCGCTCTGGTAGAACTCGCCATGAAGCGTTTTGAGCCCCGTGACGATATTGCGGGTGTAGAAGTTGCCGCTGGCGGAGTCCCTGCCGTAGTTGCCGTAGACCATCGGCTGGATGAGCAGAGCCGTGTCCCGGTTGTTCATCTCGTCCAGGCTGAGCATGTAGCTGATGCGTTTCAGGGCGATCTCCAGCTGATCGTAGGCATCCCCTGAGAAGAAGCCTTCGGGAAGCAGGGGAACGATTTCCTTGACGCTTGCCTCCCGCTCCCGGGCGCTCATCTTGCTGGACAGATGCTTGTCCAGCTTGTCGGCGGCCTGGCGAATCCGCTGGGAATATTTCTCCTTGTCCTCCAGCTCCGCTATTCGGGCCTCGATATCAAGGTTACCCTTGCATAGGAATTGTACCTCGTGATGACCGAAGTTTTCCCCGACGAACTTCATGAAACCCGGCAGGGTGTTATGGGTCAGTCCATAGTTGTGCAGCGTGGGATAATGGGTGATCACCAGACTGGGGCTGATCACGATCTTCGCCAGCATAGGGTTAGCCGGATTGCCGAAGCGTTTTCCCGTACCCGCCTCTAGCTTCTTGAAGAAACTCTGCAGATGGCTCTTCAAGGGCATCTCGGCCAGATCCGAAGCGATATCGGCATCGATGACGAATCCCGGCAGAATGGGCAGATTCAGCTCGGCCAACTCCATGGCCCGGCGGCCGCGGATCCCGATCTTTGTCAGCACCTCTTCCTTGCTTACGTACTCTTTATCGTTGAAAAAGTAGACATTTCTCTTCATCTTTGTACACCTTGGCGCTAGAACAGGTTCAAAACCGTGTTGACGGGAAACCTCAGGAAGGCTTCGAAGGCAGGACTGGCTCCCTGCCGGAGGTACCGCTGCAGTTTGGCCACATCCTTGATATCCTCGCCGGCGATGGCAATCATGATCGTGGAACCGTGCTTGACCTTGCCCCATTTGAACAGGGTGTTGATGTCGTGGATTCGTTCGCCTTCGTAGAAGATGAACACCTCCAGACCCGGATATTTCATATTGTAGCTTTGGATAACCTTTTTCCAGGCTTCTACGTTCCCGTTGTGAAACAGCTCGTTGGACACCGGAATCGAATACATCGGGGTCATGCGGCGTTTCTTCGACGGAGCTTCAACCGCCGGGGCAGCCGCTGCCGGCGCTGCGGTCTGTGCCGCTGTCGGGGCAGCCGACTTGGCCTTGGGCCGAATCGGCGCTCTACCGGTCTTTTTCCGTGCCTTCGGTTTCGCAGGAACCGGCGCCTTTGGAGCCTTCCACTTGAACTTTCCCTGGGTCAGACTGGAGCCGGCCTTGGTCTTTCCCTTTGCAAGCAGGGAGACCAAAGTATCAATCGCCGTATCCAGGAGCTTCTCCGGCGCCTTCTCCGTCAGGGTTCCGCAGTAGATTGTCAGCAACTCGTTCTTGCGCAGCGTTTGAGCCGAATCCCAATGCTGTTTATTTTTGGGATTGATCAGAGTCAGCCCTAGATCCGGATGATAATAGGCCAGGACCAGATCCACGGCATCCCACTTGCCGACTTCCGAGACGATCGGATCGAAATCCTCGATATTTCTGGTCAGATTATAGGACCGGGCTCGATAGTTGTACTTCGGATGGCCCACCAACAAGGCGTTCAGAATGGGACTTATTTGATTGGCTTGAATACTCTTGTCATCGAGAAGACTGTTCAGTGTATCCGCCAGGTTTTGTCTGCCCTCGAAGTCGGGCAAGATATCGTTCAGCGCCAGGAAGTGTCGTAGGGAACGATTGAACCCATCCCGTGTGCTCAAACCAACATATTCGTACACAGCTTCTGCCATAGCTACCCCTTCGCTTTAGGAGAGCACGTTTTCAGACCAAAACGGTCCTCCCTAGAGCTTCCTCTTATTCTCGGAAAACCTATTGCAACTTCCTCTGCTGCCGTTGGTACAAAATAAAATGGTGATCCCCCGCCTGTACGGGCAGAGGATCACCGCTTTTAAGCATTGTTAGGTTAGATCTCTTTCAGCCCTGAAGATCCCCGCGAGCGGCTTCTGCCGCTGCTCTTTGGGCGTCCCCGCCCGGTGGTGCCTTTGGGGCGTCCCCGCCCACGGCTGGTCGCATCCACCACTCCGGCCCTGGGGGTAGCGCTGACCTGGGATGCCGCCGTCTCTCCGGCGCGGATCATGTCGACGAACTCCTCCCCCGCTGTCTCTTCCCCGGAACCGGCGAAGGACATGGCGATATCTTCGCGTACCGTGGATCGCCGTCTGGAGAAGGCGGCGAAGGCCGCATCGGCGAACCCCTTGGATACGCCGAAGAGGAACTCGTTCAGCACGTTGGCCATACCGTCCAGAGTAGCTCTCTTCTTCTTGATCGAGGTGATGTCCACGTCGAGAATCAGTCCGGGCTGAATGTGGTAGGGATTGATCATGTAGTCGAACTTGTTGAACTCCGATTCCATGTAGTTGAGGCGCTCCTCTGCGACCCGACGCTGGATCGGGTATTTGTACTCGTAAACCTTCTGGAGCTTGTCCCTCATCATGATGATCCGCCTCTTGACCTTGTCCTTTTCGGGCAGGTAGGTGCGGTTCATGCGCTCGACTTCTGTGTCCGCCGGCACGACGAAGGTTACCTCGTCCCAGGTCTTCTCGATATCTTCGTACATGGGATCGCCGGTCAAGGCTTTGACCTTCCTCTTGATCTTGTTGCGTTTGCGCTTGGCCAGATCCTTGAAGTCCACGATACCCTTCATGAATTTGGAATCTTCGTAGACCATATCGAGGACATCCCAGAGGTGCTGAACCTCGACCTCCATGCTCTTCATCTGAACGTCATAGGCCTTACGCTCTTCAAGCAGCTGGGCCTGATCGTAGTATTTCAGCTTGATCGAATACCGCTCGTCCGGCAGGCGAGCAGGATCGGTATCCTCGTATTCCCGGATAACCAGTTCGCGGGCGTTTTTGAGGTTCTCGATGTACTGATAGCCCATCTTCGAGGTGTCGAGGATCGAGGTGATCGAGTTGATCGCGGTGTTGAATCCCCGGTTTCTGATATTTTCCAGGTCGATGATCTTTTTCAGATTTTCCCGAATGTTGACCGGATCGTACTCTTCCGGATCGATCTCGGCGCGCAGGCCTTCGATACGGTCCATCAGGCTCTTGGCAAAGAAGGTGTAGCGCTTGCTCTTGGGATCGTCCTTGTCGTCGGAAGTGTATTTCTCCACCCTCCCCATCTTCTCGAAGAGGATTTCCCCGTCGGACAGCTCTTCCCGACCCTCGTCGATGATCTGTTCTTTCAGGTGCTCGATCTCCCGATCGATCAGGTCCAGGACGTGCTTGGAGAGCATGTCTTTGATCAGATATTCCACCGTGACCTGGTAGTGGAAGATCGGGCTGATCAGCTCGGAATCGAGGATGTTCACCGACAGCTTGACGTCGGAAACGGTCTTGGGCTTGTAGTTGCTGTCCTTGAAGGAACATTTCACGATCGAGTAGGCGTTCTGTCCGCGGACAAAGGCGCCGACATCGGTTTTCTGCCGCAGCAGACTGTTGGTCAGGGTCTCCAGGTCGTTCACACCGCGTTGGATATGTCCGTGGAGGTGACCGTACATGTTGACGATCGATTTCTCGATCTCACCAGTGTTGAACTTGTCCATACCGCCGATCTGATCGAGCAGGGCTGCGATCTCTTTCGGAGTGTAGCGGGCCAGGCTCTTCATCTCTTCCTTGTCTACGAAGTTCCTGACCTTCTTCACCATCTCGTCTTCCGACGTTACCGAGTAGCGGTTGAACATGTTCTGGTAGTTCTGGTTGTAGTAGTTGTAGATCTTCTCCTTCAAACCACCCATCACATCCAGTCGTTCGAGGACCTGAGGGGGCAGTTTGGCGGTTATATGGTTCATGACCTTGTCGACTTCTTCGCTGAGGAGCAGATCCACCTCCGCTTGTTGATCACGGAACTCCTGGGCAAGGGAGTTACGAGACCCTACGGCGCTTGGTTTCTCCGGATGAAAAACATTCGGACTTTTAGGTAAATCGATACTCGCCATAGCTATTCTCCTTCTTTTTGAGGTCTTAACCTAAATTATTCACACCTAGACCAAAATGTAAAGCACAAAATTTTTTTTTCACTTTCATTTTAAAAAAATATGGTGCATGCTTGACTTGGTCTCGACTAACTGATTCGTCATTTAGGCATAGTATAGTCCACATTTGAGGAGCTATCCGATGAAAATTCGCACTTTTTTCCTGATTTCACTGGTTTTTTACCTTCTTCTGCCCTTTTCCGCCCTGGCGGATGCGCGGGAAGAGCCAATCGATGTGATCATCGCGCTGGACAAATCTCTCTCGATGGTGGAGGAGATCGATGCTGTCAAGGAGTACGTCAACACCTACCTCATCGACGAGCTGCTGATCCAGGGGGATTTCTTCCTCGTCGTCGCCTTCTACGGCCAGACGGAGATCCCCGTTTCCGTGACCATACGGAGCGACGAGGACAAGGAGCGTGCCAAGGCGATCGTTGCTCAGCTTCTGGCGGATGGCCGCTTCACCGACATCGGAAACGCTTTGGACGTTCTGGGCCAACAGGTCGAGAAGTACTCCCGGCCGGGACGCAAGAAGTTCCTCCTGCTGATCACCGACGGTATCCAGGAAGCCCCGCCGGAGAGCAAGTACTACTCCCCCGACGGCAGCTTCAACCACGAGTTTTTGGAAAATACAAAGGTCATTCAGAAAATGGGCTGGAAGGTCCATATCCTGGGTGTCGGTCTGGAGGATGCGGCCAAGAGGCTGGCGGAGGAGTTGGCCGGGACCTACACCGATCTCTCCGAACAGCCCACAGCAGAGGAGCTGGCACAGAAGACCCAAGAGTTCCTGGCAACCATGGAGGTGAGCGGCGATGTGACCATGGGCCCGGTGAACTACAAGGGTAGGAGCCGCGTGTCCGTACATGTGGAGAGCAAGGGCTATACAGAAAAGAGGACGGTTGTAATCAGCGCGATCCGGCTGACCCTACCCGACGGCCTGGAGAAAAACATCCTCTCCGATGCAGCCTCCTTTACAATTGCCCCGGATTCCACATCGGACCTGGCCTTCGCTGTTCAAATCCCGCCGCCCCTCGAAACCGGTGATCATACAGGAAGCCTGCGCTTCGTCTTCTCGAGCGAAGACCGGTTTCTACCGGTGGTCACAGAGGTGAGCTACCACGTGAAGAACTTTTTAGAGAACTTTTGGCTCTGGATGCTGATCGCCCTGGCGGTCCTGATCGTCCTAATCCTCTTGGTGATATTCCTCTTCTCTCGGCTGAAAAAGATAAAGTACCGATTTCGAGTGGTCGTAGGAACCAAGAAGGGGGACAAACCCGAACAGGTACACAAGATCATGGAGGGCAAGCCCCTGTACCTCGAGCTGGCCGAAGGCTCCGTGAACGTCAATCCCAAGCGCAATCCGGACAGTATCGCCCGTCTGATGGCGATCCAAAAGGGAGTTCGCATGACCGTGCTCGAATCCGAGCGTTTCCCCAAGCTCTACGATGCACCTCTCGATATCCTGGATTTCGACTTCCGGGTGCGCCTGGACCTGGACAAGAAGAAGGACATCACGGTCCGGCTTGCCCGGGTGAGCTGAAGCGGTCGTGTTTTCGCATGCTATTTGGCTTCGAGGGATCGATTCGTCGAGCCTTGAATAACTGCGGATAAAAGCACAAAATCTCTCTGGTTTCCTCAACTATGGTACTATGGATCAGTGCAGCGTTTATCTTATAGACTGCGGATTTCCGGAAAATCTTCCCGGGTTCATCCAGGAAATACCCAGCGCCTCTTTCCCTTTTTGGGGAAGCTACTGCTTCCTCGATTTCGCCGCGATGAATTTCGCCCACCTTGACGAGAGCGGCTACACCGTAATCGCCGACAGCCGTTACCGCAGTCTCCTTCCCTTCATCACTTCGAGAGGCAGACAGGACAGGGAAACTTTGTTGTTCGCCGACGAAGGATTGGAAGGATTGGTACAGGCTGTACGCAGCGATCCGGCGGACACGATCCTGCTGTGCCCGCTGACCCTGGTCTGCGATCTGGACAGGCAAGTCCTCAATTCCGCCGTCGAGAAGCGAAAGGCTCCGATAGCCAAGTTGTCCGTAAAAAAAGTAGAGACGGACATCTACCTGGCTCGACGGGAAGCCCTGGTAGATGCTCTGGAAAACTACGGAAAACGACACAGCCTTTCGCGAAAGTTATCCACCGCGCTGTTCTCCCAGGTATTGCGCGCCTCCTTCGAGGCGATTCAGGACATGCCGGGCAGGATCCTGTTTCAGAACAATCTGACCCAGCTGTTCAAAGAAAACCTCTGGCTCGTCGGTCAAACCGACAGGGTGGAGGTGTTGACCAGGCTTTTAAGCCCGGAGAAAATCAGCAGTTCCTCCAAGGGTACGATCATCGAGAAGGAGGGCTGCGTAAAGAACTCTCTCCTTGCTCCGGGCGCTCGAATCGAGGGGTACGTGGAGGGAAGTTTCATCTTTCCCAACGTGGTAGTACACAGGGGCGCTTCGGTAGTGAACTCAGTGGTCATGAACGGAAACCGCATCGGCGGCAAAGCCCAGTTGTACAAAACCCTGGTTCTGCCCTATCTTGGAGATCTTGGATCGTCAAATGTCGGTGAAAACACTAGAATCGGCATGCAAGAGGCGGGAGCTCGGAATTTCGACTATCCCAACCAGATTCGGGAAGGAGTCACGGTTCTCGGAATCAATGCGGAAGTTCCCAAGGACTACAAGATCGGTCCCGGATGCCTGGTAGGTGCCCGGGTCGGCGCACATCAGCTGCGGTCGATAAAGGAGCTAACCCGGAGCAGCTCCATGGTCAGAGCTGAGGAGGCGGAGCAAGAGTGAGTGTCCGAAGAGTCTGCATATCACTATCGAAGGATCACGAATGCCAAACCAAGCGGTAATTGATTTTATAGAGAAATACGACAAGTTCATCATCACGGCCCACGAAACTCCCGACGGCGATGCTCTGGGAAGCGAGTATGCCATGCTGCGGGCTTTGCGCAAACTGGGCAAGACCGCCCGCATCCTCAACGCCGACCCGGCTCCCAAGAAATTCATCTTCATCGACGACACAGGGGAGTTCGAAGTTCTGGTCAAGAAAGAACAGATACCAAAGGATATCCAAGAGTACGGTCTGTTCATTCTGGACGTGAACGACATCAACAACATCGGACAGGTGGCAACCTTGATTCTGCCTCGAGTCAAGGAGTACTTCATCGTCGACCACCATGACAGCGAGACCGTTCAACTGTCCCAGAATCACATCGAACAGAACGCCTCTTCCACCTGCGAGATACTCTACCTGCTGTTCAGCGAGATGAATCTGGAGCTGGATCTGCCTATGGCTCAAGCCCTGTACATGGGTATCGTGTACGACACAGGCTCGTTCATCTACCCAAAAACCACGGCGGTGACCTTTCAAATTGCCCACGAACTGGTCAGCTTGGGCGTCAATCCCAACGATACCTATGTAAATATCTACGAGAGCAACTCGATCAGCTCCCTGGTCCTGATGTCGAAGGTTCTCGCCTCCCTGGAGCTGTACTACGACAAACACGTGGCCGTGCAGACCATGAGCCAGGAGCTGATCCACGACGCCGATGCGATATACGAAGAGGCGGACCAACTGATCAACATCCCCCTACGCAGCGGGGACGTTCGAGTCAGCGTCTTCTTCAAGGAAAACCTCGAGGGGGTAAAACGCTGCTCCCTTCGCTCCAAAGGCAACATCGATGTTGCCACCATCGCCCAGAGCTTCGGCGGCGGAGGGCACAAGACGGCCGCCGGGTTTAAATGCCCCAGATCCTTCGATGTTATGAAGGTGGAAGTACTCGAGATGCTGCGAGAATATTTCGATCACGAAACCACGGATGCACAATAGAACACGAGACGTTTTGAACAACCACAAAAATCCCCGGCGATCCGATCCGTTATTACGGACAGCGACGCTCGCACTTCTCTGCCTTCTGATTGTTCTCTCATCCTGCGATCTGATCAAGGAGAACAAAGAACCGGAGGTTGGAGCACGCCGGATCGTCCCGGAGGTCTACGACGAGGCAACCCCCGAATCGAACGGCACGACCGCGACGGGCTTTGAGACCATTGAACTGACGCCGAAGGTACCCCTGGACGAAAGAGAGAAGCTGATCAAGGTTGTCAATACGAATCTGGATCTGGACACCAACGACGAGCAAATCCTGGTGCTCAGGCAAAAGGAAGATCCGCAGGGGGTCCTGAAGATCGCCGTGATCGACTACGATCCGGTACGGACTACCTACTCCCGGACTTGGGAGAGCCTGACCAATGCCACCAACCTGCGTCTGTTGGAGATCTCCCTCACGGATGTAGTGGGGGATCACAATCTGGAGATCATCTGCCGGGGAATGAACGAACAGGGCGAGCTGACTCTGGATCTGTTCCGGAAAACCCCCTCCCCCACCGGACTCGGGCTGTATTTCACGGAGATTCTGAGGATCGTGGCCGACGGCAGCATCGATATCGATGAAATCGAGCGTTCTGAAGGGTATCGTCTCGGACAGAAGAACGGTCCCAGCTTCATCATCTATGCTTACAGCCGGGACGTGGAATCTGAGAACATCCTGGACAAAGTCAAACGGACCTATTACTGGCAGTATCAACAGAACCGGTATGTTCTCACCCGAGTTGAAAAAATGCCGGGGGCGGTCATCGAGGAGAAGCAGCTCGAGGAGCTTTTCTCCGATCCTTCGGTAGAGGCCTTTGAAGCCTTCCTGTCAGGTCCCTGGTATCTCGCCGGGACGGATGGGAAGGAGGAGATCCTGCTCTTCCTTCCGGAACAACGAAGGATCACCGTATACTCGGGGGATGTTCAGGAGGTGTACGTCTGGCAGGTATCCTTCCGCAGCCTCTCCAATCGTCTGCTGGTCTTCGGGGCCAACGAATCCATAGAATCGATCGTCCGCCGCTTCAATATCGAGGTCGTATCTCTGAACACCATTGATGTTTCCATCCTGGGCTCCGAACAGTGGGATCGATCGTTCGGCCGCTACATCAAACTGACAGAAGAACTGCAGCAGGACCTGCTCAGCCAGGAGCGCACCCGCATCAGTGCTTCAGCGGTGGAGCTGAAAGGACTGTATCAGAGCGGCGCGGGCATCGAGATTATTTTCGAACCACCGCAATTCACCTGGATCGAGGAAGGGCGGGAGTTCTCCGGTGGTTTCACCATCATCCGTCTCGACCGGGACGTGCTGTATCTTCAGGGAATGGATGACAAGGGCCTTGCCACCACGACGGCCACCTACATCATGGAGTACGAGGAAAGCCAGGAGGCCAACTACCTGTACCGGACCCTGACGCTCGTCCCCGGGAAATTGAGCGTCCACGGCGTTGCGGCGACCTCGGAAACCCGTATCGCCTTCGAGCAGCTGGAAATCCTCGAGGAGGCAGAGGAGGATCAGGCTCAGCCTGCCTCGGGGCAGGAGCAGTAGGAGCAAGGTCGAGGATCGCGGCAGGAGCAATGCCCTTCCAGGTCCTACTCAAAAAAAACTACTCTAAGAACAGGAGAACCCCCTCGAAACTGGCGTCCTTGAGCTTCATCAGGACTGCTTGAGCTTTCTCCGCTGTCTGGGCCGGTCCGATCACCACCCGGTAGTACACGGTGCCGCCGATCTGTTTTTCCACGATGCTGGCATCAAATCCGCTCGCTTTCAAGTCACGGATCATGTAATGGGCGTTTTCCGGGTCCCGGAAGGATCCGGTTTGAACCAGCACATTCCGAGACGGCGGTTGCCGGTCCACCGCCTCAGGGGCGCTTGGTGTGGTTTCGGCGATTTCAGCTTCCCCGGCAGTCGCCGGCTCCCCTGACGGTCCAGGTTCCGCAGGCCCAGCCTCCGGCTCCTCCGCTTCTATCCCTCTTTCACCGGATACCGGCAGCTCTCTTGGCAAAAACCGGGAGGGAGAGGGAGCGTAGGCGATTCGATCGTCTTCCTCTTCCCCTTGTGCCTTCGCCAGGGCGAGCTCCGGTGAATCGGGAAAATCGCCGGCCAGCTTCTCGAGCTGCTCCGCCGCTTCCTCTTCACGACCGAGGTCGATCAAAAACTCGTAGTAGGCAAGCAGGCTGGCGGGAGTTATCGTCGTGTCGCCGTAGGTCGTAATCAGGAGCTGGTACAGAGCCTCGACTTCCCGCTGTTTTCCCGCCTGTCCTTGGATCCGGGTCAGGAGCAGCCAGATCCGGGCCAGCAGCTCCCGCCGGTCCGCCGGTCGGCCGCCGCCGACCGTGCCGCCGGCTTCCATGGGATCAACTGTTGCACTACTCTGCAGGGCGGTCAGCGCCTGTTCGAGGAAGACTTCAGCTTCCTCCGTCAAACCCTGTTGGTAGAGCAACTTGGCCTGCCGGTACAACCATCGTGGTGTGGGGGGGAAGGAACGCAGCAAACCGAGGGCCTGCTCGCTGCGGCCCAGCATTTCCAGAAGGTCGATCTGGGAGGCCCGGCAGATCTCCTGCTGGAGGGGATCCTGGACCCGGGGTGTGTAGACGCGGAGCAGCTCGAGGGAGCGTTCTATGGAGAGCTGGGAATCTGCCGCCTCGATCAAAACGATGCCGAAGGAGGGATGCCCGGGATTTTCGGCCAGCCACTTGGTATAGACGGCTGCGGCATCCTGAAGTTTCCCGTTTGCCTCCAGATTGCGCGCTTCCCCGAGCAGGGAATCTCCGGAGTTGTTGTCCTGAGCGGAAAGGATTCCGACGCTTCGGAGAACCAAGACCACGGTCAGCACTATCACGGGAATCCGACGTTTACTCATCCTGTTCCGCACCCGGTAGGGCGTCCTCTCCTGCCACTATTCTCCGATCGGTTCACCCCGAAAGGTGGAACCTTCCAGGCGTTTCAGGCGAACCCGGGCAAACGAACCGATGCGATCGGAGGATCCGGGAAATACGACCATCTCATCTCCTTCGCTCCGGGCCAGAAGCTCCGCAGGGTTTCTCTTCGAAACACCCTCGACAAGCACCTCGACAACGCTGCCGAGCTTCCGCTTCTTCCCTGCTCGGGTTAGGCGCCTCTGAAGCTCGATCACTCCGCTCAGACGCTCCAGTTTGACCGCTTCCGGAACATCATCCCCCAGCTCGAAGGCTTTGGTGCCTTCCCGGGGATTGTAGCGGTAGGTAAAGGCGTCCTCGAAACGCACCTCGTTCATCAGCTCCAGAGTCAGCCGGTAGTCCTCCTCGGTCTCTCCGGGAAACCCTATTAATATATCGGTCGTTAGGGATACCTCGGGGATGGTTTTTCGGATCTTCTCCACCAATCCGAGGTAGTGCCCCCGGGTGTATTTTCTCCCCATCGCTTCTAGGATCCGGTCCGAGCCGTGCTGCACAGGCAGGTGGATATGCCGGCACAAAGCCGTCTCCGCCGCAATCAGCTCGATCAGCTCGACACTCATGTCTTTGGGGTGGGAGGTGAGGAAACGCAGCCAGGTCTTGTCCTGAAGTATGGGGACAACCCGGCGCAGCAGCTCCGGAAAGCTGACGATTGGCCGATCCCCTTCCCGGTAGCTGTAGGAGTTGACGTTTTGCCCCAATAAGGTTATCTCCCGCACCACCTGGAGTGCAAATTTATCAGTCGGGGTTTGGATCCTGCGGATTTCATCGATGACGCTCTGGGGGCTGCGGGATACCTCGGAACCGCGGACGTAGGGTACGATGCAGTAGGTGCAGAAGTTGTCGCAGCCGTGCATGATCGGCAGAAAGGCCTGGAAACCCGACAGGGAATGGCGTTCTGCAAAGCGATACTCCCCGGGATCGACCAGATGGGTTTCCTGGTGGGCGGTACGCCGGTGCGGAGATCTCCCGTTGGACGACCGGCCGTCCACGGGGGCCTCCTCTCCGTGTTCGAGCACATCCACCAACCGATGCTTCTGGAAGTTGCCCACCAGGAGATCGACCTGGGGCGCATCCTCGAGGATCTCCTGCTTCAGCCGCTCGCTCATGCAGCCCATCAGGACTAACCGAAAGGTATGGAGCTTCTTCTGCGCCTTGAAAAAGCCCAGGCGGCCCCAGATGCGATCCTCGGCGGTCTTGCGCACCGAACAGGTGTTCAGAATCACGACCTCCGCTTCCGCCGGACTGCCGGCGGGGGACCAGCCCTTCTCCTGAAGCTCGTATTCGAGAAAGCCCGATTCCGCCTTGTTCATCTGACAGCCGTAGGTTTCGAGCCAGTAGGTTTTACTCCGGGTCATTTCTTCGGGCATAGGGTTGTACGATCACCTGAGTCTTTAGAGAAAGTGTACTAAAAAAAGGTCTGCCGGATCAAATCCCAGACGATCAGGGCTACTCCCACGGCCACTACCAGGGCAAAGTAGCGCCGGATGCTGCGGCCGCCAAGGGCCTGGGATGCTTTCACTCCCAGCTGGACACCGAAAAAGGAACCGACAAAAAGGAGAGCCACCAGAAGGATTTCTACATTGCCGAGAAACACGTGCCGGGATGCGCCGTAGCCGCTGGCCAGTAGAATCTGAAACACGCTGGTGCCGACGGCGATATGGGTCGGTACACCGATCACGTAGATCAGCAGGGGAAAATTGACGAACCCACCGCCCACTCCCATCAGCCCGGTCAGCACACCGACAAAGAAGGCAAGAAACAGAGGAATCCACAGGCTGTAGGATACGATTTTACTGCGAGGAAAAGAGAGGGCCGGCTGCAGTCGGACCGTACGCAGCCAGCGGGACACCGCGGTGTCGACCTCCTGACTCCCGGAGCCGCGAGAAGTTTCAAACAGAATAAAGATGGCCACGCCGGAAAGCAAGACGAGAAACAGGAGGTTGAGTACCAGGTCCACCGCAGAGAAGGGGCGGTGGTTGATTTGGACAAAATCGCTTCTCTGCAGCAGGGTCAGGATGCGCACGCCGATTTCGGTCCCGGCCACGGCCCCGGCGGCCAGGATCATCCCGAGCTTGATATCCACGTTCTTATTTCGCCAGTGCCGGAAAGCGGCGATGCAGCTGTTGACGAAGATTTGCAGCAGACTGCTTCCTACGGCGATGGGATAGGGAATGCCGAACACGATCTTGAGCAGAGGAGTGAGCAGGAACCCTCCCCCTACTCCAAACAGCCCGATGAGGAATCCGATCAGAATGCCCAGCAGGACGATGCCTGGAATCCAGATATCGATCCCGGAAAGAGGGAGGGTCAGGGTGAGCATGTGCGAAGGCTACGCTAGGCGGGTGGGTTGGTCAAGAGTACCACCGACGGTGTAGTGTAAACCTCAATAAGATCATTACCTCTAATTGACACATCGGCAGAGCACCCCTCAACCGAGGGGTTCGAGGACTCGATCGATCGATTCCGCATCAAGCACAAGTTCTATAGCCTGATCAAGACTGTCTAGGTCCCGGCAGTTACGGATCTTGCGCGACTCTTCAATGTCAACAGGGCCGAACTTCTTCTCTATCAGGCGTAAAAGCACCTGTTGTTTCGCCAGGGTCTGACCTTCCAGCCTGCCCTCCACCTTGCCCTCAAGCTTGCCCTCAAGTTTACCCTCGTCCTTTCCTTTGGCTATCAGTTGTTCCTCCAGGGTCATATAAGCCTCCTTCATGTCCGCGGAGCCTACGGTCCGGAGTACCTCCTCCACGTCTTTGCGATCGATATCCTTCCCCACCTGTATTATATACTCAAGCAACACATTCAGTAAGGCTTTGTGGTCGTCGTCAAATGGAACCATCGAGAAATTCCGCAGGATCTCGCCGAGATAGGAACCCAATTGCGTAAGGGCGTACTTGAAGGTTTTTATCACAGCTTGAAAGAGGAGGTTACCCCGAAGATCCACGTCACCCAGCTGTTGAAGGTTGAACATCACTGCCTGGAAACTCGGGATGTAGGACCTAAGCTCCTCTCCAATCTCCACATAGGATACGAAATCCAGCGGCAGCCTCCACCTTCTGGATCCGTGATAGAAGATCATGGGGATAATCGGCGGTAGCTTTTTTAG
>CAZSBH010000052.1:26762-28057 GCA_964604845.1 uncultured Spirochaetaceae bacterium
AATGAGATCGAATTCTACCCCGTTATTGACTTCTTCGGCGCAGGTTACGCAGGAATCTGAACAAAGAGATGCCGCCGGCGATGATCAACCCGATTCCAGCCACTGGCATCAGCCAGCCCACAACAGGGCCGACAACGGGGATCGAGGCCACGATCGTGGCTGCTCCGGCGGCAAGAGCGATCATTCCCGCGGTCCGATCTTCCTTGGAGGAAGCGATCACCAGGCCGGAAATCGCGACGATTCCACCGACGATCAATCCCGGTACGAATCCTGCCGAGGCGATGGCTTTGAGGATCAGCAAGCCAATACCGCCGCCGATCCCGACAACGCCCTGCACTCCCTGTTTTACCAGCTGGTTACGCGGAACGATATCTCCCATTCTCTGCTCCTATCACGATTTGATTCGTTACTTATTAATATAATGATTCAAAACCCCAATCGTGTTACTGAATTTTCTCCAGATTCTTCAGGAGTTCGGTTAGTACGCGGGTCTCCAGGCCCATCTGTCCCGATGGGTCCATTTCAGGCCTTGGGGATTACCTCCAGCCCTGCTGCGCCTGCTGGGCCAGGTACAGGTCGATCAGTACCAGGTTGACCATATGCTCGACCACGGGGACCAGGCGAATCACAATGCAGGGATCGTGCCTGCCTTCGATGCGTAGCTCGGTCGGCATTCCTTTCGCATCTACCGTGTTTTGAAGCTTGCCGATCGAAGCGGTGGGCTTGACCGCAGCCCTGCAGACAACGGGCAATCCCGTGCTGATTCCCCCGGCCATCCCTCCGGCGCGATTTGTTTCAGGAAGCACGGCGCCCTTTGGGGTTTTGGCAAACGGGTCATTGGCCTGGCTTCCCCGCATCTCCGCCAGCCGGAAACCCTCTCCGAACTCTATCCCCTTGACCGCTCCCAGGGAGAGCACGGCCTGGGCGATGCGGGCGTCGATCTTTCCGAACACCGGATCGCCCAAGCCGGCAGGCACTCCATAGGCGCGGACCTCCACGATGCCGCCGACAGAATCCTGCTCCTCTCCAGCCTGTTTGACCGCCTCTTCCATGGCGTGGGCGGTCTTTCCATGGGGGCAGCGCACCTTCGACGCATAGATGTTTGCCCGGAGCTTCGCCAGTTGCCTCACATCCACCGCCGGGGCCACCGCAGGAGCCGAAGCACCATCGCTGATCTTCGGCTCCGACTCGTCCAGCCAGACGCCGCCGATCATGCGGGCAAAGCTCAAAGCGTGTATCCCCTTTCCGGCCAGCAGCTTTCGCGCCACCGCACCGGCGGCGACCCGGGCCGCGGT
>CAZSBH010000053.1:0-27927 GCA_964604845.1 uncultured Spirochaetaceae bacterium
GACAGAAAATGCGGGGTGAACTCCTCCGGCCGCTCGCTCAGACGGCGGCGGATCTCCTCCAACTCGAAAAACGCACCCTCCTCCACCTCCTCGCCATTCGGCCGGGGCGACTCTGAAAACATGATACGGAAGGGAGTCACGAACTCCGTCTCGGTTTCATCACAGTAGATATAGGTTTCGAGGCGTTCGGGCCCGCCGATCCCACCCGAACCGTCCAGATCGATCCCCAATTCCTCCCGGGCTTCCCGGCGGATCGCCTCTTCCGGGGTCTCCCCGGGAGCCACGTGGCCGCCCACACTCGTGTCCCATCTGCCGGGGAAGCGGTCCTTGCTCGCGGCTCTCTTCTGCAGGTACATCCGGCCGGTCTTGTCAAACAGGTGAAGGTGTACCACCGCCTGGATCAGCTCGGGATTTCCGTGGCACTCGTTCCGGGGAGCCGTGCCGATCGGATTCCCCCGGCGATCGACCAACTGGAGGAGTTCTTCCTTCATGGGATCGCAGTCGACCTTAAAACGCAGAACCGGTGGGGTCGGGACTCGAGTCGGGAGGGGATGCGGCTGAATCCGCTGCCCTGGCGGCGTTCTCAGGAACAGGAGGCAGCAGATCCTCCCAGGTAATCCCCTCACCCTCGGGAATCGTTCTCTGGGCCGGCCGGCCTACAACCAACTCGAGATACTCCGGACCCAGTCCCTGGCGGAGGTTGCTCTCCGAGCGCACGATGCACACCTGCCCGGCCTGAATGGGCTGACCGGCTCGGATCTCGGACAGGGCGTGAAGGCTGCGGTTGGTGGTCAGGTAGTACTTCTGTTCGGAAGGAGCCAGGCGCTTGATCCCGTCTCCGAGAACCGCTTCAACCCGCTCCGGCCCATAATCCTGCTCGAGCCAGGAACGCGCCTCTTCCAAACGCGTTCCCTCGATGCGGCGGATACCCTGGACCATGCGAGCGAAGGCCTCCGGGTCCAGAGCGATCGGGTCGTCCAGGCCGCCACCCTCCCTCGACAGGGCGAGGTGCTTCTCCACGATGCAGGCACCCGTCATCACCGCCAGCCCCGGCACCAAGAGCGGATCCCGCGAGTGATCGGACACACCCACCGGCAGGCCGAAAACCGCACGCAGGTTGGGGAGAACCCGCAGGTTGTACTCCTCTTCCGCAGCGGGATAGGCGGTGATGCAATGAAGCAGAACCGTCTGGGAGCCTGCGGCGATCAGGGCGCGCTCGATATCGGCCAGGGTGGATACCCCCGTGGAGATAATCAGGGGCAACCCGTAGCCGGCCAGCTCCCGCAATAGGGGAAAATGGTTGAGCTCTGGAGAGGCGATCTTGATAGCGGAGACAGCGAGCTCTCGGAGCAGCCGCGCACTCTTCATACCGAAGGCGGAGCACAAAAACTCCAGACCCCGTTTTTCCGTATAACCTTTGAGCTCGGCGTAGAAGGAGAGATCCCGTTCCAGCTCTCTAAAACGCTCATAGATGGCGGTCTTCCCGCCGGGGAGATCGATGCTCCCGGTTTTCGGATGCACGATCTCGTCGGCGAAGATGACCTGGAACTTGATGCAGTCGGCCCGGGCTTCCGCCGCCGCGTCGATGAGCTCCAAAGCTCGAGACAGTTCTCCCTGGTGGGCGCTGCCCGCCTCGGCTACAATGAAGCAGAGATTCCCATTCCCGATCTGTCTGCTGCCTATTCGCATGTTTGTGCTGTTCATAGTGATTGGGGAAGCAGGGTTGCCTCGAGAGGTTCGATGACAATCGCTCCCTTCGCGAGGAGCTTCCTGAGGGTGTGATCGGAAACAATCACGGAGTGCCGGATCCTTTCTGCACAGCACCTTTCTCCTGAACACTCCTCTCATACTCGGCGATCATTCCGAATTTCAGGTCTTTGAGCGTCTCGGAGAGAGACACCTTGTACACGTGCGGATTGATCAGACGCTTATAGGTATCATCGAGGGTCTGCAGATTGTTCTTGGTACGTTTCTGGATGGTCTTCAGGTTGGGGAAATCGGCCAGGATCTTGCCCTCTTTCATCACGGGAGTCAACAGAGGTTCAATGCGCTGATACTCCGCAACATCCAAAAACCGATAAGGATAGCGAGGATGGTAGAAGCGATAGGCCGGGCCGACCTTCAAGTCTTCCCCCTCCAGAGCAATAAGGTCGCCGATCGGAAAACCGGATCCGTTGTAGAAGCGGTGAACCTGTTTGATCCCCGGGTCGGAGATCTTTTCCGGATTGTTGGACACCTTAATGGTGGGCACAAACTCCCCATCCACTTCTCTAGCCTTCAGCTTGTATACACCGGTCAGGGCAGGATCGCTTTTGGCCGTCACCAGATGAGTGCCGACGCCCCAGACATCGATCGGCGCCTTTTCGGTGATAAGCTGATGGATAATTCCTTCGTCCAACTCGTTGGACGCGGCAATCTTTGCATGTTTTAACCCGGCTTGATCGAGGCGTTCCCGTACCCGTTTGCTCAAGTACTCCAGATCCCCGGAGTCGAGTCGGACCCCAAAACTGTCGTGCCCATTTTCCTGCAGTTTTTTACCGATCTTTATCGCGTTCTCCAGCCCGCTCTTCAAAGTATCGTAGGTGTCGATCAGCAGAATGCAGCCGTCGGGATACACCTCGGCATACTTTTCGAAGGCGGCGAGTTCCGACTCGAAGCTCATGATCCAAGAATGGGCCATGGTCCCTTTTACGGGAATATCGAAGAGCTTCCCGGCCAGGGTGTTGGAGGTACCTGAAGCCCCGCCGATGAAGGCGGCCCGAGTAGCGCTCAGAGCACCATTCACCCCGTGAGCTCGGCGCATCCCGAACTCCAGGATTTCCCCTTCCTCGGAAGCCAGGTAGATCCGAGCTGCCTTGGTGGCAATCAGGGTCTGAAAATTGACTATGTTGAGCAGAAGACTTTCCAGCAGCTGGGCTTCAATCAACGACGCTTGAACACGAATCAGGGGTTCGTTGGGGAACACTAGTGTTCCCTCGTCCATGGCGTGGATCTCTCCCCGAAACTTGAAATCCGCCAGATAGTCGAGAAACTCCTTCCTGAACACCTTTTGTGCGGACAGATAGTCCAGATCCTCCGCATCGAAGTAAAAATCGGCAATGCTTTTCAGCAAGGTCTCCAAACCGGCGAACACGGAAAACCCGCCGTCAAAGGGAGCCCTGCGGAAGCACATCTCAAATACAGCTTGGGGGTTGTGACCCTGGAGGAGGTACCCCTGCATCATGGTCAGCTCGTAGAAATCTGTCAGCATCGCGCAGTTAAAAAAACACTTACTATCCATCTCAACTCACATCCGCTGTCTTCAGAATATGAACCCCTGCCTTTTCCATCTCCTCGAGGCGGGCCTTCGAACTTCCCGATGGGGAATCGATCCCCCGGCAGGCATCTTCGACGAGTGTCACAGCGAAACCCAGCCTGAGGGCGTCGAGGGCCGAATAATAAACACAAACATCGAGGGCCAGTCCCACTAAATACACACCTTTCAGCCCCAGACCCTGCAGATAGAAGTGCAATCCCGTTGGCGTTTCATGATCATTCTCGAAAAAAGCGGAGTAGGAATCAAGATTTCGCTTCGATCCCTTGCGAATGATCAGATCGAAGGCCAAGGTTTCCAAGTCGGGATGAAACTCCGCGCCCCGTGTACCCGGAACACAGTGGTCGGGCCACAAAACCTGCTGGCCTTCTGCTGTCTGGATTGTGTCGAAGGGGTTCTTCCCCGGATGATTTGAAGCAAAGGAAACATGATCCCGGGGATGCCAATCCTGGGTCGCGACAACCCGCTCGAAACCGTGGGTCAACCGATTGACAAGGGGAACGATCCTGTCTCCCTCCGGGACGGCCAGATTCCCGCCGGGACAGAAATCGATCTGGAGATCCACGATCAACAGGGCACTCTTATCTTTCACAGTCATGGTCGCCTAACCTCTACAGCAAGCCGTACTTCCATTTCAGCAGCAAAATACGGCGAACTCCTTCGTCGATAATCTCCTGGGAAATTTCGCCGCTCTCCACCATGGTATGGACATCCTCGATCAGTTGCAATACGTCCAGGGTTCCGTATTCGAGGATGATATCCACTCCCGCGTTCAAACCGTGTTTGACGATCTCCTGCGGGCTGTAGCGGTTGCGGAGCGCACCCATCTCGATGTCGTCGGAAACGATCACACCTGTGAAACCGAGCCGTTCGCGGAGTAGACCGCGAAGGAGGGTGGCCGAAAGTGTGGCCGGAAAATCAGGATCGATCTGAGGATAGAGGATATGGGCCGTCATGACCGCCTCCACTCCATGTCGAATCGCCATTTGAAAGGGAAGAAGATCCTCGTTGAGCAGAGTCTTCTCGTCGACATCGACCACGGGAAGCTGATGATGGGAATCTACGGTTGTCCTGCCGTGACCGGGGAAATGCTTGACCACCGAGGCGATTCCGGCACGCTGTGCGCCGTGCAGATAGTATACCCCGCGCTCGCCTACCTGAATGGGATTCACTCCCATGGACCGGTCTCCCACGATACTGTCATCGGGTCTGTTGTACAGATCCAGCACCGGTGCGAAGTTGATGTTGCAGCCCAGGGAGCGAGCTTCTGTGCTGATAATGTAGGCGACGGCTTCCACGTAGTATGGGTCCTGATACTCTCCCCAGTGGTAGGGCGCGGGGAACCGTGTCAGGCTGTCCAGATCCAGACGATTTACACGACCTCCCTCCTGATCTACGGCAATAAGCAGACCTATGGAAGGATCTTGAGCCCGAGCCGTTATTTGTAGAGCTTCGGCGAGGATTCTTACCTGCGTCCGGTTCTGTATATTGTGCCGGAACAGCATCACTCCCCCTATATAGCCATCCTCGATGAGTTTTTTCGTAGAGTCACTCAGTTCCGTCCCCGAAAAGCCGGTGAGAAAACGCTGACCGATTTTCTGACGCAGACTCAAGTCGCGAAGAACCAGTTCCACCACTTCCTCAGCACTACGGAATTGTTCCCCGGTCTGAGGATAGATGGGGAGACTCACTTCTCCTATTTTACCCTCAGGAGCTTCGGGTTCCCCGGGGAGGGGTCGCATGCTTACTTGCGGGGGGGACTCCTTCGGGGGGGGCACATCCAATTCCGCTTCTCTCTGGGTCTGACAAGCGGCAAGAAAGACAATGATGAGGAACGGTATAAAAAACCTCTGCCTATTGGGGTACATTTGCGGTTAAAAATGGAGGATAGGGGATTTGAACCCCTGACCTATAGATTGCGAACCTATCGCTCTACCATCTGAGCTAATCCCCCGAGGTTCCGAGACCCGGACCATTACCCCGGGATATCATAACAACATGTAAATCTCTGATCAAGCCTCAACGGTCATGCCTTCCCGGGCGATCAGCACCTCCATCGAGGTCTTACCCCCGGCGGCCTTCTGTATTTTTTTCTCGATCACCTCGAGCTCCGCATCGCTTCGATCCGGGTCGTGGTGGAATAAGAGCAGCTTTTTTACTCCCGCTTTGTGGGCTACGTTCACCGCTTGCTCAAAAGAGGAGTGGCCCCACCCGAGTTTGGAAGAGATGTATTCCTTGTGGGTGTATTGGGAGTCGTGGATCAGGATGTCCGCTCCCTGGAAGAAACTGATCACTTTGTCGTTTTCCTCCTGGGCGGCCATCGCACCTTCCTTAACCGCTTCTTCATCGTAGCTGGGGTCATCGGGACTGACATCGAACACATTGCGGAAGGGTTCGGTGTCATAGGCCGTGCAGAACACCTTGCCTCGATACTCGAAGCGATAGCCGAGAACCAGGATCGGGTGGTTGAGGTACTTCGTGGTCAGCCAGAGGCCGCCGCCAAGATCCTGGGATCCTTCCTTGAGATTGAAGTATTCGATTTTTGCTGCCAATTCGGTGAGGCGCACCGGCCAGTATCGATAGGTAAGCATACTCCCGACGATCTTATCGAGGGTGTCCTCTTCGTAGGTAACCGGCCCGAAGACCTTCAGCTCCGTGTTGGGAATAAAGATTGGAATAAAGAAAGGAAATCCCATGATGTGGTCCCAATGGGTATGGGTGAGGAACAGTTCGGTCTTGATCGGCCCTTTGGGCAGATCATTCTGCATGATATGGCCGGCCAGCTCTCTTATCCCCGTGCCGGCATCTATGACGACCAGACGATCCTCTTCCCCGAAGCGCAGCTCCAGACACGCCGTGTTTCCACCGTACTTCACTGTCTTAGGCCCGGGGCAGGGGACAGATCCCCGAACTCCCCAAAATCTCACGCGTATCGACACAATTTCAAACCTTTCAACGGGCCACCTGGAGGAACACCTGGGCTTTCTCGATCTCTGCTTTTACCGTGCTCTCTATACTTTCCAAATAGTCCCAGTCGACTCCCAACTCTTGAAGAACCTCCATCGGAAGTTCTTCAGGGTAGCGGTCGCCGGAGAAACCAAGTTCATAGGTATTACTGAACAGGTTGGCTATCGCTACGGTGACCACCAGATCGCGATGTGTGCCGGCATACCCGTCGAGGTTGTGATGAAAGCATACGGCGTCGGAGAGGTTTTCCCCCAGCCTCCAGTTCTCGATGATCAATTTGCCCACCATGGCGTGGTTCACCAGCATAATATCTTCTTCAGATTTGTACAGCGGTGTGTGCTCACGGTCGGTGTTGGAAATCGCCTGGACATACTCCGTGGCAAGCTTGTTGTTCAGGGGAATCTTACCGATGTCGTGGAGCAACCCACCGATGAAGTACTCCTCCCGGAGCTTTGGATCCACATTCCCGTGGGTTGCGATAAGCTTGGCGGTTACCCCAACACTGATCGAGTGGCGCCAGAACCCCTCCATGTTCAAGGCCTGGAAGTCACTGGCCCGGCCCAGAGTTCCAAGTACGGCGGTACTCAAAGCCAGGTTTTTGACGGTATTGATACCCAGCATGATGATGGCCCGCACCAGCGAGGTGATCTGGTTGGGCAGGGAATAGTATGCCGAGTTGATCAGCCGCATCACCTTCCCCATGAGAACCGGATCCAAACTGATTATCTGGTTCAGGTCCGCCGGAGAGGTTTTTGGATTGTTTGTGATTTCCAGTACTTTGGCTACGGTTACCGGCAAAGCCGGCATCTTGTGCACGTATGCCTGGATAACCTTCAGTATCGTATCTTTTTCCATCGACTCATTCCCTGATCTTGTGAAGGATTCCGTTAAGCTTCGACTGCAGCATCGTGCCGAGAGTCTTGTCCGGGTGATAGGAGGCCAGGTTCTTCATGAAGTCGAAGGTTTCAGCGATTTTCCCTACATCGAGAGAACTACTTTGAACCTGAGGCGTGAATTTGCTTTCGATCTGGTTTTTAATCCCCGATCTCCCCTGAAGTCTTGACTTAATATACTCTATCTTCAAACGGGCGTCACTGTGGAGAAAGCTACTTTTCCGTCTCTCCGGCAGGTAGTCCGTCAACTCTTCCAAATAGTTCATGAGCCCGTGAGCTCGGGATCCCGGCTGTTCGGGCGGCGGGGATGTAGAAGGAGCGGCTTGTTTTTTCCCCTTTGGTCTCTTCGATCCTTGGGGCGAAGCCTTTTGGACGGGTGGCCTTCCCGCACCCTCCGGTTTGAGCCGACGTTGCTCCAACCGTTCCCGAATTCGCTTGAGAAAATCCTTGAGCCTTTGACGCAGATCCTTCTTCTCCTGTTTCTTTTGCCGCTGTTGTGCAGTTTGCTGCGGCGAAGCCTTGATATGAATCTCCGGAGCTTCTGCGGTTTCCAAAGACGGAGAAGCCTCTCCGAGGGCGGTCACAGGCATCGTTTCCTCGGCTGCCGGTTTTGTCGCTTCCACCGGCCCGTGGAAGGGTGCAAATGTAGTTTCTTCCTCCTCTTCGACGAAATCCCGGGCGAATCGAGGGATTCCCCCCGTGTCTTGACCGGGTGTCGGAACCACGGGCTGTTCCAACGGGGGTGGAGGTTGATAGGGGGGAGAGGTCGGCGGCGGCGGCTGATAAGCAGGGAAGGCCGGCGGCATCGGCGCCTGCATTTGCGGCGGTTGAACAGGAGCAGGAATGAACTGCGGACGCGCATTCATCCTGCTGGAGATATCCCGCAGCTCTTGAGCAAGCCGGTCGACCATCTGGGCCTGTGCCCGCATCGACTCTTGAAGCGATTGGGAAAGCAGTTCCTGCGCCGGCGAGACCGGGGGTTGTGATGGTTTGGAGCCTTCAGGTTGCTGCGGAGCAGATAGAGATTCCTGAACCGGTGGTTTCATCTGGGGAGGCGGCTGAGGTATGCTCTGACGAGGCGGCTCCTGCCTGGGCATCTGAGGCGGGCGTTCCTGAAACAGAGGAGGAAGCCGGAAGTCTTTCCAGTTTGGGTTTTCATCGTACAACTTCTGGTTGTCTAAGAGAGACATGAGAGATTGCGGTGTCTCATCTTTGATTTCTATCCTCTCCGCCTCGAGGCTCTCCTCCATTTCATCCAGATCAACCGTTTCTTCCTCTTCCTCTATCTTTATAGCCGGTTCCTGCCCGCCGAATTTAATGATCGGGACGGCATCCGGCTGTATCACATGCTGCCCTTCCTCAGCCAGGCTATCGAGATCCAGGGCGGGTTCCTGCTCCCCCGCAGCCGCGGCTTTCCGGCCAAGCTGTCTCAACCTTTGGACATTACCTTCCAATTCGGAACGAAGGGGAGAAGCAAACTCGGAAATCGTATCCTCGTAGGCATCCAGGGTGCTGCGCAGCTTGTCCAGATCCTGGGAATCTGCCCGAGTTCCTTCCAGGGTCATCACCTTCTCGAGTGTCTCCCGCGCCCCTTCGGGGTTGCCCATCTTCCTATAGGTTTTTGCCAGCAGCTCGTGTGCCTCCACGTGATCCGGGTGGTCCTCCAAAATATCTTTAAATACTTGGGAGGCATGCTTTTGTCTGTTCTGCAGGAAATACAGTTCCCCTATAAGTAGACGTGCCTTGATATCTTCGGGGACACTGTCGAGGTATGTACGTAGCTCCTTTTCAGCCTTCTCAAGGTTACCCTTGTCCTTGGCAGCCTCAGCAATATCGAGATGGTACTCCTTGTTCTCAGGTTCCGCCTCGAGCAGCCTTCTGTACAGCTGCTCCGCCTGCCTGTCATTTCCCGTCTTCTGATACACCTTTGCCAGAGTCCTAAGGCTCGAGCTGTGGCCCGGGTTTGCCTTGAGGATCTCAACAAGCAACTCAGCAGCTTCCTTGAAACGTTCGAGGTAAAAATAAGTATTGGCCAGACGGGAACGGCCCTCCAGGTTCGAAGGATCCAGATCCACCAACCGGTTGAACTCCTCGAGGGCTTCGGAAAAATGACCCCGATTCTCGAACAAAGAACCCAGGTTGGATACGGCGGAGAAGTAGGATGGATCGATCTTCAGGGCATCCCGATAGTGCCGCACCGCCTCGTCGTTCATGCCCAGGTTTCCATACACCACACCAAGATTGTTTCGGGCTTGAAGATTGCCTGGGTCGATCCTCAAGATTTCCTGAAAGACCTGGAGTGCTTTATTGTTATTGCCCTGGATCTGCAGAATCACCCCCAGGTTGTTCATCGCCTCCACCCAGCCGGGTTTCACCTTCAGCGCCTGTTCGAACTCAGACTGGGCTTCCTGGAGATTGCCCTGTTTCTGCAGAGCGATACCCAGGTTGTAGTGGAGATTGGGTTGGTTGAAATCTCGTTCCAAACCGCGCCGATAGGTAGCGATGGCCTCCCCGTAGCGGTTTTGTCGCTCCAGCACTGTTCCCAAGTTGTTGTAGGCAGGCACAAAACCGGGATCAAGTCTCAATGCCTGGGAGAATTCTTCGAGAGCCTGAGAATCCTGAGCCAGGTTCTTGTAAACATTCCCCAAATTGTAGTGAATGTCGGCCCTCTCCGGGGCCAGGCTGAGGGCTTTTCGGAAAGCGGCAATGGCCTCATCGAAGCGATCGATCTTACGAAGAACCACTCCGAGGTTGTTGTACGCTTCTGTGAAGTCCCGTTTCAGCTCGATCGCCTGCCTGAATTGCCGGATGGCCTGCCCGTAATCGCCGAGCTTGTCGTAAACACTTCCGAGGAAATTATAAACCAGGCTCATGCGGGGATTTCGGTTTATCGCCTTCAGCAACATCTGCTCGGCAAGCTTGAAGTCCCCGATCCGATAGGCTTTACGGGCTCGAGTCAGGCACTCATGAACGGTCATCGCTTTCATTTGAGTGTCCTAGGGAAGCATGCTCGAAGGCCGGGCGCTGATCTCTCGGGAGAAGAGGCTGCGGTGGGGAGGATCGGTGTCGTCATAGGCCACTACAGCAAAGTAGTACAACCTACTATTGCTAAGACCCGTCACCTCAAGCTGGGAAACATTCCCCGCGTCGATGGGGGAAGTTCCGAGATCACTGTCGCTACCGCGGTAGCTGCCCGGTTCCGAGCCGTAGTAGATAAAATACCCACCTATATCATCCTCGTTGACCCTATTCCAATACAAGCGGACATTTCCATTCCCCGCCACGGCATACAGGCCCGTAGGAGGCACCGGCGGAAGGTCCTGCTCGTACACCAGGCGCAGCTCCGAGACTTCGGGGGATCGACGACGTGTCCCATCCGGATACAACTCGACCATCACCTGCAGGTAACGGCCTCGACTGTCCTCAAGGGGCTGTCCAGCCTGAAATTGTATCCAGGGAACGGTGGAGGTATCTGCATCTGCACGATCGGTCATTCTGTAGTAGAAATATACAGCAGAATCTCCAGGAGTTCTGTAAACGGAATCAATACGTTTGAGCTCCGTCCCCGTGTATCCCAGATCGAAAGTGCGGCTCTGGAAAACTCCAACCTGGCTCGTATAGTGGCTGAGAGAGGGATTTTCCACGAAGGCACGGGAGATGCGAAGCTCGTCTACAAATCCGGTAAACCGCTCTCCAATTCTCACCTGTCCGGGCCCCGCGTCCCCGGCAAAGGGCAGCAAAATACCACCCTGCTCCCGCCTCGAGTCCGTTGTGTAGAGAATCGCTTCGGGGATACCGTCCACCAGGTACTCGAGCAAGCCGATCCGGCTGTCGTACCGAAGCAGGTGGTGATGCCAATCTCTCGGAACCAGAGCGGTGGCACCCCGAAAGTGTATCGAACCTGTCTGGCCGGTGGGCCCGGTAAAGAAATTGTCGAACCCCCAATCGAGACTTCTATCCTGCACGGTACAGCGCAACTCTTGAGGGATCACCTGATCCCCGTTCCACCGGGCTCCCTGCCAGAGAAAGATCTGTTCCCCGTTACCCAACAGAGCCGGGTACAGCCAGAATTCAATACTGAAATCCTGAAGCCAGGTCCCTTGGTGAAAAAGAGCCTGCTCCTGAGGTACGAGGTGCAGCCCTCTGCTCCCGCTGCTGAAGCCTCCACTGCCCTGCCCGAGGGCGGCTACGCGATTGGAAAACAGGAAATCCTGTTCAGCAACCCGATAGTGACCCATCTGGTCCTGCGGAGGAAGCCTATTGAAATGGATCAATAGATCGGTGTGACCGCCTGCAGAGTACTCCGCCTCCTGTAGAACCAGATCCTGACTTCCCCATCGTCCCTTCACCAGGATAAGATTTTCCGTAAACGAAAGATCCTGCCAGAGATCTTCCCTTCCCAATACGATCTGCTGATCCATTGCCGTAAGGGACACGAGACAGAGAAGCAGGAGGATGGCGGCAGCAGAAAGAGTTATCTTTTTCACTATTCTTCTATACATTATAATCGGAACTCTCAGAATACAACATGAACCCCGGAAAGCGAGAAATCCAAAGCTCTGAACTGTCGGAAAAACGCCAAAATGTACCGGATTCATCCGGCGTCTACATTCTCAAGCGGGCCGATGGGAAAATCCTCTACGTTGGAAAAGCCAAGAGCTTAAAAAAACGGATCCGAGCTTATTTTACCGACAGCAGGGACATCAAAACCCGGCACCTGCAAGCCCGAATCGGTGACTTGGAGGTCTTTCCTACAGGAAGCGAGGCGGAAGCCCTGCTTCTGGAAAACAACCTGATCAAGCGATGGAAGCCCAAATACAACATCAATCTCAAAGACGGAAAAACCTATCCTGTAATCCGGCTGACCAACGAGGACTATCCCAGAGTATTTCGCACCCGACGCATCGTGTTCGATGGCTCCAAGTATTACGGCCCCTTCCCCAAGGTCAGCCATATCGATCTGTATCTGAACATCATCGATAAGCTCTTTGCCCTCCGGAAATGTAGAGGCCCGGTAAAAGGCCAGAAACAACCCTGCTTCTACTATTCGATCGGTCGCTGCGCCGGCGTGTGCGCCGGTAAAATCACCCACGAGGAGTATGTCCAGCGGGTGGAAAGGGTGAAGATGCTGCTGGCCGGCAAAACCGATGAGCTTGCCCGAGAGCTGCGTCAGAAGATGCGACAGGCCAGCGAGCAGCGGGAGTATGAGAAAGCCGCCTCGCTCAGAGACCAGCTCGAGGCTCTGGAGTCCCTGTCGGAAGAGCAGAAGGTCGTCGATTTTCAAAATGAAGCCCGAGACTACCTTGGCTATTGGAGCGAGGAAAAGCGGGTGCGCTTGACAGTGCTTCAACTGCGGGCAGGCAAATTGATCGGCAGGGACTCCATGCTCCTGGAGAATTACTCAATAGAGGAGGAGTTCCTACCCGCCTTCCTGGGCCAGTACTACGGCGGCAGGACCAGCCAACCGAATATACTCTATCTACCGAAAGAGCTCGAGTCGACCCACTCCAAAGGACTGCTTGAATCTTATCTCAAAGATCTGACTGCCTCGCGGATTTCTGTGGGCTTTCCGAAAAAAGGAAAGCACGCCCGACTGGTCGCCATGGCCACCGAGAGCGCCCGTTTTCGCCTCGAGGCTGAAGGAGAACGAAAAAGACAGGCATTGGAGGATCTGCAGCAAACCCTGGATCTGAAGCGTCCCCCCCGGCAAATCGAAGGATTCGACATCGCCCACCTATCGGGAAAACAAACAGTGGCTTCGTTGGTAACCTATCTCGATGGGCGACCCCATAGAAGCGGTTACCGACACTATCACATCCGATCTCTCAACGGGCGCATCGACGATTTCGAGGCCATCCGTGAGGTAGTGGCTCGCCGTTATACGAGGCAGCTCAACGATAAGGGGAAACTTCCCGACCTCATCCTGATCGACGGTGGTAAGGGCCAGGTCAGCTCCGCCGTGACCATGCTTAAGGCCCTGGATATCCCGCAGATTCCAGTGGTGGGGTTGGCGAAAAAGCACGAAGAGCTGTACCTGCCGCACAAATCAGAACCCCTGATACTCCCTGAGACCTCGGAGGCACTGCGTATGCTCCAGGCGGTACGAGACGAAGCCCACCGTTTTGCCACCACCTTCCACAAGCGAGTCAGGGCGACCCAACTGAACACCTCGGTACTGGAGAGCATCAAGGGGATCGGGAAAAAGAGGAGCAAAGCTCTGTTGACAGCCTTCGGATCCCTCGCCGGCATCAGCAAGCAAAAGCCGGAGACGATTGCCAAGACGGTCTCCCTCGGTCTCGAGCAAGCCCGGAGGCTGCACTCCTATCTGTCCAAGCTGGAGATCTAGCTCCCGGTCAGCAAAACCGAAGCTTCAAAACCTGAAATCTGCACTGCCGCCTCTGGCGACAAAGTAATACAGAAAAAGCTGCAGCAGCGTGGCGTGAAGGTTACTCTTAAAGGAACGGACGCGGTAGTCGAATCGGGCGATCAGCAGTACGATCGCTTTAAGCTCATCGAGACTGTACCGCCGACAACCCTCGACGTAGATCCTCTGCATTCGCTTGCTGCTCATCTTCACGCGGGAGAATGCCTCCTCGTAGGAGTAGCGTTGCTCGATCAGCTCTTTCAGGCTTTTGAGTTTTCGTACCTGAGCGAGCAGGCCCGCCAGCAGCCCCACCGGATCCGCCTCGCGGGAAAGCAGCAGCTTGGTCAAGACCTCCAGAGAAGCGTCAAGATCTCTGCTCGATACTTTCTCAAAGAGAGAAAAAACGTTTTCATCCTTGCTGTGGTAGAGGATTTTTTCCACGTCTGCATACTCGATTCTGCTGCCCTCGCCGAAATATGCCCTCATTTTTTCGCAGATGTCTTTCAATTCCTTTGTGTTGTTCTCCACCATTTCGAGTAGAAAAGAGGCGGCTTGAGGATCGATTTGTATATTGCTCTTTTTGAAAAAGCTGAGGATCCATCCCTTCTTTTGATTCTCAAAGAGCTCCCAGAAAATGACCTTATTGTCCTTCGGCACCATCTTTTCCAGGCGTTTGTCAATCCGTCCGATCTCCTCCGATAGCAGGATCAGAGAGGTCTGATGGGCAGGACGATCGCAGTACTGGGCCAGCTGATCCAAATCCTTTTTCTTGCTTAAAAGCTCGACATTTCGAAACAGCACCACCCGGTAAGGGGAAAACAGCGTGCCGTTGCGCAGGGTGGCAACAATCTCCCCGATATCGCTGTCAAAGGCATAGAAGCGATGAACCTCGGGGGCCTGGCCGATTGTTTTGGTGATCCGGCGGATCAATCGGTTTAAAAATGAGTCCTTTTCGCCCTCCTCCGGTCCGAGCAGGAGATAGAGGGCGTCGCTTTTACTCATAATTGCGGATAAGAAAGAGGAGCTTTCCCAGGATACGAACGTTTTGAGTATAGATAGGCGGATAAGCGGGATTTTCCGCTTTCAACATCACCCGGTTCTTTTCAAGATAGAAACGTTTCAGGGTAACCGCCTCGTCCACCAGGGCGACAACTACGTCGCCGTTATCGGCGGTACTCTGGTGGCGAACCACGGTAATATCGCCGTCGAAGATGCCGGCGTCCTTCATGCTGTCGCCTCTGACCCGTAGTGCAAAGTACTCGCCGGAGCGAAGATAGCCCTGAGGCACCGCCAGGTGGCCCTCCATGTTCTCCTCGGCGAACAGAGGTTTCCCCGCGGCCACGGAACCGAGTATGGGTATCGATCGGTACTGGTCTTCCTGATAGAGATCTCCGTCACCCAGAACCTTCATCGCTCGTGAACGGTTGAGGTTGCATTTGATGGCCTGTTTCTTCTGCAGAGCTTTGAGATGGTCGTAGGCGCCCTTAACCGAAACCTTGAGATAATCGGCGACTTCCCGGACCGTGGGAGGGTACTTGTAGGTACGGATGTAGGTCTTGATATACTCCAAGACTTCTTTCTGCCGAACCGTAAGACCCTTCATTCTACTTCTTGATCTCTATTCCATGCTTATTGATCTTGTTGTGCAAGTGCGACGGGGTTATGCCCAGAGCCCTGCTGGTACGGGCAATGTTCTGCTCGTTTTCCTCGAGCTTTTTAACCAGAAACTCCCGCTCGAACTCATCCTTCGCTTCATTGAGCTTCATGCTCTCGAAACCTTTGAGGACTTCCTCTTTCTCCCAATCTGTACGACTGGTCAGGTACCGTCTGACCGAATCCGAAGAGATCACCTTTTCCTCAGTCATAATGTTAATGCGCTCTATGAAATTTTTCAACTCTCTGACGTTTCCCGGCCAGAAATACGTCTGCAGGAGCTGCACCGCTTCTCCGGAAAAGCGTTTCGCCTCCGAGTCGGCGGAGCGCTTGAATTTTACCATGAAGTAGTCGATCAGCGCCTGAAGGTCCTCGGTCCTCTCCCTCAGGGGCGGAACGAAGATAGGGATCACATTGATGCGGAAGTACAGGTCTTCTCGAAAACGCCCCGAGCGGATCTCCTCCTGTATGTTCTTGTTGGTCGCCGCGATTACCCGAACGTCGACGCTTACCGATTTTTCACCGCCAATGCGCTCGAATTTCATCTCCTGCAGAATTCGGAGGACTTTGGCCTGGGTACTGAGAGACATGTCGGCGATTTCATCCAAAAACAGGGTTCCTCCGTCGGCCAGCTCGAACTTGCCTTTGCGCCGGGCGTGGGCATCGGTGAAAGCCCCTTTCTCATGCCCGAACAGCTCGCTCTCTATCAAGGTTTCCGGAATCGAGGCGCAGTTCACCTCGACAAAGGGGGCCTTAGCTCGTGGGGAACGCCGGTGTATCTCTCGGGCAACCAACTCTTTTCCTGTGCCGTTTTCCCCCAAAATGAGAATCCGGGCTTCGCTGCCGGCGCTCTGATCGATCAGCTCCTTCACTTTGCTCATCCCCTCTCCGGAGCCGATCATCTCATCCTCGAAAAAGATGGTCTCCTTGAGACTTCGATTTTCTCTTTTCAGTTCTTCGAGTTTGAGGGCGTTCTCGACAACGGTGATTGTTTTGTCGAGGGACAGGGGTTTCTCCAGGAAATCAAAGGCCCCGATCTTCACTGCCTGGACCGCCATGTTGATGTTTGCATGACCGGAAATGATCACGACCTCGATATCAGGCCACCCTTTGCGAACTCGCTTTAGAACGTCGATTCCTCCCATATTCGGCAGCCAGACGTCCAGGATTACCAGATCTACGGCCTCCTTCTCCAGAATCTCTAGAGCCTGAAACCCGTCTTCAACTGTGACTACCTGATGGCCCTCATCTCCCAGGACATCCTGTAATACCTGACGAATTCCCTGTTCATCGTCTACTACCAATATACTGCTCAAAACTCATCCCTCAAGCCCAACGGTAAATCTATGATGAATGTCGTACCCACACCTTCCTGGGTTTCGAACCAGATGTTGCCATCATGATCGAAAATGATCCGCTCGACAATAGCCAAACCCAGTCCCGTGCCCTCCCGTTTGGAGGTGAAGTAGGGCTCGAACACCCGTGTCCTGATCTCTTCCGGTATGCCTTCGCCGCTGTCCTTGATCCAGATTCGGCAGTAGCGACGGTTTTCCTTGTTCACGTCCCCAGAACGAACGGATATCTCACCTCCCTTGGGCATAGCCTGAATTGCATTCCTCAGCAGATTAGCGAATACCTGCTTGATTTGATTTGGATCTCCGCGGATCAGGCTGTCTTCGCTGATGTGGCTCGAATCGATGGTCACGTTGGCCGAGAGGTTGGTGTACATCTCAGCTACATCCTCAACCAATTCCCTAAGGGCGATGGACTGAAGCCGCGGCATGGGCAGACGGGCGAACTCCCGGAACTCAACCAGAAGATCGTTGAGATTGTCCACCTCCCGGACGATTGCGGAAATAGAGGCTTCCAACACCTTCTGAAACTCTCCCCTCTCTGTCTGGGGACCGGCGGTGTATTTTTTCAGTATTCTCTGGGCCGAGAGTTTGATCGGGGTCAGAGGATTTTTAATTTCATGGGCCAGGCGCTGGGCAATCTCTTGCCAGGCGGAGATCTTTTCACTCTGCCTGAGCTTCTCCCGCGAGTGGGAGAGCTCCGAGACCATTCGGTTGAAAGATCCTACCAAATGAGACAGTTCATCGGCGGAACGGTGCAGGATCCGAAAAGAAAAATCCCCTTCCGCTACCCGGCGGGTCGCCTCTTCCAGGTTGACGATTGGGCGGATGATCTCTTCGGTAAGTAGAAAGCTCACTAAAATGGAAAGCAAAAAGATTGGAAAGGAAAAGAAGAAATAAAAAAAGATCAGGACCAGGCGAAACAGACGTTTATACCGGTTGAGCTGATTGAATATTTCCAGACTCTCGGTCAGACGGCGCGCCTTGTTGTCAAAATCTTCAGGCATCAGACGTCCCACCACCACCGTGTATTGCCGCCCACGCACCTCGTATACCGAAGCGTTGCGAAGGAGGCTGACATCCTCTCGATCCTCTTTGGGCAGATCCCCGGTAAGTTCGTCGAAACGCGCCAGATTACGAAGCCGACCCTCCTGGTCTCCACGAAACAGTACTTCCGACCCGTCTTCTGTAAAAATCTGGATGAACTGGACTTCCGAGTTTACGGTTCTGACATTCTTCCAAAGTCTCTCCGGATTTCTGTCCAGATCCTGTAGCACGAAGGGCATCAGAGAACTCTGATTGAAGCTCCGCAGGTTTTCCACGGCACCTCGGTAGTACTCCAAAGAGATGGAGAGCCCTCCCCGGAGAGCATCGCCAAGGCGCGCTTCCAGCCAGAAGTTTATGGCTGAATTGATGAAGTTTACAGACAGGAGCGCTTGAGGAATCGATGAGAGCAGAGCAATGAGCACGAAGAATAGGATGAGCCGGGTCTTCAGTCGCGAACCGGATCTGCCTGCAGCCCGCTCTCGGATGAGCCGGACGATCTGGAATACGATCAACCCCAACAGGATAAGGGGAAAGGCTATAGCCACCACGTAGGCTACGATATTCGCCTGCACATCGACACCGGCGAGATTGATGAGAATTTGTTGGGAAAAGACAACGATCAGAGCAATGAGAAGGACGAAAATCAGTATCAGGACGAGGAGACCGACGGAAGTTGTACTGGATTGAAAGAGCCTCATTGTTCCTCGCCTCGGGCCTTCAGTTTGGTCTCGATCCAGGGGGTGATGAAGGCTGTCCCGGATGAAAAGAGGGTGATGATATTCAAGGGAGCAATGATTTTCACTGGCATCATCCTTACCCGGCCCAGTAGATAGTGGTTCTGAGCGTCGGAAGGTTCGATTTCACCAAGCTCGACCGAGGCTACGGAGAAAAACGACTCCAAAAACTCCGCCTCTGCAGAGTATCCTCCAAACGGTTCCCCATCCCTTTGAATCTTATAGCGGTTTTCGTAGAAATCAAAATAGGCGATCTGAGACACCCTTCGTTCAATCAGAAGGCGGTCACCGATGAAGGAGAAGAATCCTCTGTTTTGTCTGTACAGCCGGACTTGGAAGGTGATCTCCGCTTTCAGTCCGTCCCACAGAGAAGCCAAGACCTCTTGGCTTTGGGAACCGGTATACTCGATGGAGCCGTATACTCTCTGACCCCGGAGGGATGCCTCCAGGCGGGCTTCCTGAGCGGGGGAAAGCACCGGAGTCAGGAGAAGCAGGAACGCAAAAATTGGGATGAAACCCTTCGCTTTACTCCTCCTCAAACTTGTTCTCAAACAACCTGCTGATCGTCTGAACCGCCTCCTCCTCGTCACTGCCGTCGGCGATGATTTTTAAAGGGGTATTGTAGGTAGCGGCCAAGGTGAGAATACCCATAATGGACTTGCCGTTGATCTGTTCCCCGTCTTTCTCCAACAAGATACTGGCGGCAAACCTGTTGGCCGTCTCTACGAGCAAAGCGGCGGGTCGGGCATGGATTCCGGCCCGGTTTCTGATGGTTACGACTTTTTCTACCATGTTCTGGTATACCGGGCGCTTTGGATCAGGTCTCGTTCAAGAAAATCGCTTTGGCGCTTTCGGTTTCCAACCAGCGCATCACGTTCTTGGAAAACTCTTTTGCCGAATAGTAGCCCATCTTCTTCAGTCTTTCGTTCATTGCGGCTGTTTCAATGATGACCGGGATGTTGCGTCCGGGTTTAACCGGAATAACGATATAGGGAACCTGCACACCCAGAATTTCCATAAAATTCTCTTCGGCTCCGATCCGGTCATAATTTTTATCCGCGTCCCAATCTTCCAGTCTGACCGCCATCTGGATCTGCTTCTTGTCCCGAATAGCTCCGACCCCGAACAGGTGGGTGATATTGATGATACCCAGACCCCGGATCTCCATATGATGACTCGAGACTCCGGTCCCGGTTCCAATGAGGATGTTACCGCCGACCCGGCGAATTTCTACCAGATCATCCGCTACCAGCCTGTGATTTCGTTCAATCAGGGCCAAGGCGGTTTCGCTTTTCCCGACCCCGCTGTCTCCAAGAAGCAGTGCTCCGATGCCAAATACTTCCACCAGGACGCCGTGTACACTTTGTTTGGGCGCGAAGATGTTGCTCAATACCCGTAAAACCCGCGTGGTGAACTCAGAGGAGGTGAGATCCGTCTGCAGGACCGCACAACCGGTCTTCTCAGCCAACTTCAGGAAGTCCTCCGTCGGCTGCTGCTGATGGGTAAAGACGCAGCAGGGAATCTCGCAGGAGAACAACTTCTCCAGCGATTCCGTCTTGCCTTCTTTGGCTAATTTGTCCAGATAGGCCATCTCCCCGCGGCCGAAGATCTGAATTCGTTGGAAGGCGAAATTATCATAAAACCCACTGAGCTCCAGTCCCGGCCTGTTGATCTCCGGTACCTTCAACTCCCGAACCAGCCCCGCCCGACCGGTGATGCATTTGAGGTTGAGAGAGTCTTTGTCCCTGAGATCGAGCTGCAACAAATGCAGAACCGTGATCTTTTTCATGCCTCCGGACCGGCGGCCTCCCCGTTGCGAACGCTGTCATGCCCCTTATGATCCTGGATCTTGTTCTTTTCTTTGAGCACCTTCAGCTCAACCTTGTCGAAGAGCTTGTCGATACCTTCGAAGATATCGAAGCTCTTTGCCCGCATATGATTGGAGTGTCCCCAGCGAAAATTGATGTTCGCCTCAAAATTGTACTGGCTCTTTTCCTGCGAAACAAACACCAGCAGATCGATGATGTACTCAGCAACGAATTCGAGGCGATGTAACTTCTTGTCTATGTATTCCCGCATCTCATCTGTAATCTCGACATGAACTCCCTTGATTTCGATGTTCATAGATCCTCCTATCTGTGGTGAGAACTCATAATATCAAGCTCTTTCCTGTACTTGGCAATCGTCCTTCGAGCAATCTTGACTCCTTTTCCCTCCAGGATCTCTCCGATTTTCTGGTCGGTAAGCCGACTTTTGCTCCCCTCCTCTTCGATGATCTCCTTGACCATCTGTTTGACTCCTACTTTGGAGAATCGGCCGCCGCCGGGTACTGAATTGGAGAAAAAATACTTGAGCTCAAATATACCCCATTCTGTCTGCACATACTTGCCGTTGGTGACCCGGCTGACCGTGGCTTCATGAACACCGATTTCAGCGGCAATATCCTTGAGGGACAGAGGCACAAGGTATTTGGCGCCTTTTCGAAAAAACTCCCTTTGGAACTCGACAATGGCTTTACAGACTTTCAACAGGGTCTGATTACGCCGCCCGATACTACTGATAAACCAGTGGGCTTCGTGAACGCCGTTTTTGACGAACCGTTTGAGATTTTTCTCTTTGTACTGTTCTTCATGATCCTGGATACTGGCATAAAATGAGTTGATGCCCAGGACGGGGATATCCTCGTCGTTCAGCACTATGACGAACTCCCCCTCGTGGACCTTCACCATCGCATCGGGGATTACGTAACGGGACTGCTCGCTGGAAAAATTCCTTCCCGGCAGGGGATCCAGCTCCCGTAAAAATTCCTTGACCTTTTCCACCTCTTTTACGCTTATTCGCATGCTCCGGGCGATCTCTTTGTACTTCTCCCGCTCCAACACTTCGAGATACTTGTCTACCACCTCCGCTGCCCTCGTAATAGGAGCGGGATGAAGCTTGATCTGGACCAGAATCGATTCCCTGTAATCCTTTACACACGTGCCGATCGGATCGAATCCTTGAATCAGCTCCTTGACCCTGTTCATGGCGGCGAGCTTCTCGGGACTGATTCCATTTTCGGGTGTTTCCAAGGATAGACCCTTGGCATCAAGATTCCGGATTAAAATTTCCGGATCTTCTATGTGGAAACCGTTATCGTCGAGATTTCGGATCAGGTACTCACCGATGCGGAACTCCACATCACTGATGGGCTGTAGCCGCAGCTGCCAAAGGAGATGCTCGCGGAGGGACTCCGGCCGCGTGAGAACACCTTCAATAAATTTTCTATGGGCGTCCTCCCGGCTGCCGCCCCCCTGTACCTTGATGTATCCCGGATCCGAAGTGTTTTCGAAATATTCCTGTTCTTCCGAAGTGCGCTTGCCCGTATCGTCAAGGGAAAGCGGCGAAGATTCTTCCACCACCTCAAGAGCCGGATTCTTTTCCAGCTCTTCCTGTATGGTATCCTTGAGCTCCAGCAAGGGAAGCGACATGATCTTTATCGCCTGGTACAACTGAGGGGTCATACGCAGCTGCTGCTGCTGCTTCAATACGAGCTTCTGTGATTGGGCCATGGCTGCGTTTCGATACGAAACCTACTCTTCCTCTCTTTCGTTGATCTATCTCTTAAATTTGAATGATAACCGCGGGTAATGTCAACGGTGGCTTTGTCACAATTCCCACTACATTCTGAACTCTTCGCCCAGATAAATCTTGCGGGCTATCTCACTCTGCAGGAGCTCGTCCTTGGGACCAGCGACTACGATCTCACCAAGGTTGATGATATAGGACCGATGGGTGATCTCCAAAGTATCCCGAACATTATGGTCGGTAATGAGCACCCCGATACCCTTTCTGGAAAGGTCCACTGCGATGCGCTTGATCTCGTAGACCGCGATCGGATCGATGCCGGCGAAGGGTTCATCGAGAAGCAGAAAGTTAGGCTCGATCGCCAGGGAACGGGCGATTTCCGTTCGGCGTCGTTCGCCTCCGGATAAGGTGTAGGCCTTCTGCTTCCGCAGGTGACTGATCCCCAATTCCAAGAGAAGGGTTTCCAGTTTCTCCTTCTTTTCCGATAGCTTGAGATCCCGGCGGGTCTCGAGGATAGCCGAGATGTTATGCTCTACTGTGAGCTTACGAAACACCGAGGGCTCTTGGGGCAGATAAGAGATGCCCAACCGGGCTCGTTTGTACATCGGCAGGCCGGAGATGCTTCGCCCATTCAGGTAGATCTTTCCGCTGTTGGGTTTAATAAATCCCACGATCATGTAGAAGATCGTTGTCTTCCCCGCTCCATTGGGCCCTAGAAGCCCCACCACTTCTCCCACCCGCATAGAGAAACTGACGTCTTTGACAGCCTCCTTCCTGCCGTAAAACTTCGCCAATCCCTCGACGGAGAGTCTGCCGTCGGTCGTGGATTCGACACCATCCGGAATTTCACCGGGGGTCCTGTCCACGCTCATTGCTCGGCTCCTTCACTCTCTCCCAGGTCCGAGCGTACCTTGCCGCGGATATCTCCCTCCAGGCGAATCGTATCGGTGTTCAGGTCGATGAATATCTTCAATGCCCGGTATTCGTCTCCCTTCCAGTTGACAACAGGCATACCGGAAAGCTCGAGCTTTTCCTCGTTTCGCAGGTAGCGGGCATACTCTGCCCTGCAGACCAGATCTTCCTTCAGAATTCGGACCCCAATCTGCACCACGGTTTCGTCACTCTCCTCCCAATTCTCCAGAAATCCCCCCTTGACCACGACCTCGTTTTTCTTGTCGAGCATTACTACCTTTCCGCGGACCCGCACTACCTTCTCCTGGCGATTGTAGAACAGCTGCTCGCAGGTAACGTCTATGCCCTTCTGCTCATTGACGATCCGGACGTTTCCTTCGCAGGTAACGTAGCGAAACTCTTCCCCATATAATTCGACCCTGTCGGCTCGAATAAGATTATCCTCGGTCTGGACCTCCGCGTTCCCTGTCAAGATTGTCCGTTCCTTTCCCTTTGCCAGGACGGTCTCCATGCTGTCTCCCTGGAATGAAAACGTCTGAGCCCATAGGGAGGGACAGAAACACAAGAGCAACAAGAGAAACTGGAGAAACGTATTCCTACTCTTCTTCTTCCCAAACATAACTGCCTCGAACACGAGAGGCAAACTCCAGCTTCTTTCTACGAAAATCCGCGGAGAAGCCCTGCCCTTCGACGAAGGAACCATCGTCCTTCTGCAGACGAACCGTCTGGCCATCGTCGGCGACCAATCGCCGTCCTTCCCGAGTCCAGGAGAGCCGACTTGCCCGAAGGGCCGCCTGCTCCTCGGGAGAGTATATCACGATCGCTCCGCTTACCGTCGCGTCTTCGCTATCCGTACTGAACACAGCCTCTGCGGCTTGAGCCTCGGTGAGTAGATTGCCCTCCTCATCGTACTCGCGAAAATGGACACCCTTGAGAACGATCTCTTTTCTCTCGCCGTAGGTTTCAGCCCGATCGGCTTCCAGGATGACCCATACCCTGCCGCCGGACACTACGGTGTGGGTGAAATCGATCAGGATCGTTTCCGGGGTCTGGCCGGGGATACTCTCCGCGATCCGGGCCTGCTCGTAATCCAGACTGCAGGAAAGACATAGCAGCGGGAGCAGGAGCAGAAGGGGTCTATGCTTGCTCATTTTCCATACAGGAGGCTACAAAGGCGGAAAACAAAGGATGGGGTGATACCGGTTTTGATTTGAATTCGGGATGATACTGCACCCCGATTCCCCACGGGTGGTCCGGCCACTCACTGGCCTCCACCAAACTGTTGTCGGGTGTAAAGGCGCTGAAGATCAACCCTGCTCCGGCCAGTTCCTCCCGATAGATGTTCGACACTTCGTATCTGTGTCTGTGCCGCTCCGAAATTTCAGTACTCCCGTAGATCCTATGAAGGTGCGATCCAGGGACTACCCGCGATGTGCTGGCCCCCAAACGCATGGTTCCACCGTACGCTTTGACATCGATCTGCTCTTCCAGCAGACTGATCACGGCATGTTTCGAGTCTGGAGCGAACTCGGTGCTGTTGGCATCCTCCCAGCCCAAAACACTTCGGGCATATTCGATCACCATAACCTGCATGCCCAGACAAATTCCGAAACAAGGCATCCCTGTTTTTCGAGCAAAACCTACAGCCTGGACCATACCTTCGATTCCCCGCTGGCCGAATCCACCCGGAATGAGAACTCCGTCCAGATCCTGAAAGATTTGTTCCACGCCGGCATCCTGGTTGTCGAGAAGTTGATCCGAATCCACCTTAACCAGATCGATCTTGCAGTGATTTTCGATGCCGCCATGATACAAGGCTTCATAAATCGACTTATAGGAATCGAGCAGCTCAGTATATTTACCTACCAGCCCGATGCGCACCGTGCGTTGCGCTTTGTTGTAGGCGTCCACGACCCGCTTCCAGTCGCTAAGGTCACAGGGAGTATGGGGCAAACCAAATTTCTCCAGAATAATTTCATCCAGCCTCTGCTCGGCAAAGATCAGGGGGATTTCGTATACCGTGGAGTGAACCTCGTAGGCGGAAATCACCGCTTCATCTTCGACGTTCGTGAAAAGTGATATTTTCCTCCGCAAGGCTTCAGAAATGGGTACCGGCGCGCGACATAACACGATGTCCGGCTGGATACCGATCTGACGAAGGGAGGCCACCGAGTGCTGAGTTGGTTTGGTTTTCATCTCCCCGTCGGACACTGTGGGAACCAGGGTCAGGTGCACGAACAACACACATTTCTTTCCCAAGTCATGGATAAACTGCCGGGCTGTTTCGAGAAAGGGAATCGACTCGATGTCACCTACGGTACCGCCGATCTCCACGATGGTCACATCCACATCGGGCTGGTCTCCCACTTTGAAAATCCGAGCCTTGATCTCGTCGGTGATGTGGGGGATAACCTGGACGGTACGACCAAGAAATCGCCCCTCCCGCTCCTTCCGAATCACCTCCTGGTAGACCTGCCCCGTGGTTACCGAGTTGATCCGCTGCAGAGGAGAAGAGGTAAATCTGGAGTAGTTCCCCAGATCGAGATCCGTTTCAGCTCCGTCATCGGTGACGTAAACCTCTCCGTGCTGGTACGGACTCATGGTTCCCGGATCGACGTTGATGTAGGGATCGATCTTGATCATGCGGACTTTGAGGCCGTGGTGCTCGAGAAGGCTTCCCATAGAAGAGGCGGCGACCCCCTTGCCGAGGCCGGAGCATACACCGCCGGTGACGAAGATATATTTGCCACTCATATGGGTAGAATTATTCACACCCGGCAGAGGGATGTCAATTGTAGGGGATCATCAGACTTGGTTTGGGCGATGCTCCCACGCTCTTTTCCGAATAGAAAAGGCCTCAATTCAGTGAAACGGCTGGTGCATGGAGAGTTTTCTCTGCAGATTTGCTTCTGTTTCGAGCCCGGATTCCCCATCAGGAGGAAAGAAGATCAAGCCTTTGCAGGGATCACACAGCGACGACATGAAGGAGCAAAGATCCGCGTCACTGAGCAGGGGTTCCTCCGCCAGAATCGGTGCTTTTAACCGCACGGCCAAAGCCAATCCATCGCTGGGACGCACCTCCATGTCAAAACGCCGCCAGCGGCGGTGATATTTAATCCGGGCGCTGTACCCGGATTCACTCGAATGCCCATAGATTTCCAGGCTGTCCATAATGAACCCGTGGCGTTGAAAATAGCTGGCCAGAATATCGTGGGCCAAGGGGCGGGGGCTTTTGATCTCTTCCAGCTCGACAATGATCGAACTGGCCTCGGATGGACCTATCCATACGGGCAGGATTCGCTTGCCCGTCGAATCGCTCAAGACCGCGACGGGCATCCGGTCGTGATCGAGGAAAAAGCCTTTTATGTGAAGCTGTATCATCGCCACACCTCTTTTCCTCTAAATATAGCCCCATCTCGAGAAATCACTACCGGCAGGGAACAAATTTTGAAAAGTTTTTGTCTGTTCTACGCGTTCTGAACAGATGTGCCCTACGTGGGTGCGTGGCTATCGCTTGGCAGAAACGATCTTGGTGATCTCCGGGAACTCCCGGATCCTCTTCTTCAAGACGAAATTCATCAGGAATCCCAGAATAATGCCTCCGACTCCGGCCAACACCTTGGCGGTTTCCCCGGCCCCGGTCCATATCACACCGCTGAGAAAATAGAAGAGGAAGAAAACCAGGATGGGAACCATCAGGACGAAGAACCCTGCTTTTATCGCTTTCCCCGGAGCAATGAAGTATTCCACCCGATCCCCAGGCGCGAGGGCGAAGGCTTGGGTGTTTCGTGCCCTAAAGGACCGTTCTCGCCGGGTGCCAAACAGGGAAAGTTCGCCGTGCCCACCTGTGCTGTGGTTTTCCGATGTGGGGTCAAAAGGTCCGCAGCTGCCGCAGTGGGCGCCGTGATCACAGCCGGCACAATCATCGCCTAAGATCCAGGCCAAATCCCCTTCAACCTTCTTGACTATACCCTGTTCTGTCATGATCTGCCTCCTCACAGGTTTCGCGCACGACTTCGATATTGACCGCCTTCCCATCGTCGTTGGTTTCGACTAGAATCCCCTGTAACTCGAGGTCCTTCCAAGTTACCCGGGACTGCTCGTGGATTTGGGTCAAGAATTTGCGGATCTCTATTTCCGGATCCAAGCCGCCTACCGAATATCTACTTCCCGTTCGCCCGGTTCCGGCGATAATCGCAGTGCCCCCGGGCAGTATTCGGGCATCCGCGCCGAGCACCTTGGTGTGACTGCCCAGTACCGCGGTAACCTTTCCGTCCAGATGGTAAAACATCGTATACTTTTCAGCCGTTGTCGAGGCGTGAAAATCCACGATGATAATCTGCGTCTCTGCAGAGATCTTTTCGAGGATATTCTCAGTCATGAGAAAAGGATTGTTCAGATGGACCCTGTTGAATCCTGACTGTCCGAGCAGATTGACGACTCCGATCTTCTGGTCCTTCACTCTGAACACATTCCAACCGCGGCCGGGATTGCCGAATGGATAATTCGCCGCTCTCAGGATATAGGATGCCTTGGCGATATGGGTGACCATGTCCTTCTTGTAGTAGATACACTCGCCGGAGGTGATGGCATCTACACCCAGCTTGTGAAGATAGATCGAGTGGTTCTTACCAATCCCGAATCCCCCGGTAGCACCGTCTCCGCAGGCAATAACGAAATCGACGCTTTTTTCTTCTTTGAGCTCTGCCAGCTTGGTTTTTACACAGAACACTCCCGGAGAGCCGACTATTTCACCGATGTAGAGGATTCTCATACAACACCGGGGCTAAAGATACTAAAGAAACCGCCAATGTGGAAGGGCGTTTGTGCCCATCCATGAAGCTTGACAAGAGAGCCCGGGATTTGGTATTTTTCCAGATACGAGCCCGGATGGTGAAATTGGTAGACACGCTAGGTTCAGGGTCTAGTGGCCGTAAGGTCGTGGAGGTTCAAGTCCTCTTCCGGGCATGAAAAAGACGTGATTCTTCTTAGAATTGCGTCTTTTTTTATCGCACTATCGAAGAAGACCGCGATCCGGCGAGCGATACTATGCAGGACATCGAGAGCGAAGCGAGCGATCTGATGCCGCAAAAGCAATCCTAGCCGGACCGTTATTACTTTACTG
>CAZSBH010000054.1:0-27757 GCA_964604845.1 uncultured Spirochaetaceae bacterium
GCAGCGGAAGAATGTTTCGCCCGCTACGGCTACGACAGCACCGGAGTCGCGGAGATCTGCAACACCGCGGCTGTAAGCAAGGGGGCTATGTACCACCACTTCCCCAGCAAGCAGGCTATCTTCGTCGAGATGTTCGAAAACTGGATGCGCGGCTTTGTCGGGGAGATGGAGCGGATTCGGGATAGCGCAGGTTCGATTCCCGAGGCCCTGCTCCGGATGGCGAAGATGAGCGGATTGATCTTCCAGACCGCCGCCGGCCAGCTGCCCCTGTTCATCGAATTTCTGACCAAGGCCAGCCGAGACCCGGAGACCTGGAAGGCGACGATCGCCCCCTACAAGTTTTTCCGTACCTTTTTTTCCGATTTGATACGTCGGGGAATCGAAGAGGGAAGCCTGCGGGAAGTCGATCCGGAGCGGACCGCCCAGATCATTGTGTCCTACGGTGCAGGGCTGGTTATGCAAGGGGTGTTCGATCCGGAAGGGGGCCAGTGGGTCGATGTGGGTGTTCAAGGAATAAATCTGCTGTTGAAAGGAATAATCAAGGAGGGGGCGGGATGAATGTTCTGGTCACGGGTGCGTTCGGGAATATCGGTGAAGGAACGGTTCAGGAAATATTGAACCGTGGTCACCGGGTTCGTTGTTTCGACGTCCTCAACAGTATAAACAAGAAGAAAGCGGCCGGACTCGGTGGACCGGCTGAGGTTTTTTGGGGAGACTTGAGAAATCCCCAGGATACAACCGCTGCGGTACGGGGGATGGATCTGGTGATCCATCTGGCCTTCGTTATTCCCAAGCTTTCGGCCACAGGAATAGGCTGCGAGGATCAGCCCGACTGGGCTTGGGAAGTGAACGTGGGCGGTACCCGGAACCTGCTCCGGGGGATGGCCGCCGTGGAGAATCAGGCCAAGATCATCTTTGCCTCTTCCCTGCATATCTATGGAATTACTCAGGATCAGCAGCCGCCCCGCCGGGTCACGGATGCTCTCAAGCCGATGGAGAACTACGCCAGGCACAAGGTGGAGTGCGAGGGACTGGTGCGCTCTTCCGGACTGGTGTGGTCGATCTTCCGCTTCGCTGCGGCGCTTCCGTTTTCCTTGAAACTCGATTCTGCGATGTTCGAGATCCCGCTGGACAACCGCATGGAGTATGTCCACAATCGCGATGTCGGCTTAGCCTTAGCCAATGCCGTCACGAGCCCGGAGATATGGGGCAAGGTCCTGCATATCGGAGGCGGGCCTCGCTGCCAGTATACCTACCGGGAAATCGTGGAGAAGGTGCTCGACGGCGTGGGGATCGGCATGCTTCCCGAGCAGGCCTTCGGGCACCGGCCCTTCAGTACCGATTGGATCGACACCGAGGAGAGCCAGCGGCTGCTCCAGTTCCAACGATACACTTTGGATGACTATATGCGGGAATTTTCCGCCAAACTGGGATTACGGCGCATACTGGCAAGGATGTGCCGTCCTCTGGTTCGTGCTGCTTTATTAGCCCGGTCCCCCTACAACCGCGTCCGCCGTTTTAAAGAACAGCGGGAGGAGATGTACGGAAATCTCGCCGTTGTCACCTGTGGGGCCACCAGCTTTGGCGAGGCCGCGGCAAAGAAGTTGGCCCAGGAAGGAATGCGTCTGCTGCTGGTAGAGAAACCGGGAGATCATCTGGAGAGCTTGGCATTTCAAATTCGCGAAGAGGGCGGCCAGGTCGATACGGTGGCTGCGGATATGTCGAGGGGCGTGGAGCTGCTCCGGCTGTTTCGGAAAGTCCGCCGTTCCTGGGGTCCGATCGATGTGCTGGTGAATCACGCGGATCTGGTCTGGTTCAATGGCAAAAGGGACGCATACAACACGGGGATGTGGAAGCGCATCGAAGGAAACCTTCTGGGTGTCATCCGCTTTTCCGAACTGGTGCTCGAAGATATGAAGAAAAGCGGCCGGGGGCACGTGATCTTCCTGGAATCGGCGTTGAAGTTGTTTCCGATTCGACCCACCGCATTGCTGCGGGGTGTACGGTCCTTCTTCAGAGTGTACATTCAGCACCTGAACAGGGAGTTGAGCCTGACCCCGGTGCGGGTCAGCCTGGTGAAGGCGGGGATCGCCACGACGGATCTGTTGAAAATCTCCCGGCTGCTGGCTGTGTTCAACCGGCATCATCGGAGCTACGGTGTGGAGGTTCGGCCGGAAGTCTTGGCGAATCGGATCTGGCTGCTCCTGGTACGTCCCGAAACTGTGATCTATATCCCTCGATTCGTGCGGCTCTTTGCCTGGATGGAGACCTACGCAGGTTGGCTGGTTGAGTTCATACGAACGCGTCTGTCTCCTGTACAGGTGAAGACCGGGGGAAGTTGAATTCGTGGCCCCCGAATCCCCATGGATTCGGCGGAATCCTACAGCCGCGAGAAATCCAGGGTTTGAAAGTGGTCCTCTACGTTTTCCGCCCGACGTATCTGCTCGGCTTTTCCGTCAGGTTTGAGCAGCAGCTCCGCGGAGCGAAGTTTGCCGTTGTAGTTGAAACCCATGGCGTGCCCATGGGCTCCTGAATCGTGGATGACCAGGATGTCTCCAACCTCGATGTGGGGGAGCATCCGATCGATGGCGAACTTGTCGTTGTTTTCACAGAGGGAACCTGTCACATCGTAGAGCTGATCATGGCTCTGGTCCTGCTTCCCCATCACTGTGATATGGTGGTAGGCACCGTATATGGCCGGGCGCATCAGATTGGCCATGGAGGCGTCCAGGCCCACATACTTTTTGTAGGTATCCTTGATATGACGCACCCGGGTAACCAGATATCCGTAGGGACCGGTAATCATTCGCCCCATTTCCATATACAGGTTGAGGGGGTGCAAATCCGTCGGCCGGATCATGGACTCGTAGGCTTTTCGGGTTCCGTCGGAGATGATGCTCAGGTCGACAGCCTTCTGGTCCGGTTTGTAGGGAATGCCGATTCCCCCGCCGATGTTGATGAACTCGATGTGGATGTCCAGGGTCCTCTTGATTTCAACCACCAACTCGAACAGCATCTTGGCGGTATCGACAAAGTAGTAGGGGTCCAACTCGTTGGAGGCTATCATAGTGTGCAGCCCGAAATGCTTGACTCCCTTGTCCTTCACCGTTCGGTAGCCCCGGATGAGCTGCTCCTTGGTGAATCCGTACTTGGCTTCCTCGGGTTTCCCGATGATCGCGTTTCCCTGGCGAAGCGGGCCGGGATTGTAGCGAAAGCAGAGACGATCCGGCAAGCCGACGTGCTTTTCCAGATACGGGATATGGCTGATATCATCCAGATTGATGATTGCGCCCAACTCCTTGGTTTTCTGATACTCCTGGTACGGCGTGTCATTAGAGGTGAACATAATATACTCGCCGGGAAGGCCTATTTTTTCGGAAAGAATCAGCTCCGGAAGGGAGCTGCAGTCGGTGCCGAATCCTTCCTCTTTGAGTATCTTCAGGATGTAGGGATTCGGTGTAGCCTTGACGGCGAAGTATTCTCGAAATCCCGGCGCCCAGGAGAAAAGCTCTTTCAATTTGCGGGCGTTCTCCCGGATCGCCTTTTCATCATAGATGTGAAAAGGGGTAGGGTGGGTTGCTATAATGCTTTCGATCTGGTCCTTGGTAAAGGGAACGCTTTTGACCGCCATGATCTCCTCCCCCGCTTGAATTAGGTAGGAGGATAGAAAGGGAGAATACAAAAGTCAAGGGTATTCTTGACAAGGGATAGCGGCTTAGATAGGTTGATGTCGATTAACGATGATACGAATTGGAGTGTCCGGTCTGACCGGCATGATCGGTAAAAATTTAGTCACCCAGCATGCCCGCCATCGGGAGGTTAAAGAAACCCTCGAGCTCATTGCCTTTACCCGCAGGGACTCGGACACTTCGTTTCTTCAAGGCTACGAAATCGAATGCCGCCGAATCGACTACAGGAACGAGGAAAGTTTTTCCGGAACGCTCGAAGACATCGATGTCTTTCTGCACATGGCCGGACTCACCAAATCGGTGACGCCCAGCGGCTACTACCGAGTCAACGTCGAGGGCACAGCCACACTTCTCGGCGCCTTGTCCCGCTACGGGAAAGGGGTCAAACATCTCATCTTCGCCTCCTCTACATCCGCCGCCGGCCCCACACCATCTCCTGACAGGCCGAAGACCGAGCAGGATCCCTGCAGGCCGGTATCTCACTATGGTAAGAGCAAACTTGAAGCCGAAGGGCTGATCCGCTCATCATCACTCAATTGGACGATCCTCCGCCTGCCCCTCGTGTTCGGACCCTATGATTACGAAATGTTGAACATGTTTCGGATTGCCAAGAGTGGTATGATCACCTTGTTTTCAAGCCAGCAGGATCCCTACACGTATGTGTCCGCTCCGGATGCGGGCTTCTTTTTCTTGCAGGCAGTGCAGAACGAGAGACTGTATCGGGAGACCTACTGCTACTGCTACGACGCACCAATGACGGGAGCCCGGTTTTACACAATGGTGCGAGAGCAGCTCGGCTTGTCTCCCGAATATCGATATATTCAAATACCCCGATGGGTTGCCTATCCTGCTCGAGCCATCCTGGATCTCAAACAGCGGATGTCGCGGAGGGCATCGATCGTGAATCCCGATAAGATTGCAGAGCTGGCTACCGTGTACTGGGTATTTTCCAACAGCAAGCTGAAAAATGCTCTCGGTATTTCTTCGATAAAGGACCACGGAGCTGTTGCCGAAACGCTACGGTGGTACCGTGAGCATCAACTGTTGTAATACTCGATAACTATGGAATCATCAGCGCAGCCCACAAAGAAAGTCATCTACCCGGTCGAGCTCTTCGCCGTACTCTTGAATCTGATCTTCTGCCTCTGTTCCCTATTTAACATCGGGAAGTTCGAGATGAACCTGCTCGGCGCCGCGGTTGACCGGGAGATGGTCATGGGGATCTTTTTTTTGTTCCTCACCCCGCTGATGCTGCTGTTCATCCGGCTGACGAATCCGTCTCGGAATCTGGTGGTTCAACTCTTCCGTCTCTGCTATATCCAGGCGATCTATATCATCTATTTCACCGAGAGCATCTGGCTGTCTCAGCTGATGTTCAATGGCGCCTCATTCGACTGGGTCTTCGCCAACATCGACTTTCGCATTTTCGGATATCAACCGGCGATCCAGTTCCCCCGGTATTTCCAGCAGTACCGGATTATCAACGAATTGTTTTTCTTCTCCTATTTCTTCTACTACGGGCTGGTGGCAACCGGCGTATGGATCCTCTTCATCCGCAAACGTTACCAGGAAGCGATCCGAACGCTGTTTATCATATCCGTTTCCTTCTTCATCATGTATGTCTGGTTCATCTTCTTTCCGGTGAAAGGACCGAAATACTACTTCGTAGAACTGAATCGGTTGTGGTATACGAATTTCCAGGGATTTCTCTTTACAAAAGTGATGAAGGGTCTGTTCAACAACACGAATCTCGGTGGCGCGGCCTTCCCGTCCTCCCACGTGGCACTGGCTCTGATTGCCTTCATCCTAAACTGCCGGTACAACCGCTACCTCGTGCCCGTTTATCTACCCCTGACCATCCTTTTGTTCATTTCAACCATATACCTCTATGCCCATTACTTCATAGATATCCCTGCGGGGATCGTTACCGGAATACTTCTCTACCTGCTCGTGCCTCTCCTGATCAAGCCCGCTCAACGTCTGGCCACCGGGGTAGACAAATTCTTGGCGGACAAATGGCACTTCCCGGCTGTCGCTCTGTAGATCGAATTTAGTCTTGTTCCGCCTGTTCCCTCGGATCCACTTGGATCGTGGTTTCCAGTCCCAGGCGCTCATTTCCTGCGGCCGAAGATCTCGGGATTTACGATGAAACGGGGCCGCTGCCCCCGGAGTACCCTCTCCAGTTCATCCATTCCGTCGACCATATCCGCTTCGAATGCCTCTTCTGAGTACCAGGCCACATGGGGGCTAACCAGGGCATTCTCCTTCGAAAGAAGCGGGTTGCCCGCAGCCGGAGGTTCGGTTTCAAGGACATCGATCCCTGCGGCACCGATGACTCCGTTGTCCAGAGCTTTGCATAACGCCCCCTCATCGACGATCGGGCCGCGGGCCGTGTTGACGATGATGGCCTGTTTTTTCATTTTCCCAAGAGCGGCGGCGTCGATGAGATGGAACGTTTCGGGAGTGAGGGGGGTGTGGATGGAGATATAGTCGGATTCCTTGAGCAGCTCGTCGAGCTCGTATTTTCGCTCGACCTGGAGGAGTTCGTAGATGTCGTCCTCTACGTAGGGATCGTAGGCGCACACCTTCATGCCGAATCCCTTGGCCTTGGGAACGAGGGCCCGACCCACCCGTCCCAACCCGATGATCCCCAGCATCTTGTCTTTGAAGTTGAAGATCGGTTTTGTGTACTTGTAATCCCAGACCGCGTCTTTGGATCTCGGCAGGATGAGGTGAATCTTCCGGCCTAATGCGAGCAGCAGTGTGATGGCGTGGTTGGCCACCTCGTCGGTGCAGTAGGCCGGAGTGTTGCACACCGGGATCAGCTTGTCCGTGGCTGCAGCCACATCCACGCAGTCATAACCCACAGACAGCGTCAGGATGATCTTGCAGCGCTCCATCGTCCCGATGATGTCGGCATCCAGGGTTCGGGCAATCAGCACCACCGCGATCGCGTCTTTCACCTGCGCTTTCAACACATCGTCACCCTGGTCATTGACACTGACAAACCTGCACTCCATGTCCTTGAGCCGCTTCTCGAAGTACTCGAGTTTCGGGAACTTCATGAACAGGCGGTGCCCCGTAAAAACTACCTTCTCCATCCGTTCCTCCGGTCTCTTCATAGCCGCATCACAATAGCAATGTTACAACAAACGAAACTCATTCTCGGCCTCGCCTTCCAGAGCAAAGCGGTCCTCCAGTTGGGGCGAGCCCAAATCCGGGATGAATGCGCCTTCCTCGAAATCGTGAGTGAAAGCCTGCAGGTGACAGGCTCCCCGGTTAGAGGTGGCGTAGCCGATGGCCTCTGTGGCTTTGGCTCGCGGATCGTGGGCCGGCGGCTCGAGTCCTTTTACGTGGAGCGCAAACGCCGAGGCGTTCCCACCGATTTCTTGCGCTGCCTGGCGCACTCCCTCAGCGAGAAGATCGCCCAATCCGCTTCCGCCTAGAAAGGCTTGAGCCCAGGATTCCGGAAGCTCTTGCTCCTTCACTTTGTGATCGCCCAGCTCCACTCTGAGTATCCTGCCCATGTATCCCTTGGTCCCCACGCTAAGTAATCCTCCGATCCCTGGTTTCTAAAAGGATCCTACAGGCAGTCCCGGTACAGTTGTCTGATTTCAGCTTCACTGGCAACCCGGGGGTGGATGGCGATATCACTGCCATACCCCGTTAGGGCGATGTGGGTCGCTTTTTCGATGTCCTTTTCTCCCATCCCGAAATCAGAGAACCGTACGGTTGTGCCTGTATCTCTGAACAGCCGCGCCACTAATTCAGCGCTGGCCTCTGCCTTTTCTCTCAAGGGTAGATCCCGTGCTGCGGGGTCCAGGGCTTCGGCGATCTCAGCGTAGCGTTGAAAATCCGCCATGAAGCTGAACTGCATCACCTCGACCAGGCAGGCGGCGATACTGCCACCGTGCGGAGCGCCGAACATTCCACTCACCGGTTGCCCCAAAGCGTGGGGAAGGGTGGTCCCGGCATGACGGATTGCCATACCACCGAGGGTGCTGGCCCATGCCAGTTTTTTCCTGGCTTGGCGATTCCCTCCATTGGCGACAGCTTCGGGCAACCATCGCGACACCAGCCGAATGGATTCCAGGGACAGGAGCTTCGAAAAGGGCTGAGCCAAGGCGCTGACATATGCGTCAATCGAATGTGTGATGGCGTCGATTCCCGTGTAGGCCGTCAACCGGGGCGGCTTGGTCAACATCAATTCCGGATCAACGATTCCGAGCTGCGGAACAATTCTTTCACTTACGATCGTGCTCTTTTCATGAATTTTGGAATTGTTGAGAACCGAGTAGGGAGTTGCTTCGGTGCCTGTTCCAGATGTCGTAGGAACCGCGACAATCGGAAGTGTGGTTTCTCCGGGCTCCAGCACCTCGTGATCCGTGCGCCGTGTGTACTGCCAGCTGGTTCCCGGATTGGCGGCAACAACCGCGACAGCTTTGCCAAAATCGATTGCGCTTCCACCGCCGACTCCCACAACCAGTGTGCAGCCCTGTTCTCGAGCCAGATCGGCGGCTCTGTCGACTGCGAAACAATCGGGATTGGGAGTGATATCAGTCCATTTTACGGTTTCGATTCCCGATTTTTCAAGCAAGCTCTCGAGTTCGGCAGCCACGCCGTTGCTGTCCAGGTAAGGATCCAAAGCCAAAAAAGCTCTGCCTCCCCAGGCAGCGGGCAGCTGGGAGAGCTGCTGTCGAGCCCCAAAGCCAAATTTGATACTTGGGATACTGCAATGAAATGTATCCATTATTATTTTTCTCCTGTAATGAGTCCGGCATTACCGTACTGTACGTTCGTACATCCGATACGGGTACCGAAGGGGCGTTGAGCTCACTTCATCCAGGCCGGCGATTTCCTCTTGGGAAAGGGCTACCTCCGCCGCCCCGAGGTTTTCTGCCAGCTGGGCCACGTTGCGGGCGCCGAGAATCGGCGCGGTCAACCCGGACCGGGACAACAACCAGGCCAGCGCGATCTGGGCGGGGGTGCGTCCCTGCTCGGCGGCGATTTCTTTGACCTTGGCGGCGATAGCGAAGTTATGCTCTGTAGCCTTGTTCTTCCAGGAGGCCTCCTGAGCGTCCTTCGATACGACCAACCGGGTCTGGGAGCTCGGTTTGCTGCCGGGGGCGTATTTACCCGAGAGAAAGCCTCCTCCGAGGGGTCCCCAGGCGACAAAACCCAATCCCTCTTCTCTGCACAGAAGCAGCAGCTCATCTTCCACGTCCCGTTCGACTAGACTGTATTGTGCTTGGAGGCAGCAGATGCGTGCGAGCCCCGTCTGCTCGCTGATGAAAAGGGACCTCATCATATGTCTGACGGCGAAATTACTCACTCCTACATATAGAACCTTGCCGCTGCGCACAAGATCATCCACAGCCCGCAGAGGTTCTTCGATGCTCGTTGGATGATCCCAATTGTGCAGGTAGTACAGGTCGATACGATCGGTCTTCAAACGACGCAGGCTGTTTTCCACCTCCGAGAGAATGTGGATCCGGGACAACCCTTGATCATTAGGCCCGTCACCCATCCTGCCGAATACCTTGGTGGCCAGAAATACCCGCTCCCGCTTATCAGCCAGTATTCTGCCCACCACTTTCTCGGTTTCACCGGGGGATGGGCCGTACACATTCGCGGTATCCACGAAATTGCCGCCTGCATCCAGATAACAATCGAGGATCGCTTGAGCCTCCTTCTCGCCGGCTTCTCTTCCGAAGGTCATGGTACCCAAACACAGTTCGGAGACCTTCACTCCCGTCGTTCCCAAGAAACGATACTTCATATTCTGATCCTTTCGTTTACATTGCGTCGTCCCGGGGGCCCTGTATTTCCCCGATACGCTTGAGGGTTGGCGGAGGATACGAAGACAGAATATCTTCCAAGCTCTTGCCCGTGCTCTCGCGCATCAATGATTGATAACTGCTGCCCGACAGATCGCAGTCCACGATCAGAGGTCCGAAGTTCCGCACCCTGATCACCCACATTGCCTGGGCCAATCCCAGCTCTTCTCTCCAGTGGACTTCTTCAACCTTTTCGATTTGTCGTCCATACAGGGCACCGAGTCCATAACCAACGGTCAACAGGTATATAGCACCGTATTTCTTGAACACGTTTCGATAGATCTCGGGCTGCATCCCTCCCTTGCCGATGATCGCCCGTACACCGTACTTTGAGAACATCGGTTCCATGAACTTGGCAAAGCGAAAGCTCGCTGTTCCGGTGACAGAGGCAATGTAATAGCTATCCGGTCCTTCAACCCGGACAGCCGGAGAACAGTGAAAGTTCACGTTGCAGGTCCCGGCAATATCCACGGGTGGTGCCTGCCCCTGGAGCACCGCTTTCTCGTAAAACCGAATACGCCCGGTAAAAATCAATCCATCGAGGTACACAACGTCGCCGATCTCCAAATCCCGAAGCGCGTCGTGTTTCAGGGGTATGGACAGTCTCTTCTTGTTTATCCGCATCGACTTCATTTCCCTCTTGCAGCGATCTTTGCTAGATTCCCTCTCTGCGGTAGTACGGTGTGAACCAGAGGGGATTTTCTCGAAACTCGACCGAGTTGTCGTTGTGGATCCGTACGGTGGCTCTTCTGGTTGCGAAACAAAAGTGATGAACCGATATTGGAAGACCACCGGTATGGGCATAGGCGATTTCAATGTGCACATCCATGACCGAGCTGTTACCTCGGAACCCCATGGGAGCAAACCCGCTCACGTTGCCCAATTCGACCAATTCTTGTTCCAGATCGGCGATCTGCGGATCCGGATTCCGATCGCCGACTATTCGCAGACAGGCCGCCTCCTGCCCGATTCGAAAACAATCGTCTTTTGTCCCGCCCAAACCGATGCCGACAACCACCGGCGGGCAACTCAATCCTCGCTGGAAAAATTCCCCGAGGCAGTCGAGGAAAAACCTCTTGATGCCCGGGATTCCGTCGCTGGGAAAAAGCATCCGGTAATCGCTGCCGAACAAGCCTCCGCGGTGAACCGCCGTGATCTCGATCCAATCTCCCTCCGGCTCGAAGGTGTAGGCGATGCTGGGGGCGTGAGCCCCCACATTGTTGTCGAAGTCGAGTCTGCTCAGGGGGTGCACACGATTGGGTCGCAGTGGAATGTCGTGGGTAACCTGCTGCGTAGCTTGTCGCAGCGCTTTTTCCAGGGCACAGAAACCTCCAGCCAGCTGCAGATCGTTTCCGCATTTCACGTAGAATCTGGGCAAACCGGTATCGGCGCACAAAGGTCGGCTGTCCTGTTCGGCGGCTGCCCAGTTGTCAGCAATACAGGACAGGACGAACCTGGACAATCCATCCTTTTCCTCGTTTTCGAGGATTTTTAGCCGGTTGCGGACGTCCTGCGGCAGTACCGTCGCTGCACGCCGATGCAGCTCCATCGCGTTTTCATAGACAACTTGTTCCTGCACAGCCACTAAACAACCGCCTTCGAATGCTCGGATATGCCGCATTCCAGCAAATAATTTTGAGGTGGCGACTGGTCCCCGCCGATTCGTCGGAGCAGAACCTCCGATGCGGTTCGGCCGATCTCCTCAATCGGTTGATCACACGCGAACACCGGAAACTTGAGCAGGCTGAGCCAGCGATTGTCCTCGAACGAGAACAGAGCCAGCTGCCGGTATCGCTCATATCCCAGTTCCTCCAACACCTGCAGTACTGTGTAGCAGATATTGGAGTTCGTACAAATCAAAGCGTCCATCGGCCACATATTAACGAACCATGCCCGGATGGTCACCCGGGCTTCTTCTAAATCATGAGATAATTTGATTGCCAGCTCTGGATTGTAGATGCCGTGGCCGATACACGCCTCCATATATCCCTCGTATTTGCGCCCGGGATAGTTCTCTGCTCCGTGCCGCAGGAAGCCTATCCGCCGGCCCCCCTTCTCGAGGAGCAGAGACACAATCCGCTGAGATTCTCGGAAATCGTCTATATGAACGAAATCACTGTTGTAACTATCGTTCTTTCTCTCGATCTGAACAAAGGGAACCGGTTTCATAAGCAGCTCATCATAGGTGACTTTGGGATCAACGGGTGCGTAGATCAGTCCGTCGATACCCCGGCGTAACAGAATGTCGATGTGACGTCGCTCCTGAACTATCTTTTCTTCGGAATTGCACACCAACACGTCGTAGCCCTGAGCATGCATGAACGAACAGACGGAATTCACCAATCTGTCGAAAAATGAACCGGAAAGATGCGTGACGATCAAGCCGATGGTTCGGCTCTTTCTGCCTTTAATACCCTGGGCCATTATGTTCGGTTTGTAATTGAGCTTCTCTATCGCCTCCAGCACCTTGGTTCGAGTGGGTGTGGAGACGAAGCGAGTGTCGTTGATAACATGGGATACCGTAGATACGGATACACCGGCCAGCCGGGCAACCTCTTTGATACTGGACGGCTTTTTCCTTCTCAACCCATCAGACATACCGGCATCCACCGACCTTTCAAGTGTCGATTATTTCTTCGATCCTTCGGTTCAGAGTGCGGGATGCCTCTGCTACTTTCTTCTTCCTGTGTTTGTGTTCATCCACAATCGCGCTTAGTTCTTCCCTCCTTTTTTTCAGCATTCGTTTCACCTCAGAAGGGGCTGTTCCACCCTTGTTGATATGGGTGGCAATAAAATTCTTCGGGTCCAACAGCTCGAGCAGCAGTTCCGTGTTCAAGCAAGGCTTTCTCTCCTCAGCAAATTCCGCGGCTTCGTCCAAGAGCTCGCCGGTGACCTCATACGCCTTGAGACCCCTCTCCCGAGCTAATCGAACCATGGTTGCCACGATACGGTGGGCTCTTCTAGGCCCGTAGGCGAGCTCTTTTACCATATGGTAGGCCACCTCCGTCGAGCAAGAGAATCCGGTACGTACGTATTCCAGCATCTTCTCTTTTTGTGGAATGATGCTTTGCAGCATGCCCTTCATATAACCCATGGCCATCATGGCGTGGGCCATAGCTCGGAAAGCGATCTTCGGAGCCTCCAGCATCGGCAAAACGTCCCCGTGCGGTTCTCCCTTAAGCAGTACTGCCGCCTGCATCATCTCTCCTATCACGTACCCCGCCTCGATCCGTGTTCGTTCAAAAAGTGCCCCCGGGATGCATTTGTTGGGCATCATCGAGCTCACCCCGCACCAGGCCGGGTCTGCTTTGAGCATATCGACCTCTTCCAAGGTCCAAATGTCCATGTCCATGGCAGCTTTGCTGAGAATCGTCGCTAGATTGCTGAGCCCGAAGAGTATGCTCATCGAATGGTCCTGACTGGCTTCACAATCGTAGGCCGGTTCCACCACATCATCGAAGCCCAACAACTGAGTCATGAGGTCCCGATCGATCGGCCAGGTGATTCCCGATGTTGCCCCGCAGCCGCCGCTGTTCTTATTGGTATCCCGGTAGGCCAGGGCGAGTTGATCGTAGGAACGCCGCAGGGCATCGTATACCGACAACAGGTAATGGGCTAGCGTGATAGGCTGAGCCTGTGAAAAATGTGTGTGCCCGGGCATTATCGTGTCTATGTTGTTTTCGATCGTATCCAGGACGGTTGACATCAGCTGCTGAAGATCCTCGAAGGTATCGAGGAGCATGTCTCTGAGATCGAGACGGAACATTGGCTCTTGAAGTGTTCTGCCCAGGTTGATCATGCTCGCCAAATCTTCGTCGCCGTTTAGCGCGGCGGTGAAGGTCCGTTCGGCATATCCATGGCTCTTGGTGCTCATCATTTCAACCTTGCCGGTTTGGATTTCCCTGACTGCTTTGAGGAGTTTTGCGGCCTCCTCTTTGCCGATGATCCCGCCCTCCAGCATGCATACAACCCACACCAAATCCACTAGCAGGCGGTTGGCACCGGTGCTATGCTTGGTCGGGTCCGTTTCCAGCGACTGGACGATTTTCATATATTTGTCCAGCACCTGATGCCATTCCTTGGCCTCGGGAACCCCCGGGGCATAGCGATGAAACTCGATAATCTCTTTGCTGTACGGCATTTATTCTACCTCATAAAATCGTTTGCGCTAACATTTCTATATTTTAATTCGTCCACCTGTTCTTGTCAACCTGAAAATGTTCTCTTATTCAATTCTATGTATGTAATTAAATATTGAATACGAGAATGGTTGACATAAAGCCCGTATCATAATAAAAAATAAAATCATTTATACAAACGTTTCGATACATAGGACAGCAGATGACAGTTAAATCGATCAACAAAGCGGTGTTCGGAACCGAAAGGTTTTGGGAGATACTTCCGGGAGCCGGGGTAACCCTCGGATTGATGGTTCTGGCCATGCTCGCTTCCAGGTATCTCGGAGATTTTTTCAAGGTTCTCTTCCATCTGGGTAATTCGCCTGTTTCCTCGTTTCTTGTGGCCATAATATTCGGCATGGTCGTGAGGAATCTGATCGCCTTCCCCGCCCTGTTCAACATTGGCTTCAAGTTCAGTGTCGCCAAGCTGCTGCGCGTAGGGATCATCTTTCTGGGTATCCGGCTGAGCATCGTGAGTGTTGTCCAGATCGGCCTAGTTGCGGTGGTCGTGGTAGTTGTCTGTATCTCCGCTGGAATCATCATCACGACTGCGATTTCACGGTTATTGCGCGTTCCTCCGCGATTGGGCACACTCATCGCCGCGGGAACCGCAATCTGCGGGATCAGCGCGATCGTGGCCACAGCTCCGGCAATAGGGGCTTCGGATGAAGAGACCGCGTATGCTGTAAGCACGATTACCATCTTCGGGTTGGTGGCAACGCTGCTGTATCCATACCTGACAGAGTTGGTCTTGCATCTTAACCTTGGTCAGGCGGGATTGTTTCTCGGCACAGCTGTTCACGACACATCCCAGGTAACAGGAGCCGCCTATATCTACGATCAGGTTTGGAGCAGGAATGTTTCAGAGATCGCGATCACGACCAAGCTCGTCCGCAATACCTTCATGGTACTCGTCATTCCCGTTCTCTCTTTTCTCTATTCCCGCAGGAACTCCACGCTCAAGATATCCGGGGACTGGAAAAGCACGGAAAAGAGTATCAATATCCGAAGGATGTTTCCGATGTTTGTGCTCGGTTTTCTGGGTTTCGCCGTCATCCGCTCCGGCGGGGACATTTTGGCGGCCAGGGAATCCTCCCCAGGCTCGATCCGGCTGAACGCAGATTCATGGCTGACGTTTCATAGCGCCGTTCGACAGATCGCCGAGATCCTGTTGCTGGCGGCGGTTACAGCTACGGGATTGAGCACCCGTTTTTCCCGCCTCAAAGAGCTTACGCTAAAACCGTTCCTGGTCGGCTTGATCGCTGCCACCAGCGTCGGGGTGGTCAGCTATGTTTTGGTGCGAATACTGAGCGGACCTATCAGTAAGCTGCTGATGTAGCGCTGCCGGCGCTCTATACACGCCGATCAGACCGATCGTCTCGATCTAACCAGGTTTCCGTGAGAGGCTCGGAATTTCGTCGGCGTAATACCGGTAATATTTCGGAATTTGTTCGTGAAATAGCTGTGGGTCTGGTACCCTGCCTCGAGAGCGATATCCATGATCGACAGGTCCGTGTAGCGCAACAGCTCCTGGGCCTTGGAGATGCGCATTTCGGTAACATACTGCCTGTAGCTCTTCTTCATGACCTTTCGGAACAGTCGGCTGAGATATTCCGGTGAAATTTCCAGCTGGCGAGCCAGGGCTGTTTCGCTCGGCAGAGATTCACGGCTGTTGAATATGGTTAGGAGAGCTTTTTGGATGATTGGATTCTGCTTCAGCCGGATCGTTCTCTCCGTGATCGATCCGTCGAGGGAACCGGCGATGTGGGAAATCGCGTTGTGGAGCAGCTTGGCCAGGGCCAGGACTTCCTGCTGGTTGCAGTACTTGAACTTCGAGTAAGCAGTTCGCAGCTTTTTCCTGTCGATGCCGCGGTTCCCGACGTTCCGCCAAATTTCGGTGAATCCCTCTTCCTTGTCCGTTTGCTTTGCGAATTGACCGCAGAAATAGGCGCCCGCGAAGCGACCACGGATGTAGAGGGGCAATACAACCTCTACCACACCGGCCGGGCATTCGTCCATGAAGGGCATCTCCCGATTCGCAGCTTCAGCAATGCGTACGTGGCGATCGTAGAAGCTGCAGGACTTGGAGTCTGGGGCTGATTTAATCAATGTGCAGAAATCGTTTCTATGGCCGAATCTGCGCAGGAAATTCGTCTCTCTATAACCGGATTCGGTTTCCCTGCTTCCGCTGAACAGGAAACAGACATGAAGGGCGGTGAGGGCTTCGAAGGTGGTAATGGTCTCTTCGAGCTGGTCGCTGATCCCGGAAGTGATTTCTGAACCGAACAACTGGCTGGCATCCACCGATTCAGGGTAGACCATGGTGGTTAGTATGTCAATTCCATAACATTTATGTCAAGAAAACGACAGTATATCAATCAGATCGGCTATAGACAGCCGGTTATCGGCGATTCATAATTCTTTGGCAATCGGATCCTGTTGGACTCATCTGCCCAGGGAGCGAGGATAGGGAAATGGCAAAGCATGAAACGATTTCTCCGAGAGTTCAGGTTGGATTCGATCCGCTGTGGGTTGAAACTCATTACGGTCCCCAATTCGAAGAGCATCTGATTTTCTTCTTCCATCCATTGTTGAAAACGCATTTGGCCTGGATCACGATGTTGGCCGAGCAGAATATCGTTCCCAGGGACAGCGCTGCGGCGGTCTGTAGATCGATTCTGGAGCTGCAGAAGAAAGATCCCGAAATACTCCGGCCTTTCATTCCCGAGTACGGAGACGTCTATGTCCACGTGGAGAAGTACCTCGAGGGTCAGATTGGAAACGAACACGTCGGTCACCTGGCTTTGGCTCGAACCCGGCCTGAACCGATAGCTCGAATGGTACTGCGGGAGAAACTGATAAAGATCCTCGATGCCACCCTGGCGCTTAGGGCGAAACTCCTCGATACCGCAGAAGAACACGCCGACACGGTGATGACCGGATACACCCACGCCCAACCCGCCCAGGCAACTACCTACGGCCATTATCTGTTGGGAGCCTACGATCCGATCGAAGAGGACTGCCGATTTTTTGAAGATGCATACGCAAACGTTAACCGCTGCACCCTCGGCTGCGGCGCATTGGCAGGAACCGGCTTCCCAATCGACCGATACCGGGTCGCTGACCTGCTCGGATTCGACGGGATTGTTGAAAACACCTATGCCTGCGTATCATCCAACGACTTCATGATCGTCTGCGCGAACGCCGTGACGGATATCGCAGTGACCCTCAGCCGGGTAATGGCGGATTTCGTCGAATGGTGCTCCTTCGATGTGGGTATGATGCTCACCGCCCCGCAATTCTCCTCGTACAGCAGCCTGATGCCGCAAAAATTGAACACCACGGTACTGGAGGGGGGCAGGCTGAAAAGCGCCTATTGTCTGGCTTTGGCTCAGAATGTGGCCAACTTAATCGTCAAAGGTCACTATGGGGACGTCAAAGAGATCGATATGGTATGGATGCCGACGTTCAAATCTCTGGATTACACCACCGACACGATCCGGCTCCTGGGAGAGGTTATCCGGACCATGCAAGTCAAAAAAGAACGGATGATAGAACTCGCCCGGGGGAATTTCTGTACCGTATCCGAACTGTCCGACGAGATATACCGGCAGCTAGGTTTGGACTACAGAACCTCCCACGCGATCGCGGCTCACGTTGTCAACCATGTAATCAAAGAGAACCTTCTGGCGACGGACATAACCACCAAGATGGTGGACGATGCCGCTATAAAGGTGATCGGCAAGCCCTTGGGGCTTCCGGAACGGGCGGTGAAGGAGAGTCTGGACCCTGTTTCGTTTGTGAAGCGAAGAACCCTTGTCGGCGGACCCGCACCGAGGGAGGTGCGGAGAATGATCCAAGTTCGGCGGGAGAGACTGAAACAAGCCACAGCCGGCCAAACGGCGAGAAAGCAGAATCTCGGGAAGGCGGAGTCGTCGTTAAATCAATCAGTGGCCGCGATCGCGCAATGAGCGTGGCGAGCCGGACTATTAAAGGCTGATGATTTTGGAAGGGAGGTGATGCGGCAGGAAGAAACTTCGGGTTTTTAAAGGATCAATTATTCAATTTCTATGAAAGGGAGGAAAAATGAAAAAAAAGATCCAAATCATTGTCTCAGCAATCTTGGTAATGTTTCTAGCTACAGGCCTGCTTTTTGCGGGAGGTAGGGGTGAAGAACCTGAAAAGGAAACAATGGTAGAAAAGGCAGCTGCGGAGGGACCCTCGCGGGGAGGAACCCTGGTAGCATCGGCCATGACTCAAATCACCTCGCTGGATCCACCTAACGGTAACGCCTTCACCGGAGAAGGGCACATCTACCTGGCGATCTACAACCGCCTTCTGCGCAAAGATGAGTCCGGAAAGTTCGTTCCTGATCTGGCAACATCGTGGGAGTTCTCGGCAGACGGCAAACAGCTGACTTTTAAGTTGCGCGAGGGGATCAAATTTCATGACGGTACGCCCTTCAACGCGGAAGCAGCAAAATGGAATCTGGATCGGCTTCTGGATCCGAAGAACGCCACTCAGGCTTACCAGTTCTTCACGGATCTGCAATCCGTGGACGTGGTTGATCCCAACACGGTGAGGTTGAACCTGAACCGGCCCTCTTCGGTAATCCTGGACGCTCTGACCTATCGCGGGGGGTTCATGATTTCCCCAACAGCATTCCAGACATACGGTGAAGACTACAATCAGCACCCGTCGGGAACGGGTCCTTTCAAGTTCGTGGAGTGGATCCCCAACAACCGTTGTGTGGTCGTCCGAAACGAAAACTACTGGGAGATGGGCGAAGACGGCAAACCGCTTCCCTATCTCGATCAGATTACTTTGAAGCAGATTATCGACGACTCGGTGCGGATTGTGGAGCTGCAGACCGGTAACATCGTCATGGTGGACCGTGTACCCGCCGAAAGCATGGACATTGTCCGCCAAGATTCCAATCTCGAGCTTGTGCGGAATCCTACAGGGACGACCTTCAGATTGTACCTCAACATGAGAAGACCGCCGTTCGACAATCTCAAGCTGCGGCAGGCCATCAATTACGCTTTTGATCGCCAAGCCATGGCGGACGCGCTGGTTCCCGGACAGGGAGCCGTGAATCCATTCCTGATCCTTCCAAACGAACGGTACTACTCCACGTACACGCCTTACAACTACGATCCGGCCAAAGCCAAGAAGCTACTTGCCGAAGCGGGGTATCCCGACGGTCTGGATGTTGAATTCATGATGATCGCTCGTGAGCCGGATGTGACCATCGCTCCGGTCGTGCAATCCTACCTGCAGGAGATCGGCATCCGCACCGAAATTCAACCGCTGGACCGTCTCATCTACGTAGATAAGGCAAAAAACGGCGACTTCGATATGTCCATGGCGCAGATCACACTGCCTCTGCCCTCAATCTACCTGACCATGACGCAGCAGATTCATTCCAAAGGCCCGGTCAACCGCGCGGCCTGGAACAATCCCGATTTCGACGCGGTGCTGGATGAACTGGCCTTAACCTTCGACATTGCCAAACAGGATGAGCTCATCAAAAAGGCTCAAAAGATCTGTCTCGACGATGCTGGTCAGACGTTTCTCTTCACCAGAGACGGCTACGACGGCAGAAGCAAGAAAGTGAAAGGGGTCGAGTACCAGCACGAAGGCACCTGGTTGTGGACCAAGACGTGGATAGAAAAGTAGCGAGGAAATCTCGGTAGAGAGCGGCCGGATGGGTCTTCCGACTCATTCGGCCTGCTCTTGTATCATCGCCGCAGCCACGTCCGGGGTAGAGTCGGAATCCAAACACGGGAAAATTCGATGTACGCTTTTATCGCCAAGCGCATCTTCCAAATGATCGTTGTCCTGTTCATCGTCAGCGTCGCGGTGTTTTCACTCATCCTGCTCATTCCCGGGGATGTGGCCACCGCCGTGCTCGGACTCGATGCCAATGAAAAAGATATCCAGATCATCCGGGAAAAACTCGGTCTGGACAAACCCGTCTATATCCAGTATCTGAGATGGCTGGGTAATGTGCTTCGGGGCGACTTCGGCCGCTCCCTGACGACGAAACATCCGGTCGGCATGCTGTTCGCCCAGCGGCTTCCGGTTACGATCCAATTGGCTGTGTTGGGCATGTTGCTGGCGGTTATGATCGGCTTGCCGGCGGGGATCATCGCGGCCAGGAGGCAAAATACGTTGATCGATATGGCCCTGAGAGCCTTGTCTACGATGGGTATGGCCATGCCCAATTTCTGGCTGGGAATCCTGTTGATTCTCGTGTTCTCACTGTGGCTGCGCTGGCTGCCATCCTCTGGAACCGTCAATATCAGCCAAGATTTTTGGGGCTGGCTGGCAACCATGATCCTACCTGCGATCACAATCGGCGCCCGTTTTACTGCTGTAGTCGTGAGGCAGACCCGCTCGGCGATGCTCGAGGTCCTGGGAACCGACTATATACGCACGGCCAGGGCAAAAGGCCTGTCCGAGCTGACGGTAACCGGATCGCACGCCCTGCGCAACGCCCTGATCCCGGTGGTCACCGTGATCGGTCTGCAAACCGGACGGCTTTTCGGGGGAGCGGTGATTACAGAAACCATCTTCAGTCTTCCCGGAATGGGAAGCCTGATCGCGGTGGCGGTCAGTCAGAGAGACTTCGTGGTAGTTCAGGGCGGTGTCATGATCGCCGCCGTGGCTGTTCTGGGTATCAATCTGATCGTGGATATTCTGTACGCCGTTCTGGATCCGAGAATCCGTTACGGCTAGTGGGGAGGAAGATAAGGGAATGTCCCTCGGCCTGTTGAAGAGAAAGGAAATAGACCCCGCCTATCGCTCCAACCTTCAGTACGCCCTGCGCAGGTTGACGGCGAACCGCTACAATCTGGTCGGCGGCATCATACTGCTGGTGTTCGTTCTGTGCGCGCTTCTGGCCTCTGTGATCTCGCCGTACGACCCCAACCAGATCGATCTCAAATCCATTCTCAAGGCGCCCAGCGGTGCGCACCTTCTCGGTACGGACAAGCTCGGCAGGGACATCCTCAGCCGGATCCTTCATGGAACTTCGGTGTCATTAATCGTTGGTCTGGGGGCGGTGGGTTTCTCCTTTGCGGTAGGTTGCACTTTGGGAATGATCGCCGGATTCGTCAAGGGAGCTATCGGCAACTCGATCATGCGCTTTATGGACGCCCTTTGGTCGTTCCCTTCGCTAATCCTGGCTCTCAGCATAGCAACGGTGATCGGGCCGGGTATCAAGAACATCATCATCGCCGTCGGAATCACGTTCACGCCGGGTTTTGCCCGCATCATGCATGCCCAGGTTCTCGTCACCCAAGAGGAGGTGTACATCAGAGCGGCAAGAGCTTTAGGAGCCTCGGATTTTCGCCTGCTCCTGGGGCACATCTTCCCGAACTGCCTACCTCCCCTGATCGTGTACAGCTCGTTGATGGCCGCCCAGGCGATCATTGCCGAGGCGGGTTTGAGCTTTCTCGGTATCGGGGTAATTCCGCCGCGCGCCGCCTGGGGTTCGATGCTCCGCGAGGGCTACCCGTATCTGCGCATGGCACCGTGGGTGGCTATTTTCCCCGGGGCCATGATCTTTCTTCTGGTTCTGGCCTTGAATTTCCTCGGAGATGGGCTGCGGGACGCTTTGGATGTAAAGATGACCCAGAAAACCTGATAGGAGACAAGCTGGAATAACCGGAGATGAGTGAAGCGCTATTGAAGGTCAGCGGCCTGAAAACCCATTTTCACACCCCCGAAGGAACGGTTCGGGCCGTTGACGGGGTCGATCTTGAGCTTGCCGCCGGGGAGGTGCTGGGTCTGGTCGGAGAATCCGGTTGCGGAAAGAGCGTGACCGCCCTTTCCATCCTGCGGCTCATTCCCGAACCGCCGGGGGAGATTGTCTCCGGCACAGTTCTTCTGCAAAACAAGGATCTCCTCGCGCTGAGGCGCTCCGAGATGCGGGGTATCCGGGGGAACAGGATATCGATGATTTTCCAGGAGCCGATGACTTCCCTCAACCCGGTGTTCCGCATCGGCGATCAGATATCCGAGGCGGTGCGGCTGCACCAGGAACTGCCGGCCAGCCTGGCCCGGGACAAGGCGGTACAGATGCTCAAAACCGTAGGCATCCCTTCGGCGCATCTTCGCTACAAGAACTATCCTCATCAGCTCAGCGGCGGAATGCGGCAGCGGGTCATGATCGCCATGGCCTTCTCCTGCAACCCGGAGATCCTAATAGCGGACGAGCCGACCACCGCCCTGGATGTGACGATCCAGGCCCAGATCCTCGATCTGATGAAGGAACTCAAAGAAACGACGAGCAGCTCGATCATATTCATCACCCACAACCTGGGCATTATCGCGGAGAACGCGCAACGGGTGATGGTAATGTACACGGGAAGGGTCGTGGAGAGTGCCGATGTGAAAACGATCTTCAACAATCCAAAGCATCCCTACACCGTCGGACTGCTCGAGTCGATTCCCAGGAAGGGAAAGCGTCGAGGGAAGGACACCCTGACATCCATTCCGGGGATCGTTCCCAGCCTGTTAAATCTTCCCACTGGTTGCACCTTCAGCGACCGCTGTTCGAAATTCAAAAGAGGGTTGTGTGATCACCAGGAGCCGACCCTGATCGAGATCGACCCCGGACATTACGTACGCTGTTGGCAGTACAGGTAGCGGTAACCGGTATGAGTGAACGCGAAGTTTTGCTATCTACAAAAGACCTCAAGAAATACTATGAGGTGAAAAGCGGGCTGTTTTCCCGATCGACCGGGGCTGTGAGGGCGGTCGACGGGGTGACTCTGGAGATCTACAAGGGCGAGACCCTGGGTCTGGTGGGGGAAAGCGGCTGCGGGAAAACAACCCTGGGTCAGCTGATCCTTAGGCTGGAAGTAGCAACGGCAGGTCAGATTTTCTACCGGAAAAGGGACGTCCTCGACATCACTCCGGAGCAGCTGCGCAAACTGAGGCGATCGATGCAGATTATTTTCCAGGATCCTTTCGCTTCCCTAGATCCACGCATGACTGTCGGCTCTATCCTTGAAGAGGCGTTTATCATCCACAGAATGCTGACCCGAGAGGAGCGTCAGAAGAAGGTGTTCGAGCTGCTCGAAAAGGTCGATCTGCGACCGGAACTGTTCAAGCGCTATCCCCACGAGTTCTCAGGCGGCCAGAGACAGAGAATCGGCATCGCCCGTGCCCTGGCCTTGGATCCCGAGTTCATCGTATGCGATGAAGCGGTTTCCGCTCTAGACGTTTCCATCCAGGCTCAGATTCTGAACCTACTTATACGTTTGCAGTCTCGGCTCAACCTGACCTATTTCTTTATCGCCCACGATCTGAACGTGGTCCAGTACATCAGTGACCGCATTGCCGTTATGTATCTTGGCCGGATCGTCGAGCTTGCTCCCGTGGAGGCACTCTCGGCTCGAAACATCCATCCCTACACCTCAGCCCTGCTGACCGCAAGTCCTGAACCGGATCCAAACGTGGAGCGGGAAAAACGAATCCTCACCGGAGAGATCCCCAGCCCGATCGACCCGCCGAAAGGCTGTCACTTCCACCCGCGATGCCCCCGCAGATTGGAGCACTGCGATCGGCGGGTGCCGGCACTGGTGGAGATCGAGCCGGAGCACAAGGTGCGTTGTTTCTTGTATCACGATCAATTGGAAAAGGGAGCCCAAAAATGAACAGCAGGGAGAGGGTTATCCGTTCGATCCGCTTCGAACGCCCCGACAGGGTCCCGGTCCTGCACAGAATCAAACCGGGTTTCATCCGTTTGCATAAAAAAGAAATCCAGGAGCTACGGAAAAAGTACCCCAGCGATATCCTGCAGTCAGAGAAAACGCATACCTGGTTTACCTTTGATTCTGCGGGCAAGTTGAACATGGAGCCAGGGAAGCTCGTCAAAGATGAGTGGGGTTGCGTGTGGCAAACCCTGACCAGCGACTACCTCGGTCAGGTCGTCGACTCGCCCCTCAAGAGTTTGGATGAGTCGATAAACTACAGGTTCCCCGATCCGTCTTTCGGTATCGAAGGTATTCGCTACATGGCGGATGTACGAAAAGAGGACGGCCGCGAGCACTACATGATGGTCTGGATCGGAAGCATTTTTCATCAATACACCTATCTGCGGGGATATGAAAACGCCCTCATGGACGTGGCCGAAGAGCGCCCCGGGTTCTTTTCACTGCTGGAGAAATTGACGGAATTCGCGATTCGAAGGATCAAACTACTCGCTGACTACGACCTCGACGGCATCTTCTTAGCCGATGATTGGGGAACTCAGTGCAACATGCTGATCGATCCGAAGCAGTGGCGGAGGATCTTCAAATCACTATACGAGCGGATTGTCGATGAAATCCACAAGGTTGACAAACTCGCTCATTATCACACCTGTGGGTACACGCTGCAGATACTTCCCGATCTCATCGAATGCGGCTTCGATGAGATCAATCCGCAGGTTCCCACCATGGATATTCGGCAGGTCGCCGAAATATTCCGCGACAGAACGTGCATTCGTCCCGATCTCGAGCGTCAGGGTGTTCTGATGCGGGGAACAGCGGAGGATGTACGTGCTCATGTTATGAATACCTTTGTAACTTTAAAATCGAATCGAGGCGGATACGTGGCACATATTCCCGTGGAAGTAAACCTTCCCGTGGGAAACGTAGAAGCCATGATGAAAACTTATTGGCAATGTGAGTTTAACAACGAAAGGCAAGGATGAAATGGCAGCAGTAGAGGGTAAACGGGCGCGTTCACTCCGGGTCCTTGAGGCATTCTCCGAGACGATCCGGGAAGCGGAACAGCAATTGGAGGAAGATCTTAAGAAAGCCCGGGATATTTCCGCAGAGCGAAATTACAGTGAGAAGGCTTGGATCGTGATGTTGGCGGACAAAGGCATTATTCCCTCCGCTGATTCCGCCAAGATACTTCAGGCGATTCTTGAATACGAAAAAAGCAACCCTGAAGAGAACTCGGGTTCGTATCTCCCGAGTGACAGCTTTTCAATTTGGTCGCTGGAGAAAACACTATCGGGGAAATTAGGAGCCGATCTCGCCGGGAATCTGAACATCGGGAAGACCCTGCCGGAACCTGTTGCCCGCATCAAGATCAGGAACGGCTGCATTTCCATGATCGACGCCCTGCTTGAGTTCTTGGGCTCCCTCCATCCGCTGATCTCCAAGTATCGAAATGTGGTCATGCCGGGCTATACCCATCTCGCCCAAGCACAGATTACCACTTTCGGGCACTACCTTCTTTCTTTTCATGACCCGCTGTTTCGAGCTCTTGTAGAACTGGAGGCGGCCTATAGAAATACAAATCTGTCGACTCTCGGGTGCGGCGCTCTGGCCGGAACGAGCTGGCCGATCGACAGGGAGCTGGTGGCCGAACTACTCGGATTTGACGGCATCCTTGAGAATACCAATGACTGTGTGAGCTCAGCGGACTACGGTGTAAGTACAATGTCCGCTCTGGTAAACGTCATGTTGCCGATAAGCAGGGTTACTCTCGATCTCCAAATCTGGGGATCCGAGGAAGTGAACATGATCGGGGTTCCCGAATCGTACAGCGACACGAGCAGCATGATGCCCCAGAAAAAGAACTTCGGCGGGCAGCTGGAGCGGGTCAGGCTGGATACCGCTACGATAATCGGTCGGTTCCAGGAAGTCGCAACACTGACTAAAAACGAGCCCTTCGCCGACATGTTGCCCGTGCTCCGAGTCCGGTTTCCGGTTATGGACGCCTTGTGCATCGTGAAAAAGTGCCTGAAGGTCCTTCAAGGTTTCTTGACGACGGTGATTCCGAACGAAGAGAAAATGGAAAATTTGAGCCGTCAGGGTTTTGCCGCAGCAGCGGAATTGGCCAACATCCTGGTTCGAAAGAATCACATTTCCTACAGACAAGCCCATCACGTGGCAGGGACGGTTGCACGAATGGCTTCGGAGCGGAACATCACGGCGGACCGGGTGGATGCGAAATTTCTCGACGAGGCGGCACAGAGCGTGTTGGGAAAACCTGCCGGTTTCAGTGAATCTGAGGTACGGGAAGCCCTCGATCCCAAGCATTTCGTGGAGTCCCATAGCGTCTGCGGTGGCGTCGCGCCTAAGGAAGTCGAACGCATGGTCAAGGACAGGACATCGAAAATCGCCGAAGCATCAAAACGTCAGAGCGACCGTATAAACAAACTCGCCGTGGCAAGAAAGAAACTAGAAGAAAGACTCGAAATCCTGGTGTCTTGAGTCGTTTATGTCCTTCTCATTTCTGGACAGGTCTATCGGGTGAGAAAAAAATTTTTCATGGAGTATGAATCATGAGTGACAAAGAGTTCGCAACAACGTCGGAACGAGTAAAGGTTCCACATGACCCACTGTATGTGGATTACATCGATCGGGAGCGGTATGTCGAAGAGCTGGAGTATCAATTCTATACGCTGATCGATACCCATCGGGCTTGGCTGATCATGCTGGTAGATAGAGGAATTGTGCCGGCCAAGGACGCGAAAGCGGTCCTTGCCGGATTGAAAGAGTTGAAGTCAAAGGGACCGGCGGTAATCGAATATCGGCCTGGGTATCACGACGTGTATACCCATGTCGAACAATGGTTGATCGAAAGAGTGGGGCGGGAACCCGTGGCTCATCTCTCCCTGGCTCGAACCCGACCGGAACCGCTCATGCGTATGTACTTCCGGGAACGGATCCTCGACTGTTTGGAGGAGATGTACAACTTTCGCTCAGCCTTACTCGATTCGGCCGAGAAAAACAAAGATGCTGTGATGCCGGGATACACCCATCAGCAGCACGGGCAACCCACGACCTTCGGGGCTTATCTTCTGGCTATCCATGATCCTTTGGCACGATCGTGCGCGTGGCTGGAAATGGCGTACAACACGACGAACGAGTCGACAATGGGCTGCGGAGCGTTGGCCGGCACGGCCTTCCCCATCGACAGGTACCAGGTTGCCGAGCTTCTCGGATTCGAGACGATCATGGAGAGTACGATCGCCTCTGTGTCGACAGGCGATCATCTGGTACAAGCAACATCTGCGGCAAATGATGCCATGATCACTCTCAGCCGGATGTGCATCGATATGGAACAATGGTCCAATACAGAGGCCAAATTCATGGAGCCGGCTCCGGAATTCTCAGACGTGAGTAGTATGATGCCCCAGAAAAAGAATCCCTGCGTTTTTGAGTTTGCCAGGGGAAAGATCTCACGTATCCTGGGAGATACGGTCGGGATTTATGCCGGCCTGTTGAAATCCTTTTACGCAGATGTGATAGACCTGGAGATGACTTACGGACCGTCCTTACGCATCCTCGATCAGGCCGAGGCTACAATGAAATTTATGACGGGCGTAATCGCCACGATGGTGATTCACCGGAAGCGGATGCTGGAAGCCACGGCACAAGGTTTTTCAACGGTAAGCGAACTTGCCGACGAGATTTTTCGGTCAACCGGCCTGCCGCATCGACTCGCCCACAGCATCGTCGCCAACGCGGTGACCAGGGCGCTCGACGACGGTATGGTCGCTACGGATATTTCCGCTGCCTACGTCGAGAAGATCTCTGAGGAAGTGATTGGCCGAAAGCTCGGTCTGACCGACACCCAGGTTCAGAAAGCCTTGGATCCGGTCGAGTTTGTAAATTCTCACAACGTGCCCGGCGGACCTGCTCCGGCAGAATCCGAACGAATCGTCAAAGACCGCAGGAAAAAACTGACCGAGGAACGTTCCCGTCTTGCTCAGCGAAGGAAACAGATAGGGGAGGCCGGAAAGCGGCTCGACGCAGCAACCGAGAAGCTGATTGCCGGGAAATAAACCGATTCTCCTGCAACCTTATTGAAAAGCTGAAGGTGGAGAGGTTGGTCCCCACCGGTGTCTTTTTTTCAGTCTACGGCTCCGTTTCGAATCAGGAAGTCTTCAATCTCCCTGAATTCTTTTAGTCGAGCCATCTTCAAAGGACCGATCCCATCCTTATCTTTGATATTGACGTCGGCACCGAGCTCGTACAACCTTTTCACTGCCGCCAACTGCCCGCCGACCACCGCTCGGTAGAGGGGAGTTTCACCA
>CAZSBH010000055.1:0-27446 GCA_964604845.1 uncultured Spirochaetaceae bacterium
CGAGCTTCAGGCCTTGGCCTACCGCTTTCAGATGATGGTGCCCAGCTATCCGTACTTGTTTCCCAAGAAGGAGCTGGACGCCACGCATCCCGACTTCTACATCGATCGGAACCGCTGCATCCTCTGCGGTCGCTGCGTGCGTTCCTCCCGCGAAGTGGACAAGAAGAGCGTCTTCGGCTTCGAGGGCCGGGGCATCGACAAGCGGTTGATCGTGGATGCCCGTCACGATCTGTCGGAGACCGATCTCAAAGCCGCGGACAAGGCGGCCAGCTTCTGCCCCACGGGCAGTTTGATGGTGAAGCGGGAAGGTTGGAAGATGCCCGTGGGAACGCGTAAATATGACAAAGAGCCGATCGGCGCGGACATCGAAGGAAAGAGAGGTTGATCATGGCCAAAGTGAAAGTAGCAACAACAGCACTGACGTCCTGCTTCGGATGCCATATGTCGATCCTGGATATCGATGAGCGCCTGCTCGATCTTCTCGAGTTGGTGGAGTTCGACAAATCTCCGATCGATGATAAAAAAGAGTTCACCGGCATGGTGGATGTAGGAATCATCGAAGGAGGCGTCTCCAACGACGAGAACCTGGAAGTGGCCCGAGACTTCAGAAAACACTGCAAGATCCTCATTTCATTAGGGGAATGCGCCATCCAGGGAAACATACCCGCCTACCGCAACATGGTGCCTCTGAAAGAATGTCTGGAAGAGGCCTACTTCAACGGGCCTTCGGTGGTGAATCCGTCGGGGAAGATCCCCGATGATCCGGATATCCCGATCCTGATGAACAAGGTCTATCCGGTTCACGAGGTGGTCAAGGTGGACTACTTCATGCCGGGCTGTCCGCCCCCGGCGGACCAGATCTGGGCGGTCCTTACGGCACTCCTGACGGGAAAGCCGATCGACCTGCCCTACGAGTACGTGAAGAAGGACTAGAGGGAGAGTGAGAATATATGAGTACTGCTACAAAAGATAAAGGGAAAAGGATCGTCATCAGCCCCGTGACCCGGGTCGAAGGACACGGAAAGGTGACCATCCGAATGGACGATAAGGGCAAGGTAGACTACGCCCGTTTCCACATCGTCGAGTTCCGCGGGTTCGAACGTTTTGCTCAAGGCCGGTTCTACTGGGAAATGCCGGTTCTGATTCAGCGGCTCTGCGGGATCTGTCCGGTCAGTCATCACCTCTGCGCCGCCAAGGCGACGGACCTGATCGTCGGGGCCGACAAGATACCCGTTACCGCGGAGAAGATGCGTCGGCTGATGCACTACGGACAGACCTTCCAATCCCATGCCCTGCATTTCTTCCACCTCTGTTCCCCGGATTTCCTCTTCGGCTTCGACGCAGATCCGGCCATCCGCAACGTGATCGGTGTGGCCCAGAAGCACCCCGATCTGGCCAAGATGGCCATCCTGATGCGCAAGTACGGGCAGGAGGTAATCAAGGCCACCGCGGGAAAGAAGATCCACGGCACCGGAGCCATTCCGGGAGGGATCAACAAGAACCTCACCATCGAAGACCGGGATTTCCTCAAGAAAGACATCGATCAGATGGTGCAGTGGTCCGTCGACGGTCTGGAGCTGTTCAAGAAGGTTCTCCACGCGGACCTCAAGTATCTGACCGGCTTTGCCGCCTTCGACTCCAACCACCTCAGCCTGGTGCGAAAGGACGGCTGCCTGGACATCTATGACGGGAACCTGAGGGCAAAGGCCGCCGACGGCAAGATCATTTTCGACCAGGTACAGCCCAAGGACTATCTCGAGTATATCCGGGAAGAGGTCCGCCCCTGGAGCTATATGAAGTTTCCCTTCATCAAAAGCTTGGGCATGGAGAAGGGCTGGTATCGGGTTGGGCCGTTGGCCCGGATCAACAACTGTGATTTCATCGACACTCCGATGGCTGAAAAGCAGCGGCAGGAGTTCATGAGCCTGACCGGTGGAAAGCCGAACAACTCATCTCTGGCCTACCATTGGGCCCGGCTGATCGAAGTTCTGTACTGCGCCGAGAAGATCAAAGAACTCCTCGACGATAAGGACCTGCAAGGCACGGATCTGGTGGCAGAGGGCAAGCACCGCGACGAAGGCATCGCCATTCTGGAGGCTCCCCGCGGAACGTTGTTCCACCATTACAAGATCAATGACACCGACCAGGTCGTCATGGCCAACCTGATCGTCTCGACGACAAACAACAACGAGCCGATGAACCGGGCCGTGGAGTGGGTGGCCCGAAACGAGCTGGAGGGTCAGAAGATCACCGAAGGCCTCCTCAACCATGTGGAGGTGGCCATCCGAGCCTACGATCCCTGCTTGAGCTGCGCGACCCACGCGGTCGGACAGATGCCTCTGATCATTCGTCTCGAGGACCCCGACGGGTCGCTGATCGACGAGCGGATCAAGGAGTAGGATGGGCTTTGGATAAACAAGGTCCCACCCGCATCCTGATCCTGGGATACGGAAACCCGGGACGGCAGGACGACGGGCTGGGTCCGGAAATCGTAGAGGAGCTTGAGAAGCTCCGAGTGCCCGGGTTGACCCTGGAAGCGGACTACCAGCTGTCCATAGAGCATGCGGCCGACCTCGGGCAGGCGGACAAAGTGATATTTGTAGATGCGGCGGTAAACGGGCCCGAGCCCTTTCAGCTGAAAAGGCTCGAGGCTTTGCGAAGCATCGAGTTTACGAGCCATGCGTTAGGGCCGGAATCGGTTCTGGCCATCTGCGAGGACACCTATCAGTGTAGGCCGGAGGCGTTGCTGATCGGTGTTCGGGGCTACTCCTTCGAGTTCGCGGAAGGTCTGACCGAGAAGGCTCGGCAAAACAGGAGCAAGGCTTTAGAGTTAATCAAACTACTGATCGACCAGTGGAGAGGGAAAAACATGGCAGGTGAAACCGGAAAAACGATTCTCATTATCGACGACGACCCGGATATCCGCAAGGCTACCCGGATCGTGCTGGAGTCAGCCGGCTTTGTCGTAGGAGAGGCATCAACGGGGGAGGAGGGGCTGAAGACAGCCCAGAAGATCAAGCCGGATGCGATCCTCCTGGACTTGATGATGGAAACGGTGGATGCGGGCGGCAAGGTCTCCACCCAGCTCAAGGAGGAGGGGTTCACGGCCCCGATCTTCCTGTTGAGCTCCGTCGGAGACGCGGTGCGCTACAACATCGACCACCAAGAGCTCGGCCTGGCCGGGATCTTCCAGAAGCCGATTGATCACAAGACGCTTCTGTCCACGTTGAAGGCGGAACTGGGGTTGTAGGACCTACGGGCAGATCTGAAGGCTTGCATCGGTTTCTAAAAGCCGCGGCATTTCTACTCCTCTTCCTGCTGATCGCAGCCGGGCGCTGGGTCGCTTTTAACAGGGCTTCTGAGGCGGCTTGCCCGTCCAGGTTGTTCCTCGCCGTCAGCTACGGCCTGTTGACCGCAGGAATCGCCTTCTTTACCGTCGACCTGATTCTGGTCCGGTCTCTGCTGCAGCGAAAGATTCTCTGTATCAAGATCCACGGCGCTGCCCTGATTGTTGTCGGGCTGGTGGACTCCGCCTTCGAGCTTTCCGGATCCGCGGCCGCGCTCACGCTCTCTTTCTCAGCCGTCCTCTTCGTGATACTCGCCGTACTGGACACCGTGAAATCAGGCGGTCCCGAGTTTCGGGTTTCCCCGACCGGCAGGCTGCCGAAACGCTACCTGCGCCGGCGGCCGATCAAGACCGCTGTGGAGACTCTGCTGCGCCTGTTTCCCTTCCCCGAACCGGTGGGTTTGTACAGGATCGGATCCGCCCGAGCGGATTCACCCGTACTGATTACGGGTAATTTCGAGCTTACCCTCCGAAGGGTCTGCTCGGCCTTGAAGAACCTGGACTGCTGGCTGTTGGTCTGCGACAGCCGGGGGGTGAACGTGTGGTGCTCCTCCATGGCCGGGCATTTCACAACCGCCTCCCTCGTCCAGGCTATCGAAAGAACCGGTTTGGCCGAGCGGGTCAGCTCACGCCTTCTGATCCTTCCCCAGCTCTGCGCCTCCGCGGTTTCTCTGGAGGGGCTGAAAGAGCGAAGCGGCTTCCGTGCCCGTTTCGGGCCTCTGTACATCCGGGATATCCGCAGGTACTTGGAAAATCCCTCCGACCCGGACATTCGCAGCGCAGTTTTTCCGCTCAGAGACCGTTTGGAGATGGCTCTGGGCGCGCCGATTATCCTCTCTATTGTGGTCGCTCTGGTCTACAACTTCATCGGTTTGGATCACCTGCTTGTGGTGCTGCCGCTGCTGTACCTCGTCTCCCTCCTTCACGCATGTATCTTTCCCCGGCGGCCTTTGATCAGGATCGGGCCGTGGGCCCTGCTGTACGGCGCCGCCGTTTTTCTCCTGGCAGGACTTCTCTCCCGGGCACTGTATCCCGACCGTGTGCTCCTGTACGCCCTGACCGTAGGAGTCGGAGCGGCCTATCTGGTCACGGAGTTCAGCGGCTGGTCGCCCCTGCTGAAGTACGGCCTGATTCCCTATAAGAAGCCCCGGGTAAGGGTGGAGGAGGAGATCTGCATCGGCTGCCGCCGCTGCGTGGAGGTGTGTCCGCGGGCTGTATTCCGGATGGAGGGTGAAAGGGCGGGGGTGATTCGGGAGGACAGGTGTGTGATCTGCCGGTCCTGTTTCAGCCAGTGTCCCACCGCAGCTGTTAAGCACTCCCATGCGGACGGTCGGGGCGTATAGGCCGCGTTCAATTCCTCAAGGGTAGTGGTCAATACCTTTCTGCGTCAAGGTGATCATATTTTTCTTGATTCCCGGCCGGAAAATGAGTTTATTTTTCCGTAGGACAGGAGGCGGATGATGATATCGAATAATCGCAAAATTCTTTGGCTTGTTCCGGCTAGCCTTTTTATAGCCCTCGTCACTCTGGTATCGCTTCTCTCCGGTTGTGTCGGGTCGGCCGAGCAGGTTGTCCAGACGGCCGCCGCGACCGCGGAACTGGATCCTGGGGCGGAGATCCCGGTCGATCCGCAGGTTCGCCTGGGCAGGTTGGAGAACGGTCTCACCTACTATGTGCGGCCAAACCGCAAACCGGAGAATCGTGCGGAGCTGCGGCTGGTGGTCAACGCAGGCAGCGTGCTGGAGGATGAGGATCAGCTCGGTCTCGCCCATTTCCTCGAGCATATGGCCTTCAACGGCACCGAGCACTTCGAGAAGCAGGAGATCGTGGACTACATGGAATCCATAGGTATGTCCTTTGGACCGGAGGTGAACGCGTATACGAGCTACGATGAGACTGTATATAAGCTGCAGGTTCCGACGGATGATCCGGAAATTATGGAAACGGCCGTACAGATCCTCGAGGACTGGGCACATTTGATCAGCCTGGAGCCTGAAGAGGTGGAAAAGGAGCGGCCGATTATCGTCGAGGAGTGGCGTCTCGGTCGGGGTGCAGAGGCCAGGATGCGGGACAGCCAGTTCCCGGTCCTGTTCAAGGATTCCCGGTACGCCGAGCGAAGACCGATAGGAAAAGTTGAAATCATTGAGTCCGCCCCCGTAGAAGCGCTTCGGCGTTTTTACCGGGACTGGTACCGGCCGGACCTGATGGCGGTTGTCGCCGTGGGGGATTTCGATGCCCGGTGGATCGAGGAAACGATCGTCAGGTATTTCAGCAATCTTGAAGAAGTCGAACAACCCCGGGAACGGGTGGTCTACCCGGTCCCGGCTCATCCGGGAACCCTGTACGCTCCGGCTACCGATCCTGAAGCCACTTCAACCCGGGTGAGCCTGTACGTGAAGGCGGATCCCCGACCCCAAGAAACCGTGGCAGACTATCGTCGCGAGCTGGTGGAAGCGATGTATAACGGGATGCTGAACGAACGTTTTCAGGAGCTGGCCAAAAAGCCGGACGCCCCCTTTATCGGGGCCGGATCTTTCAGCAGCAGATTTATCCGTTCTCTGGAAGCCTACGTGCTGGCCGCTCGGGTGCGGGAGGGGCGGGTTTCCGAGTCCCTCGACGTGCTGCTGACGGAGACCGAACGGGTTCGGCGGTACGGATTCACTGCATCGGAGCTGGAACGCACGAAGGACCGCTTCATGACCTGGATAGAGCAAGTCTACAGGGATCGGGACAACGTGGAATCCGAGACTCTGGCGGAGAGCTACGTCGGGCATTATCTGGAGGGCGAACCCATTCCGGATATCGGGTTCGAATATCGCCTGTTCCAGAAATACGTCCCTGGGATCAGTCTGGGGGAGGTCAACGATTTGGCTTCGGAGCTGCTCCAAGAGGACAATCGGGTCGTTTTAGTCAATGCCCCGGAAAGTGAAACCGCTGATGTTCCTGATGAAAAGGCCGTGCAAGCACTGTTCGCAGCGGCCGTGAACAAAGCTATCCCTCCATACGAGGACAGGGTGCTCGACCAACCCCTGTTCACGGCTCAGCTTGAGGGCGGCCGAGTCAGTGGTCGAAAAACCTCCCCAGAGCTCGGATTCGAAGAGCTGCTTCTCTCCAACGGTGTACGGGTCATCCTCAAGCCCACCGACTTCAAAGAGGAGGAAATCCTCTTCGCCGCCTTCAGCCCGGGCGGGAATTCCCTCGTGCCGGACGACCAGTACATCGCTGCGGTTACCGCCGCCAACATTGTGAACGAGGGTGGATTGAATGGTTTCGATGCGATCTCTCTACAGAAGAAGCTGACCGGTACGGTCGTATCCGTAGATCCCTGGATCGGCGAGCTCTACGAGGGGATGCGGGGCAGTACCCGTCCCCAGGACCTGGAAACCCTTCTGCAGCTGATCTACCTGTACTTCACGGAGCCGCGCCGGGATGAACAGTCCTTCCTGGCCTACAAGGAGCGGCTGCTGACCATGGTGGAGAACCGGGAAGCCTCTCCGAGCACTATCTTCTGGGACACGGTTCGTGCGGCCATTTCTCAGAACCACTATCGTTCCCGACCCTGGACGCCGGAGGTTCTGGAGGAGATGGATCTGGAGGTGTCGATGGAGGTATACCGGGACCGATTCGCCGATGCCGGTGATTTCACCTTCGTCTTTGTGGGCAACCTCGATCCCGAGGATTTTGCTCCCTTGGCGGCGCGGTACCTGGGCTCTCTGCCTTCCACCGGACGGGTGGAAACGTGGCGGGACGTCGAGATGGATCCCCCGGCGGGCATCGTGGAGCGGGAAGTGAGCAAGGGTCTCGAGCCCCAAAGCCGGGTGCAGATCGTCTTCGGCGGCACCACCGTTTGGTCTCTTCGCAGCCGATTGCAGCTGGAAGCCTTGAAACAGGTCCTGGATATTGTTCTGCGGGAGAATGTCCGCGAAGAGGCCGGCGGGTCCTACGACATCGGGGTGGACGCGGAGCTCAACCGCTATCCCGACGAAGAATACTTCGTCTATATCGGTTTCGGCTGCGCACCGGAACAGGTGGAGACACTGACCGGGTTGGTGTTCGACCAGATCGGCAAGGTCCGCGAACGGGGACCGACGGAGAAGGACGTAAACAAGGTAAAAGAGATCCTGCGGCGGGAACATGAACAGAATCTGAAAGAAAATGACTACTGGCTCGGGACCCTGCAACTGGCCTATCAAAACGATCTGGATCCTGCGGTTCTGCTGGACTTCGATGCCCGCCTGGAGAGCATTTCCGTCGACACACTTCAAGAGATGGCCACGGAGATCCTCGATCCCGGCAGGTATGTCCGGGTCGTGCTGAATCCGGAAGACTGACCATGGTGGTTCTGAAGCCTGAACGATCCGATGTCATCCGCACACGTCGCCACCCCTGGATCTACAGCGGAGCGGTTCTGAGTGCCAGTGAGGAGGCGATTCGGGGCGATCTGGTTCCGGTGGCCGAATCCGGCGGCAAGGTGCTGGGCTGGGGGTTCTACTCCCCGAAAAGTTTGATCGCCCTGAGGGTGCTTTGTTTCGGTAGCAAAGAACCGGAAGCGCACTGGCTGGAGCACAGGCTCCAGGCCGCCCTGGGGTTGCGCCGGAGTCTGGCGATCGATTCCAATGCCTATCGGCTGGTCAATGCGGAGGGAGACGGGCTCCCCGGGCTGATCATTGACGTGTACAACCGTACCTTGGTCGTACGCCCCCTGATCCGCTCGACGGTGCTAATGCTCGACCGGATCCTATCGGCGCTTCAGGCCCTGATCCCGGATCGGGCAATTTATCTCAAGCGGGATGAGCGGAGCAGCCGCCTGGAAGGCCTGGATCTGAAAAACGGGTACCTCGCCGGCGGGGGGGAGGGCACCGAGATCATCGAGGAGGGGGAGGTGCAGCTGCTGGTGGATATCGAGGGAGGCCAGAAGACCGGGTACTATCTGGATCAGCGGGACAACCGGAAGCTCGCGCGCGACCAGGCTTCGGGGCGCTCTGTACTCAACCTGTTCGCCTACACCGGGGCGTTTTCCCTTCAGGCTGCGGCCGGCGACGCATCGGAGGTCATCTCCGTGGAGAGCTCCAAACGGGCCGAAGAGATCTTCCGGCAGTCTCTGGGCTTGAACCCTCGATTATCTTCCGAGCGCCTCACCTGGATCGAGGGAGACGCCTTCGTCTACCTCCAGAGCTGCAGCCAATTCGACCTGATCGTGGCGGATCCTCCTCCCTTTGCAAGGAGGAAATCCGAGGTTCCGGGAGCGCTGCGGGGGTATACCCAGCTCAACCAACTGGCCATGACCAGAACCCTGCACGGCGGCAAGCTGATGAGCTTTACCTGTTCGGGCGCGGTATCCCGGGAAGATTTTTTGAATGTTCTCCGGGAAGCCGCACGACGGGCGGACCGGGATGTCCAGCTTCTTCAGGAGCTGCACGCCGCCCCGGACCACCCGGTCCTGCTCGGCCACCCGGAGGGGGAGTACCTCAAAGGCTGGCTCCTACGGGTGCTGTAGCTCGTACCCGGAAGTCGAACGCTGCTGGCGGCTCTGCGGGTTTCCACCGCATGAAAAAAAAGGGCCGCCCCGGTTGTTCACAGGGGCAGCCCGTTGTTCTGTTTGACGAATCTTAGTTGCTCTTCACATCGATCTTGCGAGGCTTGGCCTCGGGCTTCTTCGGGATGTTCACTACAAGCAGTCCGTTCTTGAACTCAGCTTTGATCTTTTCCCGATCCACTTCCTTGGGCAGGACGAAGGTTCGTGCAAACTCATGATTGCGTCGCTCACGAATCAGATATCCGTTCTTCGTCTCTTCCTTGCTCTCCTCTTTCTTCGAGGAAAGAGTCAGAATGTTGTCCTCCACGTTCAGCTCTATATCCTTTTCGGCGAGCCCGGGAAGCTCTGCCTCCATCAGGTACTCATCTTCCTGCTCCCTGACATCCACGGCGGGAGTCCGGGTATTCCAAACGGGCGTGTCGGTGAAGAAATTGTCCAGCAGCCCGTTCCAGTCAAACAGATCGTTCGGTTTGGTGTATCGAATAAGTCCTCTCATCTCGAACCTCCTATATTTTTATGGCTACCAATATACATGCATTTTTCATGCCAAATCCGGTGCTTCGAAGAGGAAATCTATAATTACATATATAGAAAGGAATTATCTAGAACAAGATCGCGATGTGCGATCGGCAGCCGGGGTCTTTCAGACCCGAATAGTATCATTTTAACCCAGTGTATCGAAATGACACTAAAAATGAGCCAAAATGATGCGTTGTTGCCTGTGCCTATCGGGGAAGGAGAGATTTGATGACCCGGATCGCTTCGGAAGGGCTGTCGACCTCTTGGACGAACAGACCCTGGTCCCGGTTCTGCCCGGGGTCAATCCTCCAGGAGCGCAGGCCTACAACGGGGATCCCGGCGGCGTTGGCCAGGGCGATCTCGGACAGCGTTCCGTAGGATCCGGAGACGGCGATCAGAACCCGGCTGCTTTTCACAACCAGCACATTCCGGGCCTCTCCCAAGCCGGTGACCACGGAGTAACTCAGGTACGGGTTGGCCGCAGAGCGGGAATTGCCCGGAAGAATGCCCAGGGTCACCCCGCCCCGGGATCTGGCTCCCCGGCAGGCCTGCTCCATGACACCCCCCATTCCCCCACAGACCAGGGTCCAGCCTTGGGCGGCGATCAGCGCCCCCAGTTCGAAGGCCAGTTCGGCGACCTCTGGGCTGCAGCGGCGCCCGCCGATCACACCTACGTACAAAGAATTGTCCCTAGCCGAGTCCTTCAGCTACCATATCGCCGATCTCAGAGGTCGAAAACCCCGTTTGTCCGGCGCTCATACTTTTCATCTTGGAAATCACCTTGATCACGGAAGATTCCACGGCATCCGCCGCCTCCTCTTCTTCCAGAACCTGGAGCATCATATGTACGGCCAAAATCGCGGCTACCGGATTGATGATCCCCTTACCCGTGTACTTAGGTGCCGAGCCCCCGATGGGCTCGAACATCGACACGCCTTCGGGATTGATATTGGCTCCGGCGGCCACCCCCATACCGCCCTGAACCATGGCGCCCAGGTCGGTGATGATGTCACCGAACATATTGGTGGTTACGATGACGTCAAACCACTCCGGGTTTTTCACCATCCACATAGTGGTGGCGTCGACGTGGGCGTAGTCCGTCCGGATATCCGGATACTCTTTGCTTACCTCGGTGAAGACCCGCATCCACAGATCGTGGGCATAGGTCAGAACATTGGTCTTGGCGCAGAGGGTCAATTTCTTTGCCTTGTTGCGTTTGCGGGTGTACTCGAAGGCGTAGCGGATGCAGCGCTCGACTCCCTTGCGGGTGTTGATCATCTCCTGAATCGCCACCTCATCCGCCGTGCCTTTTTTCAGGAACCCTCCGATACCGGCGTACAGCCCCTCGGTGTTCTCACGCACAACCACGAAGTCGATGTCCTCGGGGCCTTTGTTGGCCAGAGGGGTTTCCACATTCGGGTACAGCTTCACCGGCCGCAGGTTGATGTATTGATCCAAGCTGAAGCGAAGGTTCAGGAGGATTCCCGTCTCTAAAATGCCCGGTTTCACGTCGGGATGGCCGATCGCACCTAGATAGATGGCGTCGAAAGTCTTGAGCTTTTCCACAGCATCGGAGGGAAGGACTTCTCCGGTTTTCAGGTAGTGTTCTCCCCCGTAGTCGAACTCGGTTAACTCGAACTGGGTTTTGAAACGATCGCTGACGCGGCCCAGGACTTTCAACCCCTCCTGAACCACTTCGGGACCGGTGCCGTCACCCGGAATTACTGCGATTTTATACATACTGGATTTCCTTTTCAAACAAGAATCGACCGCAGCTTAGCTGCAAGCGTTCATTGTGTCAAGGAAGCACTTCGGCATTCACGATGTTGTACTCCCGCACCAACTGCAGGAGGAGTTTCCGCGACGATCCCAGGCAGGCATTCATCCAGCGTCGATAAGATTTTAGGAACTCCACTGAAGGCAGGATCACGAGTCGTCGGGCCGCAAAGAAGATTCGCCGCCCGGGATACAGCACAAAACCTCCCTGAACGATGTCTCGCGCCAAAACCCGCTTGCAGTAGCTCCAACACCACCTGTTGGGACGGGGTTCCTGCAGAAAAACGAAGCCGATCCGCTTGGAGGCAGTCTGTATGATGAGCTCGATATGGGTTTTTCCGTACCCTCCATAGTACCAGAATTTGCTGGAAGGGTTTCTGGGCGCCTCATGGGTGCAGATGGTCCTGATCATCCTGCTCCGAAACCGCAGTTCCTCCGCCAGAGGCTCGGGGCATCGAGCCGAACCGGTGAGGTAGAGCTTCGGTGATTTCCGCGCTCGGCTATCTATGCTGGCTGGCAGAGGATTGAGGAGCCAGGCTAGATCAGCCTCTACCAGGTTCGATACCCTTGCTTTCGCGGCTGGAGAGGATATGTTCAACTGCTTCCCAATTGTCGAGAAGTTCAAAGGCACACCCTGCCAGGTTGCAACAACAGCCAGTGTTTCGCGCAAGCTCTCACCGTTCAAGGTTTTTCCTCCTATATATAAAAACGAAGATGTGTTTTTGCAGAGACCTTCCCAAACACCAAGGAAAACGGCAAATTTTAAAGTTTTACTTTAAAATTTCAACAGAACCACAATGCAACGGCGTCCAAAATTTGGAGAGGCGGTCTCCGCCGCTTGCTGTCCCTTCTCCAAATAACCTTCTCCAAATAACCATTGCGCATTGCCCGAAATCCGGGTATACTTCGACCTAATTGGGAGGGGGCGCTATTTCACACATTTCCTCAGGCATTGTCGCCGAACGAACTCGCAGTCGGGGTGTTTTACCACAAAATCGCAAATACCTGGGTTCGAAGTATCGGCTGCTCGATTTCCTGACCGATACGATCCTATCGCGGGTACCGGAGATCGATGTTTTTGTCGATCTGTTCGCCGGAACCGGGGTGGTGGGGAATTCCTTTCGAGCTCACGCCTCTACTGTTATCGCTAATGACCTGCTTTTCTCCAACTACGTAGTGAACCGGGCCTATCTGACCTCGAGTAAGGCCACGGTGGATCTGGACGTTGTGGGTGTTCTGGTCGAAGAACTCAACCACTGTACCCCGGCTCAAGGCTACGTCTGTGCGAACTACGGGGATACGTATTTCACGAAGCACAACGCCGCCCGCATCGATGCGATCCGGGAGGCCATCGAGTCCCTCTATGTCGCACGGCGCTGCAGCGAACAGGAACGTTTCATCCTGCTGACCAGTCTGCTTCTGGCCGTTGACAAGGCGGCGAACACGGTAGGCCAGTACGATGCCTTCCTCAAGCACATCGATAACCGGGAGTCAGCGGGCAAACACCTTGTCGACAGCAACGTACACAAGACTCTACGGCTGCGGGTACCGGAGATCGATCTGAACGGCAATGACGGCAACGAGGTGTATAACGAGGATGCCAATCGCCTCATCCGCCACTTGGAGGCGGAGGTCCTTTATCTCGATCCTCCCTACAATACACGCCAGTACGTCGACTGCTACCACGTACTGGAAAACATACTCCGTTGGCAGAAGCCGCCCCTGCAGGGAAAAACGAGAAAGTTCCAGCGGGATCACCTGAAGAGCCGATATTCCCGCAAGAACGAGGCCGCCGAGGCCCTCGAGGAGTTGATCGAGGCGGCCCGGGCCGAACATATCTTTTTGAGCTACAACAGCGAAGGGATCATTCCGGAGAATGCGATTCGGGAGATCTTCAGCCGCCGGGGAAAGCTGGAAGTTTTTTCGCGGGAGTACTCCGTGTTTGGAAACGGAGCGGGAAGTTCCCGCAAGCGCATGCTTGTCGAGCGGATCTTCTACTGTCGTACGGCCCCCGGCCGCCGGGTAACAGGCGTCGGAACCCGTCGTTCTATCCGGGAGAAGAAGAACGAAAAAATAGAGCTGTTCAACGAGCAGGGAGAGAGCCGGGGGTATTACTCTCCCCGGAATCGGCTCAACGATCTGACCGGAAAAGAATGGGTATACTGGAGCAAGAGCGTCATCAACAAGCACTACCCGCCAAATCTGCAGCACAAACTCCGCTCCAGCCATGGGGGGCAGAAGCCCCCCGATCTCTGCGCGGATCTGATCGAGGTGTTCACCAAGCAAGACGGGCGGGTCCTCGATCCATTTGCCGGTGTCGGCGGAACGCTCTTGGGGGCGGGATTGCGGGGTAGAAACGCAGTTGGCATCGAGATAAATCCCCGTTGGATCGAGATCTACCGTCAAGTGTGCTCATTGGAAAAGATCCCTGAACAGAGGATGATCTGCGGGGACAGCCGAGCCGAGCTGCCCGTTTTGGCCAAAGCTGAGGAAGAATTCGATCTGCTGCTTACGGATGTGCCCTACTGGCGTATGGACAGGGCTGAAAAGAGCAAAGGAAAATACAAACGGGTCGGGGAAGGAGAGAGAGCGCGCCGGCAAACGAAGCTGGGCGCGTTCAACGGGAAGTGCTATGAGAGCAAGGAGCACTGGCTTGAGGAAATGGCCGCCGTGTTCGCTGCAGCCGTACCGCTGCTCAAGGACAAGGGCTATCTGGTCGTGTTCATCGGTGATATGTATCACAGCGGCCGTTATCATTTCCTCAGCTCCGAGCTTGCTTCAGTCTTGGCCGACTTGGGATTGATCCCGAAGGCCAATCTTATCTGGTACGATGTGAGCAAATCTCTCCACATATACGGGTATCAGTACGAGTATATTCCTTCTATGATTCACCAGAATATTCTATTGTTCCGTAAACAACCCTGAAGCTGTAGAATGGGCTTGAGGAGGACATATGGCAGGAGTATTCAAAACCTACGACATTCGCGGAATATACGGAAAAGGTATTGATACCGCCCTGGCCTACAAGATAGGCCGTGCCTTTGCCCGCTACATCCGAAAAAGTTCCTTCATGATCGGCTACGACGCCCGCACCTATTCGGAGGAACTGTATCAGGCTCTGAGTCACGGGCTGGTGGCGGAGGGAAAGAAGGTGCGGGGTATCGGCATGGTCACCACCCCTCAGCTGCACTTCTACCAGATGAAGGAAGGATACGAAGCTGGCGTCATGGTTACCGCCTCCCACAATCCGCCGGAATACCACGGTTTCAAATTGTACGACGATCGGGGAGGTTCGATCAGCTACGACAAGGGTTTGAAGGAAATCGAAGGATTGGTATCTGGAATGGGGGAAGAACCGGTTCGCGGCGGCGGCGCCTTCGATGAAGTGGACCGCCTCGATGAATACGTCGATTTCATCATCGCTGCCCTGAAGGGTGAGAAAGTGGAAAGCAAGGTGGTCATCGATGTGGGCAACGGTTCAGCGGGCCGGGTTTTCCGCAGTTTAAGCGACAAGATGCGTCTGCACAGCTACATTCTCAATGAGCAACCGGATGGTTCTTTCTTGAACCGGGATCCCAACCCCCTCAAACCGGAAAGCAGGCTCCACGCAGCGGGGAAAGTACTGGAACACGGAGCGGACTTGGGTGCTCTGCTGGACGGGGACGGCGATCGGGTCGTTTTCCTCGATGAACACGGGGAGAGCGTGGCCAACTATTACATAGCGGCGCTGATTGCCGAAGAGCTCCTAAGCGAGCAGCCCGGCGGAGCCGTCGTCTACGATCTGATCTCCTCCCGGGCGCTGCCGCAGCGTATCGAAGAGCTGGGAGGCAAACCGGTCGTCTCCCGGGTCGGGTACACTTTTCTCTACGATGCCATGATCGCCGAGGACGCCCTTTTCGGGGCGGAGACCTCGGGGCACGTGTACTTTAAAGTCAGCGGCAGCTACTACACGGAGTCAGCCGCCTATGCCCTGGTGGTTCTTCTCAAACTACTGCACAAACGCGGGAAACCCCTTTCGGTTCTCGTGGCTCCGCTGCGCGAGCGCTACTACCAGTCCGGAGAGGTCAATGTAGAAATTGCCGATAAAGAGAAGGTGTTGAGAGAACTGGAGCATCACTACGGCTCAATCGGTGGGAAGATCAGCAAGCTCGATGGCGTGAGTGTGGAATTTCCTGATTACTGGTTCAATGTCCGCCCGAGCAACACCGAGCCTTTGATCCGATTACGCCTCGAAGCGGCAAGCCGCCGGGTTGCGGAACAAAAGACAGAGGAAGTACTTCAGTTTCTGAAGAGGCTCGACTAGGACTGTGAGCAAGAAAAAGGGCGACAACGGCTCATTCCCCGACGACAATCTCAAAAGCGTAGCCGTGCAGGAGCTGCAGCAGCTTCTGCAAGCCTCCCTCGAAGCCACTGCGGATGGCATCCTGGTGGTGGACAACGAAGGTCAGATTATCCACTCCAATCACAGATTTGCTGAAATGTGGCGGGTTCCGCAAGAGATGATCCGTGACAGGGACGACATCAAGATCCGCGAGTACGTCGTGGGCCAGGTAACAGACCCCCGGGCTTACATGGACGAGATCCGTGCGCTTTATGATACGAGCGACGAGTCCACAGATATTGTTAGCTTCAAGGACGGAAGAGTTTTCGAGCGCTATTCCGCCCCTTTGGTGATTTCTGATCAGATCATCGGCCGGGTGTGGAGCTTTCGGGATATGACGGCCTACAGGGAAGCACAGCGGCGTCTGGAGAGAAGTGAAGAGAAGTACAGGGATCTGGTAGAGAATGCCAACAGTATCATTTTGCGTTGGGATACCAACGGCCTCATCACCTTCATCAACGATTACGGTCAGAGATTGCTGGGCTACAGCCTAGCCGATTTGGTAGGACGTCCGGTACTAGGGACGATCGTCCCGGACAAGGATGCCTCGGGCCGCGATCTGGTCGCCATGATCGAGGGGATAACCGGCAGACCAAATGAGTTTATCTACAATGAAAATGAGAACATCACCAAAGACGGGAATTCCATATGGGTCTCCTGGTCGAATAAGCCGATCTACAACGAGGCAGGACAGCTCGTCGGGATCTTGAGCATCGGCAATGATATTACAGAGCGCAAGAAGCTCGAGCAGCAGCTGTTTCAAGCCCAGAAGATGGAAGCGGTGGGCCAACTGGCCGGGGGTATCGCTCACGATTTCAACAACATGCTGATGGTAATCACCGGGTACTGCGAGCTGCTGCTCGAGGAGTTGGAGGAAGGAAATATTCTGCGGCGGGACATCGAACAGATCAAGGCGACCTCCTCACGGGCCGCCGCCCTCACTCGCCAGCTGCTCGCCTTCGGCCGTCGCCAGGTGGTCCAGCCGAAGGTGGTCGATCTGAACAAGTTGCTGTCCAGCAGTCAGGAGATGATCACCAGACTCGTCGGAGAGGCGGTGAAGCTCAATATCCGAGGACAGGACGGTCCTCTCAATATCTATTCCGATCCGGTTCAAATGGAGCAGGTGATTCTCAACCTCGCCGCCAACGCTCGGGATGCAATGCCCGACGGCGGAATCCTGACGATAGAAACCCGTAGAACAGACATCGAAAAAGCGGATTCCGGAGAGCTCTATATGGTTCCAACGGGCAGCTACGTGTTCTGCTCGGTCCTAGACACGGGAGTCGGGATGTCCGCAGATACCCTGGAACACATCTTTGAGCCCTTTTTCACTACCAAGGAGCCGGGTAAGGGCACCGGGTTGGGACTGTCCACGGTGTATGGAATCATCAAACAGAACGACGGCTATATATTTGCCCACAGCGAACCGGGAAGGGGGAGCAGTTTTTCCATGTATTTTCCCTTGATTACCGAAGGCGAGCTGATGCGCAGCGAGGAAACTCATAAACCGGCAGAAAGTTATAGGGGAAGTGAACGAATCCTCCTGGTTGAGAGCGAAGCCAAGGTACGGCGATACACCAAGACGGTACTTCAGAAGTATGGGTATACGGTGAACGCCGCGGCCAGCGGGGCCGATGCCCTGGGTTTGTGGAAGACCTTGGATGTGGACCTCCTGATCAGTGTTACGGACCTTCCTGAGATGAAGGGTGTCGATCTGGTAGAGAAGATCCGGGAGACCCAGCCGCACATAAAGGTGTTGATGATCTCGGCAAATATGGGCCATGAACCGGCGGAAGAGCTGAATGTGATCACCAAGCCTTTTACCAGCGAGGCTCTGCTGCGGAAAATCAGAAAGACCCTCGATACCTGACATGCGAATCCGCTACAACGCGCCTGTAATTCTCACCTTTACACTGCTGTCCACGGCGGTTTTGGTCATCAATCAGGTGGTCGGAGGATTCACTGAAAGCTATTTTGTTTCCTACCCAACGTTCAACGGGTCGATCGTCGATTTCCTTCGCTTGTTCACCCATGTCGCAGGGCACAGAAACTGGCTTCACCTGATGAGCAACTTCAGCTTCATCCTGCTGATAGGACCGGTGCTCGAGGAGAAGTATCGTTCCGGACCGCTGCTGGTGATGCTTATGGTGACAGCCCTGGTTACCGGGATCCTGAACATTATCTTTTTCTCGACCGGATTAATGGGGGCCAGCGGGATCGTGTTCATGCTGATCCTTCTCAGCTCTTTCACCAACATACGATCCGGGGAAATCCCCCTGACTTTTATCCTGATCGTCGTGTTGTTCTTGGCCAAGGAGTTCATCGCAGCCTTCGCCGAGGACAACATATCCCAGTTCGCCCACATCATCGGCGGAATCTGCGGCAGTTTGTTCGGGTTTGTCTTCACCAGACCGAAACGCCCGGCCGTTCCTTCCGACCCCGATTGAAAGGGGACCTCATTTATAGTACCTTAGCCTCTGGGACTCGAGAAAACCATGTATGAAAAGCTAGACAAGATGATCGAACGCCACCAGGAGCTGCAAACCCTGGTCTCCGACCCGGCGGTTATGAAGGATCAGCAGCGCTACAAGGAGCTGATGCGGGAAATGGCCGGTCTGGAGGGAATCGTCGAGCAGTACAGCCGGTACAAGAAACTGAAAGCAGAGATCGATAACACCGAGCAGCTGATCAACGAGGGGGGAGAGGGAGAGCTCGTCGCCCTGGCCCAAGAGGAGCTGGAAACCCTGCAGGAGCGGGAGGAGGAGATGGAGCAGCAGCTCAAGGTTCTGCTCATTCCCAAAGACCCGCTGGACCTGAAGAACATCATTATGGAGATCCGGGCCGGCACCGGAGGCGACGAGGCTGCTCTGTTCGCCGCCGACCTGTTCCGCATGTACTCCAAATACGCGGAGACGCGGCGTTGGACGATTGAGATTCTCTCCTCCCATCAGACCGAGATCGGAGGATTCAAGGAAGTAATCTTCTCGATCAGCGGAAGGAACGTCTACGAAAGTCTACGCTACGAAAGCGGGGTGCACAGGGTCCAGCGGGTGCCCGTTACTGAGACGGGGGGCCGTATCCACACCTCCGCCGTGACTGTGGCCGTGCTGCCGGAGGCGGAGCAGACCGAAATTGCCATCCGCCAGGAGGATCTGCGGGTCGATGTCTACCGTTCCTCCGGGCCGGGCGGACAAAGTGTGAATACAACAGACTCGGCCGTGCGGATCACCCATCTTTCCACTGGATTGGTGGTAACCTGCCAGGACGAGAAGTCGCAGCACAAGAACAAGGCCAAAGCCCTGCGGGTGCTCCGAGCGCGTCTTTTCGAACGGGAAGAGGAGAAGAAGCACGAAGAAAGAGCCGCGGCCCGAAGAATGCAGGTCGGTTCGGGAGACCGTTCCGAACGGATCCGCACCTACAACTTCCCCCAGAACCGGGTCACCGACCACAGGATAAACCTGACCCTGTACCATCTCGAAGAAGTGATGCTGGGAGACCTGCAGGAAATTGTCGATTCACTCAAAATCAGCGCCCGGGAGGAATATCTCAAGAAGCTGGCCGTATGACCGTCGGACACGCCCTGAATCAGGGCAAGAGAATTCTTTTCTACGCCGAAGTAGATACCCCCATGCTCGATGCCACGGTGCTTCTCTCCGAAGCCCTGGGAACCAGCAAAGAACGGCTGCTCGCCTGCCTTCCGGATCCATTGGAGCCGGAGGGTTGGGTTCGTTTTCGTAGCTTTATCGACATGCGCTGCGCAGGTCTGCCCGTCTCCTATATCCGCAAGAAGAAGGAGTTCTTCAGCCTGGAGTTCCACGTAGACGGGCGGGTCCTGGTGCCCCGGCCGGACACCGAGATTCTGGTGGAGGAAGCCCTGAGCACTCTGAGAGATTGCCCGCGGGCCGGGCGAGTCCACGACGCCTGCACGGGGAGCGGATGTGTGGCCATAGCCGTGAAACGCAGCATTCCTTCGCTAAAAGTATCCGCCTCCGACATCAGCGCTGAAGCCCTTCAGGTCGCCGCCCATAACGCCCGTCAGCTCCTGCCGGCAGCCCGTATCCGCCTGTACCGCTCCGATCTGCTCGCCGGCATCCCCGGCCGCTACGACCTGATCACTGCGAATCCACCCTATTTGACCGATCTGGAGGTCGAAAACATGAAGAAGATGGGCTGGCCCGAGCCGGAGCTCGCCCTGCAGGGCGGCAGCGACGGTGCCGATCTGCTCCGCCGCCTGATCCGCCAGTCCCCCCGCAAGTTGCGTTCTTCCGGACATCTGCTTCTCGAAGCCGCTCCGCGGCAGATGTCCGTCCTGCAGCGTGAGCTTGCGGATCAGGGATTCGAAAAGATCACCGTAGTTACGGATTTGGCAGGTCGGGATCGGGTAATCAAGGCCCGGCGGTGAGGCGATGATGGAAGCTTCAGCAAAGACGCTGATCCGGAATTTCTCCCGGAAACTCGATCATTACCCCGAGGAGGAACGAAAGAAGATCCTTTCAGCCCTGCGCTGGGGCGAAGGGTTGCACCACAAACAGCAGCGGGCCAGCGGAGAGCCGTTTATCCTACATCCCCTGACCGTGGCGGAGATTCTCGTCGATGCCCACCTGGACTACCAGACCGTGATCGCCGCCCTTCTTCACGATGCCCTGGAGGATACCGGCCTTTCCTCCCGGGAGCTGCGCAAGGAGTACGGCCGGGAAGTGGAAGCCTTGGTCCAAGGTGTGACGAAAATATCGGTGATCCGGGGCCGCAGCAAGACCACCCAGGCGGCCGCAACCATCCGGAAGATGCTCTTCGCCATGGTCAAGGATATCCGGGTCATCATGATCAAGCTGGCGGACAAGCTGCACAATATGCGCACCCTCGAATATCTCGAGCCCAAGAGCCAGAAACGCATAGCCGATGAATGCCTCGAGATCTATGCTCCCCTGGCCGGCCGGCTCGGGATGTCCCGTATCAAGAGCGAGCTGGAGGATCTGGCTTTGAGGGTGATTCATCCCCGGGCCTACGAGCAGATCGATCATTTCGTCCAGGAGAGAAAGGAAGATCTTCACGGTTTCTTGAGTTCCATGGAGCAGAGCATCCGCGGGGAAGCCGAAAAGGCGGAAATCCCGATCGTGGTCGAGAGCCGGGTCAAGCACTACTACTCGATGTACAGAAAGATCAAAAAAAAGGGCAGGATGATCGACGAGATCTACGATCTGGCGGGCATCCGCCTGCTCTGCGAAACCCCGGGGCAGTGCTACGAGCTTCTCGGGATCCTCCACAACCTTTGGAAGCCGATCGAGGGGCGTTTCAAGGATTTCATCGCCATGCCCAAGTCCAACCTCTATCAGAGCCTGCATACCACGGTCATGGGACCGGAGGGCAAGATGCTGGAGATCCAGATCCGAACCCACCAGATGCACCGCACCGCAGAAGAGGGGATCGCCGCCCACTGGCTGTACAAACGTGAATTGACGGGGGAGCGGATCAAACCTGAGCAATTGACCATCATCAATATGTTGAAGAGCTGGGACTCCACCAATGTCAGCTCACCCGATTTCCTCGAGGAAATCAAGCGGGAGCTGCTTCGGGACTCGATCTACGTATTCACTCCCCAGGGGGACATCATCGAGCTGCCCCGGGGGGCAACGGCCCTGGATTTCGCCTATCATATCCACACTGAGATCGGGAACCACTGCATGGCCGTCAAGGCCGACGGCAACCTGATCCGGCTGAACGAGGAGCTGAAAAACACCCAGGGCATAGAGATCCTGACCGCCCCTTCAGCCCATCCCCATCTCAACTGGCTGCGCATGGTCCGCACCTCCCGGGCCCGCTCCAAGATCCGGCATTGGCTGATCCAGAACGTGCCCAACCTGATAATCGATCGCAATATCGTGGCCAAGAAAAAGTCCAGCGGCGATGTCGAGAAAGGGCGGAGCCCTGCCCGGCCTGGAGGCGAAAGCGGGGCGGCAAAACGGCCGGGCAGGCGCTGGCGGGATCGGATGGAGTCGGAAACCCAGGTCCGGGACACCACCAAGGTGGGCATACGCATAGGGGACGAGCGGAACATGATGATCCACCTGGCCGGTTGCTGCCAGCCCGCCGCCGGGGACCAGATCGTGGGCTATATCTCCCGCGGCCGGGGAATCATCGTGCACAAGGCCTCCTGTCCCAATTTATTGAACATTAAAGAGTTCGATGAACGGCATCTAGAGGTGGAGTGGGAAACGGTCAGCCCCAAAGCCACCCGCCGCTTCGAGGTCACCGCCCGCAAGACCACCAACCTCTTCTCCGAAGTGGAAGGGGCGATCAAAAAGTTTCACGGCCACCTGATCGAGGGCAAGCTCGATGAAAACATCCCCGAAACCCAGCAGGGTTTCTTCACCGTGGAGCTGGACAACGGCCGGGACTTCGACCAGGTGCTGAAGAGTCTGCGTTCAATCCCCTCGGTCCTGCAGATCCGGACCATGGGGGTGTGAGCATTATCCTGAACGAAGCTTAAAAAAATCTGAATTCCTTCCGTCTGCGTGATATCCTTTGTATAGGTTGGTAAATCCGAATTCGGATATGCCGCGAAACCTGGTCTGTTTGCATTCCTTTTTTCAAAAGTCCGGAAAAAGAAGTTTTTTGCCGAAACAAGATGTAGAGGTGCAAGGGTACCGCTCTACCGCGTGGATCGGAGAAGTGTGAGAGGGGTAAACGAGAAAGTTGGACAGAGAAAAAGGGAAGAATAGGGTTGAAGGGAGAGACATGGAGCTATGAACGGATACCTAAAGAGAGCCTCTGTATTCATTCTTCTCGTCGGCATTTCTTTTATATTTCTAGATTGTAAGAATCCGCTCACTCAGATCGGTTTTGGCGATAAGATCGACCTGGACGTCCCTGAAATTTCGGTTACCAGCCATGGGAATGGAGACTACGTCAGCGGGGAGGTCGCCCTAAACGGGGAATATGCGGATGATATCGATGTAGACAGCATCCGGATTTCCATCGACGGGGGCTCCTTCGCAGATGCAGCGATTGATAAAGCTGCCAGGACGTGGAGCTATTCCTTCGACACTACGACCTTGATCGATGGCGAGAAGGAGCTGGTGATCATCATTACCGATACCTCCCAAAAAGCCATTGAGAAGCGTCTGTTCTTATTCGTCGATAACAAACCGCCTCTGGTGTTGGTAAAGGTCCCCCAGGGCTACACTTCGAACGAGTTCAACGGCGAGTTCAGCATCAAGGGCGAGGCGGCCGACCAGTTCGGCGTGGAACGGGTGGAGGTAGAGGTGCTCGACGACTCCGGCGGCCAGGTCCAGCCAGCCCAGGACGCGATCGGAACGAGCAGCTGGAGCTTTCTTTTCGATAGCAAGGCGCTCCTCTCGGACGGAAGCGCCGACTTCCGCTTCCGCATCACTGCCTACGACAGGTCCGGGAACCCGACCACCTATCTGTACCACTACGACGACGTCTACACCGCGGCCGGCGATCAAACCGTCACGGTCGAGCAGCTCAACACGATCGACCAGGGCGGCACGGTGGGCGGGATCAGCCCGGCGCAGGCCGACGCCATCCGCGCCACCCAGATGACCGACCTCCTCCTGACCGTGAACCAAAACCTGGACTTGCCCGAGTTCATCATCAGCAACCCCGACGACAGCGCCCCGGCCGAGCAGAACATACTCTCCAGCAACGCCAAGGCCATCGGCATGGTGCTGGACGACGATGGGGTCGATTCGGCTTCAATCGAGCTCAGCTTCGACGACGGGGCGACCTGGACCAACTCCGGTCTGACCCTCTTCGGGGCGTCGGGCTCGCTCTCCGTGCGCTGGCAGTACGACCTCTCCGGGCTCGGCGGCGGCGCCCACACCATCAAGGCCCGGGCAAAGGACATCTACGGCACCCAGAGCGAAAGCCTCAAAGTGGACTTCTCCATCGACCTAGGCGCCCCGACCGTCGACGTGACCGCGCCCGCCCAGGGAAGCTACCAGAACGGGACCTTTGTTATTCAGGGCACCGCCTTCGACGGCGAAGGAGTGGCCAGCGTGAAGGTGAGTCTGGACGGGGGGGCGACCTACGACGACGCCGATTCCACCAGCGGCAGCACCTTCGCCACCTGGGAGTACTGGGCTCTGGTGGGCGGCGGCGGGCTGACGGACGGCAACAGAACCGTCAAGATCATGGCGGAAGACACCTCGGCCAAGACCGCCTACGTCAACCTTCAGGTCATCGTGGACACACAAGACCCATCGGTCTCCTTCCTGTCGCCGGCCAACTCCAGCACCGTGAACGGCACGGTACTGTTGAAGGGCACGGCTTCGGACAACACGCAGATCACCGAGGTGAAGCTCAAGGTCGGCAAGGCCGATGAACCGCACCCCCTGGTCGGTACCTACAACTGGGAAGAGACGATCGACAGCGTGAGCTTCGCCAACAGCACCCATTCCGATGATGTGGGCGGCGGGGTGTGGAAGCTCAACATCCAGGCCACGGCCACCGACGCGGCCGGCAACCTGACGACCCTCAGCAGCTACTACCTGTTCATCGACAACGACCTGGACAAACCCACCGTGAACGTGATCTCGCCGGTCGACGGGGCCAACATCGGCGGGTCAGTTCTGGTGACCGGCACGGCCTTTGACGACGACGCGGTGCACCACGTGGAAATGCAGATCGACCTGAACAACGACGGCGACTTCCTGGATGCCATCGACCTTAACGGCGCCAATGGAACCGCCGACCTCTTCGAGCAGGAATCCCAGTGGTACACGGTTACGGGCACGACGCTCTGGACCCAGGCGCTCAACACCTCCGGGGAACTGTACGCAGCCGGATCCGTCCCGCCGGGTTGGGTTACCCTGCGGGTCAGGGCAGTGGACACCAAGGACGGCAGCAACCCCGGCATTGCCGGGAACTACCAGGAGTTGACGATCCACTTCGACAACACCATTCCCCGGATCGAGAACCTCAGCCACGGCTCGGGGGCCTACGTGAAGAGCAGCTTCGACCTCACCGGCGACGCCCTGGATGATGAAGAAATCTCCAGCATCTCCATCAGCTACGACGGCGGGGTGAGCTACACCAACATCACGGCCAACGGCAGCCTGGTCACCCACGATGCGGCTTTCTACAGCCCCGATGACGGCTACCACCTACACATCCCGGTCAACAGCGCCGCCTACATCCCCACCAGCGGCATTCTCTACCTGCGCCTGAAGGTCGTGGACAACGCCAACTACCAGAAGATCGAGTACATCAACCTGAACGTGGACAACGTCTACCCCACCGGTGACTACACCCTCTCCAGCTCCGACCTCTTCGGGACCAGCCTCTTCGCCCGCGTGCAGGGCGAGGCGGAAGACTCCGGCAGCGTCAGCGGCATCGAGGCGGTGCACGTCTACCTCGCGCGTGGAACCACGGTCTTCAACCCGCGCGGCAGCGGCACGGCTGGGCTCACTGACTTCGACTTCGGCCCGGCAGGCGGCGGCTCGGCGCCCTACACGACCAACGCCGCGTACAAGATCGTCATCGACAACCGCTACGAGCTGGGCAATGACGGCGGCGGCAATGGCGACGGCGACGGCTCCAACGAGTCGCTCACGGTCTCCGGCTCGACCTACAACTGGTGGGCGGAGTTCAACTCCACCACCATCCCCGACGGGGCGATCGACATCCACTACGTGGTGTTCGACAACGCCGGAAACGGCCACCACTACCTGCAGCCGGGGTTCATCAAGAACAACAAGCCGGTGATCCCCGTCGACGGGGTGACCGTGGGCAGCGACGTGGACATGAGCAATACCGTGGAGGGGGACGAGCAGTTTATCTACACCGGAGCGTTTACCGCGAGGAATCGGCTCTATATCGGAATCAACGCAACCGATGATAAGCCGGGATTGGTCTACGAAGTCTTCCATGTGGGGAATCCTACTCCGGTTCTCGCCACCGTATCTGGACAGTTTCCCATAACCGCCTCGCCGGAATACGATGACGGAGCCACGGAGTTCCTCTGTCGGGTGACGGACAGCGACGGTATCGTGGTGGAGAGGACCATAGATGTTACCATCGACAACGACGATGATGAGGATCCTAAGATCACGATAAACGATCTGATCCAAAGCAATGTAGTGGCCGGACACCTCGAGCAAGACGGTGACAGTCTGCACGATGGGACGGATCCGGATGTGAGTGGAACAATCACCTTGACCGGCACCAGCAGTGACGATCAACGGATCCAGTCGATCACCGTCACGATCGATGATTTTGACGCCGGTTCAGGCACGGGGGTGGAGCACACCGTAGCCTCCTGGTCCGGAACCACCCTGGTTTCTGATGTTCCGGCCAGTTTCGTGATCAACTCCCAGACCCTGGATGAGGCCAACGATCATCAAATAAGCTGGAGCTACACCTGGAATACAGCCGATATTACCGGGTCGGCAAAAGACAACATCAACATCCTGTTCAGGGCGAACGATTTTAATTCGAATTCAGCTGCCGATACAAAGACTGTGGATGTCGTCCCCTATATTTCAGGGATCGAAAGGACATTGACTACGCACCGGTCGAAGTATGGAAAATTTCAAGTTCAGGAGGGCGAAACCGGGGTAACGATAAACGGCTACAATCTGGCGGAGACAGGCACGAACTGGGTCAGGGTTTATAATTCCGCCGGCGGTGCCTACGACACTGTGACCGTCAGCGCTTCCGGCTCGCCTTACACAAGCTTCACCGTTTCACTGGCCGGTGTTACTCACTCCGGTTGGCTGAGACTGGCGGTGAACGGTGTGGAAGCGATCAACAACTTCAATGACAACACCTTGGACACGAACAAGGAAGACGACGGCAGTGGGATCGGCTCCACGCTCTGGACGGATGATCGGTACCTGCGGGTGTGGGCAGTGGGCGGAACCTTCCAGGACAGCGACGGCGCTCAGTATCCCTCCATGTCCATCATGAATGACGGCACGCTCTACGGCGCCTGGATCAACTACGCAACCTCGCTCATGACGCTCGGAACCACCGGCGCGGCTCCTGTGACCCAGTGGGGAACCTATGACCCGCCGGAATACACCGACATCAACGTGGACGCGAGCGAGACCACCCTGAAGTACGCAATCGCCTTCGCGGCCAATCACTATGGCGGATCCGGTTGGGGGAACGTCCCCCTGGACGCGGGCAGCGCAGGCTTTGTCGGGGCGCGCACTCCCAACTCGCGACGGCTCGACGACACCTTCGGCCGTCCGAACACCATTGCGTATCCCATCGAGTCGCTTAACCTCGACCAGCAGCTGTGGCAGTTCAACCGGCCCAAGGTGGTCCGCTCCGATGGCGGGGCAAGTGATGCCCAGGACGGGATCCACACGGCGTACTATGACTCCAAGACCAAAGCGGCGAAGTACTCCTTCATGCTGGACGACGGGCAGGCGACCGTTCGGGGCTGGCTTGTTTTGGACGGGGGAACGGACACCGAGGACGTACGCTATGTGACCGGCATCGCTACGGGGCGGACGAACTCGACCGTTACCGACCCTGCCCTCGTCGGAAACACCCTGATCGCAAACGACCAGACCATCATGCTCATGAATACCACGGGAAGCGCCCGGTACAGCACTGTTACCGCCTTCAATCCTGGCACGGGAGTAGTCACCTTCAACTCAACCGGTGAAAACTCGCGTACCCATTACACGATCGTCACGGGGACAAGCAACCTGGTGCCGCAGGGCACGGGTGTCGCCCAATCCACGAACGCCGGCGAGTATGTCGCCATCGACGTGGACGAAGACGGCCTGCCGGTGGTGATCTACTACAACACCTCCGCCCAGACGCTGCGCCTGGCGCGCGCCAACAAGGAGAACCCGACCGCGCCCGCCGACTGGACGCGGCAGAACGTCTTCGCGGGCGGGGATCCCAACGCG
>CAZSBH010000056.1:0-26520 GCA_964604845.1 uncultured Spirochaetaceae bacterium
CGACTACAGTTCCTGTGCACGCTGGAGAAACAATCGGACCGGGCCTAATGAGCAAGCCAAAACAAATTTGTGCTCTTATGAAGGCTCGTAAAAGTTTTATCAAGTTTCTACTTTGTCCGTTTTCCAGCTCATGGCCAGTTTCTTCATGTATTGTAGTTGGTCCGGCCAGTCATGAAGAATGTACGGATCGAAATCGGCTCCATTCGGCCACACGAGGGTATGGACTTCGGGATCGATTTCTACCTGCTTGAATATTTCCTCGTCTCTCAGAGGTCCGTAGAGATCACCTTCTAAAACAGAATCAAAGTCGACAACCTGTTCTTTGCCATCATCAAATACGGTCTGTAATGTGAACGGGGCTACTACAGTAAAAGAGGTTACTCGATCAGCCCATGCTTCAACGAACCGTCTTTCTCTTTGAGGAAGGCTGCCGCCGATGACCTCTATAGGGTCTATGCTGATAGCCGCAGCGTGATTCTGATAATATGCATAAAAGTGGGGACGATGATGTGGCTCGTCGGGCTCCGCGAACATCCGAATTATTATACCAAGAAGGATTTCGTATTACCATCTGCGGTCTCCTGCTGTGTCGCCCAATGCTCGATTGCTCAATTCACGGATCCAGGTGGCGAACGCTTGCCGCCTGTCGCCTATGTGCTCAAAGACGACGCCAACTGTTCGGCCCTCTCTGTAGACAACGCGAAGATAAACCCCGACCCGCAAGGCTCCCAACTTTAGGGTAGCGGGGAACCCGGAATTTCCAGGCTGCAGCTCCTGGGCGAAATCTCCGTACGGAAGCAGAAGCTGCACTCCCTTCTGCGAAATGTTGCGAACTTCTATCGGGAAAATCACCCAGGCGTCCGACGGTAGGTATTCCAGGTGGATTTGCGCTGTCAGGTCTGGGGTGTAACGTGGCAGGAGCCGTTTCGGTGAGATCTGACGGATGTCGTTCAACAGGTTGAGGACCCTCTCGGTATGCTCCTCCTCTTTGTACGGCTTGATAAAGATTGCCGCCACACCATTGTTGGCCGCCTCAATGGTATGGTCCACATTCAGGCTGGATACTAGCAGGATGAGGTGGGTTCGATCACTCAATATCTTCAGCAGTGAGACCAGGGCGTTCCATTCCAAGGCTTGGCTGTCGCTGTCGATCAGAACGAGGTCGGGTACCGCCGAATCGACGCTTTGCAGCAGGGTGTCGACATGCCGGTACTCAACCACCGTGATGCCGACTAAGGACAGCTTACGGGCAATCGACTGGCGTGTGAGCAGGGATCTTGAAACGATTGCCGCGATAAACCTGTTGTCCTCGGAATTTCGTTCCTGCTCGGTCGTGGTTTGAAACATTTTTGGCAAAGTACTCATTATTTTTGTCAGCCTCCTCGGCTCAGATGCGGAGGGTGCAGACTTGATGCATCATCCGCTCAATTCCTTTTACTAAACATAACTGTCTGTTGTTTCAGAATACTTGCAGCAACATTACGGCTTTGAAAGAAAAGTCAGGTGCAGATCCCGATTTACTGATTTATTACTGAAAAGGTCCAGGAGGCAGGAGCTCGCTCCTCTGAATCAATCCACCGGCTCTCGGTTGGACCGACCTTCTTTCCGCCGGTCTTTCTTTTTCGCAGATCGAAGCCATTGGAAAAAGGCCAGATTAATACAGCCGAAAGTCGTTCCGAAAAGGGTAAGGTCGATGATGAGTGAAGGATTGTGAAGTACTCCGTGTACCATGCTGTCGATCTCCTTCCTGCAGTAACCAGAACTGCCGTCAGATTATTCTCCGAACGACTCGCAGCAGCTCCTCTTTTTCTACAGGTTTGCGGATCAGTTCTATCACGCCGGCGATGTAGATATCATGCCGTTCTCTTGGGGATACCTCTTCGGATACAACGACAACTTTTAATGTGTGGTTGCCGCCCTTCCGCAGGGAGGCTATGACTTCCAGAGCGCTTGTTCCATCAACGGAAATATCGGTGATGAGCAGTCGAATCGCACCGTCAAACGATCTGAACAGGGCATCGGCCTGATCTTGATTCTGTGCGGTCAGAACGGGATAGCCTAAGGCCTCCAAGGCCCTTTGCATTGGAGTGCGGATTTCCGATTCGCTGCTGAGGATCATGATGATCTCTTTGTGTACCCGAAACGATGCGGGTGCATTGGTGTTCATTCTATCAACCGAAAACATCCAAATACCGCTGGATGGAGCCGGCAACGATCTGCAACGCCTCGCTGCGAGAACAGGTTTCCTTGACGGATGTCTTGGAATGCTCCAAAGCTTTGTATACGTCGAAGAAGTGGGACACTTCATCCACGGTGTGTGGAGGAAGTCCGGAAATATCCTGGTACCCGTTGTAGGTTGGATCCTTGAACGGAATAGCGATTATTTTCTCATCGACCTGTTCATTATCGATCATCCTGACGACTCCGATCGGGTAGCAGTCCACTTCGGTGAGTGGATCTAGGATTTCGGAACATAGAACGAGAACATCCAGCGGATCCCCGTCGTCGGCGAGGGTTTTTGGAATGAACCCGTAGTTCATCGGATAGTGGGTCGAGGTGAACAGAATGCGATCCAAGCGAATAAGCCCCGTTTCTTTGTCCAACTCGTACTTCTTCTTGCTTCCCTTGGGTATTTCTACTATCGCGGTGAAACTCTCCGGCTGAATCCGTTCCGGATTGAAGTCATGCCACGGGTTCATGGAACATTTACTAGATCACTCATGATCGAAGCGGAGCGCCACCATTCGTAGTAGGTGGATTGGAGCTCCTCAACAGAGGGGAAAGGATAGGACAATAGTTCCTCGCCGCTGCCTAGAAATACGCCGCTTGCGACCGTCTGGTACGGGAAGGCCTGTGGATGTATTCTGTCCACGGTCTTGGTCCCTTTGCCCGGGTTGTCCCGCAGCTGGACCAGACAATCCCGCAGATGTTGGATTGCCCGGTAGGGCAGATCCCTCGCACTTCCCTGTTCCGGATCCGCCCCCAGCTCTCCAAGGCGGAGATCCACGAAGCAGATTTTCGGAACATGGATGGGATTCTTCGGGTCGGTGATGTAGCGGGTGAACTGCTTTGGATCCAATGTGCTGACGATCCGGGGATGGACGGGACATATCTCTTGATAGAGGTGAAAGTCTTCCGGATTATTCCCTGCTGCTTCTGTCGGTTCAATCTCGAGAACACGACCGTCGGGTGTGGCCATGAAGAGACTGCGAATCGAGCTCAAAGGAATCCTCTCGAGTACTCGATAAACAGACAGATACAGAGAGTGTTTCGGCTCTCCGTTCGGGTGTGGAACGCATCTCTTTTCGAGATCCCGAAGATCAAAGGGAGTTTCCCCAAGATCGCCGAGGGAAAAAAACATGGCCTGCCCACGGGTCCGTTTCTTGGTACCTATAGCCAGGTAGGACCCGAACTCAATAGGTGGAAGCATCGAGGCGATCAAAGCCTCCGGGATCATTGAAAGATACAGATATACACTCATCATTTCCTCCCGATTCTATCCTCTGTATATAGTAGAAAGTAGCTCTGATTGCTTTCAGAGACCTTACCTGAACATTACAATTTTGAAAGGTTAGCTCGTGTTCGCACCTTTCAGATCTGTAATGATTCTGCAATCCTTTGGAAATAGTCGTTGCTGTATAATTGATAGCGGAGCCACTTTTCTGCGCACCCATGATCACATATACTGATGGATGGGTGACGCGAAGGCAGGTATTTGGGGAATGCTTATGATGGGATGCAGCTTATGCGGGTATTGATCGTAGAGGACGACGAACAGATCGCCTCGTTTGTCATAAAAGGGCTCAAACAGGCGGGTTTTGCCGTGGACCATGTTGCGGATGGGGAGGACGGCCTGCACATGGCAGAGGTCAATCCCTACGATGTGATGATCATCGACATCATGCTCCCCAAACGCGACGGTTTTTCGGTGATCGAAAGCTTAAGATCGAGAGGCAACACCACACCGATCTTGGTGTTGAGTGCCAGAGGATCTTTGGATGACAAGCTGAAGGGTTTTCAGTCCGGCAGCGACGACTACCTGACCAAACCGTTCTCCTTTTCAGAACTACTAGCCAGATTGCAGGCGCTGCTGCGCCGTACAACCCGCGGTCAAAGGCAGAATGTACTCAGTGTCGGCGACCTGCAGATGGATCTTGTACGCCGAACGGTTCGCCGGAGCAATCGGGAAATCGTGTTGCAGCCTCGGGAGTTCGCGCTCTTGGAATACTTGATGCGAAACTCGGGGAACGTCGTCTCCAAGACCATGATCCTGGAACATGTTTGGGACTACCACTTCGATCCCCAAACCAATGTGGTGGATGTGCTGATCCACCGCCTGCGAAACAAGATCGATAAAGACTTCCAAACGAAATTGATACATACGGTTCGAAGCGTCGGCTATGTCCTTAAAATCCCTTAACTTCCGCTTCACCGGACTCTTTGCCGGGATCTTTATCATCGGATCACTTCTTCTTTCGCTCATCACCTATGCTTTTCTTGCCAATTCCCTGCGGCGGGACGATTACGCGGAGATCCGGTCCCGGCTCCTCGAGTTTTGGGCCATCTATCAAACGGGGAGAATCGAATTGGTACGTAAAGAGTTGACCCTGGAACGTATGGTCATGGAGGAGAAGATCTACCTGCTGCGCATCGCCGGAGAGAGGAACAATACTCTGTATCTCTACATTCCTGCCCCGTGGACCGGTTACGGCCTTAGTCGCCTGGAAGCACTTTCCTATATCCGAGAGGGGGAGATCATCCGCCTCTCCTCCGGCACAGTTCCCGGCGATCTGGAGCTTTCCTCCCTCAAGCTGCCGGATGGTAATATCCTGCAGATCGGCATCAGCACACGAAGGCGCCAGGAGGTATTGCAGCGCTTCCGGCGCATCCTTATTCTCGTACTCCTCCCTTTGAGTGGTCTGAGTCTCTTCGGGGGATTCCTGTTTTCCTCCCGTTCCCTCAAACCAATCCGCCATCTGGTTGAGGTGACCAGGGGCATCATCGATACCGGAAAGATGAACGCCCGCGTTCCTTCCCGGGGTTCAGGGGACGAACTGGACGAATTGGTGAACCTTTTTAACCGGATGTTGGCCAAAATTGATTCGTTGATCACGGGGATGCGCCAATCCCTCGACAATGTGGCCCACGATCTGCGCACGCCGATGACTCACCTGCGGGGTACCGCCGAGTTGGCCCTCCAGGGCAGAGAGAAGATCAGCGCCTATCAGGAAGCCCTGGCTACCTGCATGGAAGAGTCGGAGCGGATCCTCAACATGTTGTCAACCCTCATGGATATATCCGAAGCGGAGACGGGAGTCATGAACCTGGATCGGAAGACGATTGACCTGTCTTCGATCATCGACGACATGGTGGAGCTGTACAGCTACGGCGCCGAAGAAAAAAATATCGCCATAACCCGGGAACCGGGTGAATCGATCACCATTTCGGCGGATCTGAATCGGATCCGCCAGGTCGTTGCCAATCTGCTCGATAATGCCGTTAAATACACCGATGAGGAAGGAACAATAAGTGTCATGGTCCGCCGGCAGGGTGAAGAGGCGGTAGTGACAATCCAGGATACCGGTTCGGGGATACCGAAGAAGGACATACCCCACATTTGGGACCGTTTGTTTCGAGCTGATCAAAGCCGCTCCCAGCCCGGGTTGGGTTTGGGCTTGGGTTTGGTACGGGCTGTCGTTGAAGCCCACGGCGGGCATGTTGAAGTTCAGAGCGAACCGGGAAAGGGCTCCATTTTTTCCATTCACCTGCCTATCTAATCTCAACTTATCCGAACGCTTCAACACTCATTCCGGCGGCGCACATTCTTACGAAAATGTAACCTTTCGGTAAGGTGATGGAAATTGAGTCGGTGTACATTGATCTGGCAGGAGGGATACATCGATGTACTATGGTGTTTGGTTTCAGTACTGGTGGTTGCTGGTTCCGGCTATTGTTTTGGGGTTTGCCGCCCAATCAATGGTCAGGAATACTTACCGGAAGTACAGACAGGTGAGGTCTCGTGCAGGCATAACCGGCGCAGAAGTCGCCCGCCACATCCTCGATGGCTACAGGCTTCAGAATATTCCGGTGGAATCGATCGCCGGAGAGCTAACCGACCACTACGACCCGCGTTCGAAGACGCTGCGGCTGTCCCGGGAAATCTACCGAGGGAACAATGTCGCTGCAATCGGCGTTGCGGCGCATGAAAGCGGGCACGCGATTCAGCACTCCCGGTCATACATCCCACTGATACTTCGGAACACCGTCTATCCGGTAGCTTCCTTTGGATCCAAACTAGGTCCGGTTATCGTGATTGGCGGCTTGATCTTTGGTGCCTTCCAACCACTGATTACTATCGGTATCGTTTTGTTCGCTTTTGCCGTGGTCTTCTCGATCATCACTTTGCCGGTGGAGATCAACGCTTCTTCCACGGCTCTACGGATCCTGCGCCAAGACCGCTTCTTGAATGAAGAGGAGATTCAGGCTGCAAAGAAAGTACTTACCGCTGCTGCCTTTACCTATGTAGCCGCTGCTCTTGCCTCGGTACTGACGCTCATTCGGCTTGTTATGCTGGGCCGCAGGAGCTAAAGACAACATTCTCTGATCTCCGGGGGGATCAGGGGGATAGTGGCTAAATGAAATCGTCAAAAAATCCGTATATTTTCTGTCAAGACGGGAAGGCTCTTGATACACGATTAGAGAGCCCCCGAGTTCGCAGCATGACAGAACTGTAATCTTTCGGACAGGAGCAAGAAATCCTCAACAATTATTTTAATTTAAAGGAGCCGCGGCTCCTGCAATCGTAAGAGGGGGAAGCTATGGATGAGAATAAAAACAGCAAGCCGCCATCGCTCAGACCTTTCAAGGGTGGGAAGTTCAGCCCGATGCTGTGGTATCTGATCGCCACAATGGTGTTGATCACCGTGATGAATTTTTTCCTGGCTCCAAAGCAAAACATAACCGATGTGGATTTCAGCAGTTTCAAAGAGAACATACAGAAGGGGGAGATCAAGCGGGTCGAGATGACCCCGGCGTACTACATGGGTTTTACTATCACCAAGAAAGACGCGCAGAAAATACAAGACAGCAAAGATCAAAAAACAACTGACGCCAAGATGAAAATGTATAGAACCACACCTGTGCAAGATCCGAGCTTTGTCAAATTGCTTGACTCTAAAGGGGTAGAGTACTACGCCGTTCTTCCGAAGAACCATCCGCTGCTCAGCATTCTTATGACCTGGATCCTCCCGTTTGCCGCTATGTTTGTTCTCTGGCGCTTACTATCCAGGCGAATGGGCTCGCTGGGACAAAACGCCCTGACTTTCGGACAGAACAAGACCCGGGTGGTCGCCGAGGGCGACACGGGGGCTCGCTTCAGCGATGTGGCAGGGGCCGAGGAATCCAAAACCGAACTGGTTGAAGTTGTGGATTTTCTCAAACATCCCGGGCGGTACACAGCCATCGGTGGTCGAATCCCCAAAGGGGTGCTTCTGGTAGGAGCTCCGGGAACCGGAAAAACCCTGCTGGCCCGAGCGGTTGCCGGAGAGGCGGGGGTCACTTTCTTCCGCATCAGCGGTTCGGAGTTTGTCGAGATGTTTGTTGGAGTCGGGGCGGCCCGGGTCCGTGATCTGTTTCAACAAGCCCGAGCAAAAGCACCCTGCATTATTTTCATCGACGAGCTAGATGCTATAGGCAAGAGCCGAAGTACGAACTTGTCAATGAATGATGAGCGGGAACAAACCTTGAATCAGCTGCTCGTCGAGATGGATGGTTTTGATGCCCGGACAGGAGTAATTATTCTGGCTGCCACCAATCGGCCTGAGGTTCTGGATCCTGCATTGCTGCGGCCGGGACGTTTCGACCGTCAGGTGGTAGTGGACAAGCCGGACCTGGCAGGGCGGGAACAGATACTGGAGCTGCACAGCAAAAATGTCAAGCTCGATGAGACAGTCAATCTTAGGGACGTGGCCAGGCGGACGGCGGGCTTTGTCGGGGCCGACCTGGCAAATCTCGTGAACGAGGCGGCTATCCGTGCAGTTCGATCGGGGCGCCAACGGGTAATCCAGGAAGACTTCGACGACGCTTTTGAGAAACTCGTTGCAGGTTTGGAGAAGAAGAACCGTTTAATCAATCCGAAAGAACGGAGGATCGTAGCCTACCACGAAACCGGTCACGCCCTGGCGGCTTTCCTGACCCGCGGTGCCGACCCGGTAGAGAAGATATCAATCGTGCCGAGGGGAATAAGCGCCCTGGGATACACGCTCCAGCTCCCGACAGAGGAACGTTTTCTCATGACCGAGAAGGAGCTCTACGGAAGGATCGATGTGCTCCTTGGAGGAAGGGCTGCAGAACAACTGGTCTTTAAGGAGATTTCAACAGGAGCGGCCAACGATCTTGACAAAGCTGCCGATATCGCCAGGCGGATGATCACCGACTATGGGATGAGCGACAAGTTCCGAAATGTCTTCCTGCCCTCCCGCAAGCAGAGCCCGTTCCTCGGCGAGAATAACTATTCGATTATGCGGGAGTATTCTGACAACACGCAGCAGTATATAGACGAGGAGACAGCCCGGATCATCGACGAACGTTACCAGCGAGTGCTGGCGTTGCTTGAAGAGAACAGAGAATCGATAAATAAAATTGCGGAAAAGCTTCTCAAGGTGGAGGTTCTTGATGGACAGGAGTTCAAGAAACTGCTGCGACTTTCCAAGGGAAAAGTTCCAGCTGTTGCCGCTGGTTGAGTTACCCGGCAGTACTCATCGAAGTGTTGGTGACATCTTATGGCCATGACCTTGCTCGGAAAAACCCGCCGATTCCACGTCTTAAAAGGGGAGCTTCTGCAGGAGGAAGAATGGTTTCGGCTGCCGGTGCATCGTAGCTGAAGTTTTCGATCGGATAGCCCTGCACTCCCTGCTGAGGAATACTTATTGTTTTCGTCTTGAAGTCAACAGCCAGATTTGTTTTTTGGTCTTGGAACTCGAAACTGCCTTCCCACCGTCCTGCGAGGGTGCTATTTCTTCCTTTTTTCAGATTCATGGTCCCTCCCCTCCATTTGGTTTGATTTTCCATTTCTACTCGCTGCAAGAACAGCGGATTATCAGTTCTTCCAGAATCGGTGCCGAATACGGGTGTCGATGCAACCACCGTGTCTCTGAATATACCTTTCCTATCTTTCCCCAACATTTCTCAGATCTTACAGTTTAGTAATTTTGCGAGGAATCGAGTTTGTCCCAGGTCTGATATTTCCCGCCGTCATCCTTACAAAACTGTAATACTCCGGTCAGTGTGGTGAAACTCATTCCCTATATGTTCTAAGTGGATAACGAATATGAGGGGGAATGAAATGAACCCAAAAACGTTTTTCAAATCAAGAGTCGTGCAGATTGTCGGAGTCGCAATAGCGGGGCTGGCGGTCGGTTTTTTCGGCGCTCGTACATTGGCCAAGCCTTCAACCCGGGCTCCCGCGCCTGAGGGTCTGGTGTACACCCAGGAACCACCGCAGGCACGAGAAGGATTTCAGACCATGAGCGACATCCAGGCCGCTTTCCGGGAGGTGGCTCAGCAAGTTCTTCCTTCAGTGGTGGAGATCGATGTGGTGAACGTGGTGAAAGCACAGCTTCCCATGATAAGCTCACCATTTGATTTTTTCTTCAGCTTGCAGAATCCAAACGATCAGCCCAAGGAGCAGGAGTTTCGCCAGGAAGGTCTCGGTTCCGGGGTGTTGGTGAAAAAGGCGGGACAGAGCATCTATGTTCTAACCAATAACCATGTCGTGGGTGAAGCCGAGGAAATCAATGTCAAATTTGCCGATGGACGGAGCTACACGGCGAAACTCGTCGGCAAGGATCCGAAGAGAGATCTGGCCTTGGTGACTTTTAAAACCGACGAGGAGGTGCCGGTCGCAGAATTGGGTGACTCGGATACCCTTCAGGTCGGCGACTGGGTCCTGGCGGTGGGCAGCCCTCTGGGCTTTCACTCCACCGTGACCGAAGGGATTGTCAGTGCCATCGGCAGGAAGAGTCTTCCCGGTTCGCAGATCGCATTATACACCGACTATATTCAGACAGATGCAGCCATCAATCAGGGTAACTCCGGCGGAGCTCTGGTGGACATCCACGGTCGGGTGGTCGGTATCAACAGCTGGATCGCCTCAACCTCTGGCGGTAATGTCGGTCTTGGCTTTGCCATCCCGATCAACAACGCCAAATCAACGATTGAAGATTTCGTCACCAAAGGTAAGGTTTCTTACGGATGGTTGGGCATCAATATGGGAGCCCTGTCCCGGCAAGAGGCGGAGACCCTGTATGGAGATGATGTTCAGGGCGCATTTGTGTATGGGATCTATCGGGGCTCCCCCGCCGAGACGGCCGGTATTCTTCCCGGGGATACCATCCTCTCTGTTAACGGGGAAAAAATCACCGACTCTACTCATCTGCTTCTGATTGTCGGAAACCTCGCTCCCGGGACAACCGCGGATTTCAGCATCCTGCGGGGTGAGCAGCAGTTGAGCCGGAAGGTGCGGATCGGCGAGCGCAAAGACGAACAAGTCCTGGCCGATCAGGCAAACCAGCTGTGGCCGGGTATGTCCGTCGTGCAGATCACACCGGAACTGCGATCCAGACTCAACCTGCCCCGTAACACCGGAAATGTCATAATCGGTGCGGTTGTAAAGGGCAGCTCGGCCGGTGTAGCCGGCCTGCAGGTCGGGGATATCCTCCGCAAAGCCAACGATCATAAGATAGCCTCCCTGGCTGATTTCTACCGTGCGGTGAACGAGCCGGATTCGAGGGAGCTTATGCTCGAAATCACCCGCCAAGGCGGCGAGTACAGGGTTGGTCTGGTTAAATGAGCAGGGATGCAAAAAAATTGAAAACGTACGCCCCGGCCCATGAATCGAAAACGACGGTTGGTCCCCTCCCAACCGTCGTCGGGCGGGGCGCCCTATAGGGAGTTGTAATATGGACAAGAAAGCAGCGAACAAAGAAGCAGAGAAGAAGATCAAATTGGAGGAGGATTCACTATGATCCGCAAACAGTTGTTGAAGTCAGCCGGAGTCGGACTCCCCGTCCTGATTCTCCTGCTGGCACTGGTAGGATTCGGGGCGTCGAGCCCGTTATTCGCCGACACCCATGGTTCCACCACAGAGGGAGTACAGGCCCTGGAGAATATTCAGAGCTCTTTCAGGGCTGTAGCTCAAAAGGTTATCCCCACAGTTGTGGAGATCGACGTAGTCGACGTGGTAAAGAGACCCGTTATGACCAATCCCTTCGAGTTTTTCTTCGGGCCCCAGGGACAGAACGGGGAGCCTAAGGAGCAGGAGTTCAAACAGTACGGGCTCGGCTCCGGTGTGATCGTCCGTAGAGACGGCGACAAAGTGTACGTTCTGACGAACAACCACGTCGTTGGCGAGGCTGAGGAGATCAGCGTCAAGCTTTCCGATCAGAGGCAGTTCAATGCCAAACTAGTCGGTACGGATGCGCGGAAAGACCTGGCCTTGGTGGTATTTGAAACCAGAGATCCGGTCCCTGTTGCCGCATTGGGAAACTCGAACGACCTCCAAGTGGGCGACTGGGTGCTGGCGATCGGAAATCCACTCGGATTTTCCTCGACCATCACCTCGGGGATCGTGAGCGCTTTGGCCAGGCATTCCATGCCGGGATCGGATATGGCCGGATTTACCGACTACATTCAGACCGATGCGGCCATCAATCAGGGCAACTCGGGCGGCGCACTGGTAAACATCCAGGGTGAAGTGGTCGGAATCAATACCTGGATCGCCTCGCCTTCCGGCGGAAACGTCGGTTTGGGTTTCGCCATCCCGATAAACGACGCCAAGAAAGATATCGAGGACCTACTCAACAAGGGTAAGGTAGAATACGGTTGGCTGGGAGCCTACATCGGCAATCTGCCGCAAGGGCTGGCGCCGGAGATGAAGCTGGATGGAAAGAGCGGTGCATTTGTATCCAACATTTACAGAGGCTCACCGGCGGACAAAGCGGGTATAAAGCCCGGCGACTTTATCACAGCCCTCAACGGAGCACCTGTTGCCGACGCCAATCAGCTCCTGCAGCTGGTCGGCAACCTGAGCCCCGGGGAGAGAGCGCGATTCGAGCTGATTCGTGAAGGCTCCCCCCTGACTTTGACGGCCAGGATCGCCGCGCGGGATGAGAACAGCGAGATCGCCAAGCAAGCCAATCGTGTCTGGCCGGGTTTGTACCTCACGGATATCAACGACGATATCCGCAAAAACCTGGAGCTTCCCGCTTCCAAAGGCGGTGTGGTTGTTGCGGCGGTGGAGCAGGGAAGCGCTTCCGGTGTAGCCGGCCTGCGCCAGGGCGATGTTATCGAGTCGATAAACGGACGGAACGTGAAAAACGTCGCGGATTTCTATTCTCTGATGAACGCGAAAAAAAACACGGAGCTCAACTTTCGTATTTTCCGCCAGGGTGTCGAGCTGGTGGTGGGACTGGTCGCCTGAGAGATCAGTCTTGATCTGGTGTTTGTGAGCAAAATTCTAAGCAGCCGGCACACCCGTGCCGGCCGCTTGTTTTTATTGCTGATTACCAATAAAACACTCTGTAAGCAAGGACTGTCACGGTAAAGGGCAGATGTGTTGAGGCAAAATAAACCAATATAAAAATTAACCATGAATGAGAAAAAAATCGGATTACTTTCAGCGATATCCATCGGTGTCGGAGGTATGGTCGGCGGTGGGATATTCGCAGTGCTCGGGCTTGCCGTCCAACTCGCCGCCGGTGGTACCTATATCGCTTTTGCTATCGCCGGTTCGATAGCATTGTTGAGCTCTTACTCCTATGCCAAGCTGTCGGTGGCTTTCCCGAGTCAGGGTGGTACGGTGGAGTTCCTCAATCAGGCCTTTGGAACCGGTGTTTTTACCGGAGGGCTTAACATCCTGTTGTGGTTCAACTATGTCATCATGCTTTCCCTTTATGCTTCTGCTTTCGGAAGCTACGGGTCTACCTTCTTCGCCGTCGATTTGCAGCCGCTGATGAAGCACATTTTGACGAGTGGGGTCATTGTTGTTTTTACTGTACTGAATGTCCTGGGCAGCCGAGCAGTCGGTGAAGCGGAGGAATGGATTGTAGGTATTAAGATAGGAATTCTGCTTCTTTTCCTGATAGTTGGTTTGGGCAGGGTAAATACCGCTAATCTCCAACCCGACACCTGGTCACCGACATTCCGGCTTGTCACCGGGGGTATGATCATCTTTGTTGCCTATGAAGGTTTCGAGTTGATCGCGAACACCGCCCCAGATATGAAGAATCCTGCGAGGAACCTTCCCCGGGCCTATGCGATCGCCGTTTGTTTCGTTGTGGTGCTCTACATACTGATCGCCGTGGTGACACTGGGGAATCTGTCAGTTCCGGCAATAGTGCAGGCTAAAGACTACGCTCTGGCGGCGGCGGCCAAACCACTGCTGGGTTCTCTGGGTTTCACCATCATCACGGTTGCAGCCTTGATGTCCACCGCTTCGGCTATCAACGCGACCCTCTATGGGGCCTCGCGGGTGAGTTATATTATCGCAAAAGACGGGGAGCTGCCCGCGTCCCTGGAAAAAAAGATCTGGAGCAAACCCGTTGAAGGTCTGCTTATCACCTCCTGCCTCACCATTGCGGTATCGAACCTGTTCGATCTGTCCAGCATCGCCATGGCTGGCAGTGCCGGATTCATGATCGTATTCGCGGCTGTGAACGCGGCGAATTTTCGCCTGTTTCAGCGGACCCGCAGCCGGCGCTGGCTGTCCCTAATCGGGATAGTCGGGTGCTTTGCGGCTTTGCTGTTACTGCTAGCACAGAGCATCTTGGAAAATCCCTGGAAGCTTGCAATTCCGACCGGGATGTTTTTGATCTCCTTTTTTATCGAGGTCATCTACCGCAAGCTCTCCGGCCGGACCCTTAAGCAGGCGATCCCCCCTCGATAATTCGGGTAGACGTGCAAAACCCCATTCGCTTGATCGGGAATTGTTCGCTTTAGTCAGCGAACAAGCTAAGGAACTCTGCGTAGCCTTCTTCGACCAGGTCGCTCAGCGGGATGAATCGCAGGGCAGCGGAGTTCATACAGTAGCGAAGGCCGGTGGGGGCGGGTCCGTCGTTGAATACATGCCCCAGATGCGAGTCCGCATATCGGCTGCGTACCTCCATACGAACGATACCGAAACTCCTGTCTGCGTCGGTCACGATGTTTCCAGGGACCAGAGGCTTGGTGAAGCTGGGCCATCCCGTTCCCGACTCGTACTTGTCCGTCGAGCTGAACAGCGGCTCGCCTGAGACCACGTCAACGTAGAGACCCTCTTCGTGGTTGTCCCAGTAGGTGTTGTTGAACGCCCGCTCGGTACCATCCTGTTGGGTAACTTTGAACTGAAGCGGGGTCAGCAGTCTCTTGAGCTCGGCCTGTGAAGGCTTGGTATAGACTCCGCCCATCGCCGAGGGCGGAGGCACGGGTGCCTGGGAATCCAAGGCTCCTGCGTATATAGCGGTCCACATGAGCGCCGCGAAAATAAGTAAAACAGGCAATCTGCGCATCAGAGTGTCCTCCTCTTGTGTGCCCCGCTCATCCGCGAACAGTTTTCAACTGACCGCGGCAAGCGGGTTAGATTTGTATCCCGAGGGCGGATTTGTCCGCAAAGCGCCGGTATTGGCGCCACACGTCTCAGAGTAAAATATAGACACAGGAAGTCACAAAAGAGTCACGGAAGAGTAAAGAGATTAATCGATAGTTTTACGGCTATTGAGACTACTCCCCTTGATTTTTTTTCAACAGGAAACGCAGCAGTGCATACAAGATGACGATCGCCTGAATCGCCACGAACACGGCGACTCTGCTCCAAAGGTAACGAACTACCGTTTTGACCCCCGCAAACCAGTAACCCGCCCCGGCCTCTCGTAGTGCTTCATGTTTTCGCGCCATTTACTAGATATAGAAGCAATACTCGTGCCACAGCAGAAATTGAGCTAATTGGGGAGCTTGTAAACGATTATCAGCCAAACGGATAACCCAAGATTATATCAGCTTCGCAACCTTCTTTGCTGGGAGAGGGTAAAAGTTGCAGAAAGAATTAGCGGTATTTGTTTCATACAAGGCTGTCCGAGAACGAGCATCGGATGAGCGGGAAATGGCTCATCGATCATCGTTTTTCCTCCGTTGCAGCCACATGCTGAGGGCCTGGTGAGAGACCCCGAGAAGCCTGGCTGCCTCGGAAATGTTGCCCTGGGTCCGACCCAGAGCTTCGTCGGTAAGCAGCTCCCTTGCCTGTTCAACCGTGGGGAGTATCTCTCCGAAGTGCAGCAATGGCTCCGACTCATGGGAAACGCCCTGCGCAGGACTCAGCCCGGGCGCGTCCGGGAAAAATTGGATCGGCAGACTCGTGGCGGAGGGTTCGACCAGGGCAACCGCATTTTTAACAAATTTCTGCAGCTCACGAATGTTTCCCGGAAAGGGATAGGATGACAGGCGGGTAATCAGTTTCGCCGGGATATGGAGTTTATTTCCCCCTGATTTTTTGGTTTCCTCGTTCGCGAAATGCTCGAGGAGCAGGGGTAGATCTTCTTTCTTTTCCCGCAATGGAGGAACATGTATCTGGTGGGTCGAAACGCGAAAGTACAGATCCTTCCGGAACATGTTTTCTTCCATCAACTTGTCCAGGTCCCTGTTGGTAGCCAAGAGGATACGGGCATCCGACCGTTTGGGTAGATCTGATCCGAGGGGGTAGTATTCCCCGGTATCCAGAAATTTGAGGAGTTTGATTTGAGCCTCTATGCTCAAATCACCGATTTCATCGAGAAAGAGGGTACCCCCCCTGGCTCTTTGAATGAGTCCGTCCCGGGATTTATCCGCCCCGGTGTACGCTCCTTTTATGTGCCCGAAAAGATCGTCTGCGAGTTTGTCCTCCTCCCGGCCGGCTGCGTTCACCGCTACAAACTCCCCGGTTCTCTTGCTGACATCATGGATTGCCTGGGCTATCAAGTCCTTACCCACGCCTGTCTCTCCGGTGATCAGTACGGGCTCCCCGGTCCTGGCCACGGCTTCGATGTAGAGAAAGATCGACTTCATCGTTCTGTTGCGCGTGATGATTCGGGCAAAGGCTTCCGGGCGACTCAGCTCATCCCCCAGGAATCGGGATCTAAGCTCACTGTATTCCCGCCTCAACTCCCTGATCTCAATAGCCCGACGGATTCCGCTCACCAGTCGGTTTTCTTCGATGGCCTTCACCATGTAATCGAAAGCCCCCGCCTTCATGCATTCCACGGCCGTCTGTACTTCGTTGGCGGCGGTTAACACGATAACCGGAATATAGGGAAACTCGTCATGGATCTGTTCCAGCAGCTGCTGGCCGGAGGTATGAGGCATGGCAAGATCCAGCAGAACCGCCTCGACATCATTGCTGCGGAGGTGCTTCATCACCTCTCGGCTGTCCTGACAGCCGATGAGGTTGTCGATGCCGCGGGATTTCAGCTGGGAGGATACCGCCTGTATCACCGCCGCTTCGTCGTCCACGACGAGAATTGGATTGGCCGGGAAGGGGATGTTATTCATTTGGCATTCTCCTCAGGAAAGGCGGCAATAACCTCGGTGCCTCTCCCAAGGGTTGACTTGAAAGTGAGGCTGCCCCGATGTTCACCGACGATGGAAGCGGCGATATACAGACCCAATCCTATTCCGCCCGCTTCTCTTCTGGTCGTGAAGAAGGGTTCCTTGATCCGATCCAGGTCCCCCTCGGAAATTCCGCAACCCTGGTCGCGCACCGTCAGCAATACCAACCCCCGTTTCCCCTCGTCTGAGGTGCTGACTTCGACGGATCTGTCTCGGTCCGGCAGGGCCTGGCAGGAATTCATGATCAGATTGATGATCACCTGTTCGAGCTGCTGGGGGTTTGCTCGAATATTGGGGATTGTCTCCTTCAAATCGAGGACGAAACGATCGGTAGCCCTCCTGATATGATGGCCCATAAGCTCGACGGCCGACCGAACGACCCCTGACAGGTTGACACTGCTCATTGTGTTGGGTTCTCCCTGCAAATAGGATTTCAGACTCTGGACGATGGCATTGATACGAACCGAGTTCGACTCGATATCTGCGAGCCAGCCGGCGACATGCCTGAGAAACTCCTCCTGCTCGAATCCGGCAATCAGGAACTGCTCTTTCTCCGTGATACCTTCGGTATGGGTGGGATGGATTTCAGCCCAGGCCCGGTTGAGGATCCTGGACACGGCAAGGATCACTTGATTGGGATTGCTGATGTCGTGGGCAACCGCTCCTGCCAGAATCCCCAAGGTGGTGAGTTTGTCGGTCTGGATCAAGCGCTGTTGATACAGCCGGTCTTGCTCCTCGCTGCGTTTCCGTTCGGTGATGTCCCGCAGCATCGCCACATAGGCGGGCATCCGATGCCAATTGGTTTTGGAAACCGTCAGTTCGACTGAAGATTCAACGTCACCTTGGGAAACTACCGTGGCTTCTATATGTGTTGATTCCTTCCGCTCGTCGAGTTCTTTCCAGAATTGCTCTTCCGCGGTTTCTCGGCCCTGCAAACGAATTATTTCTTGAAGGGGCCGAGCCAGGAGCTCGGAATATGAAAGTTTGGTGATCTGCTCCGCGCTTCTGTTGCCATAGTAGATCCGCCCTTTCTCCGATACGATCAGGATCCCGTCCCGGGCGTTTTCGGCCAGGGCCCGGAAATTGGCTTCCGCTTTTTGTATCGACTGGAGCATCCCGTTGAAAAAAAGCGTCAGGGCACCGATCTCATCGTTGAATTGGGGAGCAACGTAGACTTCCAGGTCGCCGCCGTCCGCTCGTTCCATTCCCCGATAGAGAGCCTGCAAGGGTCGTATCAGACTGGTTTTGAATACAAAAGGAAGGACAAACAGAATCAACAGGCTGGAGGCGATGAGAATTACCACCAGCACGGCCATCCGGCTGTGAAGATGGCGGTAGAAATCAATGTCGTAGGCTTCAAACAGAATTTCGGGAGCAGTGCTTATGTAGGGAAGTCCGCCGGAGAATCGAACCGGCCGCCGTTGGGCTCCCTTGGTCCCAGGATGGATCCCGATCAGTCTGGGCCCGATGGGAGCCGGTACTCCGGTAGCGCCCGGATGATGTCCTGTTACAGTGGCGGAGGTGTACACGTACATTTGAATGGGGCTGTATCCGCTCTCTATGTTTATCTCTCTGTAGGAGAAATCGAGGGATCCGTTGCGATGCAGCACCAGCTGGATCGTATTGCTGTTGGAATGCCCGTACTCGGATAATTCATACCAGGTTACCGTCAGCCGATCCGGCTGGTTCTTCGAATAGATGCCACCCCCTTGCGTCAAGTCAAAGTTCATCAGCAATGGAGCAATCGCCGGTTTGGGATTGTACCCGCCCCAACTTTTTCCGCCGATGTCCTCCCCCAGCAAGATCATGGGTCCGTGCAATACGTGCACCCTTCTATGGGTGTCCGTATAGAATCGGAACGGGAAAGCGAGCTCCAGGGCCGTTGATTGGTCATATCCGAGCTCGAGTTTTGATCCCAGCTCCGGGTCGAATCGATAGGGAACCGTCGAGATCGTATAACTGTCGAACCGATTGGGTGCGAAATGAATGGTCCGATGACCGGAGACCAGGCTCCTATTGAGGTAGTCCGCTTCGTACGCCCTCCCGGCAAAGAGGGATACCAATCCAAGAATTCCCAGGACAAACACGAGGACCACACCCACGAGCTTCACTTGGAAAGTCGTACGCTCGTCCGTGTGGGCGATGTAGGTCACTATGAAGCTGGAATAGAACAGCAGGAATATCAGCCAGATAAAATAGGTCGCCAGATAAGGTGGTAGTATTCCCCGGTTCTCCAGCACGTATACGCCGACAATGACGGTAAGCAAGACCCAGACCAGGGCGAGAGACCCGGCCGCCCGGGCATCCTTGCCCTGAGGGTTGAACAGTTTAAGCCACCAGGGACGGGCTTTGCCCCTTGAAAATCGTACCGATTTGCGCAGCAGCAGAACGACAGCCAGGATAAACTGCACGGCCAGGGTAATATAGAAGACGATATAGTAGGTCTTCTCGAATCCGATGATACTGCGCTGTCTTTTAAGGTAAATGAAGTTGTAGTAGGTCAACCCCAGAACACCGAGGTGGGCCAAAATGTACAGAGAGCGAACGATTCGATACTCTCTGCGATCGGGCTTCTGGAAATGAGGGAAAAGGTAAACAAAAGACAACAGCGAGAAGGCGGCGACTTGTGGTGCGAAAGCCTGGAGGAACGGTATGAACAGGTTCTTCAGGTTGTAGGGCTGCCAATAGCAGGGACCGGCGAACTCCAAAAAGGTCGACAGATGGATCAAGGCTCCCCCGGAAAACATCCAGGCCAACCAGAGCGTAGGTTCCGATCTTTGCTTGAGCCTGAAAAAATAAACGGCTATGCATAGAGAGATGATAAAGCTCGACAGCCGGAGCACTGAGAAGTAATCCAGGTTCAGCCAGAACGGTAGGATGGTGATACAGCCCTCCTTCGCGGAGTTGTGGGCATGCCTGCGTCGTGTACCCTGCAACTGTACAAACTTTCTGCCTGTTTGCTGACAATTGTAGGCGATCTCCCTTCACCATTCAAGCAAAACACCGGAAATGCTGCAACCAAGTTTGCCGAGCGCAGGCGAAGCCCGGCGAGGAGGTGAATCATATAAATTGTTTCCATGTAAAGAGTTAATCTAAGCCATGCAAATGGTACAGGAATTGCAACGTAAATAGGTAGGAGGAGAAATGGAAGTCATGGCCGGGGAAATAATCAGCGGGCAGTTCAGCGATTCCTATCTTCCCATTATGGATGGAGTCTCCGTGACGATCAAGAACTATCTCTTCGAACTGAACAAAACTCTGGGTCCGACCTATGCGATAGTGCCGGCTGTTCCCGGGTATCCGGATGCGCCTCATGCAGAGACCTACAGGTTCTTCTCCCTCCCCTTGATTGGCCGCCCACCCTACAGAATCGGCTTGCCGCAGATGGATGTGTCCCTGCATAGAGCCTTGCAGAAACAGAGGTTTGATCTGGTGCATGCCCATTCACCGTTTTCGGCGGGAAGATTGGCCCTGAGGCTCGCCAGACAGAGGGGTATCCCGATCGTGGCTACTTTTCATTCGAAGTACAGGGACAAACTTGAGAACGCCGTGCCCTGTTCTCCCCTCGTGGACTGGGAGGTGGGGCGAATCGCCGACTTTTTTTCATCCGCAGATCAGGTTTGGGTCCCCAGCGAATTGTCCCTGGAAACGTTGAGAGAATATGGATATCGGGGAGAGGCAGAGGTTGTGAGACACGGAATCGATCTCGAACCTCCCGGGGATAGAGCTGACCTGCGAAACCGGGGCGAACATCTCCTCCGTGTGGGCCGGCAGGATTTCCTGTTCCTCTATGTGGGAGATCATGCCTGGGAAAAGAATCTGGCGCTTCTGATCCGCTCATTGGCGCTGCTGAAGGGAAGCGGCCGCCGATTCAAGATGGCCTTTGTCGGTGAGGGATACGCTACGAAAGCTATTAGGGGGTTGGCCGTCAGGTTGGGCGTCGCAGCGGAGACGATCTTTCTAGGAGTGCTGCGGGATCGGACGGCTCTGTCAGCCTGTTACGCCCGGGCCGATTGCTTCCTCTTTCCCTCCCTCTACGATACCTGCGGACTGGTCGTAAAGGAAGCGGCCGCCTTCGACGTTCCATCGGTTCTTGTCGATGGTTCTGCCGCCGCGGAGGAGGTGGCGGACGGGATCAATGGCTTTATTACCGATAATTCGGCCCGGGCATACGCGGAAAAGCTCGGGCTGCTCCTCGACCACCCGGAAATGATCGCCAGCGCAGGCGAAGGTGCCCGTCGCACCCTGTACACGACGTGGAGGGATGCGGTGCAAGAGGTGAGGCAGAGGTACCTCTGTTTGCTCCGGAAAGCATCCAAGGTGATGGTGTGAACAGTAACGATAGCTAAAGGAGATGAGAAGATGAAAGCCTGGGTTGTGACCGTAGACATGGGATTGGGCCATCAGCGGGCTACCTATCCGTTGGCTTCTCTGGCTGAAGGGGGAATCTTTACCTTAGGAAGTGCGCAGGCTGGTACCCGGCGAGAGACGCGGCTCTGGAAACGGGTGCGGCATACGTACGAGTTGATTTCCCGATGTAAAACCGTACCCTTGATCGGCGCACCGCTGTTCGATCTGATGGATTCCCTGCTGAGCATACCTCCGTACTATCCGGTCAGAGACTTGTCCGCGCCGGACTTCCAGGTGAAGCTGCTCAGCTCGCTGATAGACAGGGGTTTGTGTCGGAGTATGCTGGAAAAGATACAGATCAAGCCGCTTCCCCTGATTACCTCTTATCTTGCACCGGCTATCGCCGCCGACAGGGCCGGATACAGTCCCGTTTACTGCATCATCTGTGATGCGGAAATCGCCAGAGCCTGGGTATCCCATGATCCGAGGCGAAGCAGAATCCACTACCTGGCGCCCTGCGGGAGGACCGTAATGCGCCTCAAGAGCTACGGGGTTCCTGAAGAGAGGATCACCCTGACCGGTTTCCCCCTGCCCCTCGAGGTAGTTGGGAATAGGGATCTGGATGTCCTCAGATCCGATCTGGCGAGCAGGTTGTCCCGTCTGGATCCCGCCGATGCTTTCTGGCCGCGGCACGGAAGAAACGTTGTCCACTTCCTGGGCGCAGGAATGGGCAGCGCCCGTGAAAAACAGGCGCTCACCATCACCTATGCCGTCGGCGGTGCAGGAGCGCAGCGGGAAATCGGTCGGAAAATAGCCTGGAGCCTGAGAGATCGCTTGCAGCAAGGAACGGTCCGCTTGAACCTGGTCGCCGGAGTGCGGGAGGAGGTTCAGGCTTTCTTCGAAGAGTACAAAGCGGACCTGCTGCCCGGGAACCGCAATCTGCAGATCGTGTTCGGCCGTACTAAGATGGAATACTTCAGGAGATTTTCCAGTATCCTGCGCAACACCGATGTGCTCTGGACCAAACCGAGCGAGCTCTCCTTCTACTGCGGTCTTGGTATTCCGATCATCCTTTCGCCTCCGGTCGGATCGCAGGAGGTGTTCAACCGGAAATGGCTGTTGGAGATCCAAGCCGGAATTCCCCAGGAGGATCCCGAATATGCGGATCAATGGTTATTTGATCTGTTGAGCACCGGCAGGCTGGCGGAAACCGCCTGGAATGGATTTCTCAATGCCCGGCAACACGGCACCCATAATATACGGGAAATTCTTGATCGAGGCAGCATGACACGGGAATCTTCGCGTACAAATCTCAAGATCGCTTAGGTGTATGTTGACCTTGAAAAAAGCACTGTACCTACTGTGTCTTTGTTTGACAGTTTCTGCACCGGTTGCGGGGCAGGTGATCAAGCTGGGAAGCCTTGCACCCGAAGGATCACCTTGGGATAGGGCGCTGCGGCGGATCGCCGCGGATTGGAACACCGCATCAAACGGCGTTCTGAAAGTTAAAGTCTTTCCCGGTGGTATCGCCGGGGACGAGCCGAACATGGTGCGCAAGATCAGGATCAACCAACTGCAGGCGGCCGCGATAACAGGAGTTGGACTGGGCAGCATCGTAGAAGATATATACGCCGTGCAGCTTCCCCTGCTGATCCGCACAACCGAGGAGATGGAGTATGTAATGGGACAAATGGAGCCGGAGCTGTACAGGATGCTGGAGGGAAAGGGGTTCATTTTGGTCGACTGGTTTCTGGCAGGGTGGGCCTACCTTTTTTCCAAGACGCCGGTAGTGACTCCCCGGGACGCGCAACGGCTGAAATTGCAGGCGGACTACTCTGCGCCGGCGATTGTCCAAGCCTGGAAGGAGCTGGGATTCCATGTGGTTCCGATCGCCTCCACCGAAGTGCTCGCGGCGCTTCAGAGCGATATGGTGGAAGCATTCATGCTGACCCCGCTTACCGCCGCGGCCATGCAGTGGTTCGGCCTGGCCAAGAACATGACGGATCTGCCGATCGCTCCGATGCTCAGCGGCATCGTCATCTCCGAACGGGCATGGAGCAGCATTCCCGATGAGCTGAAACCGGAGTTGCTCTCCATCGTCGAGCGGCATCTGGATACATTGGGTCATGAGACCGCGGCCCTGGAGGAAGAGGCCTTGGCGATCATGCTGGAGAACGGTTTGCGTATCCATTCGGTTTCCCCGCAGGTGGAGGCGGAATGGCAGCAGCTGATGAGCGAAGGATCGGAGATGATCACCGGAAGACTCATTTCTCCCGACGTGATTGCGGAGGTGAAGTTGCACCTAGAGGTGTACCGGCAGCAATAAAGCAACTCTCCAGATCAAGAAATCGGTCCCTTGATCTTGCTGCATTTATTCCTCATGCTTTTGTAATAGCCAAGCCCGGTATTGTATTCACTCAGGCGAAGCTTGGTGTGCCTAGCGCACTTTCAATGTTATTCTTTCATCCGACGGAAGAGGAGAGGATATGAAGATCGCATGGTTGTCGAGCTGGCCTCCGCGGCACTGTGGTATAGCAACCTACTCTACAGAACTGGCCGAAGCACTTCGTCTGGAGGGCAATGAGATACACATCGTCTGCCATCCGGACGGCGGTGCTCCGGGTGAAAAAAACGTATATCCCGTTCTCGATACGGATCGCCACGGCTGGGACGAAGCCGTGTATGATACGGTTAAGAGCATAGGACCTGATGTGGTGCACATTCAGCACGAGTTCGGACTCTACAACACCTCCGGTGACAACGCCAGCGGCCTGTTCAGGCCAATGTTCCGTTGGAAAGTCGAGGGAAAGCCTCCCGTGGTCGTCACCTATCATTCCGTATACACCGAGCTGGACTCTATGATCAGTTCCTATATGGATGTAATGCAGCAACTTGCCGATGCGGGGATCGTTCACGCTGTCTACCAGTGGGCCTATCTACACACGAACCTTGGCAGAATCGTGGACAATGTGTATGTCATACCCCACGGGGCCCCTGTGGGAAGACCAATATCCAAAGACGATGCGAAAGAGGCACTCGGCCTAAAGGGCAAGAAGGTTCTCGGCATGCTCGGTTGGTTCACACCCACGAAGGGATTCCACCGTGTGCTGTCCATGTGGGATGATCTGTCGCGACACCTAGGCTCTGACACGGTCCTGTTGCTCGCGGGGGACGCACGGTTTGGGGATCCGGATCAGATCGCGTATAAAAAAGAACTCCTCGATCTTGTCGAGAAGAGCGCCGCCGGGAAAAACATCAAGGTGGTTCTCGGCAGCTTCACACCCGCGGAGTATGAGCGAGCTCTCGCTGCAATCGATGCCATGGTCATGCCGTATTCATTCGCCTCACAGAGTGGGAATTTAGCTCACTCCTTTTCCCTCGGTGTTCCAGTGGTAGTTTCCGGACTTGAAGGCCTCAAAGCGGAAGTCGAGGCAAGCGGTGCTGGTATTGCCGTCCCGCCTAATAACGACCGAGAACTGAAACGAGCTATCATGAACATCATGGGGGATGATGATCTACGGAAGGAGTACAGTGAACGAGCCACAAGCTATGTTCGAGAACATATTGGCTGGAATATCACGGCTCAGAAGCACATGAAGCTCTACAAGAGGGTAATCCTGGATAAAAAAGCCGCCCCGCACAGTCTCAGGCGCCGGGCACTCCTGGAGCTGGAATAAACCTGATATGGAAGGTTAGAGAATGAAAAAAAACGTGCACCTTGGCATCGGTCACTACGGCATCGGTTTCAGAGACGGTGTAAACACCGTGATTGCCCGGAACGTACGAGCACTGAGCACCCTGGATCCCGATATGAGAATAACCCTTTTTGGCAAGCTCGCGTCCCACTATAACGAGTTCATTAAGCCCCTGCCTCCAAACGTTGATTTTCGAAATATCGATGAATTTAATGCTGACGAGGCGGCTGGTAGGCTGGGGGAAAAATCAGTGTTCGAGCAGCAGGTGCACGACTATGTATGGATGGGCACCAATCTGGCCGAAGTGCTGGTGGATAAACTGGCCGATATGGATGTGATCATGATCGAAAACTTGGGGATCGGCATTCAGCCCTATGTAACCTACGCTTTCTATCTCTTTACGCAGTATGCCTATACCAGGGGCATGGACAAGCGATTTGTCTACCGATGCCATGATTTCGTGCAGCAGCGTCCCGCCAACTTCAGGAATGTGAAAAAGTTTCATCACCCCCGATTCGGAGTGGTGCCGGACTGGCACAGCATACTGTACCCCGCCTACCCCAGTATCACGTATATCGCCATTAACCGCTATGACAGGATGCGGCTTCTTGAACACGGGATAGAGGAGGAAAAAATATTCTATATACCCAATCCGGTAGACAAATCCATTGTGCCTCCCGACGATCGCCGCAACGAGCTGCGTGCGAAGATCATCGCCAGAGAGAACCTGGATCCTGAAATACGGTTTCTTCTCTATCCGGTGCGGTGTGTGCGCAGGAAGAACGTGGAAGAAGCGATATTTCTAACCGCTTTCTTCAACCGGCTCGCCGACGGAAACGTGGTGCGGAATAACTGCAGATTGAACGAGCGGTACCATCTGCTTGTGAGCATCCGACCGGAATCCGGTGACGATGCGGAATACGCGGACCAGCTCGTCGGATTCGTGCAGGAGCATAGGCTGCCTGCAACGGTCGGTTTGGGGGATCTTGTCGCGTTGGAGCGCGAGCCGGATCCCGGGGACGACTCGAAAATACGGAGCTACAGCATCGGCGATCTGTACCGTGTCTGCGACCTCGTCATCACCACGAGCGTTCTCGAGGGATTCGGATTCTCCTATATAGAGCCCTGGTTGCTGGACAGGGCGGTCATAGGAAGGAGTATTCCCTATATTACGCCTGATTTTCAGGCTGCGGGCATGAAGCTCGGCCATCTCTATAATGCCCTGATCGTCGACGGCAAGGACTACAAGGATATCGGTAGCGGTACAACCGATCCGGCCTCGGGCTTACGGGAGCGACTGCAAAAGGTGCTGAGGCTCGATGATCCAACCTACCTCAACGGCTTTATCGACCGTAATGAAACGAGCGTGCTCGCAACACTGCGGCTCTTCGACCGCGAGCGCCGAGAAGCACTGGTAAGGATCAACAGGGAGGTGGTTGAGCGGGTGTATTCACAAGAAAGTATCGGCGAGCAGCTCTACCGTGTCGTAAAACCACAATAGAAACCGGGGACACCCACTGTCAAGCCAGGCTTACATCTCCTGTTATCGCAGACGTTCCCGTGCGTCTACATCAAACCGTAGTCATCTCATCCAAAACGTCGTCGAGGCCTACGGTAGCGATCGAAGAGCAGTAATCCGACATAGCATAGGGAATAATCAGTTCGCCGTTGTGCACGATCGAGCCGCAGGAGTACACCACGTTCGGTACGTATCCCTCACGCTCCTCTTCAGTTGGAGCCAGGAGCGGCGTGTCCAGGTATGCAATCACTCGCGTTGGATCATCGAGGTCGAGAAGCAGCGCCCCAAGCGTGTAGGTTCGAACCGGTCCCACACCGTGGGTTATGAGGAGCCAACCCCTTTCGG
>CAZSBH010000057.1:0-26464 GCA_964604845.1 uncultured Spirochaetaceae bacterium
CCGGTTACCTGGCGCGCAAGTTCATCGACGATATGGGCTCGAAAAACCTGAAAGTAATCTGGGATATCCCCAACACACTTTATTGTACCGATATCCCCTATCCCGACGCCTATGATCAGCTCAAAGGGCATATCTCCCACATCCATATCAAGGATTCCGTCGCAGATATCGCCCGGGCAACAGTCAGGTTTTGTGCGCTGGGAACCGGCGACATGACCCCCTATCTTGAAAAACTGGCTGGTGCTTTCCGGAAAGACGGATTCGACCGGGTGATTTGCTACGAGAGCGTTTGTCGTCCCACGGGTGGAACCTTCGAAGACGGCTTCAGGGAGTCTTTCCCCGTACTGAAGCGGCTGTTCGGCTGATGCGCGGATCTCCGGATTAGCATCCGGATTGCCGCTGCCCTCGCAGGTTGAATTCTGGGAAATAAGAACTATGAACTTGCGGACGCGAATCCTCGAATCGATGGCCCATCGGCTGCCGGATCGCATTCCCACGATTATGGATGCCCGCGCCGAGGTCAAAGACGCGCTCATGGAGTATTACACTGTGGACTCCTTCGAGAAGGCGCTGGAGATACTCAGCGCGGAGGAGATGTACTGCTTTAAGACGGACACATGGTGAAGGTCTATTTTCCCGGCTACGAGGAGCGGGCGGAGCGGATCGACGGCCCGTGGATGGGAGGCGGGCAGAAGTATATCCGGCTGGACGAAAGTACGTTCCGGGATGCCTGGGGAGTAGTCCGCCGGATCGGCAGCGACGGAAAGTTCGTCGAGTGGGTCAGCGGACCGCTGATCGATGCTTCAGACCCGGATGAGTACGATTTCCCGGGAGTGGACCGCATTATCATGGATCCGGACCTTGCGGACAGAATCCGCATGTGGAAAGAGCAGGGACTGTTCGTCCGTGCTGTGGTCAGCCAGCCCTACAAGACCGCCTGGATTCTCCGGGGGATGGAGAATTTACTGATGGATTACATTCTGAACCGGCCTTTCGTGGAGAAACTGTTCGACAAGATCTACGCCCTTCAAGGGGAGATCCTGCGAATTTCCACCGCTGCCGGGGCAGATCTGATCGAGATCGGTTTCGACGTGCCGGTAGAGAATATTGCCGCCTGGTATGAGTCCGTCCGAGACTACAAGCTCGGACCGACTCCCGCGTAGAAGAACGGAGAAATTGGTATCACAGGGATTCCAGCAGAGTCGTGATGCGTTGTGCCACCTCCGCCGGAAGCTCGGACCGCATAATATTCCTGGTCTTCTCCAAGTCTATGAGTTTCTTGTTTTTTAGGACCCGGACGTACTCGATATCCCTTTCCCTCCCAGCCGCCAATTTCGAAGCCGCTATGTCTATAGGGTGAAGGCAATATCCCTTAACCCCCCTGGTTTTCGCATTGCTGATCACCACGAGCCTGTCTTTCCAGTTTTGTGGCAGAACGGCGGTTTCAGGACCGACACCATGAGCATAGTAGCCGAATGTGTCGTGAAACGGCGATTCTTCACCGATCGAACCATCGATAAGATCGGCCTGTTCCACCTCCGGGATTGGGTACAGATCGACCTCCAAAGAAGAGAGGAGTTCTTGGGGTGGGTCGAGAAGAGAGCCGAGAATGGCCTGGCTGCCGATAATGATCAATTCATCGGTTTCGGCGATTGCACCTGCAGCCCGGATTACATGCTCGAGCTCAGTTCGTGTCATGTTTTTGGAATTTGCGGTACAGCTGCCATCTCTCTCTATTCGAGAGTATACCCACAAAAGGACTGCTCTGCCGAAGGCGTTTTCCGCGCTCCCCCTCATCAAGGAGAATCGAGCGTATGTCGATCCAGGGTTGCTTCAGGATTTCGAGCCATTCTGAAACCGCCGGGGACGGTCGCCGAAGATTCCAATGTCTGCACGCTGACCTCGCACTTTCCAGCCCTTTGCGCTCCGGATCTTGGTCGATCTTCTTTACAATCGCCCGTGCCATGGCAAGACTTCGATTGTCGATCTCCTGATGGGTCTTCATGAGACAATAGTATAATATAGACGAGGAGATGCAAAGACCTTACGAGAATGGGTTGCCGGTCGGATATCACGGCGATAGCGATCGTCCAGCCGCGAGGGATCACCCCCACTTCATCGCCGGGTAACTACAACCACACCGCTTCACGGGATATTACCTCTGCAAACTTTGTTGCAGAGGCTGATAATGATTCCCACTCATCGAGTGTATACACAAGAAGGTCAGCCGGTACGGGCAATTGTTCCTTATCAAAGCGAATTGCACGCCGCTCCCTGGGATGGTGAGATTTCTCAACGACTACAAGTATATCCAGATCACTTCCCACCCCCCAGTCTCCCCGAGCATAGGACCCGAAGTATCCCACCTTCACGATATCTGCATTTTTACGTTTTATCTCGATAGCCCACTTCTGCAGTGCTTGTCGAACGATTTCACCGTCCGGCCATTTGAGCACGGACGAATTCAATGATCTCACCGGCATACCGGATAGCCTCCTCACTTTGGATAGACCCATAGTGATGATATGGAGCTCCTTCCGAATGTCCATTCGGATACCTGGTAGGAATATAGAAATTATCGAGAACCTTTGCCTTTTCTACAAGATCCTCTGGAGCTTCAATCGGCAGTTCCGAGAACAGCTTCGCGACCACATGCCCCCAGGCTTCCTGGCCCAGAAACAAATGCAACGCTTTAACAGACAGTTCAGCCGCCTGCTGGGCTGCGAAACAGGCCCACTCATGGCGACCGTCCCGTTTAGACGCTTGAGCTTGTTCAAGGTTTCTCTGAGCCTGGTTCAGCCAATCATCCGCTCGGTTCGGCATAGAATGAGTATAGCAGGAATCCCGGGGATCATCCAGAAGGAGACGGCTGCTAATTGACCGGCGACTTTTCGTACTTGACAACCTGGTCATCCTTTGCTACATTGCCTACCAGCAAAAAACAAAAAGGTCAAAATAGAGTGTCAGCTCTTGGGTTCAACACAATCATCCCGATTCTCATAATCCTGCTTGGTGTAATCATTATTATTCGCGAACCCACGGGCTGGACGCCGGCTGCCGGATAGGCAGCCTGAAACTGGCAACAAGCCGTGGGGTAACGAATAAGCCTCACGGCTTTTTTTATTGTCGAGACTTTGATAGAGAGCCTGCGATAGAGGCGAAGAAGAGGGAGGAAAGTCATGGCCGACGTGAAAGACAAGGTGAAACGTTCAGCAGGGAAAGCTCAGCGATCCGACACGATCGAGGTGATGGACACCACCCTGCGGGACGGGGAACAGATGCAGGACGGCAGCTACACCCCGGAGGAAAAGCTCACCCTGGCTCAAGTGCTGCTCGAAGAGGTGCGGGTCGACAGGATCGAGATCGCCAGCGCCCGGGTGAGTCCGGGCGAGCAGAGGGCCGTCGCTGAAGTCATGAAATGGGCCCGCCGGCACGGTCACGGCCAGAAGGTCGAGGTCCTCGGATTTGTGGACCACACCCATTCGGTGGATTGGATCCTCGACTCCGGGGCCAAGGTGATGAACCTGCTGAGCAAAGGCTCCCTTCTTCACGTGGAAAAGCAGCTGCGCAAAAGCCCGGAAGAACATTTTTCAGACATCCAACGTACCGTGGAGTATGCCCACGGAAAAGGGATCCGCTGCAACATCTATCTCGAGGACTGGTCCAATGGGATGCTCAATTCGCGGGAATACGTGTATCACTTGCTCGACAGTCTGGGGGACAGTCCCGTCCAGCGCTTTATGCTGGCCGACACCATAGGGGTGTTGCATCCGGGCCAGGTTACGGAGATGGTGGCCGATCTGATTGCCCGCTACCCGCGGGTTCACTTCGATTTTCACGCGCACAACGACTACGGGGTAGCCACGGCTAACACCCTGGCGGCGGTGCAGGCGGGTGCCAGGGGTGTGCACTGCACCGTAAACGGGCTGGGGGAGAGGGCCGGCAACGCCTCCCTCGACGAGGTGGTCGTGGCGATCCACGATTTTCTCAAGCTTCATACGAGCGTGGATGAGAAAAAGCTCATCAGTACCGCCGAAACCGTAGAGGTGTTCTCCGGCAGGCGGCAGGCGGTAATCAAGCCGATCACCGGTTTGAACGTCTTTACCCAGACCGCCGGCATCCATGCCGACGGGGACAGCAAGGCGAACCTGTACGAAAGCCGCCTGGTCCCGGCGCGCTTCAACCGCCGCCGCCAGTACGCTCTCGGAAAAATGAGCGGTAAATCGAATCTGGACTACAACCTCAAAGAGCTGGGGATCGAGCTGACAGCCGAGCAGAAAAAGCTCGTGTTGAAGAGAATCGTAGAGATCGGGGATCGGAAAGAAACGATCACCCGGGACGACCTGCCCTACATCGTCGCCGATGTCCTGGAAACCCCTCATGAACGGCGCTTTATACTCCGTTCCTGCGTCGTGGTGTCCAGCATGGGACTGAAGCCCATGGCTACGATCAAGCTGGCCTATCGCCCGGAAGGTGAGAAGGAGTACGAGGAGTACGAGGAGAGCGCCCAGGGGGACGGCGGATACGACGCCCTGATGCGGGCGATCCGTAAGATCACCTCCAAACTCGGATTGGAGTTCCCCGCCTTGGCGGACTACCGGATCACCATCCCCTCGGGGGGGCATTCCGACGCCCTGGTCCAGTGCACGATCACCTGGAAAAATCACACCACCTTTGTGACCAAAGGTGTGAACCCCGACCAGGTGCTGGCCGCAGCTGAGGCGACCGAGAAAATGCTCAACCTGGCGCCCCTGATGAAGACCGGTCAGGGAGGATGATTTTTATATTGGCTATTATGGTAAATATTAACAACCTCTACACACGAAGGAGGGTAGACCGTGGAAATGACACGTGAACGAAACCGGAAAGCAACAGCCGAGGTTGCGACACGACCGATCGAGAAGAGCGGGCATTTCCGCAAGGCTGCGGAAGTCCTGGTCGAGTTGATAGAGAAGCAGGGGGTGGAATACATCTTCGGTCTTCCCGGGGGAGCGGCCATCCCCATCTTCGATGCCCTGGTGGACTCAGGCGTGAAGCTGGTCCTGACCCGCCACGAACAGGGGGCGGCCCATATGGCCGACGGCTATGCCAGGGCAACGGGAAAGCCCGGGGTCGTCCTGGTGACATCCGGGCCGGGAGCCACCAATACGATCACCGGGATTCTAACGGCCCACATGGATTCGGTGCCCATGGTCGTGATCTGCGGACAGCAGAGCACGGATAATCTGGGTTTGGATGCCTTTCAGGAGGCCGATGTATCCGGAATATCCTATCCCCTGGTCAAACACTCCTACCTCGTGAAAAACGCCCAGGAGGTATCCCGGATCATTCCTGAAGCGTTCTTTCTGGCTCGCTCGGGAAGGCCCGGCCCGGTGCTGATCGACATGCCCAAGGATGTGTCCAACACCATGATCGATCCGACCGAGCGCGACGATTTTCACCTTCCCGGCTACAATGTACCGGCCCAGGGAGATTCCCGCGACATTGAGCTTGCCGCCGCCCTTCTGCAGCAGGCCCGCAAGCCGGTACTCCTGATCGGCCATGGAGCGGTTCTTTCCGGGGCCGAAGAGGAGGTTCGCGGACTGGCGGAGAAGCTCGGAATACCGGTAACCAATACCCTCCTGGGAAAGGGCTGTTTTCCCGAGACCCACGAGCTGTCCCTCGGCATGCTGGGAATGCACGGCACAGCCTACGCCAATCTGGCGGTTCAGCACTGCGATCTGATCATGTCGGTGGGTTCTAGATGGGACGACCGGATCGTCGGAAAACTGGAGGAGTTCTGTCCCCACGCCCGCAAGATCCACGTGGATATCGACCCCTCCGAAATAAACAAGACCGTCCAGGTAGACTGCGCCGTAATCGGCGACGCCCGACTTGTTCTCCAATCCCTGCTTCCGGCGGCCCGGCCCGGAGATACCGCGGATTGGCTGCAGCAGGTCAAGGGATGGAAGCGGCGGCATCCCCTTAGCTACAGAAAGGAAGGCGGACTCAAGGCCCAACACGTGATCGACGAGCTGTATCGACTGAGTGAGGGCAAGGCGGTGGTGGTGACCGATGTCGGACAGCACCAGATGTGGGCCGCACAATTCTACAAGACGGATCAGAGGCGGCACTGGCTTTCCTCCGGCGGTGCGGGCACTATGGGCTACGGTTTTCCCGCCGCCATCGGCGCACAGATGGGGCGACCGGATGCGCTGGTCGCGGCGATCGTCGGGGACGGAGGGTTTCAGATGACCATGTCCGAGCTGGCGACTGCGGTCAATGAGAAGCTGCCCCTTAAGGTGGTGATCATCAACAACCGCTACCTGGGCATGGTCAGGCAGTGGCAGAATCTATTCTATGCCAACCGCCTCTCCGGAGTCGATCTGCGCGGGAATCCTGATTTTGTCCAGCTGGCCCGCAGTTACGGCTGCAAGGCTTTTCGCATCCGCCGCAGCGGCGATGTACGGCGCGTGCTGAAGCAGGCTTTGGATTACTCCGACGGACCCTGCATCATCGACGCGGAAGTCGAGAAGGAAGACAATGTCTTTCCCATGATCCCCGCCGGTGCCGGGATGAAGGACATGATTCTCGCACCCCTGGAGAGAAAGACTCAGGCAGCGCCGAAAAGGGCGGAAAAGGAGAAAAAAGCATGAACGGCAATGGCAAAACGGCAACCATCGAAGTACAGAGTCTGGAACTACCCCCCGGGGTCGGTACCAGCACCAGCTCTCAGCCCATCTCCGGGGCTGCCCTGACCAATGGCAAAAGAGCCTCGAACCTGGTAAAAAAGCATGTGATCAGCTTGTACGTAAACAACAAGCCGGGTGCCCTCATCCGTATCGCTTTGGTGTTTGCCCGCCGTGGTTACAATATCGACAGTCTGGTCGTCTCGGAAGGACACGACCCGGCTTTCTCTCACATGAATATCACGGCTACGGGGGACGAGAAGACCCTCCAACAGATTTTACAGCAGCTCAACAAACTGGTAGACGTTGTCCACGCGAAAGATCATACTGGGGATGACATTGTCCAGCGCGAGCTCGCGTTGATCAAACTGAGCTGCACCGCAGACACACGGAACGAGGTCCTTCAGATCGCCCATGTGTTCAAGTGTGCGGCGGTGAACTTGACGGATACGACCATCACCCTGGAGATCACCGGAGAGACAGAGAAAATCGATGCCCTGCACCGGATGCTCAACCAGTACGGGATCTTGGAAATGGTGCGAACCGGGAACGTGCTGATCGCCAGAGGTGAGGAAACAACCTACTAGCAAGAAGAGGTCACTACGATGGGGAAAAACCTGTTGAAAAAAGTTTGGGAGCTGCACAAGGTCAGGACCCTGCCCTCCGGACAGGACCAGCTGTACATCGGACTGCACCTGATCCATGAGGTCACCTCCCCCCAGGCATTCGCCATGCTTGCAGAGAGGGGCTTGAAAGTTCTGCATCCGGAGAGGACCTACGCCACGGTCGATCACATCGTACCGACAGACGATCAGAGCAGACCCTTCAAGGATGAGTTGGCCGAGCAGATGATCCAGGCCCTGGAGCGCAATACCGCCGAACACGGGATACCCTTCTTCGGTCTGGATTCAGGCCTGCAGGGGATCGTGCATATCATCGGCCCGGAACTGGGCTTGAGTCAGCCGGGGATGACCATCGCCTGCGGGGATTCCCACACCTCGACCCACGGAGCCCTTGGTGCCATCGCCCTCGGGATCGGCACATCCCAGGTGCGGGACGTTCTGGCCACCCAGACTCTGGCCTTCAATCCTCTGAAAGTCAGGCGAATCGAGGTAAAAGGAGCTCTTCGCAGCGGGGTGTATTCCAAGGACATTATTTTAAAGGTCATTGCCGAGCTGGGGGTCAAGGGTGGACTGGGCCATGCCTACGAGTACGGGGGACCGGCAATAGAAGCCCTGCCCATGGAGGCCAGGCTGACGATCTGCAATATGAGTATCGAAGGGGGGGCCCGGGTCGGCTACATCAATCCGGATCAGACCACCTTCGACTACCTGAAGGACCGAAGGTTCGTGCCGAAGGGCGAGGAGTTCGAACGGGCTGTGAAGTTCTGGAAGCGGATAGCTTCGGACCCGGATGCCGAGTATGACGACAGCTTCGAGCTGGATGCGGATAGCCTGGAGCCGATGGTCGCCTGGGGAATCAATCCCGGCCAGGCCGTCGGGGTGCTCGAGAAGCTGCCCGTCCTGAACGCACTCAAAGCGGAGGATCGGGAGGTGGCGGAGATTGCCTACAGCCATACCCGCTTTCACCCGGGCCAGCCGATCAAAGGACAGAAGATCGATGTGGCCTTTATCGGTTCGTGTACGAACGGGCGGATCAGCGACCTGCGGGAAGCGGCCCGCCTGGTGCAGGGGCACAAGGCGGCGGCTCATGTGAAGGCCCTGGTTGTGCCCGGTTCTCAGGCCGTGGCGGAACAGGCTGAATCGGAAGGGCTGGATGAGATCTTCCGCCAGGCCGGTTTCCAATGGCGGCAGGCGGGCTGCTCGATGTGTCTCGGCATGAACCCGGACGTGCTTCAGGGTGATCAGATCTGTGCCAGCTCCTCGAACCGAAACTTCATCGGCCGTCAGGGCTCGCCTGAGGGCAGAACCCTGCTGATGAGCCCGGCCATGGTGAGCGCGGCGGCACTGGCCGGCGAAGTGGCGGATGTGCGGGAGATAGCCCAAGGAGGTCGCAAATGAGCGAGAGTGCACCCGTAATTCGAGAGATTTCCGCCAGGGCGATAGCGGTTCGAGGCAACGACATCGACACCGACCGCATCATTCCTGCCCGATACATGAAAGAACTGACCTTCGACCGGTTGGGTCAATACAGCTTCTACGACCAGCGCTTCGATTCTTCCGGCAACACCCTCGATCATCCCCTGAACGATTCCCGCTTCGAGGGGGCCGGTATCCTGCTGGTAAACAAGAACTTCGGCTGCGGCTCCTCCCGGGAGCATGCTCCGCAGGCTCTGATGCGCTGGGGCATCAGGGCGATCATCGGCGAAAGCTTCGCCGAGATCTTCGCCGGCAACTGCACCGCTCTGGGTGTTCCCACCCTGACGGTCGGCCACGGGGAGATCGAGGAGCTGATGAGATTGGTCGAAGCGGAACCGCAAACGGATCTCCGCATCGACCTGGAGTCCCGGCAGGTTCAGGCGGGCGGCTCGAAGATTTCCTTTTCCCTGTCCGCCAGCCAGGCTCAGGTGTTCCTGAGCGGTACCTGGGATACCACCACCTCCCTTCTCGAAGGCCTGGAGGAGATTCAAGCTGCGGCGGCCCGCCTGCCGTACGTAAAGGATTTCCCCTACGATCGGCCTCGGGGCTGAGCTGCTGCGGAGCGAAGGAAGCGTGAAGGAAGAGGTTTCTCCGTGCAATGTCCACCTCGACGATCTTGCCGTGGTGGCAAAGGACGTACTTAAAAGTTCCGGCGGAGCCCCCCCGAAGTTCAACACCTTTGTGGTCACCGACGGGATGGCCATGGGACACTAGGGGATGAAGTGCTCCCCGGTCAGCCGGGATGTCATTGCCGACACGATCGAGCTGGTCGCCCGGAGGCTCAGGAGGGCGGCACCATCACCCTGCTCCGGGACGGGGACGTGATTACCATCGACTCCAATAAGAAACTTCTCTCTGTAGATTTAAGCGAACAGGAGATCGACTGGCGCCGCGCCGCCTGGAAAGCACCTCCAAGCTCCTACACCACCGGAGCCCTGGCCAAATATGCCCGGCTGGTTTCCACGGCCAGCAGAGGTGCGGTTACCCACTAAGCGGCTCCGGACCGGCGAGTCGGCTCAATATTTCCAGTTCTGATCTCAAATCCCTGCTGTTTTGGGGCTCCTGTTCCAGGGGACCGTAGACAGGGGGGAAGTGATAGAACACCTCAATGGTGAAACAGATGCCGACAAAATAGGTCAACGCTTCGACAACGGTCTTGCCGTTCAGCACGCCGGTAGACAGGATTACTCGTTTCCCATGGGGAATACTGAAGTTCTTTCCATGCAGAATCATCGGGTCAAGGGGTCCGGCGGGACCGCCCCCGCTTTTCCGACGGGTACTCAGAATCGTCTCCACTTTCTTTGCCATCTCGAAGATGACCTCCGACCCCTCGTTGACCTGTTTTAGGATCTCAGCCTCGAGACTCTGGATTCCCTTTGTTGAGTGCTGCAGGTCGAGGAAGCGTGTCCGGGGCAGCTCATCTTCCCCGTAATCCCTCATACGACCGGCGATCCGCCGTATCCTTAAAAATTCGAGCTGGAAGAAGTCGTGGGTGAACAGGGTGACGGCTCCGACCTTTTCGAGATCCGTTTGGCCGTTCAGGAGGGGAGCGAAAATACGGTCGAAGGTGTCAAAGAATCGAGGCGCAAAGTGCAGGATATCTTCGCTGTCCGCTGTAAAGGCAGACCCGCCGCCGCTGTTCGCCTGATCGTAAAAGATGCGAAGCGGATCGAAGCTTACCCCGCCGGACTCTTCCAGGGTAAGGAAGGTCTTGAGTTTCTTCGTCTTCTCCTGGTGGCTGCGGAGCTCCGCCAGGCGGCTCCAACCGTCGGCGACAAGCGCTTTGACCTTTTCTTTTACATCGGGGGGACAGGCGAAGTCTTTCGTATTGATCAGCTCTCCGAGATCCGTACAGAGCAGGTCCCGCAAGGTTAGGTATCGCCGATACTTGAGCATGTTGAGGCCCAGAATGATGTTGTACAACGAGGGAGTGCTGCCGTCGTTGTGAAGGAGTTTGTGGATCAGGTCGATGGAGGTTTCATACTTGTCGCCCACTCTCGGATCGTTCTTCACGATTTGCTGCAAAGAGGAGTGCAGCAGCTCCTGATAGGACTCCCGGTAGTGAAACACAAGAAAGAGTGCCTCCAGGGATCGCAGCTTGTTGAGCAGATTCGGATCCTTGTAGTCGAACAGATTGAAATTGATGGACAGGATTTTCTCGCACAGTTGTTTCATAGTCACGAGGAGGTTGTACTCGAATTTCCGAAGGTAGTGCCAGCTGTCTTCGAGGCCCAGGGAGAGAATGTCGCAGAGCCCCGCAGCCCACCGGCGTAAATCCCGAGCGAGAAGCAGAGGCACGGTTTGGCTGAGCTTCACATCCGGTAGAAACCGTACCGGCGTAAATACCTGTGTATACTTTCCGAAGCTTAGTATGCTCCTGTAGTCGCCGAACAGATAGGCGAAATAGGGGGTTCGGGCATAGGGTTTCTTGAGAATATCTATCAGTGCGGGAACCCGGTATCGCAGGGGTCTGGTTTTTCGAGTTCCATCGTCTTCGCCCTCGATACCCTGGCTGCCCCCAGCGTCAAGTTTATGGATCTCCCGGATTTTTTCGCGTACAGTCAGACCGCTGGCGACGATTTCATCGACCGCTTTTCGACGCTCTTCATTCCGCTGCCGCTTCAGCAATTGACCGAGTGTGATGATGTCTTCGGCCTCTGGACTGAGTCGGCCCGAGGGCGCTGATTTTGCCATCTAACTACCTGTACTAGCATTATTATCTGCAGGCCGAACGAATTCAAGGCCCCAGAGTTTCACTGTACTCACATTTGCATCGCCGGCGCGGATGAGTTAGCATTGGTGTCAGCGCAACGTAATAAAATCCAAAGTTACAGGAGGAGAGAAAAATGGCCACGTATATCCTGCTCAGCAACCTTACCGACGAGGGAAATCGAACCCTCAAGAAGAATCCCGACCGCATAAAAGAGGTCAACAAAGAGCTGGAAAAAATGGGGGGGAAGGTCACCGCCCAGTATGCGACCCTTGGATGCTACGATTTTGTCAATATCGTGGAGGCTCCCGACAATATGACGATCGCCCGTATATCGGCGGAGTTGGGCGCCCGTGGAAGCATCAAGATCATGACCTTGCCCACAATTCCGATCGATGCCTTCATCAAGAGCCTGAAATAGCGTATCCTGTTCAAGTAGGCTGGATTGGTCGCCAAATTCGGCTACTTGAGGAATAGAGCCCGCGGCGGAATAGAGATACAATAAATTCCTCTTTTGAGAAGCCAAGATTATTCTTGATTGCGCCGATCCTCTAATAGAGGGTAATTATGGCCGCCATTTGGCTGTAGGCATCGTTGGCTGAGGAGTTTGCTTTCCGAAGTACCTGTATTTATATTTTTGAGGACCTATGAAAGCGAGAGAAGAACTGCTGAAAAAGGTACCCAAAGAAGGGTTCCTTAAGATTTCCCAAAGTCAGGCTGCGGAGCTGTCAAAAGAACAGCGGGTTGCACTCATACGAAAAGGCAACGAGCTGTTCAACCGGAAAAAGTACGATCTGGCGAAGAAGATCTTCTTGACGACCGGCTACTCCGACGGTCTGATTCGGCTTGGAAATTTGTACCTGGATCAAAAGATGCCCCTGGATGCCTTTCGAATGTATTGGCTGGCCCCGGATCGGAAGAAAGTGGATGCTATGCTGGAAAAGACGGTTTTGATAATAAAAAAGTGGTTACAGGAAGGAGAACAAGACGTTGAATGAGGAGGAGAACGCTGCTGCTGCCGATCAGGATCAGCAGACGGAGCTTTCCAAGGCGGGGTATCGGTATCTGAAAGAGGGCAGGATGGAGGAAGCCGATGCATCGTTCAACGGCATCCTCGAGATCAATCCGGAGAACAACTACGCCCTGGTAGGTCTCGGCGAGGTCGCCAGAAAACAGGGGAACTTTCAGAAGGCTATCGAGTACTATCAGGTCTGTCTGGAATTTCATCCCGGGAACAAGTATGCCCTGATCGGTTTGGCGGACTGCTACCGCGCCCAGGGCGCATACCAGAAGGCGATCGAGATATGGGAACAGTACCTGAATCAGGATGATCAGGATGTCACGGTTCTGACCCGCATCGCCGATGCCTACCGTAAGGTCAAGAACTTCGAGAAGTCCAAAGTCCTATATCTAAAAGCCCTCGAAATCGAAGCGGAGAACCCCTACGCATTGAACGGTCTGGGGCATCTTCACTTTGATTTCAAATACTACAACGAAGCTGTGTCCTACTGGGAGCGGATGCTCAAGAATGATCCGAAAAACATCAAGGTGATGACCTCTATGGGCAATTGCTACCGAAAGACAAAAGACTTCCACAGCGGGTTGCCCTACTTCGAGAGAGCACTGGAGATCGAGCCGTCGAATTTCTACGCTCTGTTCGGGATCGCCGATTGTTGCCGGGGTATGAATCGGCACAAAGACTCTTTGGAAGCGTGGGAGAAGATTCTCGATACTGATCCGCATAACAAGGTCATTATTACCCGGGCAGGGGACGCCTATCGCAACCTGGGAGATCTTGAACAAGCCGAAATCTACTACAAACGTGCTTTGAACATAGAGTTCGATATGTACGCGGTGATCGGATTGGCCCTGATCAGCAAAATCAAGGGTGATCACCTGCAGGCGATTGAATCCCTGACCGGCCTGCTCGCCCAAAATCCGAAGAATCACCGACTGGTCATCGAGATTGCCGATTCCTACGTCAAGTTGGGGAACAGGGAAGCTGCAATCGACACCATAACCCGGTTTCTGCGTCTGGGCGGCAAGAACGCCCGAGTTGCGGAGATGTTGAAAAGTCTCCAGAAGCAATGATCCCGGTTTCCGCTCTTCTTCCCGCTGAGCTGGTGGACAGCCTGCGGATTGAGCCGGCATTCAGGGGCCGTCAGATCTTCGCTTGGATTCACAACAGGCTGGTTTTTGATTTCGCCGGCATGAGCGATCTCCCCGAAAGACTGCGCCTAGATCTGGCGGAGCGTGCCCTTCCCATTGGTCTGCGGTTGGTAGAGAGGCTCCAGGATTCGGACGGAGCGATCAAGTTCCGCTTCGCTCTGCTTGACGACAACGGCATCGAGTCGGTCATCCTTCGGGATGAGCGAGGGCGAAGTACCGCCTGCCTTTCGACCCAGGTCGGTTGCGGTATGGGTTGCCGCTTCTGCCGGACCGGTGCGCTGGGCTACACCCGGGATCTGAGAGCCGATGAGATCGTCGATCAGTTCCTGCTGCTGCGCTCATTTCTGCACGGTGAAAATCTCTCCTCTGTCGTATTCATGGGTATGGGGGAGCCCCTTGCCAACGTGGACAATCTGCACAGGGCGGTCGATGTGCTGTCCAATCCCGAGGGCAGCGGCTTCAGCCCGCGGCGGATGACCGTATCTACCTGCGGACTGGTCGAAGGGGTACACGCGCTGCGGGAAAGGAGAACACCGGTGCGATTGGCCGTATCGCTGGTCAGCGCCGACACCGATGTTCGTGCAAGGCTCATGCCGGTGGCCCGATCGAATCCGCTCCCCGAGCTGCGCCGGGCTTTGCTGGACTATCAGGAGGCCATGGGCAAGCGGATTACCCTGGAGATTGTACTCATGGACGGGATCAACGATCGTCCCGAGGATGTGGAGGCTCTGGTGCGCTTCGTTCGGGGTGAGCCTTCCCAGGGCCCGCTGAGGGTTCTGATAAACCTGATTCCTTGGAATCCGCTGCCGGATTTCCCCTACAAAAAGCCTGAAGCCAAGCGGATCGAATGGTTTCAGCGCCGTATCAAACAAACAGGTATTCCGGTCACGACCCGGCTGTCCCGTGGAAGCGCTGTCTGCGGCGCCTGTGGTCAGCTAGGCCGGCTTCCCCCTTCTGCATTTTAGAACTCGTCACTCCACCACGGCTCGAATGCGCCGCACTCCCGCTGAAGAGCTCTGCTCCTTGAGGATACGAAAGGACCCGAGCTCGCCGGTGTGCTCCACGTGGGGGCCGCCGCAGACTTCCATGGAAAAATCGCCCACGAAGTAGACCTTGACCTTCTCTTCGTAGCGCTCGCCGAACAGGGCGATGGCTCCCCGTTTTTGGGCCTCCTCCAGGCTCAGTGTCTCGAAGTGAACCGGAAGGTCCCGCTTGATCTGCCGGTTGACGATCTCCTCGACCCGGCGTAGCTGCTCGTCGGTCATCGGTTCCGGATGGGAAAAGTCGAAGCGCAGCCGTTCGGCGGTGATATTCGAACCCTTCTGCTGCACGTGATCTCCCAGGACCTGACGCAATGCCTGGTGCATCAGGTGAGTAGCCGTGTGCAGCTTGCGGGTCAGGTCGCTGTGGTCGGCCAGGCCCCCCTTGAAGGCCTTCTCCGCTCCGCTCTTGGACAGCTCCTGGTGCTTCTTGAAAGCCTCATGGAAGCCTTCCACATCCACGCTCATCTCGTGTTCCCCGGCCAGTTCCTGGGTCAGCTCGATGGGAAAACCGTAGGTGTCGTACAGCCGGAAGGCGACCCGGCCGGGAAGGATCCGCTTGGGATTCTTCAGCAGATTGGGAAGCAACTTTTCGAACTCATGCTCCCCCTTCTGAAGGGTCTGGAGGAACTTGGCCTCCTCTCTCTCCAGCTCTTCCAATATGATATCCCTGTTTCCCTCCAGCTCGGGGTAGGCCGTTTTCTGGGCTTCGATGCAGGCCCGGGCAGGAGCGGACAGGAAGTCCCTTTCGATCCCCAGCTTACGGGCGTGGCGGATAGCTCGGCGGATCAGGCGGCGCAGGATATAACCCTGGCCGAGGTTGGAGGGTTTAACCGACCTTTCATCTCCCAGGATGAAGGTTGCCGCTCGGATGTGATCGGTGATGATGCGAATCGAGCGGTCCGACTCGATGTCCGCCCCGTAGTGGGCGCCGCTGATCTGTTCGACAGCCCGGATGATCGGTACGAAGGTTTCGATCTCGTAGACATTTTTCTTGCCTTGAAGCATGGCGCAGGTGCGCTCCACCCCCATTCCCGTATCCACGGTCTTCTGCTCCAGGGGCGGATAGCTGCCCTCGGGGGTCTTGTTGTACTGCATGAATACGTCGTTCCAGATCTCGAAGTACTTGCCGCAGGAGCAGCCCGGTTTGCACTCGGGGCTGCACGGATCGATTCCGGTATCGATGAACATCTCCGTGTCCGGACCGCAGGGACCGGTCTGCCCTGCCGGACCCCACCAGTTGTCCTCCCGTCCGAGGAAGTAGATGCGCTCGTCCGGGATGCCGAGACTCCTCCAGATCGAGGCGGCCTCCTCGTCGGCGGGCACTTCATCATCCCCGGCAAACACGGTGACCGACAGGGTTTCGGGATCAAAGCCGAGCCGCGCGGAGGAAGTGAGAAACTCGTAGCTGAGTCGGATCGCCTCCTCCTTGAAGTAGTCCCCGAGGGACCAGTTGCCGAGCATTTCGAAGAAGGTCAGGTGGGAGGGATCCCCCACTTCCTCTATGTCTCCCGTGCGAATGCATTTCTGTACGTCCACCAGGCGCTTGCCGGCGGGGTGGGGCTCCCCCAGGATGTAGGGAACCAGGGGATGCATTCCCGCAGTGGTGAACAGAACGGTGGGATCGTTTTCGGGGATCAGGGAGCTCCCCGAGATCGCCGCATGTGCCTTCTCTGTGAAAAAATCTATATATTTCTTTTTCAGTTCGCTGGACGTCATGAGACAGATACTATGGGGGAGAGTAGGGAATGTCAATAAAGGGTCGGTTGGAGCGGGAGCTGCTACATCTCCTCGAACTGGGTGTCGTCTTCGAGGAACTCTAAAAAGACGTAGACAATGGTCCCGGACTTCTGAACACGCATCTCTGCATAACCCTCGGTAACCAATTTTTCCAAGGCCTTCTTGGCCTCGGCAATTGGGATATCTCCCTCCAGGGCCACCTCACCGGGGGTGGCGACTCCCTTGTTTTTCTTTGCGGTGCGCAGGATGACTTTTTCCAGTGATTCCTTTGGATCCGGGTCAACTCTTCGTTCGGAGATGATAAAATCCGGATCCGCGGATAGTACGTTCCGGTACCCAAGTTTTAGGTTTTCGTCCCGTACCATGGTCGGGATGTAGAACAGATCGAACAGGCCGCCAATGCCGGCCAACCCACCGGTGAACAGCCAGAGCAACCCCGTTCCAAAACGGCCCAGGTAGAACCTGTGAAAACCGAGAGCTCCGAATCCGGAGATTAACCAGAGAAAATAGGCGATGGAGAGTTTGTACAAAACGACCTCCTGAGGGTGTGCGCCGACTTAAATTGATACCATGTTTGGCTGGGATCCTCAATACCGAGACGTGAGGTGGGCGGAGGATCGACTGACCCGTAGTGCAGGTAATGTGGTTTACAAGGCTTCTCAAAAGCGGTGGTTTGAAGATAAAGTGGGTGCCATGGTTGCAGAAGATATACGAGCTGTGGTTTTCGATCTGGACGGAGTGCTGGCGGATTCCGAAGGGTTACACATCCTGGCCTGGGAGGAAATCGCCCGGGAGTATCGTCTTGACGAAGGTCGTATGCCTCTGCATGACTGGATCGGCTATCCCGATACGGAGATCGTCAAGGATGTGGTCCGGGAACACGGATTGTCCGTCTCTCCGGAGGACCTTCTCAAGCACAAGCGCCGTATCTTTCGGCGGCTGATCGCAAAGGAACTCAAACCCATCCCCGGCTCTGTGGAGGCACTATCCGGGCTGGATTCGATTCTCTTGGGGTTGGCTACTTCCAGCTCGCGATCCGAAGCTGAACTGATGCTGCAGATCCTGGGCGTAAAGGATCGTTTTCACACGATCGTCACCGGCAATGATGTAAAGCGTTCCAAACCCGAGCCGGACAGCTACCTGCTTACAGTCGGGCGGCTGGGCGTCCCCCCCGAGTACTGTGTAGCGATCGAGGACTCGACGGCGGGAGTGCAATCCGCCCGCCAGGCCGGACTTGTCGTGTTGGCGGTCACTAACTCCCTGCCGGCTGACAGGCTGAGGGCCGCCCACGAGGTCTTTGCGTCAACAGCCGAAGCGGTGGGTTGGATTGAAGCTCGTTTGCGTCGAACCGAAACTCCAAGCTGAACCCAAATCGGGTTTCCACGCTTTTGCGTCAATGCACACCTACAGTCTCACCGTACTCCGGCACGTAGGGCCGCCACCCCCTGGCCTGCTGAATCTTTTCCGAGAGGACCCGGATTGCTTCGGCCTCTCCATGGGTCAGGAACAGCTTCCGGGGCGGTTTCCTCAGGTCGCCGAGCCAACGGAGCAAACCCGGTTGATCCGCATGGGCGGAGAAACCGTTGATCCTCCGGATCCGGGCTCGACGCTTTCGCATCTGCCCCATGATGCGCACCTCCTTGGCACCGCTCAGGATCTCCCTTCCCAGTGTCCCCTCCGCCTGGTAGCCCACAAAGAGGATCGTGCTCTCCGGCCGGGAGATGTTGTGCACCAGGTGGTGTTTGATCCTTCCCCCCGTGCACATCCCCGAGCCGGCTATGATGATCGAGGTGCCTCGGATGTGGTTGATCGCCTTGGATTGGTCCACAGATCGGATCAGTTTGAGACCGGAGAAACTGAAGGGAGAATGTCCGGCCTTCATCAGATCCTGCATCGGATCGTCGAACAATTCGGGATGATTCTTGAACACCTCGGTCACGCCGATAGCCATCGGGGAGTCGACGAACACCATCAGGTGGGGAATGCGGCCCTCCCGCAGCAGCCGGTTGAGGTAGTACAGCACCTCCTGGGTGCGCTCCAGCGCAAAGCTGGGAATGAGCAGGTTGCCGCCGGCCTGGTGAGTTTCGTTCACCCCATCGGCAAGAAGCTGATCGATCTCTCCCGGATCCTCGTGGCTGCGGTCACCATAGGTCGACTCCATGACCAGGTAGTCCGCATCCTTAAACATGGTAGGATCCTCGATGATCGGCTTGTCCCACTGCCCGATATCACCGGAAAAAACGATGGATCTGCTCTCTCCGGTTGATCCGGCTACCTGCAAGCGGATCATGGCGGAGCCGAGGATGTGTCCGGCTTCGTGAAAGCTCGCCGATATTCCCTCACCGATGGTAGTCGGCTCGCCGTACCCGACCTTGCGAAACAGGGGCAGAGTACGTTCGGCGTCCTCTTCGGTGTACAGGGGTTGTTCCGGATACGGTCCTTTTCGGCCCTCCCGTTCGTGGCGCCGGCGTTTGGACTGCGCATCTTCCTCCTGGATACGGGCGGAATCGAGGAGCACGATGCGGGTGATTTCCCCCGTCGCCGGGGTGCAGTAGATCGGCCCGTTGAATCCCTCCCGCACCAGTTTGGGCAGCAGACCGCAGTGATCCAAGTGGGCGTGGGTCAGCAGCACCGTGTCGATGGATTCGGGGCGGACGGCGAAGGGCGCCCAGTTACGCTCCCGGTAGTTTCGCTCCTGATATAGGCCGCAGTCCACGAGCACACGCCGGCCTTCGTGCTCGACGAGATAGCAGGACCCCGTGACATTCTGCGCTGCACCGAGGAAGCGGAGGCTTGTGCTCATGGACATATAAACTCCTGTATAAGCTGTAGGGTGCTTACGGATATAGACGACTGATGGTGCGGGGGAAGGGTATCGCCTCCCGGATGTGATGAATCCCGCACAGCCAGGTCACGGTTCGCTCCAGACCGATCCCGAATCCCGAGTGAGGAACCGAACCGAATCGCCGCAGCTCCAGGTACCACGTATAACCCTCTTCCGGCAGCTTCTCCTCCCGGATCCGGGACAGCAGCTTGTCGTGATCGTCCTCCCTCTGGGACCCGCCGATGATCTCGCCGTAGCCTTCCGGAGCCAGCAGATCGGCGCACAGCACGGTCTGGGGATTTTCCGGATTCTCCTTCATGTAGAAGGCCTTGGCCTTCTTCGGGTAGTTGACGACAAAAACGGGCTTGTCGTAGCGATCGGCCAGGACGGTTTCCTCCTCCGCACCCAGATCGCTGCCCCACTCGATGCCGTATCCCTGCTCCTGCAGCCAACGAACCGCCTCCCCGTAGTCCAGACGCGGGAAGGGGGGAGTGATCTTCTTCAACTTCTCCGCATCCCGCCCGAGGGTTTTCAGCTCCTCCTGGCAGCGGGATAGGATGTCCTCCACCAGGGCGCAGATCATGTCCTCCTGCAGCTGCAGGTTGCCCTCGTTGTCCAGGTAGGCGACCTCCGCCTCGAGCATCCAAAACTCGGTCAGGTGTCGGCGGGTCTTGGACTTTTCCGCCCGGAAGGTGGGACCGAAGTTGAACACCTTTCCGAAGGCCATACAGGCGGCTTCGAGGTACAGCTGTCCCGTTTGCGCCAGATAGGCGTTCCCCATGTCGAAGTAGGGGACTTCGAAGAGGGTTCCCGCACTTTCCCCGATCGATCCGGTAAGAATCGGCGTGTCGATCAGGACAAATCCTCGGTTGTAGTAGAAGTTCCGCAGAGAAGCAATGGCTTCGTGACGAACTCGCAGCAGAGCACCGGGCTGGCTCGAACGAAGCCAGAGGTGACGGTTCTCCAACAGGAAATCGATGCCGTGCTCTTTTTTCGCTATGGGGAAATCCTCTTCGGGATTCTGGACAACCGTGAGCCCGGTTACGGTCAGCTCATAGCCGGTCGGGGCGCGCTCATCTTTGCGAACCCGGCCTCTGACCAGTACCGATGCCTCCATCTTCAGGTTCCCGATGGCTTCGAAACTCGTGGGATCACACTCGCCTTGTACGGCGACACCCTGGATGCGGCCCGTCCCGTCCCGCAGCTGGAGGAAATGGATTTTCCCCTTTGAACGGAGGTTGTACATCCAACCGGCGATCTGGATCTCTTTGTTTTCAAACCCGGCGATGTCAGCAATAAACACAGTTGATGGCACATTTTCTTTCATTCGACAACCTTATCTCCGTCTTTGATGATGCTGATCTCTCCCTGTTCCTTCTGGAGCTTGATGTAATCGAGGAAGTCCTCAACCGCCTTGTCCACCTCGGAGCGAAAAACGGCTCCTATGTCCTCGCTCTCGGCGATGATCGAAGCCCAACGCCGTGCCGAGAGATTACTCCTGATTTGAGTCACCTGCTTCTCATTCAATCCTTTGCACAGCAAGGCCAATTCGTTGTCGGAGAAATCCCGCAGTACGGATTGCAGGTCTTTATCATGGATCCTCAGCAGCACGTCCATGGTCAGAAGCTTCTTCTCGATTTCCCTGGCCAGCGCCGGCTCGGACAGTTCGAGCTGTTCCATAATTTCCCGCTCGTTCGCATATTTCATGTTGCGCAGGATTTCCGCCAGCACCGCCTGGCCGTCCACTTCTTCAGTAACGATCTGACCTTGAGCCCTGATCCTCTCTTTAAGGGAGCCTTCAGCCTGGCGCAATACCTCCGGACTTATCTCCTTGAGCCTAGCCATACGCTTGACTATCTGAAGCTGCAGCTCTTCATCGAGGGAGTGCAGCACCTCCGCGGCCCGGTCCGGGCTGAGGTGCGGAAGTATAGCGGTCAGTACCGGAGCGGATTCATTTTTTAGAAGCAACCGGACCTGCTCGAAGTCCAGGTCCATCAAAAAGGAGAAGGGATGGGGAGCTGTTCGGTTTTTCAGCTTGTTGACCAGCGCCGTTGCCTTGTCTTCATCGAATGCTTTGCGCAAGATAGCCTCGGCCATGGCGAGCCCGCCCCGGGCTACCAGGTCCTGCGTTTTCAGCAGGTAGCCGAACTCTTCCAGGATCTTTGCGGCTTCGTTCGATTCGATCTTGTCGATCTGGGCGATCTCTTTGGTAATTCCGGCGATCTCTTCTTCCTCGAGATGCTTCATTACCTTCGCCGCTTCCTCTTTGCCGAGAAGCATGAGGAAGCGGGCCGCTTTTGAGTAGCCCTTGTCGCGAAGATTGTCTTTTATTTCCCGTGGATCCATGGTTGCCTATGATAGCATCCCCTTCTGGGGGGGTCAATTCTGAAAGGCAGCGATCCGCTAGGTCCGCAAGCCCGCCGCCGGTGTTTCGTCCAACTCGAGGTACATCTTGTCGAGCAGTTCCGGCAGTGGCAGAGGGTCGCTGTGCAGCAATTTGTAGTTATCGTGCCAGTATAGACCTGTACCGAGGGATTGATTTCCGATCAATTCCTCGGCCCGCCCGGGTTCGCCTCTACCCTCCACGATCTCATGCATTTCCTGCAAGGCGGGAACCGCCTCGCTAAATGCGGCATCAAAGAGTTCGGGGAAACTCTCCTCGTGCCGCCATTCACTGTTGCAGGGGTGTGTCCAGGTGCTGTGCCCGAGGTTGAGGAAGTCGATATCATCTGGAAGCTCGAAGGGATGGAACAAGGCCAGGCGTCTCTGGTCTCCGCGGGAGCTGCGATCCCGCTCGTAGGCCTGGCGTCTGAAGTGGGGATTCAGGGGGTCGATGAAGGTATAGAATCCCATACAGTCGATATATGCGTTTTCCACGCGCCGGCGGTCTCTGGACTTGAAGTGGGTATTCGGATAGGTGATATTCAGGCTCTTCACCAGAGTCTTGATAATCCCGTAGGGCAGCATTGCCCCGCAATCCAGAAGAGGAAGAAGACTGAACTCCCGGATGTTCAAACCTCGTTTGAGCTCGAGCATCAGAACATCGAGAATCCGCTCCATGAATATATGGCAGCGGTAGTAGATTTCCGTTTCCTCCCGGTCTACATCCACCCAGCCGGAGAAGTAATCGATAAAAGGGTGGGTCTTCTTGTCCAGGAAGGCATGGGTGGTGAATCCGAGGATGTAGGCCTTCAGCTGAGGGAGGCCCTCGTAGCATTTCGCCTCCAGATGGCGCAGCTCGTGGATCATGTGGGCGACCAGTCGGCCGTAGTCCTCGCGGTGAGCGTTTACCCCGTACTTCAAGCCCGTCGGTCTGGTCCGTTGGTTGTGGTAAAAAAAATCGGGACCTTGAGCCCCGAAGCGGTAGATATTCCCCGATTCTCTGAGCATTTTTTCGGCATCGTTGCCAAGGGCTTCCCGAAGAGAGTCTTCCGCGAATATCAAATGACAGATCTGTGATGGCATATCTTACCTATATAGTAATAACTAATTTCTTTATTGGCAATACTTTAGGTATTTTGGATTGATGGGAATCGATTTTCGAGGGAGTGGTCAAGGTACAATAGAAAAACCGATTTAGGCGCTTATCACTTGGCAGGATGACGTGATTCCGATTCCAGGTCCGTTAGAGCAGCTCCGTCGTAACTTCGTTTCTCTTTGAATTTGAACTTTGCGATCTCTCTATAGAAATCATAGAGTATAGCCAGGGCGTTCAGAACCTCATCAAGACGCTTCATCTGACAACCTCGCTATGTCGGCCTGGTCTTGCTTTGAGTTTCTCCGTCTTTTCAGCCAGATCAGATCCGCCTTGTTGGCGACTTTTACTATTCCCTTCCCTTCCGCCTCCGCCTGGAGGGCGTCTGTAATGATCCGCTCGTGGCGATCGTCTCCGGCAACTATGATGTCAATGATCATTTGGTCTGCATTCTTGACCTTGAGAAATCGGTAGAGCGTCGTGATAGAGTCCCGGAAAGCCCATGGGGAGGCTGACTGAAAATAGCCTTCCTTCTTGAGGATTTTACTCACCCCTTCCAGATCGTTTTCCCGGATTAGGAGATCGATATCCCTTGTAAACCGAGGTTCGGTATGAAAGGCAACGGCAACACCGCCGATCAGAGCATAGTCGATTCGTTCAGCCTGTAAATGTTTGAGAATTTGGTAAAATTCTTGGAAAACGTTCATTAAATATATCTACCAGCGCCGAGGGTGAAAGGAAGAAGCCTCGGACAACTCCTCGAACAGCTGCCGCTCCCGGGAACTCAAGTTTTTCGGCACCTCGATTCTGATCCGGACGTACAGATCGCCGTGGCTGCCGTTCTTCCTTGGAAATCCTTTTCCTCTGAGACGCAGGCGCTGACCACTCTGAGTACCGGGCTGCAGTTTTACCGAGGCCTTTCCACCGATGATCGGTACCTCGATACGTGCTCCCAGTGCAGCCTCCCAAGGAGTGACCGGGGCATCCAGCTCCAGGTCGTGCCCGTTCAACCGGTAGATCGAATGGGGTGCGATGCGGACCCGCAGGTACAGGTCTCCCTGTGCTTCTCTGCCGGCTGTTTTCCCCCCCTGCCCACGCAGGCGCAGGCGCTGGCCGTCGGTTGTGCCGGCGGGGATCTTGACCTCCAAAGTTTTGGTTTCCCGCCTCGCCCGGCCACCGGCTGCCGGAGAACCGGCATAGACCGGATTCACCGTCTCCAGGGTAACGCTCCGTTTGGTCCCGTGATACGCCTCTTCTAGTGGAATCGTGATTTCCGCTTCCTGGTCCTGCCCCTTCAGGGCGGAAGAGCGGGCTCCACTCTGCCTACCGGTACCGCCGAAACCTCCCACACCGCCGCCAAACAGAGTCTCGAAGAAATCGCTGAACCCGGAGAACGATGAGTCTCCGAGATCTCCGAAGAACTGGAAATCGAAATTCTGGCCACCGGTGCCGGACCCCTTGCGGGACCCCTTGCGGGACCCCGCTCCCTGTCCAAAGTTGAAGAAATCCCAGCCCGGAGGCGGGGTGAAATCCTGCCCCGCCTTCCAGTTGTCTCCGAGAGTATCATAGCGTTTGCGCTTCTCCGGATCCCGCAGGACTTCGTAGGCTTCGCCTATCCGCTTGAACTTATCCTCCGCATCCGGGCTCTTGTTGATGTCCGGATGGTACTTGCGGGCCGATTTTCTGTAGGCCGCGTGGATCTGTTCCTGGCTGGCATCCCTGGGTACTCCGAGTGTCTCGTAATAGTCCTGATATTTTACTGCCATCTCTCACGTACTAATTTACCCCTCCGAAAATTCAGCGTCAATCACATTGTCCTCTTCAGGCCTTGTTTTTGTGGCGGTTGCGGACTGATTGTCCCCGCCATTCCCTCTATAGGGTCCGTATCCGTCCTGAGCCTCCTGGTTGTATCCGGTTTGGCTGGGATCGCCCGCCCCGCCGCTCTGATCGGAGGCTGCCGAGGAGATATTGTGCGAAGCCTGTTGCAGTTCATCCTTCAACTCCCGGATCCGCTCCAGCGGAGCTTCTTCCTGAATCGCCCGGCGGATATCGGAAATCAGCTGTTCGCAGCGGGCTCGTTCATGGGAGGGGGCTTTGTCGCCCAAGGTCTCCAGCGCTTTTTCCACCTGGTAGGCCAGGCTGTCCGCCTGGTTGCGTTCCTCGACGGATTGCTTGCGCTGTCTGTCTTCCGAGGCATTGGACTCGGCTTCCCTCACCATCCTGTCGATATCGCCCTTGTCCAGATTGGTCGATCCGCTGATGGAGATCTTCTGTTCCTTACCGGTATCCTTGTCTTTGGCCGAAACGTTGAGAATCCCGTTGGCGTCGATGTCGAAGGCGACTTCGATTTGGGGGATTCCCCGAGTTGCCGGGCGGATTCCTTCGAGTTTGAACTGGCCCAAAGTCCGGTTGTCCCGGGCCATGGATCGCTCGCCCTGAAGCACAACGATATCCACCGCCGTCTGGTTGTCGTCGGCTGTGGAAAACACCTCCGAGCGTCGCGCCGGGATGGTGGTGTTGCGCTCGATGACCCGTGTCATGACCCCACCCAAAGTTTCCACGCCTAAGGACAAGGGAGTCACGTCGAGCAGGAGCACGTCCTTTACATCTCCCTGGATGATGCCCGCCTGTACGGCTGCGCCGATCGCAACCACCTCGTCGGGATTAACGGACATATTGGGCTGCTTGCCGCCGGTCAGCTCCTTCACGATTTCCTGTACCGCCGGGATTCGGGTTGAGCCCCCGACCAGTACCACTTCGTCGATCTCTTCCGTGCTCAACTTGGCGTCGCCGAGAGCCTGTTTGACCGGACCCATGGTCCGCTCTACCAGATGTCGGGTGAGCTGATCGAACTGGGATCGAGTCACATTGATCATCAGGTGTTTGGGACCACTTGCATCGGCTGTGATGAAGGGCAGATTCACCGTGGTTTGGGCGGCTGCGGAAAGTTCGATCTTGGCCTTCTCCGCTGCTTCGTAGAGGCGCTGCAGAGCCTGTCGGTCTTTACGAATATCAACGCCCTGTTCTTTCTTGAACTCCGCGGCCAGCCAATCGGCTAGGGCTTTATCAAAATCATCTCCACCGAGATGTGTGTCCCCCGCAGTGGCGCGAACCTCGCAGAGGCCCTCGCCTACCTCGAGAATGGATACATCGAAGGTGCCGCCTCCGAGATCGAAGACCATGATGGTTTCGTTTGTCTTCTTTTCCAATCCGTAAGCTAGAGCAGCCGCGGTGGGTTCGTTGATGATACGCAGAACTTCCAGTCCGGCGATACGTCCGGCGTCGCGGGTGGCCTGGCGCTGAGCGTCGTTGAAGTAGGCCGGCACCGTGATCACGGCCCGGTTGATCTTCTCACCCAGATAATTTGACGCATCATCGGCCAGTTTCCGCAGCACCTGGGCGGAAATCTCTTCAGGGGCGACCTGTTTGCCCCGGATCGTGAAACGAACCGCGTCGTTGCTGCCCGATTCAACCTTATAGGGTACAATCTCGATCTCCGAAGCTACCTCACTGTATTTTCGGCCCACAAAACGCTTGGCCGAGGAAATGGTGCCTTCGGGATTGAGCACGGACTGACGTTTGGCCAGCTGTCCGACCAGACGCTCTCCCTCTTTGTTGTAGGCAACCACCGAGGGGGTGGTTCGCGCACCTTCACTGTTGTGTACAACCACCGGCTTGCCGCCTTCCATGACGGCGATAACCGAGTTGGTGGTTCCTAGATCTATTCCTACTGCTTTTG
>CAZSBH010000058.1:0-26240 GCA_964604845.1 uncultured Spirochaetaceae bacterium
TTTCCGGTCGGTGATGGGACGCCTTATACATTGTCCAGCATTAACGATTCGGATTCTTTGAATGTCAGAGCCACAATAAATGGTCCTTCAGTGTTCGGGGCTGGAAGCGGTACAGATGAAATGAGATTCGTTATGATCTCGGATGGAACCAATTGGCTAATAGAGGAACTACACTACTGGAGTGGAAGTGTCATCGTTGAGTAACGTGAGGAAATATTGAAACGGCTTTCTAACAGAATTGGATTCAGTTTCCTCGTTCTATCTCTGCTTGTGTCTATGTTCTCCTGCGCGCCGTTCGGGACATCGAAACGGGAGCGGGTGCTGCTCTTCGAAGCGGATCTGAACGGATCGCGGGAATATTTATACCAAAACTTCCTCGAGGCGGAAACCGTTGACTACGTGACGATCCGCGACAGCGATACCGGCAGCACTTGGGACGTGTGGTTTCCCCCGGATTTCCCGGATGCCGGCACCTACACGATTACCCTCGACTCTGTGTTCGGGAATCCTCTCGAAGGCACCGTGGACGGGCCAGATGCTTTCAACGGTCCCCAACCGATCGAGTTCCACTTCGCCCGCTCAGGGGTCTACTGGTACCTGGAGGCCTTGAACCTGGCCGGCGGAGTCAAGGAAGTCGACTAAGCCGACGGGCCAGAAAAGGTTTTGATTAAATCCCAAATAATCTGTACTTTTAACCGGTGCTCAAAGAGTTTAGAACCCTCATTCCATATATAAAAAAACGACTCCCCCAATACCTGGCCGGATTGTTCTTTCTACTGATAACCAACGGAGGCCAGCTGTACCTGCCCCAGCTCCTGCGCCGGGCCATCGACACGATAGCCTCGGGCTCCTTCACACTCAACGACATGCTGCCCATCGTTCTGCTGATGGTGGGGATTGCCGTGCTGATCGCGATAGGCCGCTACTTCTGGCGCTACTTCCTGGGCGGCGCATCACGGCGCATCGAGGCGGAGTTGAGGGAGCGGTTGTTTGTCCATCTCCAATCCCTCTCCTCGACTTTCTACGGCAAGGTTAAGACCGGGGATCTGATGGCCCGCATGACCAACGATATGCGCGCGATCCGGCAGGCTTCGGGCTTCGCTCTGGTCTCCTTCGTCGACGGCTTTTTCATGACCATCGCGATTCTGATTATCATGCTGAGCAAGAATCCCCGCCTGACCCTGTTGTCGATATCACCGCTGCCGGTCATTACGATCGGAGTGATCTTTTTCGGCCGTCTGATCGGGGAGCAGTTCCGCCGGGTTCAGGAGGGATTTTCCACGCTGAGTGATTTGACCCAGGAATCCTTGACCGGGATCCGGGTCCTGAAGACCTTCGTCAAGGAATCGACCTTTGGCAAGCGATTCCTCGAAAAAAACGCGGATTATTCCAACCGCAACATGGTCCTGGTTCGAACCTGGGGCGTTCTATTCCCGGCGGTGGGGTTTTTGGCCGGGATCACTTCCCTGATTCTTATCCTGCTCGGCGGCGGGGCGGTCATCGAAGGATCTTTGTCTCCGGGAGAGTTCACGGCTTTTCTGGCCTACCTGCAGATGCTTATCTGGCCGATGCTGGGCGCCGGCTTCACGATCAACATGATACAGCGAGCCGGAGCTTCCCTCGGACGAATCAACAGGATCCTGGAGGAGGAGCCGGATATCCAGAGTCCCCCGGCCGATCAGATGGTTCGCAAACCGATACGGGGTGAGATCAGTATTCGGAATCTGAACTATACATATCCCGGGGTGGAAAAGGAAGTCCTGAAAGATTTCAATATCGACATCCCGTCAGGCAGCATTCTCGGAATTCTGGGAAAGACCGGGTCCGGGAAGAGCACCTTGGTGCAGCTTCTACCACGGATTCTTGACCCACCCCCCGGAATGGTCTTTATAGACGGCTTGGATGTCCGTTCCTACGACCTGACTGTCCTGCGCAACGCCATCAGCACGGTACCTCAGGAGACATTCCTCTTTTCAACCAGCATCCGGGGCAACATCGCCTTCGGCAGCCGAAACGGTAATGGTGAGTTGGTCCGGGAAGTCGCCGCGATCTCCACGATAGAGCGGGACTTCAGCGCCTTTCCAGCCGGATCGGAAACCGTAGTGGGGGAAAGGGGGATAACGCTGTCCGGAGGTCAGAAGCAGCGGGTCGCGATCTCCCGCGCCCTGGCCAGCGATGCTTCGATCTACATCTTCGACGACTCCCTGTCGTCCGTCGATACGGAGACCGAAGACGCGATTCTCAAGGATCTACTGCCCTTTTTGAAGGGAAAAACGCTGATCCTCATCTCCCACCGGATCTCTACACTGAAGACGACGGATCGGATCGTGGTGTTGGAGGACGGACGGATCGCCCAGCTCGGCAGTCACGAAGAGCTACTCGCGCAGAAGGGCTTCTATGCCGACATCTACCGCCTGCAACAGCTGGAAGAGGCGTTTCGAAGAAAATGAGCGACTATTTCGAACCGGAAGACATCCTAAAAGGCTACGATGCCGACATCATGAAACGGCTCCTCCTCTACTTAAAGCCGTATCTGCTCGTCTTCGTTTTTTCTCTTCTCGTACTCGCTCTGGCTACAGCAGGCGAATTGCTCGTCCCGATTCTGCTGCAGCGGGCTACGGACAATCACATCCTGCCCTACTATCGGGGGATCCGCATCGACGAGATATCCCCCGGCGTCCGCGAACAACTTCAGCCTATTGTTGAGGCCCGACTGGTGGATGAGCTGTACTTCCTGCCGTCCTCCAAGCTCGTCAAACTGAATGCACTACAGAAGCGTGAGCTGAGTGAACAGGGATCCCTGCTGGCGGAGAATTTCTTCATTCTGGAAGGATACGAGGACAAATCCGAAGCTCGGAGAGTGATCGCAGATCATCCCAAACTGTTCCACACGGGGACTAGCATCGCTGCCATAACGGAAAAAGATCTTCGGTTCCTGTCGAAAGAGGAGATTCGGATCGTCCGCCAGGACGATCTCGAGGGACTCGGCTCCCTGGTCCGCGTCCTGTTCGCGATTCTTCTCGGAGTGTTCATCTTCACCTTTCTACAGGTGTATCTGCAGGCCTACGTGGGCCAAATGATCATGAAGGACACCCGCACTCAGCTGTTCGATCACACCCTGCATTTATCCCTGAAATTCATCGACAAGAATCCAATAGGCCGTTTGGTTTCACGAATCACCAACGATGTGGAAACCATAAACGAGCTGTTCACTGACGTCCTGCCGGCGTTACTGAAGGATTTCAGTATGATGATCGGGGTCACGATCGCCCTGTTCCTGCTCAGTCCGCGGCTTGGAGGAGTGATGCTGTTGACCCTGCCGCCGGTGTTCGTGGTTACGGCGATCTTCCGTAAGAAGGCGAGGAACGCCTTCCGGGCGGTACGCCTGGCCGTATCCCGGCTCAATGCCTTCATCGCCGAGCACCTATCGGGCATGCGGATCGTCCAACTGTTCGTTCAGGAACAGCGGAGTCATCGGGAATTCCGGGAGCGCAACGAGAGCCTGCTCAAATCGAATCTCGGAGAGATGTTTGTGTTCGCCACCTTCCGCCCGATCATCGATCTTCTGGCAAGTGTTTCCACGGCTGTGATTCTCTTTTTCGGAGCCTCCTTCCTCCTCAAAGACTCGATCTCTCTGGGCATACTGATCGCTTTTTTCAACCTGATCCGCATGTTCTACCAGCCCGTGATGGACCTTTCAGAAAAGTACAACATTCTGCAGTCCGCCATGGCCGGAGCAGAGCGGGTATTCAACCTTCTGGACACCGACGAGAAGATAGATGAGCCCGCCTCGGCACAAACTTTGCGTTCGGTAAAAGGCTCGATAGAGTTCGATAAGGTCACCTTCTGGTACAAAGAGGGGGAGACCGTGCTGAAAGACCTGTCCTTTACCGTCAATCCCGGCGAGACCGTTGCCATTGTCGGATACACAGGGGCGGGGAAAACGACCATCACCTCTCTATTGACCCGGCTTTGGGATATTCAGGGTGGAGCGATTCGCCTGGACGGGGTGGACATAAGAAGTGTGCCCACCGCCACACTCCGGCGGCGCGTGCAGTCGGTGCTCCAGGATGTGTTTCTGTTCTCAGACACCATCGCCGAGAACATCCGCTTAGGCAGCGACATCTCCGATCGGACCATCGAGCGGGTAACTAAGCTGGTTAGGGCGGATACGTTCATCGACGGACTCTCCGATGGATTGAATACGAAGCTCCATGAGAGAGGCGGCAATCTCTCCATGGGGCAGCGACAGCTGCTCTCCTTCGCCCGGGTGTTGGCTCACGACCCCGATGTCCTGATACTCGATGAAGCCACGGGGAACATCGATACGGAAACGGAAAAACTGATTCAGGAAGCTCTTGTCGAGTTGCTGCGGAACAGAACCTCGCTGGTTATCGCCCATCGCCTGTCTACGATTCGCCACGCCGATCGCATCATCGTCCTGCACAAGGGGCAACTCTTCGAATCCGGAACCCATGATGAGCTGATCGCCAAACAGGGGATGTACTACAACCTCTACCAGATGCAATACCTGGACCGGGAAGCCGCAGAAACATCTTAGAAAGGGCAGCCCCAGGCGGGCCTCAAAGCTCCAGGCTCAATCCGTCATAAGCCAGGTGTACCTCGAGGGAGCTCCAGTAGGGACTGTCGGGATTCGTGAATTCCTTCTCCACCTGTTCATGAAGAACGTCGTGGCAAATATGGGTAAAATAACTCCGTTTGGGCTCCACCTCCGAAACGACCGCAAGGGCTTGGGATATGTTGAAATGGGTGGGATGTTCGGTGTGCCGCAGAGCGCCGAGAATGAGAACGTCCAGACCATACAGCTTCTGCAGGGTTGCATTGGGAATCATAGACACATCACTCAGGTAGGCGCAGTTTCCAAACTTGTATCCCAGGATCTCCATGGCTCCGTGATACACCGGCAAGGGTTCGATCAGCATGCCTTCCAGGAGGAATCGGCCGTTCAGGGCCACAAGATCGATGTCTGCGATGCCGCCGCCCTTTTGTACATTGGGATCGAAGAGATAGTGATAGATGTAGGTCCTGAGGTAGGCCAGATGATCCTGCCGTCCGAAAACCGGAATCGATTCTCCGCGCCGCGATGTGAACACGCGCAGATCGTCGATCCCCGCAATATGGTCGAAATGGGTGTGGGTCAGCAGGACGTGATCGACACGGTCCAGACGTTGTTTGACCGCCTGCTGGTGAAAATCCCTGCCGCAGTCGATAAGGATGTTTTTTTCTACTACGGAAATCAAAACAGAGGCGTTGGTGCGGACATCCCGCGGGTCGGGCGATGTGCAGGTTGGACAGGAACAGGCGATCATCGGCACCCCGTGGCTGGTACCTGTCCCTAAAAAGGTAAGAGTCATTCAGCCGGTACCGGTGGTATCCTTCCGCCGCCGCTCCATACTTCTACTACCGCCTTAAAAGGGTTGGCTGCCGCGTCTGCGGATGTAGATCTGATCTACAGCCGCTCGATCGGAAAGCGACAACAGATACAGAACCGTATGGGCGATATCCTCGGGCTGCAGGAGGATCTTCGGATCCAGGTCGGGACGTGCCTCGGCGGCCATCCCAGTGTCGACTCCCCCGGGAAGAACCGCGGATACTCGAATCCCGCACTCCTGGGCCTCTACGGCCAGAGACTTGGTCAGACCCATCACCGCGTGCTTGCTGGCGGTGTAGGCCGCCTGGTTCGGATATCCTTTAAAACCGACCACGCTGGAAATATTGATGATGTAGCCCTTCTTCAAAGGAATCATGAGATGCAGCGCCTGTTGGCAGCATAGAAACACCGCTTTTGTGTTGACCTGAATCAGCCTGTCGAAATCCGAAGAACAGAACTCCGCAAGCGATCCAAAAACCCCGACTCCGGCATTGTTCACCAGGATATCGAGCCCTCCCGCCTGGTCTCTGATCGTTTGAAACAGAGACTGAATATCCTCTTCGTTCGACAGATCCGTAGGAACCGGAACAGCTGTTCCACCGTTTTGGCGGATCTCCCGAGCAACGGACTCCAGCTGTGCGGTTGTCCGGGCCGCCAGAAAGACTCTGGCTCCGGCAGCAGCCAGGGCCGAGGCGATTGCTCGACCGATCCCTCGGCCCGCTCCCGTAACCAGGGCAGTCTGCCCGCGTAAATCGACCTGCATCGCTTCCATCAGCAGAAGGCCTGATAAATGGCCTGGACCGCGTTTTCGAAATCTGCGGTCTCCACGCCAACGATGATATTGATTTCTGAAGAGCCCTGGTCGATGATGCGTATGTTGATACCCGCGTTCGAGAGGGCGGAGAAAAGCCTGGCCGCAATGCCCGGTCGATAGGCCATTCCCTCCCCCACGGTTGCGATCAAGGCAAAGCCGCTCGAGATCTCCGCCCTGTCCGGGTCCAGCTGCTTCTTGATATCCTCCAGAACCCTTTGAGTCTTCCCCTTCAGCTGGTCGTCTCTCACGATCACAGACATGGTGTCTATCCCGGAAGGGGCGTGCTCGAAGCTGATCCCGTGCGCCTCGAGGACACCGAATAGTTTTCTCCCAAAACCCACCAGCTTGTTCATCAGAAGCTTCTCGACAAAGATGATTGAAAACCCGGTCTTGCCGGCGATTCCGACGACAACCCTGTCCTTGGTATCCCGCTGATGAACGATCATCGTACCGGGGTCTGCCGGATAGTGGGTGTTTCGAATGTTGATGGGTATCTTTTCCCGGGACACCGGGAAAATCGCTTCCTCGTGAAACACATTGGCACCCATGTAGGCGAGCTCCCGGATCTCCCGGTAGGTCACGGTCCGCATCGGTTTCGGGTTGACCACGATAGTCGGGTCGCTCATGAGAAAGCCGGACACATCGGTCCAGTTCTCGTAGACGGCGGCGTGCACGGCCCGAGCCACGATCGCCCCCGTGATATCCGATCCCCCCCGAGAGAAGGTCTTGACCTCCCCCTCCGGGGTCGATCCGTAGAATCCGGGAATCACGTAGATGCCGTCTCCGCTCAGTGCGGAGGCCAGGCTCTTGTAACTTCGCTCTTCGACCAGGCCCTCACCATTGATCGTGATGTGATCGGCGGCATCGACGAACTCGCCCTGGAACGAGGAAGCAACAATGCGGGCGCATAAAAACTCCCCGCGGGAGGCGACAAAATCCTGGGAGACCCCGGTCCGGAGTTGCTTGTCCAGATCGTCGAGTAATGTGGTAACGTCCAGGCTGACTCCAAGTTCTCCGGCGATCTCCAGATAGCGCTCCCGAATCAGATGGAAGGGCTCGTCTATCTCGAGGCCTTGTTCGGCCAGTTCATGACAGAGGTAGAGCAGATCGGTGATCTTCTTGTCGGTCTTATTCCTTTTCCCTGGGGCTGAAACCACGATGAAGCGTCTGCGCGGGTCCAAACGAATTATTTCTCGAATGTTGCGAATTCGCTTGGCATCGGCCACAGAGGACCCACCAAACTTACACACTACTGCATCCATGCACGTCTCCTCAGGATTTTGAAGCTTCACTGTAAAGGGAAGTTCTAAAAATGGTCAATAGGATCAATCGCGGAAGCACTCGCCTCACGGGCAATCGTATCGGGATCCTGCGGCAGGATCAACACTTTGTCTTTTCCCCGCCCGCCCGCCTCGCCCTGCCGCTCGAGGAGTTCTTGGAGCTTGTGCGGATTGTCGATCAGAGTTTGCTTCATGCTCCGGGAACAGCCCTTTATCCGGGCTTCTACCCGCATGGCGTCCCCCTTCCCGGAGAATAGCTTCCAGCACCCGACAATGGCCACCGGGGGGAAACTGCGGGTTATCTTTGCTCCCTTTCCGGTGCAATGGGCTCGATACCTTCCCTTTAAGTCTTTGGTGTAGCCTGTATAGTAGCTGCCGTTGGCAAGCCGCAGCATGTAGATCCAATAGAACGACTTTTCCTTCACACCCAATCCTTGTAAGATTTGAGTGTAGTGACCAGCCGGAAATTGCACAACAGACTGTCTCGTCTGATCTATCTGATCTTCATCGAACCATTCCTGTCCGCGGCAAAAAAACGGATGCTCTCCCTGATAGCGGGCCGTGGAAAAATTCGGGTTCTGGAGGTCGGCTGCGGCACCTGTGTCCAGGCAGCTTTGATCGCCAGAGAAGGGATGAGTGTCACCGCAGTGGACCTGTCAGAGAAGCTCTTGCCGTCCCTGTTCTCCCCCCGGCTGCCGCCAACGTTGAGATTCTTCCAGGCGGATGGTCTAGATCTTCCCTTTCAAAATGGAGAGTTCGATCTGGCCCTGATATCTATGGTGCTTCACGAGATGGATTCCGCGCATAGGATCCCCGTTCTTCGTGAGACTATGAGGGTTGTGAAGGGCGGTGGAATCTTGTTGATTATGGATTTCGATTTCAAACTGGAAAGCGATTGGAAGTGGCCGGCCTTAATCATACGAGGGATAGAGAAGATGGCCGGAAAAGAGCATCACAGCAATTTCCGCAACTTTTTGGCCAACGGTGGTGTTCACGCCCTGCTGCAAACCTTCAGCCATCTCCCGTGCAAACGGCATGCAATTCTCCTCAACCGAGGCGGGATCTTCGAAGTGGGCATAGAAAAATAAGAAGTTGTCCTACTCCTCCAAGGCCTCCGTGTTTCCGCATGTTTTCCTGACGAACCGCACCGCCTTCTCCACACCGCTCTCCCCGGCCTGCCCGGAGGAACGAAACATGTGTCCCAATAAAGTTTCCCAAGACCCCGGGCCATAGATCCGCTCCACCAGCTGCCGCTCCTTCAGCAGGTTGAGAACCAGAACTTCATTCGATCCGGATTCTTCGATGGAGTGGCGGAGGATCTCCGCGGTTTCCCGGAACAGGGTCATGCAGCGTTCCAAAGCCGTGGTAGCCAGTTCTTTGGTGTCCGTGGTTATGCTCTGGCAGAGCTTCACCACCTGCCTGATGTGATCCAGCTCGTGCTCCTCCTCTTCGTCGAACTCGTAGCCGATTTCCTGAGTCAGACCTTCTATCCGGGTCAAATATCCCAGCTCGCTGAGGTAGTCGGGTACGTAGTACTCGAGCTGGTAGACGCTCTCCCGCAGAATCATGAACAGATGGAAGCCCGTCCCTATATAGGAGTCGATGGACTTGCTGACCAGGGATTTTCGCAGGGCCGAGAAGATCTTTCGAGCGTTCGTCCTGTCCGCTTTCTGATGCTTACCGGTGGAAAGAATTTTTTCCAGATCCGCAAACCTCCCCCCTACGCCGTTGGCTTCCCCGGCCTCTGGTATCTCGCTTCTGAAGAGAAAGTGGGCCTTCTCCTTGATATCGAAGACGAGCCCCTCCTCGAGCTTCCTGATTTTGTCGAACAATCCCGAATGCCCGAAATCACCACCCTCGTTCTGAATGGCTTGGAACTCGGTATAGATCTCGGAGAACAAAACATGAACCTTCATGAATCGGATCACCATGAAGGACAGATCTTCTTTTTTTCTCCTGGCGACGTACTGAGCCTGTACCCGGTCCATTTGCTATTTCTTCATCACCCGGCTGGGTCCCCGTTCAAGGGCGATCTTTCCCGTCCGGATCGACTCTAGGATGTGATAATCCTTGAAGAGGTTGAAGGCGTTGTCCACGGAACTGGTATCGCCGGTCACTTCCAAGATCCATATCGATGCGGAGGAATCCACGATCCGCGCCTGTACCGCGGTGACGATCTGAAGCAGTTCCGCCCGCCGCTTGTCCTCTACTTCGATCTTCAACAGGGCGTGCTCCCTCTCTACCGCTTCGGCGTGCTTGATGTCCCAGGCCTTGATTACGTGCACCAGCTTCTGCAGCTGTTTGCGCACCTGTTCCAATACCGTATCGTCCCCGGTGGTCACGATGGTGAAGCGGCTCTTGCCGGGCAGCTCGGTGTGACCGACGCTGAGACTTTCGATGTTGAAGCCCCTTCGAGAGAACAGTCCGGAAACGCGGGTCATGACTCCAGGGGTATCGTCGCACAAGACAGAAATCGTATGCCGCATCGTTTCCTCCTACTCAACATATTCCAACAAGGATGAACCTGTTACCATGGGGTACACATTACCGGGATCCTCTAAAACACAATCCACCACTGCCGGGCGACCGGCAGCCAAGCTCTGCTCGATCGCCGGGGCAATTTCATCCTCCCGGGTTACCTTGAAACCTGCCGCTCCCATGCTTTCGGCCAGACGGGCGAAATCGACATTCCTGCCGAACTTGCAGGCCTCGTAGCGTCTGCCGTAGGAAGCGTCCTGAAGCTGTTTGATCATTCCCAGGCAGTAGTCATTCATCACCAGGACGACGATGGGAATGTCCTCCGCCACGGCGGATGCCACTTCCTGGCACGTCATCATGAAACTGCCGTCCCCGGCTATATCGATGACCGTCCGATCCGGCCGGCCCACCTTGGCTCCGATGGCGGCGGGCACACCGAATCCCATGGTACCCAGACCGCCGGAGGTTACAAAGGAATGACCAGAATCCACGGGAAAGTAGTGGGCTGTGAAGATTTGGTGCCGCCCCACGTCGGTAACGATGATCGGATCCGGCACCAAGCTTTTTAGAATCCGTAAAATATTGGGGATGGTAACTCCGGAGCTCTTGGCCTTCAGCGGATGTTCTTCCGCCGTCTGCCGCAACTCCAGCGTCCACTGAGCGTGTTTCTTCGCGGGGATCAGCTCGACAAGCTGCTCCAAAACCCGTCCGGCATCTCCGACGATGGGAAGATAGCTCGGCACATTCTTGCTGATTTCCGCGGGATCGATATCGGTATGGATGATCTTGGCCTGTGTCGCAAAGGTTTTGAGCGGCCCGGTGGACCGATCTCCGAAGCGTGTTCCCACGGCAAGAATGACATCCGCGTTTGTGATGGCGTAGTTCGCCTCGATCCGGCCGTGGTATCCCATCAGGCCGAAACACAGGGGGTGGGAATTGGGGAAGGAGGCCTTGCCCATCAAGGTGTAGACCACGGGGACGTCCGCCTTCTCCGCGAACTGGACGAGCAGATCTCGGGCGGATGCCAAGCTTACTCCCCCACCGGCGATGATCAGCGGTTTCTGGGCCGATTTCAGGAGGGTCACCGCCCGTTTGATTTGCCCGGGATGCCCCGTCACCGTAGGCCGGTATCCTTCCAGCGGGGGATATTTGGCCTGGTGGGATGAGAAGACCTCCAGCTGGACATCCCTGGGAATGTCGAGCAGCACCGGCCCTTTTCGTCCCGTCGAAGCCAGGAAGAAAGCCTCCTGAGTCACATGAGGTATTTCCGACGCTTGTTGTAGAAGATAGTTGTGCTTGGTGATGGGAATCGTGATCCCCGTAATGTCAACCTCTTGGAAGGCATCGTTTCCGATCATCGGTCGAGGGACCTGACCGGTTATAGCGACAAGCGGGGAGGAATCCATATAGGCGTTTGCCAATCCGGTCACCAGATTGGTGGCCCCGGGTCCGCTGGTAGCCATGCACACACCGGCTTTTCCCGTGACACGGGAATAGCCGTCGGCCATATGGGCCGCTCCCTGCTCATGACGGGACAGGACATGACGGATCGACGATTTCGCCAGCTCGTCGTATATCGGAAGGGTTGCTCCACCCGGATATCCGAAAATCACCTCTACACCCTGGGATTCCAGGGCTCGAACCAGCGCTTTCGCACCACTCAGCTTTGCCTTACCCATCCTCTGCTCCTTCCTCAAGCCTCGCCGGACCTGCTCTCCAGTCGATCTCTCAACTCCCTGCTCTCTTCTCTGAGCCTTTCGATCTCATAGATCATCCAACTGAGATCGTCGTCGGCCTCGTCGATCTCGTACATCATATCCGAACGAGGGCTGTAACGGCTGTAGTATACCTTGGATTGTTTCAGCCGTTTTTTTATGTGGTTCAACCTATCTTCCATATTTATTTCCTTGATCGCAGATAGGCGGGTACTCTTCCGCGCAGGAGAAAGTACAGCTGCCGAAAGGGGAAACGTCGAAACAGGCGCTTCTTTGTATCTGATGGGCAAAGCTCAACGCCGAAATCACGGTCTCGAATCCGACATCCTTCGGGATCCCGCCCACGGGAACAACCCTCCAGCAACCGCTATTGTATTCAAATGTACCGCCCGTGGCCAGGGGGCGCTTTTCCCGGACGCGTCTTTTTTTGGGCAAGCCTTGAAAACAGAATAATGAAAACGTACATTATAGAAAACACACAGAACTTGGTGAGGTGACTATGAAAATTGCAGTTAAAAAGGCCTTCATAATCGGAGCAGTAATTGTGGCCGCCGTTTTACTCTCAAGCTGCGGCTACAATACGATGCAGCGCTATGAAGAAACGGTGTTCAAAGCCTGGGGCGATCTTGATGCGCAGCTTCAACGCAGGGCGGACCTGATTCCCAACCTGGTAGCGACGGTTAAAGGGTTTGCGGCTCAGGAGCGGGAAACCCTCGAGGCGGTGATCAATGCCAGATCTCGGGCAAGCTCAATTCAACTCACTCCGGAAATGCTCAGCGACCCTCAGGCGGTTGCCCAGTTCCAGGAAGCTCAGGGCTCCATTTCTTCAGCGCTGTCCCGGCTCATGGTAGTGGTAGAGGCTTATCCGGAGCTGAAATCGAATCAGAACTTCCGCGACCTCCAGGTCCAGTTGGAAGGGACCGAGAACCGAATCAGCGTGGCCAGACAGCGCTACAACGAAGCGGTGGAGACGTTCAATTTCTCCATCCGTCGCTTCCCCAACTCGATCACCAACAGCCTCCTTCTGCACCTCGAACGCAAGGCCTACTTCGAGGCTGACGCGGCAGGCCGCGAAGTGCCCAAAGTAAGCTTCTGAGCGATCCAGTCGCCGCCATGACGTCACACGGTCTTCCAAACCGCCTCGGCACAGAGAAGGCGATTCGGGCCTCAGCAGTTGTTCTGCTTCTCCTTTTCCTTGCCACCACCGCAGGTGCCCTGCAGGTGCCCCAACTCAGGGGACGGGTCAATGACTACGCCAACATGATTTCCGCATCGGCGGAGAGTCGGATCGAGACCGTTGCACGAGGGTTGGAGGAATCGGATTCCACCCAGATCGTTGTCCTGACTATCCCCTCGCTGGAAGAAGAGGATCTGGAAGGGTATTCGATCCGGGTTGCCGAGACCTGGGGCATCGGCCAGGCGGAGTACGACAATGGTGTTCTCCTCCTGGTTGCCCAGGCGGAGCGGAGGGTGCGGATCGAGGTGGGTTACGGTTTGGAGGGAGTATTCACCGATCTTCAGGCCGGCAGAATCATCGACTACGATATCGTCCCCTACTTTAAAACCGGTCAGTTCGACGATGGAATGGTACGCGGGGTGGAGGCTATCGCTTCCACTGTACGGGGGGAGTACCAGGCCGGCGAGCAGACCACTCCCAAACCCCGCACAAGCTCTCGGGTCGGATTGTTTCCCTTTTTCATTCTCCTGGTCATCATATCCGCGCTCGGTTCGCGAAAGCGGATTATCGGAGCCATCGCCGGGGCGATACTCGTCCCTCTGGTTGCCTGGTTCGCTCTGCCTCTGGCCTTTCCGCTTTTCCTGCTCTTCATCCCGGTGGGCTTCGGAGCGGGATTGATCATACCGGGTCTGTTTCTGATGTCTGCGGCCCGGCGCGGCAGGGGCGGCTTCTTCGGAGGGGGGTTTTCCAGCGGCGGCGGGTTCTCAGGCGGCGGAGGCGGTTTTGGCGGGGGCGGGGCCTCCGGTGGCTGGTAGGCAGCGTACAAGGATCTGTGGATGAAAAATCTAGCGACAAAGTTTCTAACCGAAGAAGAAAAGAAAGAGGTCGAAAGCTGCGTGAAAGAGGTGGAGAAAAACACCTCCGGGGAAATAGTTCCCATGATCGTGTCCGCGAGCTATCACTATCCGATGTCCAATATGATCGGCGCCCTGATCTTCAGCCTCTTGATCTCAATAGGGGTGACTCTCGTATTCAGCATACGTAAGTCTTGGGGCGGGGCAACGGTACTTGACCTCTGGCTGTTTCCGGCCGTTTTCGCGGTGTCTTTCCTCCTGTTCCACGAGGTGGTCAAACGTATTCTCTGGCTGAAGCGGATTTTCATCACCAAAGCGGAGATCGACGAGGAGGTAGAAGAGGCAGCCTTGACCTCTTTTTACCGCAACGGACTGAACAATACACGGGACCGCACCGGTATCTTGATCTTCATCTCCGTTTTCGAGCGAAGGACCTTCGTGCTGGCCGATGAGGGAATCAACGCCAAAGTGGACACGGGAATCTGGCAGGAAATCGTAGACACAGTGGTGCAGAGCATCAGGCAGCGCCGTCAAGCTGAGGGGATCTGCCGGGCTGTCAGGCGTTGCGGCGATCTGATCCGCAACGCTTTCCCGATCAAAGCGGACGACACCGACGAGCTGGACAACCTGATCGTGGAGGATTGAACTAAGCGACGGATCCGTCGTGAGCTAGATGCGGCCGGCCGGTGGCCGTGGCCGTAATCAGGCTATGAATAAAGAATTCCTCTCCGGCGGCCACGGCGTTGTGGTCCTCCCGGTCAACCGAGACCTTTACCGAAGACGCCCCGGCCTTTCGGGCAAGCCCCTCAGCCAGGACCTTGGCAGCTTCCAGGGCGAAGGAGGCCGCCTCTTCCAGCTCGTGGAAGTCATGAACCCCGTCTTCGCAGTGAACCCGGAACAGCTCTCCGCCATCCTGGGGAGAGATCAACACCCGCACCGATTGCATGACGCTGCCCACTACCGCGCCGACCGCGTTGGCAACCTCGGCATGGGAAGGTATGACCAGCTCGGTATGAAGGCTCTCGGCAACATCCGGGTAATAGGTTGCAACCGGCGCTCCGATAGCCACCAGCGGCCGCTTCAGATTCAGGCTGACCCCGAACAGATCCGGATCAGCCGGCTTCCCGGCGGCCTGCCTCCCGGCGGCCGGGGCGCCGGAGCGTTGACTCTCTATTGCCCGATCGACGAACAACTCGCTGAAGGCGGGGAAAGATTCCAGATGAAGATTGAAACCCTCGGCAAGCACCGCTGCCACAACGGCCCTGCCTGACTGCAGCGCCACCCGCCGGAGCACGTCTGCACAGAGCTGCTCGGCCGAAAGATCTTCAACCCTGAGGGACGGGAAAGACCGCAGGGTCAGCTCCGCCCCGAGACCGGCCGCCTCTCGGGACCAGGAATCGTGCAAACCGAGTACGTGGGCCGCGTCGGTGGGTGTAAATCCCGAAATCGCAACGTAGCCCAGGTTCGTCAACCGTTTCAGCTCGGTTTCCATTAGAAACTGGGAATCGGCACCCTGGAACAGGGAATACAGAGCCACAGGATGATCCCCCTCAAGGCGCAGGAGAATCCGCCGTTGGGACTCGCTGAGCTCTCCCTGCCTGTCCTTCCAAGCCCTCTGGACTACCACATATCGGCCGGCGTACGGCCCCGGAGTTCGTCTGTCCATTTGGCGCTTCAGATCATCGAGGATCTCGGGATTCTCTTGGGCCAGTAGACTCAAGGGTATCAGCCGCCGCGGTCCCAAATCGATCCGGCCCGAGTCTTCTATCCGAACTTCGCTGTCCCCCCCCAGTCCGTAGGTGTAGACCTGTACCGCCTGAACCATGGTCTGCCAGCCCCCAACGGTCGCGCCGTCACGGTTGAGAATCGGTTTACCCCCCTGTACCAAAGCGATATCGGTGGTAGTGCCTCCCATGTCGACAACGCAGGCATCCCGCTTTCCCGACAGGTAGAGCGAGCCGACAACACTGGCGGCCGGCCCGGACAAGATCGTTTCGATCGGATACTCGAGTGCAAAGGCCGCATCCACCAGGGAACCGTCACCTTTGACAACCATCAGAGGGGCTTTTATTTCCTGCTCCGCCAGCATGCTCTGTACGGCCTGGATAAGCTCGGAAAGCACCGAAATCAAACGGGCGTTCAGAGCTGCGGTCAGAGCCCGTCTGGAGGCGTGGAGATTGGAGGTGAGCTCGTGTCCGCAGGTAACAGGCAGGCCGCTGCGCTCTCGTATCATGGTCCGAACGGCATTCTCATGGGATGGGTTGCGTACGGAAAAATAACCGGACACCGCGAAAGCGGAGACCTTGGCGGAAAAGGCGTCCACCGCCTTCCGGGCCTTGGCAATATCCAGAGCCCGGACCTGCTCCCCTGTAGCATCGTGCCCGCCGTCGACAAACACGACGGGGTCGTTCCCCATCACTTCGCCGAGCCGGCTTTGCTGAAGAGCATCGGCGGGATAGCCGATCAGTATCAGACAGATCGAACTGCCCTGCCCTTCCACGATCGCGTTGGTCGCCAGCGTGGTGGACAGAGAAACAAGCTCGATATCCTGGCCTATGGAGGTGCCGAGCACCTGCCCTATCGATTCCCGAATCCCGAGAGATAGATCGTGCCGCCGCGTAAGAGCCTTGGCCGAGGCCACGACTCCGGATCCGGATTCGGATCTAGATTCGAAGATGACGGCATCCGTGTAGGTACCACCAGTGTCAATTCCCAGAAAGAGAGACATAGGGAAATAGTATACGGGTAGCGAAATAAAATCAGCTGTAGGACAAGCCGGTACGCTGGAGCAGGAGTTGGCAGCGACTCTCGAAATCCATGAAAGCCTCGCCCACGATCGTCCGTACTCCTCTACTCAAACCCCTGTAGGCTCTCCGGACCGGTCGCAGAAATTCCCGCACTCGGGCTTCCAACTCTTCCCGCCGGACCTTCGATCTGGCGCTGGCAACGACCTCGACCTCTCTGTGCAGAGCTGCCAGGGTTTCGTGGATCATCGAGGTGAAAGCGTCCGCTTTCAGAATTTCCCGGGTTATACGAATGAAGTGGTGCCCGCGGACGGCCAGAGTCACGCCATGAGCGAATAGAGAAGTATCGATACAGAGCACCTGAATCAGATATCGCAGATAGTGATACCCGTAGAAGGAGAAGCCCTGTCGAAACAGAGATCGCAGCAAGGGAAGTAGATCCCGCAACCGGACAGTATGGGGAGTGTGCGGGTAGGAAGCTCGACCGTTGAGGCCGGCGGGATCTCGTTTTCCCTTGGCGAAGCGCTTGATCAGGGTCAAGGACCGCTGAAAATAGTTGTCCGGGGAAAACACCTCTGCCAAAAGCCATTTATAGCCCCGGAGCAGCGTCTGTTTCGGCATCTGGGGCACGAAGTTCAGCTCGAAATCGTGAGTATTGTTCCCCCGCGTTTCGGAGAGAATTCGTCCCTCGCGCTTCAGACGCCGGTACAACTGCGTGTTCGGTAAAGCGATAAGCAGGCCCACCATTGCCGTGGGGATTCCGGCTTTTTGGATGAAGGTTTTCTGCCGTTCAAATATATCCTCCGCCTCCCCATCGAAGCCGACGATAAAACCACCGGAAACTTCGATGCCCTTCTCCTGGATCCTGATGACACTGCTCAGGACATCCTCCCGTAGGTTTTGAGTCTTGTGGGTCATAGCCAGAGTCTTGGCGTCCGGTGTCTCTATTCCGACAAACACCATGGTGAAACCGGCGGAAACCATCAGATCGAGAAGTTCCTCGTCCTGGGCCAGGGTGATGCTCGCTTCCGTGGAGACGGTGAAGGGATATCGATGCTTCTTCTGCCAGGCGGCGAGGGGGCGCAACAGCCCCTTGACTTTGAGCTTGTTGCCGACAAAATTGTCATCAACGATGAACAGGGAGCCTCGAAATCCGGTGTTGTACACGTGATCGACCTCCCGTAAGAACTGCTCGGGGCTCTTGGTTCGGGGCTTCCTTCCGAACATTTCTATGATGTCACAGAACTCACAATCGAAGGGACAGCCCCGGGAAAATTGCAGAGGCATACTCTCGTACAGAGTCACATCGATCAGATCGAAACGCGGTAAAGGAGTCAGGCTGAGATCCGGCTTTCTTTCGTCCCGATAGATGTGTTTCTCCTGTCCCTGTTCCAGGTCCCGCAGGAAAACGGGAAGGGTCATTTCCGCCTCGTCCAATACGAAATGATCCACACCCTCGATCTTTTCGAATGAAGAAGTCGGATACGGGCCACCGGCCACCACCGGCGTCCCGCACTCACGACACAGGGCTACCACTTCATCGAAGGATTTCTGCTGCACCAACATCGCCGACAGGAAGACCATATCCGCCCACTCGACCTCTTCCCTCAGAAGTTCGTCTACGTTCATATCGATCAAACGCAGTTCATAGTCCTCCGGCAGCATCGCGGCCACGGTGAGCAGCCCGAGGGGAGGCAACAGCGCCTGTTTTTTCACGAAGGGTAGGGCATATTTGTAACTCCAGTAGGTCGTGGGAATTCGGGGCGATACCAGAAGAACTCGGCGATTCATAATAATCCTTTCGCACGGTCTTTTTTCTTGCCCTTAATGACTGGTTTTCGAGGTGAAAGGTTGCAGAAACCTGCACCTAAGGAGACGGCGGCTGCACCTCCAGCTCCGCCATCACGCCGAAGTGATCTGAAGGGTGGATGCCCTGAATCGGGAGGTCGAGCACCACTTCACTTCTCGTGACCTCCAGACCGGGCCCCCGAAAGAAGATGTAGTCGATCCGCTTTCGCGTGGGTTCCAACCAGAAATCCTCGGGGAACGCCTGCTTCTGCAACTGGATGTTGCTGTTCTGCATTCCATCCCAGGTGAAGCCGGGGGGCTCCCCCGCCTCTTCAAAGGCATCCCGAAATCCCGCCGTCTTGAGCATTCCGATCTCCTGCGAAGCCGCCACGGCGTTGAAGTCCCCCATCAGGATCACCGGGTTGTCCCCGGCGATCTTGTCGACAAAGGCGATGGTCTTGCGGGCTTCGCCAAGGCGCCAATTCCGGCCTTCCACCGATTCCTCTACCAATTCTTCGTACCGCTGTTCGTCGATCCGGTTCGAATCCCGGCGCTCCGCCAGTTGCCTGAAGTATTGCTCCGTGGGGAAAGGGGAGGCGTGCCAGTGGGTGTTGAACACGTACACCTCCCGGCCGGCCACCAGAATCCGAGCGCCGACGATCTGGGTCGCATCGGCGAAGTGGAAGGTGAAAAAATTTCCCACCGGCCCTCCGGACAACTGTTTTCTCCCGCTTCGCCGCAGTTGCCTCGATCTCTTGGAGAGTATGACATCTCCTTCGCGCAGGTTCACAGGCAGCCCGATCGGGCCGACGCGCAGACCCCCCAGCCCCACATGGTATATCTGGTCGAAATCCAACTCACGAGCCAGGGAACGGGCGTAACGGGGCAGCTTGTTGGCTTCGTTGACTGCGATGAGGTCCGGGTCGAGCTCCAGCAACTGTGCCACCAGGTTCCGGGTCCGCAAGGCGTGGGTCTCCTTATCCTGATACTCCCCCATCTTCAGCGACCCTTTATAGTCCAAACCGGCCCAGACATTGATCGTCACGACGCGCAGGGTCTCGGCGCTGCCTGCAGTCGCCGTTGAGATCAAAACGGAAAGGATGAGCAGGCAAATTCGGTTCATCTTCATCTCCCCCATTTTTTTAAGATTCGTATAGTCAGTCCTGGGGTGAGTATAACCCATCTGGGGCGATCCTGAAACAAAACGGTTTTTCTTGAAATGAGGTGGAGAGCTGATATAATTGATTGAAAAGCAGTCCAACGACAGCGTTCCATTAACCGATCCCAGCCCAATCCGAAGCGAGGAAAATCATGAAAAAGGTCGCCCCATTTCTACTGATGCTGGGGCGCATCTTCGGCGATTTCCGTTTCCGGGAACCGCATCGGGTCGTAGGACCTCTCGATGCACGGTTGGACAGGAATCGGGACGGCCACGTCGGCGGAGAGGAGCTGCATGAGTTCTATCAGCGGGTGACACGAGTCGCCGCCTTGGCCCGGATCGAAACCCCGGAGCAGCGGGAGGACCCCCACCCCGTGCGCAGCGAGTTCGACCGCCGGATCGACTTCAACGGAAACGGCAATGGCTTCGTAGAGCCGCCGGGACCGCTGGCGAGGCGACCCGCTTCGAAGATTGCGATATGAAAACACAGCATGATTCGGATTGCTATCTCCCATCGGAATTTATACCATGGATCTACAGGACGAGGAGAGTATGAACAATGCAAAGTGATTACGAGCGAATCGAAAAAGCCATCCTGTTTCTGCAGGATCACGTTTACGATCAACCCAACCTTGAAGAGGTAGCGGAACACCTCCATCTGAGCCCCTACCACTTCCAGAGACTGTTCAAACGCTGGGCTGGAATCAGTCCGAAACGTTTCCTGCAGTTTCTCACCCTAGATTACGCCAAGCACCTGCTGAGGGAAACCAGAAATAATTTGGAGACAACCTATCGTGCCGGTCTGTCCAGTCCAAGCCGTCTCCACGATCTTTTTATTGCTGTCGACGCTGTGACCCCCGGGGAGTACAAAGCCCTCGGCTCCGGGCTGGAGATTTTCTTCGGAATTCACGACAGCCCCTTCGGGAATTGCCTGGTTGCTGTAACCGAGCGAGGTCTGTGCGGTCTGTCTTTCCTCGACGCTGCGGGACCTCAGGCTGCTCTCGATTCCCTCTATTCGCAATGGCCAAAGGCAGTGCTCAACGAGAGCCCCGAAAAAACCGAGTGGGTGATCCGGCGTGTATTTGAACCGCTGCGACAGGATGCCCGCTCTCCCCTACCGCTGTTGCTCAAGGGCACGAATTTCCAGATAAAGGTGTGGGAAGCGCTGTTGAGCATCCCGACGGGGAGTCTGACCAGCTATCAGGACTTGGCCCGAGCGATCGGAAAACCCACAGCCAGCCGGGCGGTGGGAAGTGCCGTCGGGGCAAATCCGATCGCCTATCTCATTCCCTGCCACCGGGTCATCCGCAGTACCGGTGCTTTCGGCCACTACCGCTACGGTGCGGTGCGCAAGAAAGCGATCCTGCTCTGGGAACAGGCGCGGCTCCCGCCGGCTTACCGATCCGCCGCCCGTATTTGACCAGCCTTTAAATAGTTGCTACTCTGGATGTCAATATTTCAGAACACGCCGACAGGTGGAATCGTCGAACGATCCCACCTTCCAGGGAGGTATACCGTGCACTCAAAGAGAAAAAGCAGGGCCGTGAATCGTATCCTCGCGGCTCTATTCGTCGCACTCGCCGCAGCGGCCCTGAGCGGGTGTTTTCCCAACATGATGGCCCAACAACAGCAGAGCGTTAAGACCGATCCGATCTACAGCCCGAACGGTTTGAAGATCGCCTTCATCTCCACCCATGACGGTGATCCGGAGATCTTTGTCATGAACGCCGACGGTACCGGGCTCAAAAAACTGACCGACAACACGGCTGTGGATGCGGCGCCCAGCTGGTCCCCTGACGGCGGCAAGATCGTATTCACCTCAGACCGGAGCGGCTCCTTCGAGCTATACCGAATGAATGCAGACGGCAGCCAACAGGAGATGATTCCCACGCCGGTAGAAGGTATGTGATTCCCTCGAGTCCGATCCGTACAACCCAAGCCGATACGTCTCCGGGGATGATCGACCTGGCCATAGGGCATCCCAGTCCATCTCTTCTGCCGTTGGAGATCATACGCCGGGCGGCGGAGCACCGATTGGGTACGGATTTTACTCCGTACCTTCAGTACGGATACGAGCAAGGGGACGGCTATTTCCGCCACACATTAGCGGAATTCTTGAGCCGCCATTACGACATGCCCGTGTCCGCGGATCGACTGTTCATCTCCGGGGGGGTATCCCAAGCCCTGGATCTGCTCTGCACCCTCTACACCAAACCGGGAGACACGGTGTTCGTGGAGGAGCCCACCTATTTCCTTGCGCTGCGCATCTTCAGGGATCATCGACTGCATTTGGTAAGCGTACCGACTGATGATCAGGGGCTGGTGGTCGAAGCCGTTGAAGAGAAATTAAAAAGTGTGCGGCCCGTGTTCCTCTACACAATACCGACCCATCAAAACCCTTCGGGAGCAACCCTTCCTCTTGAGCGGCGGCGCCGTCTGGTAGAGCTGAGCCGGGACAGGAGGTTTCTGATCCTCGCCGATGAGGTCTATCACCTCCTCACCTACGAAGGTCAGGCACCACCCCCCCTGGCCGGTTTCCTCTCCGAGGGCACGGTTCTGTCTCTCGGTTCGTTTTCCAAAATCCTCGCCCCCGGCTTGCGGCTGGGCTGGGTGCAGGCCTCCGCACGGCTGCTGAAGCCATTGTTGGAGTGCGGTACGTTGGACAGCGGCGGCGGTTTGAACCCCTTCGCCTCCGCCCTGGCACGCAGTGCGATCGAACTGGGTCTACAGGACGCCCATCTCAAGGAGCTGCGCGGGGAGTACGGCAAACGGCTGGAGGCGATGAAATCGGCCGTGAAGAAACACCTCTCGGGGAGGGCCGAGTTCTCACCTCCCCGAGGGGGATTCTTTTTCTGGCTGCGTATGCTTGGAGCTAACGATTCGGCTGTGCTTTTAGCCGCCGCCAAGAGAAAAAAGACCTGTTTCGTTCCGGGCTCGGCCTTCTCCGGAACCGGGCAGCTGAAGGATCGGCTGCGCTTGAGCTTTTCCTATCATCCCGCCGAGACGCTGGAGGCCGGGGTAAAAAGACTGGCGGAAAGTCTGTCCGGGATTCCGCCGACAGGTTAACAAGATCGTCGAAATGGCATGGCAGGGATACTCAAAACTGAAGTTGTCGAAAAAGGCTCCCCTGGTTAGGGGAGCCTAGGCAAGAGTGTAGCGGGGGTTTGTCGACGTTAGAAGGCCAAACCGCCAAACAGGGCAACGGAGAAATTTTTCAGTGGGTACGGGTCCTGAGTTGCCCCCGGCATCGCGCCGTTCCAGAAGCGCCAGTCCAGCTTGGCGCCCAGCTGAAGGAGGGACAGTTTCACGGCCAATCCGCCGCCGACTTGCCCAAAGAGGGATAGGTTGGTAGGTGTATAATCATTGGTTCCAGTGCCCGCTGCTTCGTAATCAGTCATGTCGGATCGTCCCGCGGCACCGAATCCTGCTTCTACAAAAGGATCGAGAAAAGCCTCCGAGCCCAGGATGTGATAGCGCAGGTCCGCTGTGGCCATCCAGTCCAGGAAAACGCCGGTAAACGGGTCGACGGCGATGTCTCCCTTCTCTACATCGAGAAGGTAGGTCATCCCGAAGCCGAGTTTGTTGCCGGCAAACTCCCAGTAGAGGCCGGGGATCAGGTTTGTAGGATCATCGATCGCCGTTTTGAACGCCTCGACGTCCGGCCTGTCGAGAAACTCCGCATTCAGGGTCGCACCCAGACGCAGTCCGCCGGCGAACAGGATCGACGCGCCGGAGAGCAGCAGTACGACAAGTATCCATCGCTTCATATCAATAACCTCCTGCATAGCAGTTGCTCCCGCTGTTTCCGTCTCGCAGGGCAGCTATAGTAGAGCATTATTCGTGCCAAAAGGATCGTGTAGGCGAAGGTTTATTATAAGTATCGAATCCAGAAAGAATTACAAAGGCATCTATCCGGAAGTCGAAAAATCGGCGCCTGAAAAGTGTGATTTAGTATACATGGCTTTTCACTGGGTGAGGGAAATCCAGTGAAAGGGGAGCCGCATGTCGGGCAACCAACCCGGGTTCGGACAAAAAAACTGCCCCAAGACCCCTGAGGCAGTTAGCGACGCAGCTTGGCGTCTAAACCTATTCGACCGGATAGGCGGCTTCTTCTTGAAGGAGTGGGCGGCCAGCAGCCTTCCGCCGACGGATTGGGGCGGGCTACGTGACACTGACCGCAGCTGCTGTGGCAGGTCAGGCAGTGGGTATCCATAGCCGCTTCGACCTTGTTTCGAACGGTGGAGCGTTTGGTCAACCTCAGCTCGATAGCGCGTTTGTAAGGCTGAAGACTGTAGTGCAAGCTTGTAGAATAGGTGCCGGCCATATCCGCGCGGCACATGGCGCAGACATTCGACTCCGCCGGATAGGAAGGGTCTCTGAGCACTCCCTCATGGGCGGAACGCCAATCCGGGTCTTCGGGGTCCCCCCCGTGGCAATCCTGGCAGGCCATCGAACCGTGGATCGGATCGTTTTCGAGAAAGGATTTATCTACGAAGATCTTCTCGTGCGGAGCCAACGGCTCCACAGAATCGGCCCCTCACCCCTCCCCCTCGGTCTCCAACGAGACCTTGGCTCCGGATCCCCGCTCTTTCTCCAACTCCCTTACCGAGCCGATCAGTTGGCGCGGAGTGGTGTGGCAGGAGATGCAGTGATTCTCCCCGGAATCGGACCACCCGGCCATCGTTACAGAGAAACCGGTAGGAAGAACCGAAGTGATGCATCCTATTGGTTGTCGCCTGCGTAGGGATAACGATGATCCACCCGGTTTTCGATGATCTCTTCGGGAATACCTTCGGGGTATGCCCTGCAGCGCAACATTTCTTTCAGAGGCTTCTCCAAGTAGTAACAGCGCATGCACTGCGGCGGAATTACGGTCTTGAATTTCATGTACCCATCACCCAGCTATATCATCGAAAAATGGTCCTCTCCGGTTGCTTTTATGCGCATCAGGATCTTCATTTTTGAGGGTCCAATAAAAACCTAGGTTAATCAAGGGATATTTTTGCATGAATCCGGACAATTGTTGACTGGGGTTATTCTTATGCCAATCTCTTTTATTCTCTATCGAATAGAGAATTATCTTTATTCATCTCTTTGGTACGAATATTGCGCTATTTTGGATGTGAGATTGTGGCAATGCAAGAGGCTTTTAGAATATGCGGCGGGTAATAGAAAGGAAATACCGATCATGAGTCCCTTTGCAGCTCTCTACAAAATTGCAATATGGACCGCTCGGTCTGCGGCGCTGGTCCTTGCCGTGTTATTCCTGTCAATGCTTCTGCTGCTAGGCGGAAGAAAGTAGCAGATCGTGCCGCGCCGGACATACTTCAAAGAACGAATTTTACTCCTCAGGCACCGCTTGGGATACGGTAGCCTCGAATTCTTTCTCCTCCATCTCGACAACACGGCGATGCGGGGCTCGGTTGACGCTCAGGCGAAAGACATCGGGTCTGGAATAGTGCCCGGCAACATCACAGATTGCCTTGGCTGAGTAGATGTGTTCCGTCGAACAGTCGGCAACTAGGATCTCCTCACCTTCCGCCGGGCCGGACAGGACCTCGCCCCTGGGATCGATGATGCAGCTCTCTCCGGGATAACTGTCGGCCAATTCCTTGTACTCTTCGGAAACATGGTCGGGTGACAGCACGCCGCCCACATCGATGACGTATGCACCGGCCTGGGACGCAAAGGCCCTGGATAAAAACATATGGCGCGAGGTGCTCATCCCCGGCCAGGCTGCAATGTGCACCTGTGTACCCAGTGCCATGAGTGTATAGCCGGGAAGGACCATGTTGTGTTCCCAGCAGTTGAGGCCGCTGATTTTGGCGTACGGGCGATCGTAAACGCTGAGACTGCTTCCGTCCCCCTCGCCCCAGGCGGTCCGTTCCCTGTGTGTAGGCTTGAGCTTCCGGTGCCGTCCCATGATCGTTCCGCCGCTGCCGATGAATAGCAGCGTACAGTAGACCGTACCCCGTGTTTGTGCGTCCCGTTCCGCCACGCCGATGACTACATCGATACGGGCTTGAAGAGCCGCTTCGCACAACCGGTCGGTGGCGGCACTGGGTATCTCAACGGCGTTCGCCAGATATTCGGCTGTCATTGATGCCGTCGCTGACCCCCAAACGAAAAATGGATAACCCGGCAGCCATGACTCTCCGAAAGCGGCCAGCGTGACTCCCTGCTTGCCCGCTTCCCGGATAAGGCGGCAGGCCTTCTCAGTCGATGCATCACGATCGAAGTAGATCGGCTCGGCCTGAATCGCAGCCAGCTTGAACTGAGTGTATTTGGTCATCTCCATGGACCTCCGTCGAACAGCAATAGCGTGTAGAGCCGGTTCACCCTCGGGTTGAGGCGTGCGAAATGCCTTTTCAACAGGCAACCAAGTCCGGACCGGACAACCCGTGCATACTTGAATAACTTTGGAATATTTATAGACTATACTTTACTACCACAGTATCATTTATGGAAGCCGAAAAATGGAGGGTTCTCGATGAAAGTTCAAAAATCCATAATCGTCATTGTCTTTATGATCCTGATAGCCGGCTCGATTACCGTCGCTGCTGAAGCAGAAGACATCCGGATCGTTGTTCCCTATCTGGGCTATGTAAATAATATCTACGAGAATGCGGACTACGGTTTAGATCTGGATGATTCCAAACTGTTGAAGGGTCTGTATTTCCAGTGGATCAATCCGAAACGATATCAGTGGAACGCTTTCCTCTATCAATCCTCGGATATCAACTACAGCACCCTCTGGGGCGGGCACTTCATATTCGATCTCTATCTAGGGGTGCGGGAACGCGGAAAATACGTCATCGGCACTGGTATTGAATACATCC
>CAZSBH010000059.1:0-25747 GCA_964604845.1 uncultured Spirochaetaceae bacterium
CCCTTTCGATCCGGAAGTGATTCAACAGGTCCGTGAATGTATGCCCTGTTCTGAGGTGAAAAACCTTCGAGAAATAACCGTAGGACATGTTGCAGGCCCTGGCTACTTCATCCCTCGTTATCGGCATATCTAGATTGTTCTTCATGTACTCGATCGCCAGGGCGATGGAATCCGGGGGTGTGGGTGCGACTTGATCCAGGCTGGTGGATATGAAGTCTTCCAACCAACGGGTCAGCCAGTGGCTCAGCTCCACATCGTCGCTGATTTCGTGGAACTCCTTGAGATAGGAGCTGTTCACACCGAGCAGATCTCGTGGATTGGCTCCTCTGTCCACGGCGGTACGATACATGAGCACGACCATTTCCAGAACCAGGGTCTTGAGCATGTCCAGATCCTCGGTTTCCAGGCTGTACACCCGGATCAGGATCCTGTTGATGATCGAACGGGCCCGTTCTTTGTCTCCCTTACGGATCGCCGCAAGCAGCCCGAACTCCTCCTGGAGGTAGATTTCGCGGGAGTCTCTGAACAGATTCTGCTTGACGGAATGAATCGCTTCGGCCTTGTATGCGTTTGCTCTTCCCTGTTCCCGGTTCATCTTCATCAGGCTGGAATTACAGGCATTGAACTGGCAGGCAAGGTCGAGCAGGGTCCAGGCTGCCTGGCTGATCATAGACCCCCATTCCTCGCTGGCTCGTCCGGGATGCACCGCGGAAAAAATGCCCGCTACGATCTGGTCATTCAGACAGATCGGAACACACCAAACGTAAAGCCCCTGGTTGTCCAGACTGATATTCGGCTCGCCCCAGCGGAGGGCTTCCTGAATCATTTGGGAAAGGTCCAGGTTCCTCTCCCGCGCCCGATACCACGGGTAGTAGATGCAGCGGTTGACTTCGACCCTATTCCCGTTGACTAAAGCGGCACCGAAGTGCGTACCGAGCATATATCGTTCGACGAGCTTTTCGAATTCGTCCGGTGTCAGCACGTGCTTCCAGTTCTTTATCGGCATTTAGATTCGAGAATAGCAGAATCGCCTCGTTTTGTGAACACTAAAATACCTAAAAAACATGTTATATTGCCAAACGTGAGGGCATTTCTAAAGTATACTCGCTTTCATTACTTATATGTTTACCTGAGGAGGAGAAACGTGGCTTCATTGAATGCGATTTCCGAAGCCCTGCAGAAGGGCAAAGCGGATGAGGTAAAGAACCTGGTAACTCAAGCATTAGAGGAAAAGGTTGATGCCAAAAAGGTGCTCGAAGAGGGACTTATCGCCGGAATGGATATTATCGGCGGCCGTTTCAAGCGAAACGAGATCTATATCCCCGAAGTGTTGATTGCAGCCCGGGCCATGCACGCCGGGATGTCGATCCTCGAACCGATTCTCGTCAAGAGCGGGGTCAAGATGATCGGGAAGATAGCTATCGGTACGGTCAAGGGTGACCTGCACGATATTGGAAAGAACCTCGTGGCCATGATGTACAAAGGCGCCGGATTCAATGTCCAGGATCTAGGCGTGGATGTTCCGGCGGAAAAATTCGTCCAGGCCTCGGATGACGGAGCGGATATCGTGGGTCTTTCCGCACTGCTGACCACCACCATGGTGCAGATGAAGAACGTGATCGAGAGCCTGAAGGAGAAGGGTGCGAAGGCTAAGATCATGATTGGGGGCGCGCCGGTCACCCAGAACTACTGCGATGAGATTGGAGCCCAGGGTTACGCCGCCGATGCGGCTACCGCGGTGGAGATCGGCAAGGCTCTGATTAAAGCTTAAGTCGCTGCAAACAGAGCTATTAGACACATATCCAGAAAAACTCAACGTATTCTGGGGTGTGAATGACTCTACTGTCGGGGGGGGAGGTGAAGGGTACAATACTCGGAACCGAGCAGGCCGCTATAAAGGGCGTAGCTCATCGTCTTGGTGGCGATCCCGCCAAGCTTGGACAATTCAGGAGCAAATTGCGGGCTCCCTCCCGAGGATCGTATCCTATCACCGCCTATTTGAAATGGAACACCGACAACTCTGTACGCCCTATAAGGATCGTATCGGCGGCATTAAGGCGAACGTAGCTCCCGGCGGGAATCCTCTGTCCATTGACGAAGGTTCCGTTCGTGCTATTCAGATCCTGGATGTAAAAATCGTCCCGGATCTTTTGAATGACCGCGTGCTCCCGGGATGCGAGTTTGTCCTCCAGGATGATTGAGCTCTTTTGATCCCGCCCGATCGTCAAACGCCGAGCGATCGGTACGTGATTACCCTGGAAAACGATATAGGTTGTGCCCGGCTTGCGCATGCCGCTGAGCCGCTGTCCCACGGTGCTGTCATAGATGATTGTATCGTGGCGTTCTTCCTTGTCTTCTTTTTCCATACTTCTCCCCAGCTCAAAACCAGGGTAGTGACTCATGAGCCGCGTTGCTTCGATAGTAAACCTCAATGGCGGTGCGGATCAATAGCTGGACGGGCGGTGCGGTTTTCAGTTAAATTCCATTATATGAAGCAATCCTTTGTTCTTGTTGTCCTATGTGCCGCCCTCGTTTTGGCAGGATGCGCCAGCTTTTCCGGTGATTATGAGTATCAGGACATCGACGTCCTGATTGAGGAGGCTGCCTGGGAGACGGTGTCTGTCCTCAGGGACAGCTACGATGATCTCGATACCGGGCCGTCAAGAAACATGGCGGTGTACTACTTCCTCGAGGGCGGCGCAATCAGCCCCCTCAGCGATACTCTTATAGAAGGACTCACCACCGAAATTGCCAATGCCATAAACTACGAAGGCGTCCAGGTGCGGATGGTAAGCCGGACGAACCTGGATCAGATTCTTCAGGAGCTCGCCTTTCAAAGCTCGGATCTTGTGGATGCGGAGACCCAGATTTCCGTCGGCAAGCAGCTTGGTGCAAAGATCGTAGTCACAGGAAGCATTAGTACCGTCGATCGGGGAAAGAAGTTCAACATCCAATTGATCGAGGTGGAAACCGGAGTGGTGCTGGGCGGTTACATCATGTACCTGATTCAGGAGTAGACGGGTAAGCCGTGGTCATCTACAGCCAGGGATATCGGGGTGGATTGGAGCAGTACGGTATCCTCATCCCGGTACGGGACAGCAAGTTCAAAAAAACCTTCGAGTATCTACTCTCCCACCCGGTTCTGGGTCATCGCCGGGCGGAATGGCATCTCGAGCACTCGGGGCAGCCCATTACTCGGGAGGATCTCCGTCGCGCCCACACCGACGGTTATGTAAACAAACTGTTTTCCCAAGGGCTCGAGGAGGAGATCATCCGCACCTTCGAGCTGCTGGACAGCAATGGCAGGTATCATCGCTACGACCCAAGCCAGGCAACTCAGCCCTTGAGCAAACTCCTCGAGCGGACCTTGTACAGCATCGCCGGAGATTATCAGTGCTGCCAGGTCGCTTTGGACAGAGGTTTTTGCTACTACTTCGGCGGCGGTGCGCACCACGCCCAACCCGATCACGGGAAGGGTTTTTGTGTGCTCAATGACATTGTGATTGTGCTTCGCAAAGCCCAGGCGGAAAACCGGATCCGCAACGCCTGGGTGATCGATGTAGATGCCCACAAGGGAGACGGCACCGCCGTGATAACCCAAGACGACGATACCATTAGAACCCTGAGCGTACACATGGCCACAGGTTGGCCTCTGGATGAAGCGGAGTTCGACCTCCAGGGTCGGCGGAATCCCTCGTTCACTCCCAGTGATGTGGACATACCGATTGATTCGGGGCAGGAGGATCTGTACGTACCTCGGCTGCAGCAGGGCTTGAATACTTTGGCCGAGATGTCATCTCCTGATCTCGCTATCGTGGTCAGCGGCGCAGATCCGTATGAACACGACGAACTTCCCTCGACCCGCCTGCTTCGTCTGTCCAAACCGCAGATGATGGAGCGGGATATCCTGATCTACTCCTTTCTCAAATCTCGGGGTGTCCCGGCGGCCTACCTGATGTCCGGCGGCTACGGCGAGAAGATTTGGGAAGTGTATTACCAGTTCTTGGAATGGGCTCTCCTGGACAGATTGGGTTCCTCCTCCGCCGATCTCCTGAGTTGACCCTCGGCTTTCCTGTCGAAGAAAAAAAACTCCCGTTATGGAACCTTCAGCTTCCCTTTTCCGACTAATAGAATGAAAATATCCTTTGGAAGGTAGGAGGTTTTGTCGTGAAGAGACTGATACTCATCTGTTTGTTGGCTTTGTTCGCCCTTGGCTTTGTCTACGGTCAAGATTGGGATAATCCCCAGGTATTGAAGCGCCTGGAGTTGGGTGAAGAGGAGATGGAGAATATCAGGGGGGTGTTTGAGCAAACAGAAAAGGAAATACGGGAGGCGCGTCTGGAAATCGATATACTCAAAGCACAACTCCGGAAGCTGCTCTTCCAGCAACAGGTCAACATGCGCGAAATCGAGCGGCTGCTTCGGGATAGCTTGGAGTGGGAGATGAAGGAACGAATGGCCCAGATTCAGCGGCAGGTGCAACTGCGAACCATACTCGGCGACGCGAAATATGCTCGATTGATGGAAACGGTCGAGGCAAGACGGCGATTGCAGGAAGAAAATGAAAGAGCTTCGCGTGCGCGCGAGGAAAAGGAACACGCCGAACGTGCACGTCCGTAAAACCGCCGCGGGCGCTCTCCCGAACGAAGGATCGGAGGACTTTGTCCTGATCCGGCGCTTCTTGCGCACCGGGGACCCGGGGGAATTCCGAACGCTGGTGGAGAGGCATCTGCCCTCGATCAGGAGACTTCTCTACACCCTGTTCAATGGACAGCGGGAAGAGATGGAGGACGCGGAGCAGGAGATCGTCTTGAGTCTTTTTCAAAGGTTGAAGGATTTCCAGTTTCGCTCCTCCTTCCGTACCTACTTCTATCGTCTTGCTCGAAACCGGGGTATCGATTGTTTACGTAAGAAGCGCAGTCAGGATAGGGCCGCGGACAGACTCAGATTGGATATGTGGAACCGGGAGACTCCCGATCCAGAGGAGCAGGTAGTGCACCGGGAGGAAACCGAGACCTTGCTCGCTGTCTTTCAAACTCTCCCTTCGAAAGACCGCCAGCTGATCCTGATGAAGGATGTAGATGGATTCACCCTGGAGGAAATGGCGGACATTCTGGAGGTACCGATCGGTACGATTAAGTCCCGCCTCCACCGGGCTCGGGAGAAACTTGCCGAGTATATCGCATTCTCCGATCACAGTAGAAGAGGTAGAAGATGAATGGGCGAAAAAGAATGTCCTGCAAGAAATGTCGAATGGGACTGCAGGACCTTTTTGATAGAGTCAATCTTGTTTCGGTGACGGACGGTGAAAGCATTCTGAAGTTCATGCCCCGGGAGCTCGGGGGGCACCTGGAGCAGTGCAGCGAATGCAGTCAGTTTTTCGAAACACTCACCGATTTCGCTCCTGCCCTGCTCGAGCAGATCGATCGCGCTGTCTACGATCCTCCGGCTCCGGAACCCGAAGATATTCTGGACCGGCGGAGACGGCAGGACGCGCAGGAGAGCTGCCGGCACAGCCGGGTCCCCGTATCAGCCTTTCGAAAAACTGTTTGGAGGCTCTTTGGTCCCGCCCGGAGACCGGTGGCTGCGCTGCGTTGGGCGTCCCTATCCCTGGCGGGTTTGCTCCTCGCCTCAGTGATCGGATTTCGAGTGTACACATCCTTTAGAACCAACCGGGCGATCGAGCAGGAGGTGGGTAGAATCATCGAGCAGATCTATCAGGAACCGCTGCTTGCCGGGATCGAAACCGCTCTGGTTCGTACCCGGGCGGATATTTCCGATTACGTGGAGGATCTGAGCGAAGCCAATGACCGTTGGCTCGAGGAGATAACCCCGGAATCAATCCCTGACTGAAGCTGCTCCAGTATCCTTGATTTCCCCTATGATTCCCCGTACTCTTGGAGCACGAGGAGGGGTCATGAACAGCCGACCTAGAGCATTTCCCGCCGCAGCAGGAGCAGTGTTCCTCGTCCTTTTCATACTGTCCGGTTGTATCGGAGATATCGGCGGCCCCGTTGGAGGTCGCTCAACCGCTCTCGACACGAAGAACCTCCTATTCCCCGAGCAAGTCGCTGAGGGTGATGTTCCGGGGGAGGCCTTCCAGGTTTCGGAATACGCCCCTGTTGGAGTCGTGCCCTGGCAGAATATAGAGGGGGGTGTATGGGTCCTGTTCAGCGAGCCGGTCATCCCGGCGGCCAAATTGGGAAAGCCCGCAACAGAATCCGAGGTGGTGCAGATCCATCCTGAGGTCGAGGGGATCTATCGCTGGTACGGCTCCCGCCTTCTGAGCTTCGAGCCCACCTCTTCCCTGATCCCGGCAACCGAATATACGGTGGCCTTGAGCAGAGAGCTCACCTCCTTGAGGGGAGATGCCCTGAAAGGGATGAATGCCTTCCGGTTTCGCACCCCACCGCTCCAACTGCTGTCCATGGATCCTTCCGGAACGGATGTACCGCCGGAATCCTGCCGCGAGCTGCTGCTGTATTTCAACTTTCCTGTCGAGCTTGCCACCATCAGCCGCTACATTAAAGTTGAGGCTGGGGATCGTACCTTTCCCTTTGTTGCGGTCTACCCGGAAGGAGACCTTCTGGAATCGGAGGAGCTTTCCCAGACTCCGAGCGCAGTGACGGTCCAGAATGATTCCAGCCGGGCTATCCTGCTCAAAATGAAGGAAGAGCTTCCCTGGGACACGGATGTTGCGGTGCGGGTGCTGGAGGGCGCCAGGCCGGCAAAGCAGAACTACGGCTCCGAGGTCGAGCAGCGGCACAGCTTTCACACGCTGGAACCCTTCCGTTTGGAATACGGAGAGGTATACGATTGGCTGCCCAGCGTCGAGGCGGGTCTGATCTTCAACCATCCGGTAGCCGAACAGGATCTGGAGTCCTGTCTCGAGGTGCATCTACCGGGTTATAGGCTTCAGGGAAATCTCGAGCTCTATGGCAGCTCTGTCTATCTAAAGAATCTTCCCGTCGATTTCGAGTCCACCTTTTTCCTCTCCATTGCCAAGGGACTTCGGGACATCTACGATCAGAGCCTTGCCTACGACGAGACTGTTGAGTTGGAGGTGGGTCCGGCTGCCAGTTATGTCAATTTCCGAGCATCCGGGAACCGGATTCTCGAGGCGGGATTCCCGCCTGCCGCCGCCGTGGAGTTTCAAAACGTGACCAGCGGTTCCTTCGCCGCCGGCAAGCTTCGAGAGCCTTTCGCCTCTCTGCCTTCCGGCCCTTTCAGCGACTACGCAGTCGATCAGATCCCCCGCAACACTCGTGTTTTTCGGTTGATCGATTTTGCCCCCTTCCTCAATGAACAGGGCAGGGGCAGCGTGTATGCCCGCTGGAGGTTCCAGTTGCCTTCCTGGTGGTCCGACGAGCCCTACCAGATGGATGCGGATCTGAGGCTGCAAGTCTCCGACATAGGTTTGACCAGCCATATCGCCTATAACCGCATCACCGTCCAGGCCGCCTCGCTGTCCTCGGGAGATCCGCTGGCCGGGGCGGAAATCATCCTCCGGGGCGCCGGAGGCACGAGCAAATCCGGGCTGAGTAACGCCAGAGGCATCGTGTTTTTTGCCTTTCAGCCCCGAGAGTTGTCCACCTTCACCGACCAATCGGCGCAGAACCTCGAGATAGAGGTTCGCACGCAGAATGATCGTCTGGTGTTTCAGCCCTCCGCTTCACCCTCGTACAATTGGAATCTTGACGGACCTTTCCAGGCTGAAGAGGCTCAACCGATTACCTATCTCAGCTCCGACCGGGGGATCTATCGTCCGGGTGAAACGGTTTCATTTTACGGAATCGATCGGGATCTGAAGCTGGGAGAGCTGAGAAGGCGCATGGGTGCCTATACGGTGGAACTGCGCCAGGGATGGTACGGCGATGCGGTCCATGCTTCCGTGTCCGGGAAGCTTACCGACTCGGGCCGATTCTGGGGTACCGTGGAGTTGCCGGAGAATCTTGAACCGGATGTGTACTTCCTCGTCTTTAAACGAACAGACGGGACCCAGACCCGGGAGGTGCCGCTGCGGATCGCCTTCTTTCGGAGGGTGAACTTCTCGGTTGACCTCGGTATCCCCGAGGGGATCCACTACATGGGAGAGGATCTGGAGGCCCGATTCTCCGCCGGGTATCTAGGTGGAGGCGCCCTTACCCAAGGGCGATGGAGCTACTGGTGGGCGCGGCGTCCCGTTTCATACCAGCCCCCCGATCCGGAGGGGATCTATCGGGGATTTCACTTCGGTGCTTTTCCCGATTTTGGGTACTACGATTACTACGAGGACTACTACGAAGAGCTCTCGTCGGAGGAGGGTGAATTGAGCGGCGACGGAAAGGTCGTGGCCACCCAGGGGCTTTCCGATGGTCAACCCGGCAGGGTATACGAGTATACGATTAGCGCCACTGTGGAAGATATCGATAGACAGGCCATCTCCCGCCAGGCCGGCGCTTCGGTCTTCAGCTCGTCCCTGCTCGTCGCCGCCAGATTGACCCGGCGGATCGACAGCGATGAGTCCCTCTACTTCGTGGGCGCACAGGAACCCTTCTACGTTCAGGCCTGCCTGGTTCAACCCGACGGTCGACCCTACGACGCAGGAGCTGGTGATGTCAATTCGCTTGAGATTCAGGGACGGCTGCTGCGGGAAAACTGGAAGATGGTGCGGGAGCGCAGTGTCGGAGCACGCATCGACACCCGCTGGGTCCGTGAAGAAGTTGAGGAGCAACGTTTCGTTCTGGAGGCGGATGGCAGGAAAGATTCCAAAGGTCGGATCCTCGTTGCCGGGCAGCTGAAGACTTCCCAGGTGGGAGCGTACATCATGGAGCTCAGGTCAGTCGATCAGCAAGGCAGGGAGACCCTCACCCGTTTCAGTTTTTACTCGACCGGCAGCGGCAATGTGCTCTGGCAGCGCCATGACGAGCGACGGATCGAACTGGTGGCGGACAAACCAAGCTATGCCCCGGGGGACAGAGCGAAGCTGCTGATAAAAAGCCCCCTCGAGAAAGGAAGTTATCTTCTGACGATCGAACGGGAGGGCATTCTCGAGGAGAGAATACTCGATCTTCAGGGAAGCACCGACACCGTGGAGATACCGATTCGAGAGGAGCACATCCCGATCGTGTATGTCACCATATCCGGCGCAACCGGCCGCAGCGCATCTCCGCCGGTCTCGCCGGATGTTCCGGATCTGGGAAAACCGCGAGGGTGTTTTGGCATGCTTGCCCTGGCGGTGGATGAATCCGAGCGGAGGATCGAGTTGGAGCTGTCCAGCTCCCGGGAGAGCTATCGCCCGGGAACGGAGGCGGAGATCACGGTTCGGGCAAGCCGGCAGGGGCAGCCCCTGGAGGGAGTGGAGATTGCCCTGATTGCGGCTGACCGAGGGGTGCTGGACCTGATCGACTATCACCTTCCCGATCCCCTATCCCTGTTCTACAGCCGCTATTACTACGGCCATGGCGTCGCCCACTTCGACAGCCGGGCGCTCCTCCTCGACCCGGTGCTGTGGAAAACCCGGGATCTTCCAGGCGGCGACAAAGAGGGGGAGGAACCGGATGAGAGCACGGTAGCGATCCGAAAGGACTTCCGTGCCACCGCTGTTTTCGAGCCGGGGCTGGTCACGGGCGCCGATGGAACGGCGACGCTTCGCTTCCGGCTTCCGGACCAGCTGACCACCTTTCGAGCAACCGCCGTGGCTGTGAAGGACGATCTGTTTGGTCTGAGCGAAGAGGAGATCCTGGTTCAAAACCCGATCAACCTCCGCACGGCCCTGCCGAGAAGCCTGCGCGTGGGCGACGAAGCGGAAGCCGGGGTGGTGGTTACCAATCTCGACACCGAGACCAGAAGTGTTACCGTTACCCTCAGGAGTGATCTGCTTGATGTCAGGGATCGCGCCGAAAGGCGGATCAGCCTACAGCCGGGGAAGTCCCGGGAGATTGCCTTCAAGCTGGCTGCGGTGAAAGAGGGACAGGCCACGTTGAGTTTTTCCGTTGACAGCGACGTGCTTAAGGAACGGTTGGAAGCTACGATAGCGGTTGAAAAAAGTGTTGTGTGGGAGGCTTTTACCATCGTGGGGCAGACTGAAGGCAGCGTCCGGGAGGGATTGGTGGTGCCGGAAAAATTCCTCGGTGATTCCGAGGAGGGCTTGCATATCACCCTGGACTCGACCCTGGCCACCTCGCTGATCGAAGCGATACGCTTCCTCGAGGTCTATCCCCACGATTGTCTGGAACAGCGCACCAGCAAGCTCTTCGCCTACCTCCTCTACGACTGGATGCTGGAGCGAGGCGATCGGATCGACGCGGAGCTCTCTTCTCTGCCTCTGTACCAGACCTCCGAGGGGGGCATGTCCTTCTGGCAGGACCCGGGGTACCGCCGGCCGAATTACTACGTTTCGCTTCGCAGCGCCCACCTGCTTCACCTGGCGAAACAACGGGGGTATGCCCTGCCGGCGAAACTCGATCTGGAAGCCCTGCTGGGATATCTGAACAGCGGGTATCAAAGCGCCGGCGTCTATCTGCAGAGTTATGCCGTCTATGTTCTTGCGCTTCACGGCCGGAGAGTCCAGAGGGAGATCCAAGCTCTGCAGGCGAACAAGACGAATCTCGGTGTGCCGGAACAGGCCTTTATCGGGCTGGCCTATCACACTCTCGGGGAGCATCAAAAGGCGGAAGCCGTGCTCGAGGCGATTCGTGCGTACTTAAGGGTCGGAACCCGCTCTGTCAGCCTGACCGGACCAGTCGATTCCTGGGTCTACTACGGTGGGCAGCTGCAGGCCAAGGCTGCCCTCTTGCTGCTCTACGGCAGGATCGATCCTCGCTCGCAGATCGCTCAAGGCTTGGCGGAGGATCTGCTCGCTTCGACCCGGAAGGGGTACTGGCAAAATACGAGCAATACCGGCTGGATTCTCCAGGCCTTCGCCTCCTACATCGATACCGATCGGGAGAGGCGGACCGACTTCACAGCCCGGGTTCAGCTCGGAAAAACATCTTTTCCTCCCATTGAGTTCTCCGGAGTTTCCAAACAGCCCCAAACCTTGTCTATAGCTCCTGGAGATCTGATCCGGATAGAGAAAGCGGAAGGCCGGGACCGGGGTCAGGGGTGGCTGCCGCTGGTGTTTTCCAAGCAAGGCCGCGGCAGGCTGTACTACACGGCAACTCTTCGCTATGCGCTGGATGCCGCTCAGGTTGACCCCCGGGATGAGGGGATCGGGCTTTTTACCGAAGTCCTGGATTTGAAGGGAAACCCGGTCAGCGGGGCGCTGCAACTCGGCGATGTCTACAGGATGCACTGCGTTATCTACTCCAGCCGGGACCGGGACTTCCTGGCTCTGCGGCTGCCTCTGCCCTCAGGGGCGGAAACGATCGACGGTTCGCTGGCTACTTCCCAGATCATCCGGGGGCAGGAGGAACTCGAGGACCCCTGGTACTTCCGACCGGTTCAGCGGATCCATGACGATGAAGTCCGGTTTTACTATGACACCTTTCACCGTGGGAAGAGGGAGGTCTCATTCCTGTTCCGTGCCACCACCCCCGGAACCTTTCCCACTCCACCGGCGACAGCCGAACTGATGTACGAAGAGGAAGTCTTCGGCAGGACGGGGGGTCGGGAGTTCCGGATCCTTCCCTAGGAGGATGGAATTTGTGAGATTCACCAGGCGGCTGATCCTCTTCCTTGCTGCCCCTGTGCTCACCGCGGCTTTGATCTATCTTCCCGGGCCGGGCTTGGGGCAGTTTCGCTTTTCCTTGTACGGGGTGGTCATTACAGACCGCACCGGGGAGCCGCTGTACAGCGTTCCGCCACGGGGAGGCGGGTACCAGCACCGCCTGAGCCGGGGACAGATCCCCGAGTCCGTACGGGAAACCTTCCTCCGTCTGGAAGACAGGCGCTTCTACAGCCATAGCGGGGTAGATGCTCTGGCTATGGCGCGAGCCGCGATGACCAATCTCAGGCAGGGGCGGATCGTTTCGGGAGCCTCGACGATCAGTATGCAGCTCGCCCGACTGATCCACCCTCACCGGCGTGGTTTTCTGGGGAAGGCCGGGGAGATCCTTAGAGCCCTGTATTTGGAAGCGAAACTGTCCAAACAGCAGATCCTAACGCTGTACCTTAACAACCTACCCTTCGGGCACAACGCCATCGGAGTCGGGGCGGCGGCTCGGATCTATTTTTCCCAACCCTTAAACAAATTGTCCCGCCCTCAAATACTGCTTCTCGCGATCATTCCCAAAGCACCGAGCCTGTACGATCCCTTCGACTCTTCCGAAAGTCGAGCACTCCTTGAGCGCAGGGCGGTTGCATTGGCTTCCCTGGTATCGGTTTCCGACGAGGAGATCGGCCAGGCAATGCGCACCTTCCGCCGAGGGGAAGCGGAGATCCACGCCCCTCATTTTATACGCTACCTGCTCGAGACTATCGACGGGTTGGACCGAAGTGACGTGGGGCGTCTGGAGATTGCACGGATCGTTACCACGCTGGATGCAGGGTTGTACAGATCCCTCAGCGACGGCATTCGGGGCAGACTGGCTGGGATCGGCCGCAGCGGCGGCTCCGAGGACCTCTCCACCGCGGGGCGCATCCCACTGCGCAACGCTTCGGCCTTGGTTTTGGACAACCGTGGAGGCGAGGTCTTGGCCTGGGTCGGATCTCAGGATTTCTTTGACAGGGAGAACGGCGGGGAGATCGACGGGGTGCGGAGGGAAAGCTCTAGCGGTTCCACCCTCAAACCCTTTCTCTACGCCGCGGCGTTGGAGAAGGGGTACACAGCCTCGACCTTGCTGCCCGATCTGGAACTGACCTTTGGAGCCCGGGAAGGCTACCGTCCGGAAAACTTCGATCGGCGCAGTCGCGGAATGGTTCGTCTGCGCACCGCCCTGGCCAGTTCCCTGAATGTGCCGGCTGTCTATCTCTTGTCCCGGATCGGGTTGGAGGCATTCCTCGGCTCCTGCAGAGACCTCGGATTCGAGCTACCTGAAGACGCGGAGGCCCAATACGGTCTCGGAGCGGCAATCGGGAATGCAGAGGTGACCCTGCTCGAGCTTACCCGCGCCTTCAGCGTTTTTCCCAATGGAGGGGTCCTGCATCCGATTCGGGTGGTGCTGGAAATACAGACCACGGACGACCGCTGCATCCAATTTGGGGAGCCTTCCGAGGGAAAACGGGTATTCCGGGGACAGACCGCCTGGCTTGTCGCCAACATCCTGGCAGACCCGGCGGCCAGAGCAACCGGTTTCGGCACGGCTTCACGATTCAATACCGCCTTTCCGGCCATCTTCAAATCGGGTACGGCCAGCGAATACACGAATCTCTGGTGTCTTGGCGCCCTTCCCGAGTACACGGTGGGGGTTTGGGCGGGCAACTTCGACGGCCGTTCCGCTTTCGGGACCACGGGCAGCTCCCTTCCAGCTGCCGTGGTCGTGCAGGTCCTCGAAGAACTCGGCGGGGGAGGGGGGGGACAGCGGAACACGCCGTCTTGGGGCGAACCGTCCGGACTCTCCCGAATTCGAATCTGCACCCAAACCGGGTACCGGGCTTCTGCCAACTGCCCGGCTACGCGGGAGGAGTATTTCTTGGCGGGCTCGACGCCTGAGGCGGTCTGTCCCGTCCACGGGCAGGGAAAGGACATGGACAAACTGATCCTGGAGGTTGTACTCGGAGGGTCGAAGCAGCCCCGGGTTCTTTTCCCGCGAAACGGCACGGTGTTCTACCGGGATCGAGGTGCCGCGGCGGAGGTCCAGAAGATCCCGGGGTGGATCGCCTGCGATCCCGAGGATCGGATCGTGGTCCGCTTGAACGGCCGGGTCCTCACCCTGGATGACCCCTCTCAACCGTTGCTGCCCGTTCATCCCGGCCCCTATCGACTGGAGGTGGAGGGACGATTCGGCGGTGACGCGGTTTCCTATTCCGTCCGTTGATCTGTACACTGGCTTCTACCCACGAAACCGGTTATACTGACTTTCGGAATCAATCGTATGATTGAAACGTCCATTTAACAGCCGGGAATCGGAGAGAACCGCCATGTCCAACGAGGATGCGTCCGTTCAGGGGAAGATCATCGAAGCCACCGTTGAATGTATAGAACGGGAAGGCATCCAGTCTGTTACGATTCGAAAGATCGCCAAGCTGGCCGGCGTGAACAGTGCGGCGATCAACTACTACTTCCGCTCCAAGGAGAAGCTGGTTGAAGAAGTAATGCGGCGGACCGTCGAGCACGTTTTCGAAGACTGGCGGGAAATCATCAATGATGAGAGCCGCAGTGTCCGAGAGCGCCTGTTCCTGTTGTTTACCGACTATATGGAGGGGGCGGTCATGTACCCGGGAATCTCTAAAGCCCATATGTGGGAACCCCTGATCAACAACAATTACGATGCTCTGTTTGTGAAGCTGTTGAACGGGTTTTTCCAGAACCTGGTCAAGAAGCTCAGCCTGGAGTTAAAACGACCCGTTAAAGAGCTCAAGCTGGTGGTGATCCACCTGTTCTCGGCTGTGACCATGCCCATCCTGATGCCCGACCTGTATCGGGACTTTTATGACGGGAAAACATTCAAGGAAGCGAAGGTGCGCCGTGCCCTGATCGAGCACGTTCTTAAGCTGTACTTTGATGAGGGGGAGAAGTTCGAGCAGGCGCAGGATACCGAAGGTAAGTAACGGGATCACGAATCACCTCCTTTTCCAAGCAGCACCTTGCCCAGGAAAGGAGTTTTCCTCTGAATTGCCCGGTGCGGACACATCTCCTGGCAGCAGTAACAGCGGATGCAGCGCTCGTAGTCGTACACGGGAGGGGCATCGGTTCCGCCGCCGTTGAAGTGCAGGGCTTTATCGGGGAGCGGACAGGCCTTTACACAGACGCCGCAGCGTTCACAGAGCTGTTCATCGATCACCGGCCGGGGCAGGAGAAGGTTTCTGATCGTAGGGTAGTACTTGACCAAGGAATTTCCGCTGACCCTGGTTCGGACAACCCGAAACTCAGGTTGGATCAGATCACCTACGGATTCTCCGACGATCTCGATGTCCTCATCCCTGTACGTTCCCAGACCGGACTGAAAACCGGATACGCAGGTCGGGACGAACTCCGGATCCAAGCCGATCAGCCGAGAGAATACGGCATCCCCCGCGACCGGATCTTCGGACATGATGAGCACATTCATGGAACGGGGTTCTCCATTCCGAGGACCGTTGCCCTCCATTGCTACGATCCCATCCAGGATGTGAATACGCGGTCGAATGAGCAGATGGAGCTCGACGAGCATGCGGCTGAAGGCCGTCGATTCCGGATGGCTCACGTGCAGGGCGGGTTTGCCCAGACCCGGAACACAACCGAAGAGATTTTTCACAGCCCCGGTGATACGGGTGAGCTGATGGGTCTTCATCTTGGCTAGGTTGAACAAAGCGTTGTTTTCCAGGACCGCCCGAGCGATGGGCACCCGGCGACTATGAGAGCTCTCAGAAAGAGGGACCAGGCTTCCGTGCTCGAAATCCCCCATCTCCACGCCGTATCTCTCCGCCACGGCTGAAAGCCCCGAATCGCGGGCAGCCGGCAGCGGTTTGGTGATACCGGAGGAATCACCGTAGGAGACTTCCGCCTTGGATTCGAGGAGAATCTGGATCATCGCCTCGAGGACCGACGGGTGAGTTGTCACCCCGTGTTCCGGCGCACAGCCGGCCAAGATGTTTGGCTTCAGAAGCACTCTTTCTCCTTTCTTCACGAAGCGACGCAATCCCCCTAAAAGAGCGAAGCCTCGATGCAGCGTGCTGTAGAGGGTGTTCGGATCGTAGCGATCGCAGTGCAGGACGGCTACTCTCACCTTATTCATGATTGATCTCCAACAGGGATATGGAGGTTCCGTATGCGGATCCCTTGGCGCGTTCACAGGATCCGAACCGGGAGCGGATGAACAGCTGGACCACGGATAGAGGTATTATCCCGCCGAGGAAGCGGGCCAACTTGTTGACCAAACCGGGTATGATGATCGACTTATTCTGGAACATGTGCCGAATGGCGTAGCGAGCTACCTCCTCGGGGTAGTGACAGGAGATCCTGCCGAAAAACCCTTGAGCCGCGATCAGCCTCCGGCACTCCTCGTTGGTCATGATTCCCCCCGGGCAGAGTGCACTGACCCTGACGGATGTCCCTGTCAGTTCGGCGCGCAGGGCAAGGGAAAAGTTTAGCACGAAGGCTTTGGTCGGCGCATACACGGGTTTGAAGGGCATGGGGTAGAAGGCGGCCAGGCTGGCTACGTTCAGGATATACGATGGGTCGTGCGCCCTTAGCTCCGGTAGGAATACTTGGGTCAGATGCACCAAAGTGGTGATGTTCAGGTTGATCATTGCCTGATTCCGCTCCGGTTGAGAATCAACAAAAAGCCCGTGGCAGCCGATACCCGCGTTGTTTACCAGTACATTGACCCGCAACTTCCGGTCCTCAATCCACCTGTAAATCGCCCTGGGACTGTCCGGTTCGAGCAAATCCGTTTCCCGGTAAACCACGGCTACATGGTAACGGCTGGCGAGCTGCTTCGAAATCTCGGGAAGGCCCGTACAGGGTAAATCAACCAGGATCAGGTTCATTCCAAGTCGAGCGCATTCTTCCGCCAATGCCCTGCCCAATCCCTGACTGGCGCCGGTGACGAGGGAGCACGGGCCCCTCGGTTTGCGAAAGCGAGGGGCCGGCAGGTCTTGAGATTCGTTTCTGGTCTGCGCCCCCACCGACGTACCGGATTCTTTTACCATGTTCTTCCTCCTCAATTGTTTTAAATAATCGCTTAACTCATAGAATTAAAACATTTGTTTAAATCAATTGATTGGAATATAGATTATCTTGGCACGGAAGTCAAGGTTTGTAGGTGCTTTTTCCTGATTTTTGTGTGGGTCTAGGCGGTGTCCGCTGTTCGAGGCACGGGTGGCCTTCCTCTCTGTAGCCCTGTGTACTTTCTATATTTCTTATTGGGACGGATCGCTGGCAATCTCGGAACACTGATGAAACGGCTTAGAAAAGTCTCGCTTTCGAATTGCTCATTTATGATTGAAATACTACATTAAGGGTATATATTGGGACGTAGGAGGATAGACATATGAAAAGAGTACTTCTCGTATTAGCATTGATTGTAACCGTGACGATTGGCCTCAACGCGCTGGACTACGACACTTTCGCCGATGCCTTCCAGGATTTTGCCGGCGAGGTGGCGAATACGCTTCCGGCTACCGCGGCTGTTGCAGGGCTCAGCTGGTCGCCGGCCTATATCGGTCAGTTTCCCCATTTCGGGGTCGGTGTATCGCTCGGGGCATCGACGATCCCCTTCGATTTCATTGATCCCCTGGTCACTCAGTTGGGTGTGACGCTTCCGTCTGAGTTTGAATACTTGGAAAAATGGGGACTACCCATCCCGGCCGCGGCCCTCGATGCCAGGCTCGGGGGATTCCTCTTCCCCTTCGACGTCGGCTTCAAGATCGGGTTCGTTCCCGAAAAGCTGCGGGAAAAGCTGGGCAAGGTGAACCTGGATTACATGCTGGTCGGCGGCGATGTGCGGATTCCTATACTCAAGGACCACGGATTCGTTCCGGCGTTGTCTGTGAGCGGCGGATACACCTTCATGAGGGGGAATGTCGGAATTCCCGACATCATGGACTCCGGAAATTACGTAATCGATACGTTACCTGCACCTTATAACCTGGATACCCTCACGGTTACCGCCCCGGAGCTGGCGTTCACTTGGGATACCCACACCTTTGTAGGAAAAGTTCAAGCCAGCAAGAATCTGTTCTTGTTTACTCCCCATATCGGTCTTGGCGCCGCTTACGGCATCTCCAATGCGGGCGGCGGGTTGTCCAGCGATGTGACGTTCACGGGGGGTGATATTAATGATCCCGCGGTCGTACAGGCTCTCCAAGATGCACTGGCCTTAGCCGGTCTGCCCGTTCCCGATCTCGACAGCAACAGCATACTCGTCAAGTCGTCTGCCAATGGCTACTCTTTCTGGGTATACGGCGGAACCGCAATAAACATCCTGTTGGTCAAGATAGATCTCAGCGCAATGTACAACATCGTTAACGGTGGCTACGGAGGAGCGGTGAATGTAAGGATACAGTTGTAGTAGTGCAAGAGCACCTCTTCACGAGGTGACGGAAGAAGCAAACGGCCGGGAATTTTTCCCGGCCTTTTTTATTGTAGGTTGAGTAGGTTGATCGGCGCTTTCCGGAACGATTGCATCGCAGGGTGGAGGCACCTCGATCCTGCCTTCCGCCTGTAGAGCCTGGTAAGCGAAGGGCGGGCCCTCAAACCCCTCGAATCAAAATCAAAACATTTCCTAATCAATTGCAAATTAATATGATAGAATCTTGGAGGCAAATGATCCCACAATACCGGATCTAAATAGGAGGAATGGAGATGAAGAAAAATTTGTGTGTCATCGCGACGCTGCTTCTTTTCGGCTCCCTGCTGTTTGCCGGGGGCGGGCAGGAAGCCGTGCCGGAGGGTTTGGGAGGGACCATCACCCTGTACACCTCGGTACCCCAACCCATAGCGGACAAGATTCAGACGGACTTTCAGAGCAAGTTTCCCGCCATTACCCTGGAGGTGTTCCGTTCAGGAACCAGTGCCGTTACAGCGAAAATCGCCACTGAAAAGGAAGCCGGAGCGATCCAGGCCGATTTGGTGTGGGTGGCTGAACCTTCGACCTACGAGGACTTCAAAGACCAGGACCTGCTTCTGAAGTTCACCCCCACCGAAGCCAAGAATCTCCCCAAGGAGATGAAAGATCCTGAAGGCTACTACTACGCGGGACGGCTGATCAACATGATCATCGGCTATAACACCAGCGTATCCGTACCGCCGAAAAAGTGGTCGGATCTGCTCAAACCCGAGTACGGACGCAAATTGGGATTTCCTTCTCCCCTTCGCTCGGGTGCGGCGGAGGCTGCGGTAAAGACTCTCGCCGACAAGTATGACTGGAAGTATTTCGAAGATTTCAAGGCGAACGGGGGAGTGCAGATCGCCAACAACTCGATGGTGAGAGATATGCTGGCTACCGGCGAGCTGACCGTCGGTGTGCTTCTTGACTATATGGTACGCGGAGCAAAGGTCAAGGGTTCACCGATGGATTACGTTTGGCCGGAAGACGGGGCGGTGTTTATTCCCAGTCCGATCGCCGTGTTCAACACCTCCAAGAATCCGGAGGCAGCCAAGGTTTTCGTGGACTACGTGATTTCCCAGGAAGGGCAAAAGACCATGGTCGAGTTGGGAGACTTCATCCCTGTCCGAACGGATGTGGAGCCTCCTGCGGCGACTCCCTCTTTGGGAAAGATCAAGAAGCTGCCCACAGATTGGAAAGCGGTTCAGGAGATGCGGCAGGACACCAAAGATCGCTGGACTGCATTGTTTGGCGAGGAGTAGACAGTCACTGATTGACCGGGGGAGGAAGCGGATTTTGAGCCGTACCTCCCCCTTTCCCTTTTGTTAGATGACCAACACCTCTCGAATACGTGAACGTTTTCTACTCTTTCTGGCGATCCTGGTTCTGGGAGTGATCGTGGCCTATCCTTTGGCCAAGATCGTTATTCAGAGTTTCAAGTTCGATCAGCACTTTTCCCTTCAGAACTATATCCACGCATTTGCGAAAAAGGGGAACTTCGTCGCCCTTCGGCACAGCCTGGAGATCAGCCTGATCACCACGCTGCTGGCCACGGTGCTGGGAACCTTCCTGGCCTGGGTGGTAGCCCGTACCGACTGTCCGGGGAAGAATTTCTTCCGCACCGCCTTTATCCTTCCTTTCATCACGCCGCCTTTCATCGGCGCTTTTGCCTGGCGTATCCTTCTCGGACCGGTCGGGTATCTGAACAAAGCCTATATGGCTCTTAGCGGCAGTGAAGCGCCGCTGTGGAACTTCTACGGACCCGATGGGATCATCACGGTCATGACCCTGCATATCTATCCGTTGGTGTATATCACTACACTCGGTGCGCTGGAACGGATGAATCCGGAGTTGGAGGAAGCGGCTCAAATCTCCGGTTCCCCGATCTTTGCCGTCATGCGTCAAATTACCCTGCCATTGATGATGCCGTCGATTCTATCCGGCGCAGTGCTGGTATTCATCGCCAGCATCGCGAATTTCGGGATTCCCGCTATCCTCGGATTTCCTGCCAATTACTACGTTCTCACCACAAAGATATGGGAAGCCGTTGTCCTGAGTTCCCAGGCCAACAGCCTGTCCTTGGCCGCTTCTCTGTCGGTATTGCTGGGTTTGGTTGCGGCTGCCGGGTTGATCCTGCAGCGTTCCTATCTGAAGCGCAAAGAGTACACCGTCATATCCGGGAAGAGCATGCATCCGAACGTCGTTCTGCTCGGCGGACACAAGAGCTGGTTGGTTCCTCTTCTGATCCTGATCGTTCTGGTCACAAGTTTTGCTCCGCTGATTGCGGTCATCCTGACGTCGCTGATCAGGGCACTGGGTATTCCCCCCGTCCCCAAGAACTGGACTCTGCAGAACTTCTACGATGTCCTGGTAAACAACCGGGCCGCGCGCAGGGCAATCCGCAACAGCCTGATCCTGGCATTGAGCTCGGCCACCATCATCAGTTTGTTGGGCGCTCTGATTGCCTACATCGTGGTGAAAACGAAGCTGCGGGGTCGTGGAGTGATCGACCTGCTCTCCAGCATGCCCTACGCCCTTCCCGGAACGGTTGTGGGGGTGGCCATGATTCTGGCCTGGCTCAAACCGCTGCCGTTGATCGGGGTGAGCATCTACAATACTCTCTGGATCCTGCTGGTTGCCTATATCGCGCGCTACCTGGCCTTTGGGGTACGTACCACCTCCGCCTCTTTACAGCAGATCCATGAGTCCATGGAAGAGGCTGCCCGCATATCCGGTGCAACCTGGTTTCAGACGTTCCGGGATATCGTAATGCCCCTTATAGCTCCGGGCTTGTTCGCCAGTTGGTTCCTGGTGTTTATGCCAACCCTGCGGGAGCTGACCATCTCCATCCTGCTGTGGTCGACGAAGAGAGAAACCATCGGAGTAATGGTGTTCAATCTTCAGGAGTCGGGAAACACCGTGGCTTCCGCCGCCTTGGCGGTGATCATGATGCTGGTTCTGCTGATCGCCAATATCACTACCCGAAAACTGACCAAGGGGAGGGTGGGGTTCTGATGTCCGCGGCGAGCACAATTTCCGTTGCCTGGGAGGAACATTCTCTCGACTTGCCCTTCCACAGATTCGGTGAAGGCACGACTCGCTGTATGATCGTCGCCGGTGTGCACGGTCGGGAACATTCCGGAATCCAGGTATCCTACGCTTTGGCGGAGCGCCTGGCCGAAATCCCCGGAATTCAAGGAAGCATCGAAATCCTGCCGCTTGCCAACCCGGAGAGCTTTGCCGCGGATACTCGAGAGAATCCGGTGGACGGGAAGAACCTCGGAGAAATTTTCTTTCCCTCTGACCCCCTTCGGCAGGGTGTGACTCAAACCGAGGCGATTGCGGGGACGATTCTCTCTCGACTCGACGGTGTTTCTCATCTCCTCGATCTCCACTCTGCGGGAGAAGGCCGGTATCTGCCCCACGCCCTGTTTCTTCAAGAACAGGATGCTCCAACTGCGGCCGTTTCCGGCTTGCCATTTGCACTGCTGCGCCGCCGAACCCGAGAGGGAAGGGAAAGGGGGATGTTGTCCCAGGCCGCGCTCCAACAAAAAATCCCCGCCCTGGCTTTGGAGCTGGGAGGTGGGATCACCACGTATCCTGAGGACATCGACCAGGGTGTCCGGTCGGTTCTTTCCCTCCTGGCCTTCTGGAGATATCTGCCGCAGAAGTACAGATTGAATCCCACGTCCCCGGATCGGGTGCACCTGAGGGATGACAGAAAGTTCATTCGGGCTTGGGAAGAGGGGGCATTCTATCCGATGTGTGCGCTCGGAGAAATTGTCGGGAAAGGACAAAGGATTGGAACCTGGATCTCCCTGGAGCACCTCAATGCTGTTCCGGTTGTGGCCCTGGGACCGGGCCTTCTCATCTATATTCGTACCCGCTGCCGCAGCCACAGCGGCGATACTCTGGCAATGCTGCTGCCTGAAGTTCCGGTTCAGGGGATGAAGAAGGATTAGGAGTACAGTCAATGGCACAAGTGACGTTAACGGATGTGCAGAAGGTCTACGGACACACCACCGCCCTCGAAGGATTCACCGTCACCGTGATAGACGGAGAGTTCGTTACATTCCTGGGACCCTCGGGTTGCGGAAAAACCACCAGTTTGCGTCTGGTGGCCGGTTTCATTCGGCCGGAGCGAGGATCTATCCGCATAGCCGAGCAAACCGTATCCGATGCGGGAAGGGGAGTTTTTGTCCCCCCGGAAGATCGGGGCGTGGGCATGGTCTTCCAATCCTACGCGGTGTGGCCGCACATGAACGTTTTCAAGAATGTGGCCTACCCCTTGAAGATCAAGAAAGTCCCGCGTGCAGAGATGGTTCGCCGGGTAGAGCAGGCGCTGGAACTGGTGAAGATGCCGGAGTTGATCGACCGTTATCCCAATCAGCTTTCCGGAGGACAGCAGCAGCGAGTGGCCTTGGCACGGGCTTTGGTTATGACGCCCCAGGTTCTCCTTCTGGATGAGCCTTTTTCCAATTTGGATGCGAAACTGCGGGAAGAGATGCGCCTGGAGCTCAAGGCGCTGCAGAAACAGACAGGCATCACGATTATTTTTGTTACCCACGATCAGCTCGAAGCCATGGTACTTTCCGACCGCGTGGTTGTGATGGAAGCCGGAGTGATTCAACAGGTCGGCACGCCGAGGGAGATCTATCAACAACCTACCAACCAGTTTGTTGCCGATTTCATCGGTACGGCTAACTTCCTGGAGGTAGATAGTGGAGAGGAGGGTACCTTCCTGGTTGGCGGGCCCCGTACTCCGCTTCCGGTCGCAACACCGGGAGATAACCGTCGCGGACGGATGAAGCTGATGGTCCGACCTGAACAAGTTCAGCTCAACCGCAGCAGGGGGATCCTGGAGGCTACGATTGAGCAGAAAATGTTTCTCGGTGATGCAACGATCTACCTTCTCAACATTCATGGGCAAAACCTGAAGGCCAAGAGCCAGGAGCGGGAGGAGTTTGGGATTGATGAGACGATCTACGTGGATATTTCGGGGGAACAATTCTTCTCCTGAGCCTGAGATTCAAAGGATATGAAGGATCTTCTGTTCGGATGCTCGACCTGGTTTTTCCAGGGTACTCCTATTGGTTCCGCTCTGCAGACGATCAAGGAGTGTGGTTTCCAGGCTGCGGAGATCTGGATGGAACACCTCTGGAAAACAGATGAAAACGTGAAACAGATCGAAGAGCGGGCAAAGGCACTCGAACTTCCTCTGAGCCTGCATGCCGCCTCCTACGATGTGAACATCACCTCCGCCAATCCAGGAATCCGCAGGGAATCGCTGCAGCAGGTCCGGGAATCTTTGCTTGTAGCCGCCGATCTGGGCGCCGATCCGGTGGTGGTGCATGCGGGACGTCTTTCCTCAAGCCGGGGAGATACCGAGGAGTATTGGAAGCTGCTGGAGGAGGCGTTCCAGATCCTCGACGAGCTGGCTGCGGGGGTTGGTGTAAAGGTGGGAGTCGAGGCGATGGAAAAACGGTCGAAAGAACTATTTGTTTCTCCCGCTGACATCCACCGCATGATGAGCAGGGGCTGGAAACACGTAGGACTGACCGTTGATCTCGCGCATATCCAAACCGTGATGGAGCATGAGCGGTTTTTCTCTTCGATAGAAGGAAAGTGGATCAATCATGCCCACATGAGTGATTTTTCACCGGATGCGACCCATGTCCCGCTCGGTCAGGGATCTCTGGATATAGATCGGGCTCTCCGTGCATTGTCTTCCCGTTATCGAGGCATCGTGGTTCTTGAAGGATTTGTCCGCGGCCGGGGTCGGGAGACCGTGCAGGCAAACGGAGATTTTCTCCGCCGCCTTGGTTGGTTGTGAGTCCGTCAATACTCGATCGATTTCGGTAGATCTCTAGCCATCCGGATGCAAAAACGAATGTCCCTCTCCTTGAAATCCGCCTTGCTGTAGCCTGCCTCCAGATATCTGTACTCCAATTGCCTGAACAGCTGTTCGGGGTCGGCATGGGCCAGGGATTCGACGGTGTCCGCTCCGCCGTCGAAGAGAAGCCTGGCGAAGATTGGGCCCACACCGTAGACACGGGACAGATCCGCCAGCTTCACCAACTCGAGCAGCTTCTCTGAATCGATATCGACCGCCTCGGCTAACCGGGTTCGCTCCTGTTGGCTCCGGGTTGCCAGGAAGAGCTGTTTGCTGTTCCTGATGCCCCGTTTCTCGAGTTTTTCAATGGTAGACGGCTCTACACCGGGGAAATCCCGCAGATTCTTCGGTTGGGGAATCAGGGCGTTCACCTCTCTGCGCAGGATAGTCAGGTATTCCTCGGACAGCCCCGTGTTTTTAGCCAGATCCGCAATCTTCTTGGCGTTCTTTGCAGCGCAGAGGAGGTCATCCAGGTTGGAGATACCGCGGTCCCGCAGCTGTTCAAATCGCCGGTCTATCTGTTCTTTCAGGATCCTGCGGCTGGGGATCAACTCGCTCTGCTTCAACGTCTGCTTGTATTGATCCAGGGAAATTTCTTTCAGATTTACGTGGTAGGAATCACTCATCTCTACAATAATTATGTATATCCCTGCGTCATTGCAAGGGAAAGGAACAGGAATGAAACAGTTCGATCCGAGCGTAATTGATTTTGATAACCCTTCAGCTCTATTCCGATTCGAGGACTGGTTGAAGGGATTGATCGGTGGGCGCCTGTTTTACAATCCCTACTTCGAAACGCGGGGCGGGTTTCAAGGAGACGAGCAGGTTCTGGATTTCGGGTGCGGGGGCGGTGTCAGCACCCGCTGTATCGCAGCAAAGCTTTCTCAAGGGGGGCGAGTCACAGGGGTGGATATATCCTCGTACTTCACGGCCAAGGCGCAGAAGCGCATAGAGGGTTGTTCAAACGCCGAGGTTCTTCAGGGAGAGATCACGGATCTGTCCCTGCCACAGCGATCCTTCGATCTGATTTCGATTATTCACGTGATACACGATATCCCGAAAGAGAAGCGGGCTGTAACGGTGCGGGCTCTGGCAGACGTGCTCAAACCTCGAGGCCGATTGTGGATCTGGGAGCCCACCCGGCAGAGTCACGGCATGCCCGCGGGGGAGATCCGTCGGATAATGGCTCAAGCTGGGCTGCTGGAGGTGTCCGCAGAAACCGACGGAAGCTCTTTCAAGGGGATCTTCGGGAAGGAGAAATGACCCTCCGGGACTACTGGTCGATTAATAATTCCAGCGCCTCTTCAGCGACCTCCGTAGATTTTTTGATTTTCCGAGGAACTCCATCATCCCCGCCACGGTTTGTCCTCTTCTCTGTCGACCCGGGTCACCGAGATCACATCCAAATTCAGATCCCAGATTCTTGTCAGGATTCCCCGAAGCGCCGCCTGGTCGACAACGCGGCCGGTAAGTACCGTACTGTGGAATCCGTTCGGATGTCGTTCCGCAATAATCGACATACTTTCCAACCATTCCGACCAGTTGGGATCCAGGATTCCCTGCACCCGGATGCGGTACATCGGCGGTTCCTCGCGCTTTTCCATAATTGTAACAGTCTTCTCGTTGTAAAGGTATCTCTACTCCGGTATGGGTGTAACCAATCGAAAGTATAGTTTTGGCAGGGTCGCACCCAAAGTATGGTTTTGGTACGAGCTTCACGGACCGGAGATGAGCCCTAAAGCTC
>CAZSBH010000060.1:0-25469 GCA_964604845.1 uncultured Spirochaetaceae bacterium
GACCGGGCCGTACGAGAAGCTCCTCGATCTGTACGGGATGGGTGTTCAGGATATCATGGCGGCTGCTGAAGAGGTCCTGCGACGGCGGGACTCGAACCTCTGCGACCCACAGCTTAGAAGGCAGAATACCCCCTAATATATAGAACATTTTCAATAGGTCTGGATGATTCTCTCGATTTCACTCAAACGACCGATAATATGAAGCTTTCCACTGTTGATTAGATCCGAAAAACGCTCTTCTATTGTGTCTTCTTGCTCCTTAAACGGATCAATTCTGTAGTCACTCCGCCTGATTATTACAGGGATTATCTCGGCCGAAACGGCTGCCTCAACATCGACACTCGAATCTCCCACATATATACATTCCGCGGGTTCCATTGTTAAAAGATGCAAGGCAAACGACATAATCTCAGGGTCTGGTTTCCATATGCCAATTTCTCCTGAGATCACCACTACCTTGAACCAATCAGTCAATTTATGAATTCTCAATAATTTATATATTGCCGGCGGATGGTCATAGTTGGTTACTAATCCTATTTTCACGATTCTACTGAGCCTTCTGAACAGCTCCCTTATGTCACTATCAACCGATAAAAAAGTTGCAGCTCGGTCGCATACATTATTCGCGATCATTTTTATCTCAGGCCAATCTAAGTTCCGGTTCAGGCGGTAGACCACATTCGCGATACGCTCTTCGAAAGGTGTATTCCCTTTCTCTGATGGTTGAGGCTGCTCAGATTCCCAAATAGACATGAACTCTTCTTCCGATGCTCTTATCCCATGTCTGCCCAATAATGTGTGAAGATAGGTCAGCGACTTCGGGGATTCATTCGTATTAGATACGAGAAGTGTTCCCATAAGATCAAATAAAACAGCACGTATCATTTTGTGAGCTTTGTATCCACGGATTTTAAAAAAATATATGCTCTGCGGTGTTTTATTTCCAGAGGCGAGTGTCACTCATACTCAATAGCTTTTTTATTAACTAACACACTGGCAAAGGAAGTGTATTCCCCGACTTCTACCGTGTGAATATCGAAAAATATTCCCCACTGTCTCCGATAACAACATTTCACGTTTGTTGGGCTGGCTCCTCGTTTCCAAACCAAGGCAATAATTTCTACCTCAACTCTTCACTTTATTCTTCTAGATATTCAGTCTTCTAGCACGCGATTGATGTATTCCGAGTAATCCTTGCGCACCGGTTCGTACTGCATGACCATTAGCGCAGAGGAGATAATGTAGTCCGCCGTGGCTCGGTTGCAGGCGATGGGCACGTTGTACAACACCGCGATACGCAGCAGAGCCTTCACATCTACATCATGGGGAAGTGGGTTCATGGGATCCCAGAAAAAGATCACCATGTCCACCCCTCCCTCGACGATCAACGCCCCCAGCTGCTGGTCTCCCCCGAGAGGTCCTGATTTGAGTTTGCGTATCGGGTACGTGAACGTCTGCAGGCCACCGAGCTTGCGTACCAGGGACTCCTCCACCAATCTGCCCGTGGTTCCGGTGCAGATGAGCTGGTGATTCATCAGGATGGTCCAGTTCCACTCCACCCACTCGATCATGTCCTTCTTGCGCTGATCGTGGGCAACCAGAGCGATCCGCTTAACGATGTCCATACTACGCGCCCCTCCTTCGGTATTGGACAGTCTGACAGTTTGAAGATATCGCGTCCAACCTTGCGTCAGCCTAAACGCAACATTACAGTTTTGTAAGGTTTCAGACCGTCACGTGCCCCGGCATGTCCGTCGCCAACCTGAGCTGCCGGGCGGAATTCCCACAGGCTCCGGTGCAAGGGTGCAGCGGTATGTTTTTGAATTCTATCGTCCATCAACGACGGTTTTTAGATGCTTACGGAAGCAATATTTATTCGCGTCCAGCAGGACTCGAACCTGCGACCCACAGCTTAGAAGGCTGTTGCTCTATCCAGCTGAGCTATGGACGCCCGGCTGCCGCGGCCTCCTTGCCAGGCCGATAAGAAAGATTATAGACACCGCGGCAGAGGAAATTCGGGATGAGAGGACTTGAACCTCCGATCTCCTGCTCCCAAAGCAGGCGCCCTAACCGCTAGGCTACATCCCGATGGCCTTCTAATGATACTGAGATTGTCGTTCCCGGGTCAAGATTGCTGGTTATGGCATTGCCACCCGGGCGCATCGGCGCATCGTGTTGGTTGAAGCGCGTGTAGGGCGTGGCATGAACCGGGACCATCGGAAACGGGGCGAGGGCGGAGGAGCGCCCCTAGTAACCTTTCAGCACAAGGAGTTCCCTGAATCCTTCTTCGGCCCTCGGCAGGTCAATGGCTGCCGCAAGGTTTGAGATCACCCGTTCGGGAACAGGATCCTCTCTACCGCGGTTGCGCTCCAGGCATTTCGACGGCGGGGTATGGAGAAATATCAAACCGATCGTTTTGTGCATCTGATTGGCGATGCCGAGATAGGTCTTCCTCGAAGAAGCGGAAACGCTTGTGTTGTCCACCAGCACCTTCTGTTTGTTCTGTAGAAGATGTTCGATGATCTTTCTTTCCACGTGTTTCACCAGAAAGTCGTCGAGTTCGTCGAACTCCGTCTCCGACCATTTCTTGCCGAAATGGATCATCTCGTAGAGCAGGCGGTGTATTTCCTTGCGATTCACCCTGTCGCACCCGGAGTCTGCGAAGAACTCCGCAGCGAACCGTGATTTGCCCGATCCGGGCAGTCCGCATACAAGGATCATGTCGAGACGGTGAAACTTGGCCAGGTCCATACTTCTGGTCTCCTTTGTCAGAACAACAATGGCGCACTATCGGGTGGGCAGCGTGTCCTCTCCGATCAAGCGTTTGATGAAGGTGGGCTTGTCGGCATCCTCGCGGAAGATCACCAGGAGCGTGTCTTCGCCGCCGAGCGTTCCCAGCACCTCCGGAATTTCCAGGCGATCTATGGCAAAGGCGACGCTGTGTCCATGGCCGAGTTTTGTGTGAACCACCGCCAAGTTTGCCGAAAACTGGATATCCACGATTCCCCGGGCGATGTCGTCGTGGAGGTAGGGCTCCGGCGTGGTGTCAACCTCCTCCTTGATCGTGTACACATACCCCTCCTTGCGATCCGGAACTCTCGCGATTCCGAGAAACTTCAGGTCTCTCGACAGAGTAGCCTGGGTTACGTCTTTGCCTTCCTGCTTGAGCCGCTGTTGAAGTTCTTCCTGGCTGTGGATCTTTTCATTTTTCAAGATCGTGACGATCAATCGTCGTCGGGCTTCCTGACTGGTCAGAGGTTCCTCCTTGGCATCGAGGATTCGCTTGCTTGAATTATTATACAATGTACGAGTAAAAAACAAAGTAGAATTCTTCAAAAAATGATCGCGTCTTGACCAAAGCCGGAGGCGGCATTACTTTGTGAGGCGTAGGAGAAACACCATGCAAGATGTTATCAGCAATCTTATCATCAAAAACGACAAGAGAATCGTATTGCTCGTCATGGACGGGTTGGGCGGACTTCCCCGGGAAAAAGGGGGAAAGACCGAGCTGGAAACGGCGAACACTCCTAATCTGGACGCTCTGGCCGCCGAGGGTGAGTGCGGCCTGCACCTGCCCATCGGTTTTGGGATTACACCGGGATCAGCACCGGGGCATCTTGCTCTTTTCGGGTATCAGCCCACCGACTATCCGATCGGTAGGGGTATTGTGGCAGCAACGGGCATCGCCTTCCCGATCCAGTCGGGGGACGTTGCGGCGCGGGTCAACTTCGCCACCCAAGACGAAGAGGGGCGAATCACCGACCGCCGGGCCGGACGAATCCCTACCGAGAAGTGTGCCGAACTGTGCGAGCTCCTCTCCGCCGTGTCGATCCCGGGAGTCGAACTTTTCGTAAAACCGGTAAAGGACTACCGGGCGGTGGTGGTCTTCAGAGGCCGGGGCTTGAGCGACCATGTAGCCGACACCGATCCTCAGGCCACGGGGGTCAAACCTCACGATCCAAAAGCAACATCAACGAATGGAGAGAAGACCGCCGAAATCGCCGGGCAGTTCATCCGCCAGGCGCTCGAGCTTCTCAAAGACCGCCATCCCGCCAACGCCGTGTTGATGCGGGGTTTTGCCGAGCTTCCTCACATTCCGTCGATGGAGGAGCGTTTCGGTCTGAACCCGCTGGCCCTGGCTGTCTACCCCGATTACAAAGGGGTGAGCCGGTTGGTCGGAATGGATGTTGTCGAGGATCTGCAAGACCTAGATGCCCAGGCCGCCGCACTGCGGGAGAACTGGGACCGGTACAATTTCTTCTTCGTCCATCATAAGTACACGGACTCGAAGGGTGAAGACGGGGATTTCAAAGCCAAGGTCGCGGAAATCGAGAAAGTCGACAGCTTTGTACCCAGGATCCTGGATCTAAAACCGGATGTGCTGCTGGTGACCGGCGACCATTCCACCCCTGCGGTGATGCGGGCTCACTCCGCCCACCCTGTCCCCTTTCTCCTGCATGCCCGGAACCTGCGCCCCGACGCGGCCGGGGAGTTCGGAGAAAGGAGCTGCGCCGCCGGTCTCTGGGGTGTCATCCCGGGGGCCATGTTGATGCGCCTGGCCCTCTCCGCGGCGGAGAAACTTGCCAAGTTCGGAGCCTAAATACGACGGAAAGCGTAAATCAGGACCTGCTCGATCTCTTTGTACAGGATCCCCGGCCCGTGTATCGTCTTTACGAACAGAAAGAGGTGTGTATTGTTATGGGGGCGGGGCGGAAGGCGGAGGAGGACGTGTTCCTCGAGCAGGCCGCGGCCGATGCAGTCCCGGTTCTACGCCGTCGGGGCGGGGGCGGCACCGTTGTACTGTCCCCCGGCCAACTCGTGTTGGCGGTAGTAACGGAAGTCGCCTCTCCCTTTCAGAACCTTCAGTACTTCCAGGCTATCAACAATTGGTTTCGCCTTGCTCTCGAGCCGCTGGGTGTGTCCGGGATCGAGGACCGGGGCATCTCGGATCTGGCCGTAGGAGAGCTGAAGATCCTGGGCACTTCCCTGTATCGGCGGCGTAAGATCCTCTTCTATCAGGCAAGTCTGCTGGTAGACAACGACCTGTCTCTGTTCGAGCGCTATCTGCGGTTTCCCTCCCGGGTGCCGGATTACAGAAAAGGGAGGAGCCATCTCGATTTCTGTACGAATCTGCAGCAGCAGGGCTACTCCCTTGCAGTAGCGGAGGTCATTGACAGCCTGGATCAGGTGGTGAAAGATCGGCTGTTTCGTCTTGCTTGAGCTTTTCAGCCTTTGCGGAGGGGAAGGCGGGCCAGCTCTTCCCAGAAAAGGGATTGCCACCACATCTGTGTCGCGGCACGGTCTTGTTCCGTCCCGTGATCTGTCTCCTGGATGTCCCCCACGAGGGGGTGGACGCGGATCAGGACGGCCGCCCGCGCCGGAAAGGATAGCGGCTCCGGAGTAGGGATGGAGGTGATCCCGGATCCGGACCGCCCTTCCACAGAGCCCAGATAGAATCCCCGGCCGACGGGGAAAAGGGGTTCCTGCTGCGAATCACCCCGGGGGAAGCCTTCCGCACATTTCGCGGCCAGCCGCTGCAGCTGTTCCCTGGGTTCGAGATCCCAGAATAGACTTCCTTCGATTTCGATGATCGAAACGCTGCGGAAATAGAGGGTTTGTGTTCCCACGACCCTGCGAAGGGCACTTCGAAGCGCCGCCGGCTGTTGTGAAGCCGGTCCAGGCGGCAGGAAGGAGATGGGAATCATTACCGGCAGGGAAAGGGCGGAGGCCAGCTCCCATTCTCGGTAGAGGGATGTTTGCAGCTCCGTTACCTTCTTCTCGATATTGGTTGGCGCCTTCAGCCCGAGGATCCGGTAGTCCGCCACATTATTTCCCCACCCTGTTGAGTGTAACCCGAAAGGTGCTTCCTTCCCCCTCCCGACTCTGCACCTCGATCGTCCCACCGTGCTGTTCCACCGTGGATTTCACGATCGATAGCCCGAGCCCGGTCCCGATCTCCGCCAGCTTCTTTGCATTCTCCGCCCTGAAGAACTCGCTGAACAGCTTAGCCTGTTCGTTTTCCGGTATGCCTATACCGGTGTCGCTGACCTCGAAGATCACCTTGTCTTCCTCCGGGCTCATCTTCATGCATACCTTCCCGCCTTTGGGGGTATATTTGACGGCATTGGAGAGCAGGTTGGTCACGATCGTTTCCAATCCTTCCCGCCGCCCGTAGACGATCGAGGTGTTGAGGTTCGAGGGGCATTGGACTTCCAAAATGATTTCCTTCTCTTCGGCCAGGCTTTGAAAGAACTGGACGTTCTCGCCGAGAAGAGTACAGAAGTTGATCTTCTCCAGCTCGGAGGTGGAAAGCTCGGCCCTGCCCTTGGCCAAAACCAGGAGGTCGCTCACGCTGTTCGACAGGGCTTGCGCCCGGACCTCGATCCGCTCGAGCATCTCCTTCTGCGGAGCTTCGAGCTCACCCACAAAGCCCTGGGTTAGGGTGCGAACGATGGACTGAATGGTGCTCAGGGGAGAGCGCAGCTCATGGGAGGCCTTGAGCAGAAACCAGGTCTTGGCTTCGTCGAGGCGCATGAGATTTTCGTACACGGAAGCGTTGGCAATCGAGAGGGTTACCAGGTCACCGAGGATCGAAAACAGAGAGATCATTTCCTGGCTCAAGTTTTTTCCCCGCTCCCCGTAGACGCACAGGGCACCGAGAATTTTTTTCTCCCGGCGCAGGGGGACGCAGATCAAGCTCTCCGTCTCGTCGTCCACTTCGGGAAAATCCTCTACCAGGGCATCCTCCACCAGAACCGCGTTCCCCTCCATCAGGCTGCGATGGTAGATGTTCTCCGCCACATCGATGGACAGATCAGCCGCTTCCCTGGCGATACCGGCCATGGAGCGAACCCGCATGGTGCCGCTGTCGGTATCCCAGAGTTTGATCGAGCAGCCCCGAACTCCGGTAACTTTGATCGTGATGCCGGTGACCGCATCGAGCACCTCCTGCAGGTCGAGAGATCCTCCGGCCTTGTGAATGACTTCGTAGATCCCCTCCAAAGCCCGTGCCCTCCTCCCGGTACGCTTAAACCGGGGCAGATCGAAGGCGATCAACAGCCCTTGGGCCAGGCTGATTCCTCCTATGCAAATCACGACAGCCAGTGTCAGGGGCAGGGATACCGAGGCGTGGCGAAGGACGACCGCCAGGTATACGAGGGAGGATAACCAGATCGGAAGAAGGGGTATCCAGAGTTTTTCTATCCGCAGCGCTTGTTTTTTCATGCCTCAGACTACCGTTCTCTACAATGGCACAAAAACCTTTGTCAATCAAACAGTTTGTGCTATGATGGCAGGGTGCAACGTAAGGTAGAGCGTATCAGCGAACAGCTGAAACAGATCATCTCCTCCTGGTCCGGAATCGAGGCGATCGTTTTGGGAGAGGCGGCGGAAGCCAAGATCCTCGATCCGTACTTCACGATTTCCCTCGACGTATACTACGACTCCGAGCTGCCGAAATCCGACGACCGAAAGCAGCAGTTCGCCAACCCCACCGCCTTCGAAACGGTTCCTGCCTTCACGGAGGACCGTTTCCTGCAGGAGGAACTACCCGCAAAGATCCGCTACCAGGCGACAGAACGGGTCGACTTCATGCTCAAACGCATCGCCGACCAGCAGTGGATCTTTCATGACGTCGGCACCTATCTCTTCTATAGATTGCTGCACGGCCAGGTGCTGCATAAGCAAACGAGTTGGCTCGACCAGACCCGAAAAACCCTCTCTGCAATGCCGGATCACTTCTGGCGGGCGATTCAGAACGGCGCCCGGATCTCCGCAGCCTACTACATTAATGATCTGCGGGCGGCGGTGTACCGGGGTGACAACCTGTTCTACGTCTTTTCCTTGAGCCACTTTCTGCGAAGCCTCTGCAGCTTCCTCTTTGCGGTGAATCGAACCTTCGAACCCTCCGCCCGGCTGATCTCCGAAAGGGTCCGCGAGCTTCCCCGTCTGCCCGACGGTTTCGCAGGCCGCTTCGAGAGCATGCTTCGGGACGACCCGGAGCTGCCCCCTGAAAGAAAACGGGAGATCGCCGAGCTCCTGGTCAAGAGCATCCTTCCCATGGCATGAGGTTCCTCACGCTTCTCTTCCTCACGGTTTGCCTGGTGGGCTGCGATCTCAGGCAGGATGGGCTCCTCTTTCTGGTTCCGGGGGAGCAGGGCAAGACAACGCAGCAGCGGCTGGATTTGGATGAGTCGGGGCGCTACCTGCTGAAACAACCCCTTTTCGTCACTCGGGGGGAACAGGCCTTCTATCTCCGCTTCAGCGGGGAGGGGGACGCAGCGGTCCTACGGGTTTTCGGAACAGAGTATAGGGAGATCGCCGCCAAGCCTCTACCGGGCGGGGGTGGCGCAACGGTATACCTTCCCCTCCTGCAAGGGAAGAGTGTTAGGGGATTTAGCGTGGATACTCCCGAGGGGCGGGAGCTTCAGCTTCTCGAGGCGGGGATCGGGGATAGATTCACCGGGTTGGAGAACTCCGGTCGAAGCTTGAGCCTGGGCACTTCGATCCAAAGATTCCACAGTGACGGCCGCCGCTTTGAACTTTCCTTCTCTTCCCCGCAGGATTGGCCTGTGCAGTCGCCCGCCGGTATCCCCGCTCCGGAGGAGCTGAGCTGGCAGATCTCTCTTGTGGTCGAATCCCGGGCGCCCTTCTCCTTCTCGGATTTCCGCCTCGGCGAGACCTATGCCGATCGGCCTGGGTCGGCGGATCTTCCGGATTCCAAGGCGGAGCGAGCCTACCTCTTGCTTAAAGCTAGTGCCGGGAACAAAACTGCATCGTTCAGGCACACCGCCCTATCGGGGAAGCACAACCTGTTTCTCTACGAAGGTCTGATCCCCTTCGAACCGGAAACCTTGTGGATCGAAGCTCTGGGCGGAAGCGGGATCTGGCTTCACGGTCTCGAGGTTGCCCGTATTCCCCTGGAAGCGCTCAGCGGAACGTCGGGTGAGCGTTCGGCTTCGGTGCATCCCCTTCCGGCGGATCCGGGCGCGGTGCTGCTCTACGATCCCGAGTATTGGCGTCAACAGGATTATGAGCTGTTTTCCTGGGCCCGCTTTCCGGAAATCCTGATCATGGACACCGCCTCCTACCAGGTTCAGTCCCGCTTCTTTAAGCGTCTGGCCTTCTTCGTGGAGAAGCGGGGTTATCGAGGAAGACTGGTGAGCAACGAGGAGTTCTCCGGGCTGCACGGCTTCAATGCCCACGATTACCGGGCGGAAGATCTGGCCCGCTTCTTTCAAGCCGCCAGGGAGGAGCTGTTTGAACTGAATCCGGAGGAGGAGCTGCTCAAAGAGATCCTCCTTGGCAATGGGATCATTCGAGATCAGGGAACCTTCAGCCCCGGACGCGGTGGAATCCTGTCGATCTCCCGCGGCTCCTATCCGGTTCTGCGGAGGCATCTGCTGACCCATGAGTGCTATCACGGACTGTTCTTCAGCCTGCCCGAGTTCAGGCAGGCCGCAATCCAGGCCTGGGAGGGGCTGGCCGAGAACGAGAAGGAGTTTTGGCGACTGTTCTTCCGTTGGGTCGGCTACGACGACGAGGATCCGTACCTGACCGTCAATGAGTATCAGGCCTATCTGTTACAACAGCCCAGGTCCGGAGTTCACTACTACTTCGCCACGCTGACCGCTTCCCGGCTGGTCTCGAGCTACCCCGGACAGGCTGCCGGGGTGCGGGAGTTCCTCCGCAGCGATCCGGACAGCTTCCTCCGCGGCTTCGACACCCTCGAGGCGTCTCTCAGGAGGATTGCCCGGATGGAGGGGGGCAGGCTGATAGAGCTCGAAGCCGCCGAAATGAAATAATTCCTGCCTTTCTTCTTCTTTTCTATTGATCCTTGGGCCGGAGCCGTATTACCTTTTTAGAGACTTAACTCACCTGCGACACGGCGGTTGTTGCTCCTGAACATCTCTATCTGCCCATGTAGGAGCTTTTCACGGGTTCGCCAGTCAAGTCATTGGGGAGGGGAAAAATGAAATTGCAGCGACGTTTTACCCGGTCGGGCGAGGGCCCATACCAGGGTATCACCTTCGAAAAGCGTGTATCCGAAATCCGCACTCCCGATGGAAAGGTGATCTTCCGGCAGCCGGGCGTCCAGGTCCCCTCTTTCTGGTCCCAGATCGCCACTGACATCCTGGCCCAAAAGTATTTCCGTAAAACCGGTGTGCCCCGTCAGATCGACAAGAGCGGCGGCGAAAACGACGCCCGCCAGGTGTTTCATCGTCTGGCCTTGACCTGGACCGACTGGGGCAAACGCTACGGCTACTTCGACAGCGACGAGGACTCGCAGAGTTTTTATGACGAGCTGTGCTACATGCTGGCCCACCAGATGGCCGCGCCTAATTCACCCCAGTGGTTCAACACGGGGTTGTTCGCTGCCTACGGCATCAAGGGACCCGCCCAGGGCCACTACTACATGGACCCGGACAGCGGGAAGCTGAAAAAGGCCGATAGTGCCTACGAGCGTCCTCAACCCCATGCCTGTTTCGTCATCTCCGTGAAAGACGACCTGGTAAACCAGGGCGGCATCATGGATCTGATCACCAGCGAAGCCCGGCTGTTCAAGTACGGGTCCGGGACCGGGACGAACTACTCTCGTCTGCGGGCCAAGCAGGAACCTCTGAGCGGTGGCGGGATCTCCTCCGGTCTGCTGTCCTTTCTTAAAGTAGGCGATCGTTCCGCATCGGCGATCAAGAGCGGTGGGACCACCCGCCGGGCCGCCCGCATGGTCACCCTGGATGCGGATCACCCCGATGTGGAAGACTACATCAACTGGAAAGTGGAGGAAGAGCAGAAAGTCGTATCCATGGTGATCGGCAGTAAGGTGTTGAAAAAACACACCCGGCTGATCGAACAGGCGGTGACCGGCGCCCAAGGTCCCGATGCGGACAACGCGGTTTTCGATCCGGATACCAATCCCAAGCTGCGGGAGGCGATACGCCGGGCCTTGGCGGAGACGGTCCCGCCGGGATACATCTACCGGGTTCTCCAGCTCCTTACGCAGGGGATGCGGAACCTGGACATCGAGGAGTACACCACCGAGTGGGACGAGGAAGCCTACAATACGGTCAGCGGTCAGTCTTCCAACAACTCCGTTCGGCTGAGCTCGGATTTCATGCAGAGGGTGATCGAAGACGGACCCTGGCTCCTGACCGGGCGGGTCGATCCCTCCCTGAAGATCGAAATCAAGACCCGTAAAATTTGGGATCAGATCGCCTACGCAGCCTGGAACTGCGCCGATCCGGGGATACAGTATCACTCGACCATCAACGAATGGCACACCTGTCCCGCGGATGGGGAAATCAGGGCCTCCAATCCCTGCTCGGAGTACATGTTTCTCGACGACACGGCCTGTAACCTGGCCTCCCTCAACCTGATGACCTTCTACGACACCGGGACGGGCCGCTTCGATGTCGATGCTCTGCTCCACGCCATTCACATCTGGACGATCGTGCTGGAGATCAGCGTGCTGATGGCCCAGTTCCCCACACCGGAGATCGCCAGAAAGAGCTACGAGTACCGCACCCTGGGATTGGGTTTTGCCAATCTGGGCAGCCTGCTCATGGTGATGGGCATCCCCTATGACAGTGAACAGGGACGCAGCCTTGCCGCCTGTCTGACCGCGCTGCTCAGCGGGCAGGCCTACCTGACATCCGCCCAGCTGGCCGAACAGCTCGGCCCCTTCCCCCGCTTTCAGGCCAATCGGGAACACATGCTGCGGGTGATCCGCAATCATCGCCGGGCCATCTACAGCGCAGAAGAAGGGCAGTACGAAGGCTTGACCGTGTTACCCAAGGCTCTGGACCCGGAAGCCTGTCCCTCCCAGCTGCTCGAGGCGGCCAGGCGCATCTGGGATCAGGCCCTACAGCAGGGAGAGAGCCACGGCTACCGTAATGCCCAAGTTACCGCGATCGCGCCGACCGGAACCATCGGGCTGGTCATGGACTGCGACACCACAGGGGTGGAGCCGGATTTTGCCCTGGTGAAGTTCAAGAAGCTCGCCGGTGGCGGCTACTTCAAGATCATCAATACCTCGATCCCGCCGGCTCTGAAACGGCTCGGCTACGATAAGAAACAGATCGATGAAATCACCGCCTACTGCCTGGGCCGGGGAACCCTGAAATCCGCTCCTGGGGTATCCTGGAAAAAATTGAAGGCCAAGGGGTTCAACGAAACCGTGCTCAAGGGCATCGATAAGTCCCTGGAAGGTGCCTTTTCCATTCACTCTGCTTTTGTCCCCGCCGTGGTGGATGAGGAGATGCTGGAAAAGAAGCTCGGCATTTCGGGCCAGACCTACGGGAAGCCCGGGTTCCAACTACTGCGGCACCTTGGTTTCACTCCGGAGGAGATCGAAGAGGCAGACCGCTTCGTCTGCGGAACCATGACCGTCGAAGGTGCCCCTCATCTGAAGCGGGAGCACTATGCCGTGTTCGACACGGCGAGTAAGGTCGGTCGTGTCGGCACCCGCTTTATCCCCTGGCAAGCCCATATCGAGATGATGGCGGCGGTTCAGCCCTTCGTTTCCGGGGCGATCTCCAAGACTGTAAACATGCCCAACTCCGTCACCGTAGAGGATGTCAAAGGAGCCTATTTTCTGTCCTGGCAGCGGATGCTCAAAGCCGTCGCCATCTATCGGGACGGCTCGAAGCTCAGCCAGCCTCTGTCCTCCCTCAGTGCCTCCGGGGAGCGTCTGGCCGAACAGATACTGGCCCTGCAGCGTCGGCTTGAGTTGAGCGCCGATCAGCTCGGCGAGCAAGCCGCCCCTGCGGCGGAGGCGGACAATCCGACGGTCTCGATCCCGCACACCCCCGCCCCTTCTTCCCGGCACGAACGCAAACCTTTACCCAGCCGCCGCAACGGCTACACCCAGAAAGCCAAGATCGGCCGACACAGTCTTTTCCTGCGCACCGGGCAGTATCCGGACGGAAGTCTCGGGGAGATTTTTTTGGACATGCATCGGGAAGGTGCGGCCTTCCGCAGCCTTCTCAACAGCTTCGCCATAGCCGTGTCCTTGGGTCTGCAGTACGGGGTTCCCCTGGAAGAGTACGTGGATGCTTTCGTGTTCACCCGTTTCGAGCCTAACGGGATCGTCCAGGGTCACGACAACATAAAGATCACCACTTCGGTTCTGGACTTCATCTTCCGCGATCTGGCACTGGCCTATCTGAAGCGTACCGATCTGGTTCAGGTCAAACCGGACGATCTGATCGCCACTATGACCAACGGCACCCGAGAGCTCGAGGAGGCCGGCGGCAATGGAGCGGGAGAGCCGGAAGAGGAAGCGGCCGAACAGAAAGCGGAGCAGGCGCTGGAACACGCGGCCGGCGGCAACGGCGGCGCGGGCGCGTCCAGGCCAAAGCCGGTGCCGGTCGGCGCAGTCAATGAGCAGACAGATGCCGCCGCCCTGGACAGTGCGGCAGAAGCCCTGAATATGGCCCGCATGCAGGGCTACGAGGGCGACCCCTGCCCCGTCTGCGGACATTTCACCATGGTGAGAAACGGAACCTGTCTGAAGTGCTTGACCTGCGGTTCTACAACCGGCTGCTCGTGATATTACTGTTTCTGCGATCTTGTTCCCAAAGCCGGGCGGGGTGTAACGTCCGGGATCAGGCCCCAAAGGCCTCCACATCGGCCATGGAGTGAAATGGGGACAGCTCCCGAAGCTGGTCGACGATTCCGGGAAGAACTTCCAGAACGTAGTCAATGTCCTCTTCCGTGTTGTAGGTGCTCAAGGAGAAGCGCACCGACCCATGGATGCTGGTGAAGGGCACGCCCATGGCCCGCAGCACGTGGGAAGGCTGCAGACTGCCGGAAGCGCAGGCCGATCCGGTAGAGGCACAGATCCCGCGTTTATCCATTGCCAGCAGCAGGGCTTCCCCTTCGATGAAGTGGATGCCGATGTTGGTCGTGTTGGGAACGCGATTGTCCGGGTCGCCGTTCAGCTCGGTGTCCGGGATCCGGGAGAGAATCTCATTCTCCAGCTTATCCCGCAGTGCCCGCACCCGGGTGTCTTCATCCTCGAGCTTGCCGCCGACCAGCTCGGCCGCTTTGCCCATGCCCACGATCAAGGGCATGCTTTCGGTTCCTCCGCGGCGGCTGCGTTCCTGATGACCGCCGATAATGAAGGGACGGATCTTCAAGCCCCGCCGAATGAACAGACCGCCGATCCCCTTGGGGGCGTGGAATTTGTGACCGGAGAAGGACAGGAGATCGACGGGAAGCTTCTCCATGTCTAGGGGCACCTTGCCCACCCCTTGTACCGCGTCGGTGTGAACGAAAACCCCCCGCTCCTTGGCGATCCGGCAGATCTCCCGGATGGGGAACATGACCCCGGATTCATTGTTGGCTAAGATTGCCGAAATCAGCAGCGTGTCTTTGGTGATCGCTTCCCGCAGCTCCTCCAGATCCAGGTTTCCCTTGCTGTCGACCCCGAGCTCGGTCACCTGCAGGCCTTTTCTGCGCAGGTAGGGCACCTGGTTCTTGATGGCCGGGTGCTCGACTTTGGTGGTAATGATGTGACCCTTTTCCGGGTAGGCGTCGACGAGTCCTCGAACGGCGTGGTTATCGCTCTCCGAGCCGCAGGAGGTGAACACCACTTCGGTCGGATGGCAATGGAGCAAAGCGGCCACCCGCTCGCGGGCCGTATCCAGGTCTCTGTGGACGTCGCCTCCGAAGCTGTACATGCTCGAAGGATTGCCGTATCTTTCCTTTAAAAAGGGAAGCATCTCCTCCAGGACTTCGGGGGCGACCCGGGTGGTCGCGTTGTTGTCCAGGTAGACTCTACGCGCTTTCATCTTCCACAACCTCCAAAGTTGGATCGATCAGCTCGCGGAGCTTGTCCTGAACCAGACCTTTCAGGGTTAAATCCGCGGCCAGGCATCCGCGACACATGCCCATCAGACGAACCACCACCTTGTTATCGGCCAGATCCACCAGCTCCACATCGCCGCCGTCCCGTTTGAGGATGGGGCGGACCTCCTCTTTCAAGACCTCTTCGATCTTCCTGATCTTTTGAACCGTGGTCAGCCGCATACCGGAGGATCGCTTCTCCGTCTCGCCCCTCCAGATCTCTTCCAGGAGATCTTCGATCCTCGGGATGCAGGCGCCGCATCCGCCTCCGGCCTTGGTGTAGTTGGTTACTTCCTCCACACTGTGGAGGTTGTTTGCCAGGGCCACCCGCTTGATCTTGGCGTCGGTTACACCGAAACACTTGCAGACAACCTCCCCTTCATCCTCTTCGTGAGCCCCGAGCTTGATTCCTTTGAAATCGGCGATCGCCGCCTCGAGGGCTTCCTCCCCCATCACCGAGCAGTGCATCTTCTCCGTTGGCAGGCCGTCCAGGTAATCGGCTATGTCCTGATTGGTGATCTTGCCCGCCTCCTCCAGGGTTTTACCCTTGATCATCTCCGTCAAGGCGCTGGCCGCGGCGATAGCACTGCCGCAGCCGAAGGTCTTGAACTTGGCGTCCCGGATGACCCCGTCGTCTATTTTCAGCGTGAGTTTCAGAGCGTCGCCGCATACGATCGAGCCGACCTCTCCCACCGCGTCGGCGTCGTTTATCACCCCCACATTGCGAGGGTTTTCATAATGCTCCATTACTTTTTTCGTGTAGTCCCACATGGCCCTTTCCTGTCAATCCATTGTCTTTCTATAAAGTAATAACCTGCTGGTGTTGTGTAAAGAGAATTGTATCCGCCCGCTGTGTTGCGTCTTTCGAACGCACCTGCTCCGGGTGTAGCGGTGCGCTCAGAGGGCAGGACTTCCTGTCAGCGGGAATCGGGCCGGGGAATGAAAAAAGTGGAGACCCGGTACCCTTCGTAGTCGCGGGCGCTGTCCTGGTTGATCGGATCGAGAACCCGGTCGCCGTTCACGACGAAGTAGTAGAAGTGTCGGCCCGGGGGCATCTGGACGGTCAGACGGTACTCTCCGGGTTTGGTTTCCTGCATCCGGTGCCAGAATGGGTCCCAATTGTTGAAGTCCCCCGCGACGGACACGGCCCTGCTCGGCAGGGATTGGAAGAGGAAGGTGACCCTTCCTTCCCCGATCTCCGGGCTGATCGCGTGCCGGGGCGGACGGTCCTGCAGGTGGAATACGGAAATACCTCGGCCGAAGGCATCCTTCTGCTGCTGGGGATTGAAGGGATCACTTGTCCACAATCCATCCACAACGATCCGGTAGTGCAAAGCCTCCACCTCTTCCGGTATGTCGAGGAGCAGGAGGAACACACCGTTCTCGTTGCGGAGGTAGACGTGAAAGATCCGGTAGTCTTCATGGGCAAAGCGAGCTCCCACCAGGCGTACTGGATCATTCGATTCGTAGCTGAGCAAAACCTGTTGCTCCAGATACTCAGGTGGTCCGGCCCGGTCGATGCCCTTGATGCGAATGTCCATCAGGTGGGAGTCCAGGGTGTACAGGGGGAGTACCGTCAGGAAAAAAAGCGGGATCACGATCGAGAAAATAACCCGTTTATGATTGTTCATAGGTCTGCTATACTTCTACCACTTCTGCCGAATACATTTTTCATGAAGCGAAGCTGTTTTCATACATTCGCCAAAGATGTTTTTTGCCATCGGGTGTACACTAGTGCTTCGACATCCCAAAATGTCAACTTAAGCACAGGAATCTTAAACTCCGCCCCTGAAAAACCGAAATTCAAGGGTAGAAACTAAATGCCCAGCCTACAAGAGGTCGAACAGTTTAAATATCTCCTCAACGAACTGGGGGATGAGTCGGAAATCCTCGCCGAGCGGGACGAAGAGATCGAGGATATCCCTCCTCCCGAGCAGGGTCTGCCCGAAGGGTTGAGCGACCTGCTCGAAACCCCAGAAGGCATTCCTGAGGAGCCGGGTCCGGAGGAAATGCCTGGAGTGGTGCCGTCCGAACCTTCACTGGAGCAGCCGGTTGTGCCAGGCGAAGCGCCGGCGGCAGAGGCGCCCGAGGCTGCTCCGCCGGAGGCCGGCGAGAGCGAGGAAGGCCCCTCTGAAGCCGCAGAGTTTGAGCTGTCCGAAATCGAAGCAGGTCCAGAGCCTGAAGCTCCCGCTGAAGAGATCCCGGTTGAGGAGTTGTCTCTCGAAGACCTCGGCTTGGAGCTTCCCGAAGCCGAAGCCGCTCCTCTCGAAGAACCGGCAGAGGAAGAGCCTGCCGGGGAAGCGGACGAGTTCGCTATTCCGCCGGGATTGATCGAGCCAGGAGAAGAACAAGAGGTCGCCGAAGCCGCCCCCGGAGAAGAGGCGGAAGGGATTACTGCGGAAGAACCCGGCGGGGCTCCCGAGTTTGAGATGCCTACCGAAGAAATCACGGAAGAGGTTCCTGCTGAAGCTGTCTCCGAAGAAATCTCGTTAGAGGAGGCCTTGGCGGGTTTGGGGCTCGAGGAGACCCCAGAAGCTTCTGAGATGGAGCTTCCCGAAGAAGCGCCGCCGGCGGAACAAGAGATCAGTGCTGAAGAGCTCCCGGAAATGCCGGGATTCGACCTAGAAGGATTCGATGCGGATGCTTTGGCAGCGCCGGAAACACCTGAGGCACCTGAAGTGCAAGAAACGCCGGAACTGCCGGAAACCCTGGAAGTGCCGGAAGTACCGGAAGCGGAGGTGGAAGCTCCGGCAGAGGAAGCCTTCGGTGAGGCGGAGTTCGAACTGCCAGACGAGTTTCAGTTGCCCGAGGAAGCCTTCGACGAGGAGGCGGTCCCGGAGGAGCCGGTGGAAGCGGCTGAGGAGGAAGAAGGCATCGCCGAGCCCTCGGACGATGAGGCTGAATTTCTCAAGGTTCTTCAGGATGAGATCTTCCCGGGAGAGGAGGCTGCCGCGGAGCAACCCGCGGAGGCACCGGGTGTTGAGGAGGCCTTTGCAGAAATTTCTCTGGAGGCCGAAGCTCCGGTAGAGACGCCTCCTGAGGAGGAAGTGCCCGAAGGCATTCCCGCGGGAGAGGAGATTTCCTTCCCCGAAGGTGAGCAGATCGACCTGGAAGCCCCCGCGGAGATAATGGACGGGGCTGAAGAGTACGACTTGGACGAGTTCTCCCTGGAGGGATTGGGAGAAGCCTTCCATGTAGAGGAGGAGGTCGAAGCTCCGCCGGCCCCGGAGGAAGCGATCCCAACAGAACCGCCCGCGGTGGAGGAACAGTTCCCCGAAGAGATCGCCTTTACCGGAGCGGAAGAGCTCACCTTCATGGACAAGCAATTTGCGGCCATCAAGCGCACTATGGCGCACCTGCCCCGGAACCTGAAAGTCGCTATCGAGGAGCTGATTGCCGAGAAGGGTCTGGAGGGTGAAGATCTGCGTTCCCTGCTGGCCCTCCTGATCGAAGGAGCCCCGCCAACGGCCATCGCCGAACGGGTGTCCCGATTGACCGGCCAGCGCATCGCGCTTCCGAAAAGTTACGAGCGGCTTACCGGTGTTGCCTTCGAGGAACGGCGACGGACCTTCGGTTATGCTTTTCGGGAAAACATCCTTCCCATCCTGCGGGTGGTGGTGCTCAGCCTGGCTTTTCTCGGTCTACTCGCCTTTCTGGGTTACCGCTATGTATACAGGCCCCTCTATGCGAACTACCTCTATCGTCAGGGCTACAGTCAGATCGAGAAAGAGCGTTACCGCATGGCCAACGACAGCTTCGACAGGGCGACCTCGGTCTGGGTCTTCAGGAACTGGTTCTATCGCTACGCCCAAGGATTCACAGAGGAGGATCAATTTCAGCTGGCTGCGGAAAAGTATGAGCAGCTTCTCAACCGGTTCCCCAGGGACAGGACGGGAAAGCTCTCCTACGCCTCCCTGCTCACCTTTCATCTTGCCGGCTATGAGAAGGCGGACACGCTTCTCGATGAAGTGCTGACGGAGGACATGAAGGACTACGACGCCCTGCTGGCCAAGGGAGATAACTATCTCGAGTGGGCCCAGGAGGAGCGTTTGCGCTTCGAGGATGCCCGCTTCGCCTACGCATCGATCATCGATTATTACGGTGAGAAGGACGAGGTCCTGTTTCGGATGATGCGTTACTTCATCCGTGCGGATAAGTTCGACGAGACCCGCACATTGAAAAACTATCTGGACGACAAGAAGAACCTGCGGGTCGAGCCGGAGCTGTACGCCTCGACCTACGCGGAGCTGGCCGGATACTGGATCGACAAGGGACACTACGATTCGATCCCGTCGATGCTCTTCAAGGCGATGGAAGAGAAGATGAATGAGCCGGGCATTCACTACCAGCTGGCCCGCTACTACCGCTACGTACAGGATCCCGGGGAGGAGGAAAAGGCTCTGGCCGCGGCGATTCAGCTCCTGGAACGTATGCAGCCCCTGGACAAGCAACACCTGTCCATGGTGATCGATTCGTACAACCGTCGAGGGGAAACTCTCTGGCGAAAGGATGAGTACCTGGAGGCGGAGGAGTACTTCCAGAAGGCCATCGACAGGATCGAGGATGCCCAGAGACGGAAGATCTTCGGTCTGCAGGAAGAGTTCGGACTGGTGTACAAGAACTACGGGGACCTCTACTACTATATCAGCCATGACCTCGAGCCGGCCCTGGATCTGTATCTCAAGGCTGTCAACAATCGCTACGAAACTCCGGACCTGGATTACAAGATGGGCTACATCCACTACGCCAAGGACCGTTACGAGGATGCCCTGCTGAACTTCTCCAAGGTTATCGACCAGAGACCGACCAACACGAACGGCTTGTACGCGCTGGCTAACAGCCTGTACCTGCGGGGCTACTACTCATCTGCTCAGGGGTATTACCTCCGGCTTCTGAACCTGCTGGAATCGCGGGAGGAGCGTATTCCCTTCCTGCAGATCTATGAAAACCCCGAGCACAACGCCCTGGTGGAATACATCATGAAGGTGTACAACAATCTCGGAGTGACTTTGAAGCAGCTCGCCGACAGGAGCCGGGATCCGGAGAAGGAGTCCAAGGCTTTGGTGAATATGACTTTTTCTTCGGAGCGCTTCGATCTGCTGTCCCGGGATCCGGTGACCGTGGAAAGGGGCTTGACCAAGAACCTGGCCTACCTCAACCAGGGTGGGATCCTCTACCCGACTTCGGATTTTCAGCTGCAGATCTACACCCGTCTGCCCATCGACCTGGAGGCGGTTCGCTTCTAGGGGGCGCGGGGCGTTCAGACCGGGACGACTGCCGGCGCACTCAGACCGGAAGCATCCAGCCGTACGTGTCTTCCATTAAACCGTACTGAATCCCCTTGAGGGTCTTCAAGGCGTGAGCGCTGAACTCACCGATCTTGCCGTCACCGAACACCACCTCTTTGCCCTCGTGTGTGATGGACTCGAAAAAGGTCACTCCCGCCGCAGTACCGCTGGCGAACACCTCTTTGGCTTCTGCGAAGACCTCGTCCACGGAGATCCTGCGCTCCTCGGTCTTGAGGCCTTTGTCCTTGGCGATCTGCAGAACAGACAGGCGGGTGATCCCGGGCAGGATCGTGTCCTCCAGAGAGGGGGTCACCAGGGTGCCGTTTTTAAGCAGAAAGAAGAGGTTGCAGGAGGAGCCTTCCTCGAAGTATTTCTGCTCCTCCGCATCGAGGAACACAGCCTCCATGTAGCCCTGGCTCTCCGCCTCTTTCTTGGCCAAAGCGCTGGCCACGTAGTTGGAGGCGCATTTGATCCACCCCGTGCCTCCGCGGTGGGCCCGGACGCGGCTGGTCGTGACCGCCCTCGGGCGGCCGGGTTTGAAGTAGGAGCCGACGGGGGTGGTGATGATCACCACCCAGGGATGGGCGCTCAAGTTGACCCCGATCCCCCCCTCAGTGTAGGCGAAGGGCCGGATATACACGGAATGACCGGCCACAAAGTTTTCCTTCTCCCAGGCCGGATCGTAGGCGGGTGAGAAGCCCAGGACCTGATTGCGCTTGACCACCTCCCGGATCGCTTTGAGGAACAGCTCTTCGGGGTAGGGAGGCATGAGCAGACCCTTCATGGAGTTGTACATCCGTTTGGCGTTGCCGTCAGGACGGAAGATCTTCAGGGATCCGTTCTTCTGAGGGAAAGCTTTCAAACCCTCGAAGCAGCCCAGCCCGTACTGAGTGGTGTAGTTGACCAGGGGAAGTTCGGGAAGGGAGTTACGCTTCCGCTGCAGCTCCCGCTGCTGGTCTTCCGGTAGGGCGGCTTCCTCCTGGGGGCTCAAGTGCTCCTTCTCGATGTACTGCTCCTCCCAGGTATCCTTAGGGCCGTATTGGGCCAGATACACCCAGGGGTAGATCTCCAGCGTAAACCCTTTGGCCATGGCAACGCTCCTCGTTCGACGAATTTGCACCCTATACTATCCCCGCCTGCTCGGGCGGTCAAGCGGGCGGTCTGCTTTCTGCCGCTTTGTGTAAGGGCGGGTGAGTCGGAATGACCCAATGGGCAGAATGACTCGTTCGGTATTGAAGGAGTGTTGTTCCATTGTGGTTATCTAGAAAATTATCCGTTTGCCTTCTAATTCTCTAGATAAGCACAATGTAAGGAAGCAGATCTTCTCCGGAAAAAAATGCAGTTAGATTTTTGCGGAACGGTCGATGATAGAATCAGAATGAACAACACCAGGGACCATATTGTCTTCTTTTTCGCTCAGAAGATGTACTACCTGGAACGGATCGGCAAGACCGAGGCCTACAACAGGCTGATCGATCTTTTCGAGCAAATCAACCTCGACGGACTATTGAACTATCTCACCCGCTACTACTCGATCGACATCGCCCGGGAGCTGGATGACTTCTTCCTCGAAGAGGGGGAGCTGGTCTTTGTCAGCCGCAGGGGCGATCACCGCTACAAGCACGTCTATCGGGACAACAAGCTCTGGCTGGTGGGGATCGAACTGCTGGAATAGCAGAGTTCTGTATCCACCGCTCCGGACTATCTTATTTACGAAAAACACCGACGAAGTCAGTTGATTGCCTGCTATTGGAGAGGTAGAATAATGATCATGGCAATCAAAACGGTGAAAAAGCGCGACTCGAAATCAGCGGTTCGGTATATCATTAATGACAAGGGCGAGAAGACAGAGGTGGTACTGCCGATTGAGTTGTATGAAGCGCTGCTTGAGCGGATTGAAGATGCAGAGGATATTCAGGCTATCAAAGAAGCCATGAAAGAACCTGATTTCATACCCTGGGAAGAAGCAAAGAAGCAACTCGGTGTATAGAGTCGAGATTCAGAGTAAGGCTTTAAGAGAGCTTAAGCGCATCAATCGACAGGACCGGCAAAGAATTCTGAACGTGATCGATGGAATGGCTGAAAATCCGCGGCCTACCGGTAGCAAGAAACTAACTGACACAGAGGACTGGCGCATCCGTGTAGGGGTGTACCGTATTGTATATCGCATTCAGGAACGACGACTGTTGGTCTTGGTAGTTAGGATCGGACATCGCAGCGATGTGTACCGGAGAAGTTGAACCCGTTGTTTGTTGTCTTTGCATAAAAAACATTTATTCCATCGTATAGCAATAAATTGGGTGATGGTGGGAAGGTGGTAAGATAATGGAGATAGTGGAAAGAGCAATAGAGACCCATGGAACGATCGACAAAGAACATCGCTTGGTGTTGGACGAAGCGCTTCCGCTGGAGGGACCTCAACGGGTTCACGTGATTATTCTTGTGCCCGAGGAGGCTGAGATCGATGAGACGAAGTGGCTCGCGGCCGCTTTTTCCAATGAAGCTTTTGCATTTCTGAATGACCCTGAGGAAGATATCTACAGTCTCTCGGATGGGAAACCGTTTAATGGCTAAAGGATTTGGTATTGGATCAAGGTAGCACACATTTTGTCAGTACTGGTATCAAGACTAGTTCCGTGCTCAGGCTTCATCGGGTGATGACTGTTTCTGAGAGCCTGATCCGCCGGGAACTGGGCAGCTTGCCCTAGGCGTTGCTACAGGAGGTCTATAATCGATTGCGCCGGCTCTTTTGTCTGTAGTGTCCGGTGCCCACATATATTCTGTAAGTGGGGGTATGAGTCTGGTCAAACACGCGGTGATTCTGGCAGGCGGAGTCGGTACCCGGCTGTGGCCTGCCTCGATACAGAAACATCCCAAGCAGTTTCTGCAACTCGTAAACGGAGAGTCCCTTTTCGCCATGACCCTGCGGCGTGCTATCCGCCTGGAAATCGAGGGGTTTATTTATGTGGTGACCCACCGGGATCATGCCGATGGGATCGTCCGGGAGTGCTGCGAGGTTCTGCGTGGAGATCCTTTTCCCTCATCCCGCGTCATCGTTCTGGCGGAGCCGGACGGCAAAAACACCGCGCCGGCGATCGCCTACGCCTGTGCTGTGCTGCAACGTACCGGCTCTCCGGCTGATACACTGATCGTGATGCCCGCCGATCACTCCATCGCGCCTTTCACGGTGTTTGCCGAGGATGTGGACAAGGCTGCCCGCCTGGCTGAAGAGGATTGGCTGGTGACCTTCGGGATTCCTCCGGAGCGTCCGGAAACCGGTTACGGATATATCGAGGTCGCCGACAATCTCGACCCTGGATTTCAGGTGCGGAAATTCAAGGAAAAACCGGATGAAGCAACGGCCCGATTATTTATCGCCCAGGGGAACCACTACTGGAACTCCGGCATGTTCGCCTTCCGGGTTGACCGATTCCTAGAGGAGCTGAATAGGCACGCACCGGAAGTAGCCCGGCCGTTTCTCGACGCTTCGCTTCCGGAGATCCCACAGCAATCGGCAACCGACGATTCGCCGACCCTGCTTCGGAGCGAAAAACCGGTCGAGGAGATCTACAGCAAGACCCCTTCCATCTCGATAGACTACGCCGTTATGGAGCACAGCGACCGCTGTGCCGCGGTACCGGCTCGATTCTCCTGGAGCGACGTGGGCAGCTGGGACGTGGTGGCCGAGCTGTTCGGGTCCGAGTTGGAGGAGCGTCAGGCGGAACACTTGATCCCGGTACAATCGGAGGGAAACTTTGTCCTGTCCGATGTTCCCGTGGCTTTGGCAGGCGTTAAGGACCTGATCGTGATCGTGAAAAACGGGGCTGTGCTGGTTTGTCAAAAGGGCAGATCTCAACTGGTCAAGGACGTCGTGCAGACCCTGAAAGACACGGAACGTTCGGATCTGCTGTAGACACTCTTCACCCTGATACGCATATCCTCCATTTCCCGCCTAGGGCTTTTCTTCGACTTTGGACAGCCGTTCCAACACATGGATCAGTTCGTCGCGCAGACGGTTGTTCAGGCGAGTGGGGCAGTCGCTGTTGCCTATCAATCCGATTTCGGCGCAGAGAGTTCTGTACACCCGCTGTTCGTTTTCGATGCGTTTTAGATATTCGTCCCTCTGCTTGTAGAGATTCACCAGAACAGCCCGGGTCTTGTACTTGTCCTCTCGCGCATACGAAAGAGTCGAATACAATCGACAGATTGCCTGAGCCTGGGCCGCCAGAAACGGCGAAAGGTCTTTCAGTGGAACCCTGTACAACAGATCCTGCTTGCTCTCCTTCTCCATGCGCCGGGCTTCTTCTTCATTGAGGATGTCTATGTAGTTCTTCTTGATACTTTCGAAGATGCGTTTGAAGGTGGTGCCGAAGTTTGCCCGAAACACATCTCGTTTGTCCTCTTTTATGATGGGCAGCAGCTCCTCCATCTTCTTCTTCTCCTTCTGGTAGACGGTCAGCTGCACGAAGATATTTTTAACGAAGGGGTGTTTCTGAAAGCTGGGGTCCTGCTTGATCCGGTTGCGAATATCCGCCAACACGGCATTGACCTCGATGTCTGCAGCGGAGATAGTCTCCCCGGCCCTGCTTTTGGCCAGGGGGATGACCCCTGAGCAGAGCAGCCGCTGCAGCAGGATAACGAATACGAGATCTTTCAACGGCTGCTCCCGGGCCTGCAGCTCCTCGAAGCGGACAGACTGGAACTGCACCGCCTCCAGGGTGATGAAGGTCCTGCGCAGGATCAAGCCTTTGTATTCAATCAGTCCTTCTTCCACGGCCCGGCCCAGCTCCTCGGCCAGCCTTGCCAGCTCCTGAGCGGACATTCCGAGGTGCTCGATCAGGGTGTATTGGTCTTTGCCGGCTTCCCGGAGATCGATCCAGTCCCCGCTGATGCGCCGTTCGAGGTCGTGCATGTGGGGCTATTGTATTTCCAGAGCTCGATATAATCAATCGTGAAAATATGTGTAGGAATCGTGTGGGGCCACCGACAATAAAACCGGTTATTTGGACTTGACGTACCTGGATGAGACCTGCTAAGATTATGGACATTAGTGATGGTAAACGCATACTGTTGCATGACAGGGAGCAATTGCTACACTTGCGGAAGCTTGAACTGTTGACAGGTCTTATGGTATGGTGGTATATGGAACAGAGGAGGGGGGATTTTTTTAAAATATGAGCTTGACCTTTGCTCCATATGTGATAGACTAAAGTGGATGCAACAGTGTATAGGTTCTATATGCTGATGATAAAATATGTTAGGAGGGCGTGCCTGCCAAAGGGTTGAGGCCTGGCAAGCCGGTATCTAACACATTTGGGCACAATCGAGCCGTTG
>CAZSBH010000061.1:0-24934 GCA_964604845.1 uncultured Spirochaetaceae bacterium
GTGAATAGAATAGTGGTGAAGACGCTGATAAAGGAGAGATGGTCGAACCACAGCAGATCGAGCCATATCCTTGCGCCTGTAAACAGGACGACAAGCACAACAACGATGATTCCGATAACGATCAGGACTTTGGTGTTTTTTGTCATTTTTTCCTTCTTCCTACATGCTGGCGTTCTTTCGATTCTATCAGTTAACACCGGTCTCAACTACACCTCGAGGAACAACTATGTACTTTGGCAGCTGAAAGCGCGTCGGCCTGAAATGGGCTATTTAAACACCAGGGAGTAGTCCAAAGGTTTGTCCAGAAGCAGCACCCGGATCAGGGGAATCGTGAAGGTGACCCCGCCCGGGGAGATTTTACCGCCGGATTGTGAAACCAGGGTGCCCCGAACGGTGACCTTGGTCTCGATGTAGGAGTTTCGGACGCTGTCCGCGCCGCCGTCGCCGAGGGCCAGATCCATGAGCTCGAGATACTCCGCTTCGGTCGTATCGTCGTTTTCCTGCGGTCCCAGTCCTTCGAACACCGGATTTTGAAGAGCGGGCATGAATTTCATGATAGAAGAGAAGTTCTTCCGGTCGAGGTGAAAGCGAACCGAATAGCCTTGGCTGACTTTTTCGAAGCGAATGACTCCGGAGGCCTGCAGCTCCTGTTCGCTGGAGAATACCTCTTCGATGCTTCGGAAGCTTAGATCCATCTCGAGGGTGGCCGGGTCCGGCGTGTCGATGCGGATCAGGGTCAAATCCTCCCGCTCGGCGAATTCTTTCTTGATCTCTTCTACCTTGAAAATCTGACCCTCCAGAGATTCACCGGTAAGTGAGGACAGGTCATTGATGTATTCCACAAAGACGGGTTCCAGGCGGATTTGCATGGATACCTTTCCGGATTCGTCGGCTTCGAGCTGAACCTGCTGTTTGATCGTACAGCCGATGAGCAGGGAGACAGCCAACAGCATAGTCGCAGCCACCCGGGCGATATTAATAGAAGAGATTCGCATTTTCATGCTCTGAAAGATAGACCGTTCTCTATCAGAAGTCAACGTGACCGGATGTTTTGCCCAAAGAGGGTGATTGGAGGCGTGTATCCCTTCCCGGACCGATCCCAATAACAACGCATTCTCGCCTTGCCGGGCTGCGGCTTTTCTCCTATAATCCCATGCCATGCGACAGGTGACTGTGTATCCAGGTGGAATGATCATTCATGTTGAAGAGGGAACCCCGATCCGGGACCTCCTTGTCCGAGAGGGACTGTTGGTGGATTTCCCCTGCGGCGGCAGAGGTTTGTGCAATCAGTGCAAGGTTACCATCGATCCGCCGCCGGAGAGTGGGAAGGCAGGGAGAAGAGCTCTGTCTCGAGCCGAAGTCGATGCGGGAGTCCGTCTGGCCTGCCAGGCGGTGGTAGAAGGGGACTGTTCTATAACCATCCCCGAGGAAAAAGAGGTAGAGATTGTTTGGCGGGATCCGGCCAAGGCGGAGGGCACCCATCTTCTGTACGGGGATCCGGTGGTTGTTCGTAAACACCTGGTGATCGCTCCGCCGACGCTTGAAGATCAACGGGCGGATTGGGAGCGGCTGCACGAAGCTCTAGATCGGAAGGAAACCACGATGCCGGAAGTCAATCCGGAAGTATCGGAAGGTTTTTCCCGGGTGCTGCGAGACAGCAAATGGGAAATCGACGCCTTTGTCGAAAACTCCCATCTCCTGTGTATCAAGGTCCCATCGGATGAGCCTGTGTATGGTTTTGCCGTCGACCTGGGTACCACCACGGTGGATGTGTCTCTCCACAACCTGGAGACGGGCCGTCGGATCGGCCGCAAGACCCTGTTGAATCGTCAATCCGCCTACGGAGCCGATGTGATTACCCGGACCCAGGCTTTCCACGAGGATCCTCACGCCGTGCGTCGGGCCGCTTTGGAAACGATCGCTGACTGCGCCGAGATGTTGCTGAAGGAACACGGTGTACAGAGACAGCAGGTCGTTCGCAGCACTGTAGTGGGCAATTCGATCATGATCCACATTCTGCATGGACTGAATCCCCGCCAGCTGACTTTGGCCCCCTACATTCCGCTGGTCGCCGGTGTGGTGCGGCGGCGGCCGGAGGAGTTCGGCTGGAAATTTCAAAGCTGCGGCCACGTAGAAACGTTGCCCCTGATTTCCGCTTTCGTTGGTGCCGATACCATGGGGGTCATCCTGGCCCTCGATCTGGAGCATGAGGAGGAGGCCTCTCTTTCGATCGACATCGGGACCAACGGCGAAATCGTACTGTCCGAAAAGGGAGAGCTGATTACCACCTCTACCGCGGCGGGTCCGGCTTTCGAAGGTGCCCAGATCTCCTGCGGGATGAGAGCTCTGGACGGAGCAGTCACCGGCGTGTCGATCGACGGCAGCGGCCGGATCGATCTCCGGGTCGTCGGGGGAGGAAAAGTCAAGGGAATATGCGGCAGCGGATTGATTTCCGCGGTGGCCGAACTGCTCGAGTCGGATTTGCTCGATTCTACCGGCAGGTTGGCCGATCCCGAAAAGGTGGATAATCCGGATTTGAAGAAGCGATTCTTCAAGCTGGACAATATGGCGGCGTTCATGCTGTCAACTGACAGCGGTGAGGATGTGTACATCTCTCAGAGGGACATTCGCGAGCTCCAGCTGGCAAAAGGGGCTATTCGAACGGGCATCGACATGCTGTTGGCGGAAACCGGAGTAGACGTACAGACCTTGAAGAAGATTCGTTTGGCCGGGAACTTCGGCTCCGGTGTGGATATCGGCAAGACGATTCGCATCGGTCTGATCCCTGAAGTGGAAATCGAAAAGGTGGACGTGGTCGGAAATGCCGCCTTGCGGGGAGCCTCCCTGGCGCTGGTGTCCAGGGTATACCGGGAGAAGGCCGGGGCGATCTACAGGAAGTGCCGCTTCCTCGAGCTGGCGGCAAAACCGGATTTCCAAACCCGCTTTGCCTCTTCCATGTTCTTCTAAAACGCTGCTTGTCGGTTCGACACCCCCGTTGAGCCTCTTACTTCTTAGGGCTAAATGCCGATAGGATTCCGGAACGAGCGGGGAAGCGAAACCATTTGCCCGACAACCGGGCGCCTCGGTCCTTCATCGTATCGAAGATGAAGTCGGCAAGTTCCTCGATTTTTTGCGAGCGAGATTCAAATCCATTGACAAACACATTCCGCTGGCTGTTGCTGGCGAACACCGCCCCGGCGGCGGCGGTGAAGCTGCCGCGGAGAGCGCTCTCCAGAGGGGCCAGCACGGCTCCTTCCTCCTGAGGCAGGTGATTGACCAGGGCGAGACAGCCCCCCCGTTTCTGGGTATAGAGCTCCAGAACCGCTTTCATCATGAACAGTGAACCTTTGATCCAGGTATCCACGGCCCGATCCATTGTTTCTGCAGTGGTCTCCTGAAGAAGTTTTTGCTCCAATTCCGGAGTGAATAGAAGCAGGGTTTCATCGATTCTGTCGAAACGATTGAGGGAGGTAAGCAGGACGTTTTTTGCGGATATGGGGGAGGTCCTGTTCCATTCGATCAGCAGCAGATCCTCGTCCTCCGAGATCATCGGTGTATCGATACGGACCTGGTGGGAGCGGGTGGCCGCTACGCTGTACCCTTCGCTGAGATATCGACGTATCAGCTGATCTGCAAGAGAGGTTTGAGCATCTGTAATCAGGGCTACTCTGTTCACTGCATCAGCATCTTAACAAGGCAGCGAAGACGTGGTCAACGGCAGCAATAAAAGGAGCACCCCCCCGTTGTTCAAACCTTTTAGAATCGCTTACTATAGGCCGTGCAGAAATCGGACGCTCTCAAACTTATCCTGGTGTCCTTTCTCTGGGGAGGCCAGTTCGTTGCCGCACGTATCGCAGCCGCGGAGGCACCTGCCTTCACCGCCTCCTTCCTGCGATACTTCTTTGCAACCCTCACGCTGTTGATCCTTCACCTGGTTCGGGAGAGACGCTTCTGCCGTCTTTCATGGAGACAGTGGGGATGGTTGACGCTGCTCGGTTTGTCCGGAGTTTTCCTATACAATCTGTTTTTTTTCTCCGCCCTTTCCATCGCCCCGGCGGGCCGCAGCTCCGTGGTCGTGGCCATGACTCCGGCGGTTGTATCGGTGAGCTCAATTTTCCTCTTTCGGGAGCGCTTTGATTTCCTCCGTATTCTCGGATTGATTTTAGCCCTTTTCGGTGTTTCTTGGGCGATCAGTGGTGGGGATTTGCCGAGCCTGCTGCGGGGGGAGATCGGCCGAGGAGATCTGTACATCTTCGGAGCCATGCTCAGCTGGGCGACATTCTCCCTAGCCGGAAAGATCATCCTCAAGGAGCTCTCTCCCCGGCTGGCCATCACCTATGCCTGCTTCATCGGAACGATTGCTCTTCTGGTGCCGGCGCTGCTGGAGGGCGGATTGGGCGGGGTTATGCAGTACTCGATAGCAATGTGGGTGAGCTTGTTGTATTTGGGACTGATGGGAACCGTGCTGGCCTTCATCCTTTACTACCAGGGTATCAAATCGATCGGGCCTTCCAAGACCGCCATCTTTGTCAATTTTGTCCCCATCTGGGCGATGACTCTTGGCGCTATTATATTGGGGGAGGCGATCACCCTGGCTCTGATTTTGGGGGCTGCCATGGTTATCGGCGGGGTTATACTGACCAGCAGATCCTGAGCAGGAAGAGAGGTACCGACGATGAGTGATAAGGCCGAGATTCTGGTCTTCGGTTTTTCTGCCGAGGAGCAGGGTCGCATCGATGAGCATCTTGCTGCTGTCGGCATACCCGCACCCACCAGGCTCGAGAAACGTCACGGAAAAGTCGTGATTGGAGATATTCTGCGGAAAGGCGCAATCGGAGAGGAGGAATTCGACTGCGACGAGCGGCTGGTTCTGCTTTTCAATCTCTCCGATGGAGGGGTGCGCTCCCTGATTCGGGTATTTAAATCAATCGAGATTCCCAAACCGATCTTCGCCGTTGTCACCGAGACCTCGATCACCTGGACCCTGCAACATTTGATGAGCCACCTTATCGAAGAGAAGCGGGCTCACGAAGGTTCATAGTACGTATTGGACAAAAACCATTTGCCGACTTTCGACAAGGCCCAAGGTGTGTAGATCCCGACGGTGATTATAGTCAGGAGACCCTGTCCCCACATCAAACCAAACCCTTTCCCGGTCTGTCCTTGAAAACCGAGTGCTCCGATTTGACCGGCTTCCCTGTCGATCTTCGTCCGCTCGGCGAAGTAGCGGTACACCTTGATGTATGCCGCCGGGAAGTAGACGCCTAAGGTAACGGCGCTCAGCAGAAATTGGATCCAGATCATTGCAACCGACGGCCAAAAACGGGTGTCCCATGAGGTCGCGTGCTCGCGGTAGCGAAGGTGGGTGAAGAACCACCGGTAGACTGCGTAGAGATATGCGGAGAAGAAGCTCCAGAATATGAGTTGCCAGAGGGCCGCCAGCATGAAAGATTGGAAAGGATTCATCGTCATCGCGGAGCTGAAAAACGGGTGGCTGAGTCGAGCCTGAACGATAACCAGGGGGATAAGGGGAAGAGCGATGGTGAGCAGGATGATCACGAACAAACGGCCCCCCTTGCCTGTAAACTCGAGGCGCTCCTCTTTGTATGAGGTTTCTTCAACCAGGTATCGGCAGATTCGAGTGATATACCAGGGTCCGTATATACCGGCGGTGATTCCTGTCAAGAAAATGCCCAGAAGGTTTAATCCGAAGAACTTTCCGATCGAGCCGTTGAAGCGAAAATGCTCATTGTCCAGAGAGATCGCCGAGATCAGCTTTCGAAGGATGGGGATATAGAATAGAACGATCAGCAGAAACATCGCCACGACCAGGAGCAGGAAGACAACTGCCATAACAGGAGTTTCTTTGAACAATTTATCCGCTCTGCGGCTCTGAGCCACGATCAACACCTCGAGGATCAGCCAGGGGATGAAGAAAGCGATGAATAGGGGAAAAAATCGCCTGGCATCCAGATTGAAATCAAATTCTTGCTTCATTCTCTGTCCTCCTCATGTATCTCTATCATCGGCTCTCAGGTCCCCGTAGATTGAAAGGATTTCTTCGCTGTACCTCTCGGGTGCTTCGACGTGACCCCAGCCCTGCTGTTGCTGCCAGAGACCGTCGTAGGCCGTGTCATGGTACGATCGCATCAGATGGGGTATCTGCTTTTCCTCGAGCACTGCATCGAGCAGCCGAGCCTCGACTTCGTTGTTCAGGACAATGATCTTCTTGAATTTCTCCACGGATACTCCTCCTCGAAATAGTGACCTCATTCTACCGAATCCTATTCCTTCTGTTTAGACGCGGGTCGCCGCCAGGGATTTAGAGGCTCATGAAGGCGGGCTCCCGCGACGGAGATGACAATATAGCGAAACCTCTGTCTTTTTGCTATCTTAGGTGGCAGAACGCGGAGGAAAAGGGTGAAAGTAGCAATCGGTCAGATTAACCCGGTAATCGGGGATTTTTCAGGCAATGCGGCCAAGATTCTCGAATACGTGACCCAGGCGGAGCGTGGCGGATCCGATGTGATCGTGTTTCCCGAGATGTGTGTCTGCGGGTATCCCCCTATGGATCTTCTTGACCACGTCTCATTCGTGGAGGCGAACCTGAAGACCCTGCGCTTGATACAAAAGCGTTCACCCAAGGGCATAGGAATCGTACTGGGATATGTGGACAAAAACAGATCCTCTGCTGGAAAGCCCCTCGTGAATGCGGTTTCCCTGATTCACAACGGTGAGATTTTGTTGACCCAGACAAAATCCCTCCTGCCGACTTACGACGTGTTTGACGAAGCTCGCTACTTCGAACCGGCGGACCGCCGCCGGGTGGTCGCCTTTAAGGGTGAACAGATAGGGATCGCTATTTGTGAGGATATATGGTGGGAGGCGGAACAACTTTCCGCCCTGCATTATCCTGTGGACCCGGTAAAGGAGCTTCTCGACCAGGGCGCTACCCTGATCTTCTCTCCGTCGGCCTCCCCGTTTTATTCGGGAAAACTCGATGTTCGCCTCAGACTTCTCTCCAGTATTGGGAAATCTTCGGGAGTTCCGGTGGTATACGTGAACATGGTCGGGGGCAACGACAGTTTGATCTTCGATGGACGGTCTTTGGTGACCTCCACCGGGGGGGATTTGAATTTTCTCGGTACAGGTTTCGAAGAGCAGCTTGCCTTCGTGGATACGAAGCGCTTGGAGTTAAAAATCTCTTTGGAAGTAAACAGATTCGAGGAACTGGAGCAGGCCTTGGTTTTGGGGATTCGCGATTATTTGGATAAATGCGGCTTCAGGCGAGTGCACGTTGGTCTATCCGGGGGCATCGATTCCAGTGTCGTGGCTGTGCTGGCGACCAAGGCGGTGGGGCCCGAAAATGTGACTGTATTTGCCCTTCCTTCACGATACTCATCCGAAGGCAGTCGGGAGGATGCGCGGAGGCTGGCGGAAAATCTCGGAATAAAACTGTACAGCCTGTCTATTGAAGAGATGTTTCGGGCCGGTTTGGAGACACTCGCCCCGGTATTCAAGGACAAACCCCTCGATGTCACTGAAGAAAATCTCCAAGCCCGGATTCGGGGTCTCCTGCTCATGGCTTTCTCCAACAAGTTCCATTCACTCCTCCTTGCCACGGGAAACAAGTCTGAGTTGGCCACCGGTTACTGTACGTTGTACGGGGATATGTGCGGTGTCCTGGCTGTGATTGGAGATCTTTTTAAAACTGAAGTGTATGCTCTGGCCCGCAGCCTGAACCGGGAAAAAGAGGTGATCCCGGAATCGGTGCTCACCAAAGCCCCGAGCGCCGAGCTGCGGCCGGATCAGATCGATCAGGACAGCCTGCCGCCGTACGATCTGCTCGATCAGATCCTCGAACAGTACCTGCTTCAGAACAAGACCTTTGAGGAGATTTCCGCTTTGGGATATGAGGCGGGTTTAGTGAAGAGTGTTTTGAACATGGTGGGCAAGGCGGAGTTCAAACGCCGCCAGGCTCCACCGGTGTTGAAGGTCAGCCCTCGTGCCTTTGGTACGGGCCGGCGTATCCCCATCGCCCGGACCATCCACGAGGCCTGATCCTCGTCTGTAGTGGATGCCGCGATCCAAGATATTTCCGCCGCCAGCTGATCGCAGCGGCCTTCCGCGGTATTGGAGCCTGTGGAGAGGAAGATGCTCAGAAGGTGAAAGCGGAGATCGCGAACATAGTAGCACTTCGAAACGAGGGTCACGGCAAGTTCCAATAATGCTAGTAGGTTGCGTTAAACCCACGTTATAGAGCTTGAGCCCGGGATTGTAAAGGATTTACGCTTTTCCCGGGCTTTTTTTGTCCCTGTGAGAGCCCGTTGGGCAGAATTTTCCCATCACTCCTGTAATATGTACGGAAACTCCTCGAAAAGGCGTGTCAGGTAGTACAGCTCCCGTACCCAGGCACGGGAGTCTACCGGGCCGAATCTGTCTGTATCTTTCTTTTCTGGATCGTAGAACGAGGCTCCCGGCGGATTTTGCAGGGCAAAGCCGAGAAGCTGGGAAACGAGCAGAACTAGTTCCCCTAGCGGCGGCTTTTGCTTTTCCAAGGCGTCGAGCTTCAACAGCGTATAGGATACCTCGAAGCAACGAAACAGAAGTGTGTTGTCATCTAGGCAATGATGGACCCCCCCAATAGGATTGAATTTCGAAGTGGAGTCGGGGCGATTCAGATGGATCCAGGGAAGGAGGGCGTCAAAATAGCGATGAAGTTCTTTGACAGCATGCCCCGCCTCGGCAAGGGAAATTACGATTCGAGCTTCCCGAAGGGCGGCATCCAGTTCCGCCTTCCCCCGGTCCCAGCCGAGGAGAGGTACTATCTGTATACTCTGTGCGAAGAGCTTTGATTTCAGCGCGACAAACGTTTTCCTGTATAGGTCTTTCCCGGTCGCACGATACAGCTCGATGTACATCTCGATTGCTGCCGGCGGGCACCTTCCGCTGCCGGCGGGTAGGAACGAGTCGGGGTAGAGAAGATCGCCGAGATCTTCAAGATTCTGTTTTGAGCCGAGAAGGGAATCCGCCATGAGGGTGGCTGCGTGGAGATACCGGGAGGCAGGGACGCCTTTTGCCTGTAGAGCGGCGGCAAAGCGGATCAGTTTCACTGCGATTGCGGCCGATTCTTCGAGGGAGATCGTCGAGGGGGAACCGGGAGCGAGCCAGGATTGATTATCGAGCTGGTACGCGGGGTAGAACAACCCCCGTGGATGTTGGCCTTTCAGGGAGAAATCCGCCAGACGCAGGGATAGCTCGGTGGTATCTGTGTCCCCCCCACCGTGATGCTGTTGAATCACTGCCAGGGTGCAGCCGGCCAGGGAAGACAGTTGTTTCTTTGCCTTTGTCTTCTGCAGTCCGCAGATAGGACCACGGTCTACGAGAAAGGTCGTCAGGCAGTCGCGTATCTGCTCTCTGATAAAATCCGAAGTGTTCGCTTTGGGTATTCGAGGCGGGGGGTGAAGTCGTGAAGTATTCCGCTCGAGAACCGCGGAGACTCCCCGCCGATAGATCTGCTCCTGCGGAGCAGTCACGACATTGAGCCGCATACTGTACTCAAACTCACCGCTGCTCCGGAACAACTGTGCTACGAAGTTCTTTTTCCGTGTCTTCTTCCCCTGCCTGGAGTATATCGCCGGAGCCGCCGGTACCCACGTTTCCGCGCGCAGAAAAGTTTCATCATCGTTTTGTACCCGCATTAACCCAATACTCCCCGATTCTTCCCTCGAACGAGCCGGATCGGAGAAGATCAGGACGGATTCGGGAACCTTGAACAGGTACAGTGCATTGGCGAATGTCGTCCGCCGGCCCGAAGCGAGATATCCCTCGTCTGAAATCGGGCAGCCTGCACTTAGTCCCGGGAACAGATAAGCAACATCGGTGTCAACAGGAAAATCCAGACAGAAGCTGAGGCCGAAGCTCCCCTCAGGAACGATATTCCAGTGTCTCTCTATACAGAATCCATAGCCAGTGTCTGCAATGTAGTCGCGGATGGTCGAGGTGAGGAAGTAGGCGACTACGGTATCCCCCCGGCAGGTTATGCTCTCCGGGTAGCGGATTTCTCCGTCCTGAAAAAGACTGTAGAGCAGCCGACAGGAGATCGAATGTTTTTCTATGTTGACCGTACGTAAATTTGCCTGTGAAATCCGCATGAGGTATAACTACCATAACATGACGGTGCAGTTCCAGTCATGCCGTGGCTGTTCAACGACTGGGAAGGGAAAAAAATGGCCCGTTGGGATGTTGGAGAAAATCCGCAACCTGAAATAGCCGGAAGCCCAAACTGGTAAGGTTCATCGACTTGGAAGAGGGCCTGAACCTCTTCCAGGAGGCAGATTTCTTCCTCAACAATCACCTGCCTTACGGAGATGCCATCGTCGCTGTCGAGGGAAGCGATCGAAGGAAGGGACCCACTTCCACCTTCTGTAACGCGTTCACCATCGACCTGTTGATGATCGAAACAGCCAAAGCCCTTGTAGCCAGGGGTGTGGAGCCGCCGGTGCTGGTGAGTGGGAACCTGCCGGGTGGAGACGAGGCCAATAAACGGCTGATCGTACCGTACCGTGAAGACCAGGATGAGCCTGAGGCGCCTGCTGTCGCTGCTTGGGGAATCCATCTTCGCCCTCATCGGTCCCCTGATCGTTATAGGCGGTATCGTTTTCGGCGTGGTCACCCTGGTGGAGGTAGCCGCTCTGGCAGTCTTCTATTTCATCCTCGTCTCCGTGTTCATCTACCGCAGCATAAGGCTCAGGGATCTGTTTTCCATTTTCAAGGAAACGGCGGTCTTTTCCGCTTCTATCATGATCATCTTTGCCGTGGTGGGGCTCTACCAATACATCGTGGCCACCGAGCAGTTGGGGGACCAGCTCCTGAGGGCCATCGTGAAGCTGAATATGAGCAGGAACCTTTCGCTTATGGCAGCCACGGCCTGATTCCCCGGCTGGACAACTATATCTCAGTGACGTGCCAAATGAGCTGCTCCCGGACCTGTATGTTCTCCTTCAGAGTTTTCCAGAGGGGATCGCGCTCCAGCGCCGAATAATTCGGCGCTCTTTGCCCTTGATCTGCTCCCAATTGGCTTCGTTCTTCGCTCCATTCGGCAGTCGGTATACGCCTTCTTGTGGATTGTTATAGGGTAGTCGGGGGCACGCCGCTACGGGCTTGTGCCGGCGCTGTATTCGCCATATAATTGAATGAATGTTCATTCAGTTATTATCCAGGCGGGATCTAGGCGGAGCCTATACCTGGCTAATGGAGTGAAAGCTTAGCGATATGTCACGGCCCAGAGATCGTGAGATGCAAGAAGGAATTCTCACCGTTGCGATCCAGATGTTCGGGGAAAAGGGATTTGGCAGCACAACCATCAAAGATATCGCCAACCGCTTGGAAATTTCCCCCGGGTCGGTGTACACCTACTTTGCGAGCAAAGAGGAGCTGTTCCGCAGCGCCGTGGAGGAGGGATGGCGGCATTTCCTCGCGGAAATCCAAATGATCGTAGCGGCGCCCAAACAGCTGAAGGAGCGCTTCGAGAGCATGTTGGACTACTGCTTCGAGTCTCTTCGAGAAGCCCTGCCTCTGCTTCGGGGGATGCTTTTCGATGCCCGTCAGAGGCGGTTGCTGCAGGAGAACCTGGAACTGCTCTGTCAGCTCTTGGAAAGTCTGATCCGGGAAGGGCAGAAGCAAGGGCTGATTAAAATCGTCCTGGCGGAGGAGCACGTTCGCACCCAGATCAAGGTCAACGTGTTCGGAGTGTTGTCCGCGGTAGCCCTCGCGCAGGATGAGGTGCTCGAGCAGGAAATCGAAACCGTGAAATCCGGAGTAAAGCATCTTCTCTATCAGCGACTGCATCTGGAGGATAATGCATGAAGAAACGCTGGTGGCTGCTTATCTTCGGGGTGATCGCGGTAGGACTTCTGGGTTTGGCTATCCTGCCTCAAATTATCACTTCCAACAGCGACGTATCTCAGGCAGATCAGGGAATCACGGTACGTGTGGCTGCACCCCGGATCGGTGCTATCGAAAGGGTGCTGAGCACTTCGGGCACTCTGAGGGCAAGCAAGACGATTCGGATAACATCGAAAGTCCCGGGGAGGATCGAGACCCTGCTTGTGGAGGAGGGGCAGTCTGTGGCCGAAGGGGAGCTTCTCCTGCAGATCGAGGAGGACACCGCCCGTCTGCAGGTCGAGCAGGCTTATGCTGCCTGGCAAGCTACGCAGGCCCAGTACGACAAGGCGAGGAGAGGGGTCCGCCAAGAAGAGGTAGAGAATGCTCGGGCGCTCTACGACAAGGCGGAGAAAGACCTTGCCACGGCAGAAGAGAATTTCGGCAGATCGGAACAGCTATTTAAAAGCGGCGTCATAGCCAAAGCTCAATTTGAAGCGGCCGAGGCCAGTCTGAGGTCAGCGCGAACAGAATTGGACAACTCCGGTCGTACGCTCGACATGATGGAAGAGGGTGCCGGTCCGGAGGAGAAGCAAATGGCTCGTTCCCAGGCCGAAGCGGCAAGGGCGAATTATGAACTTGCCCGCCTTCAGATCGATTTCACCCGCATCAAGGCTCCAGTCTCTGGGGTTGTCGCCCGGGTTCTGCAGGACGAAGGAAACATCGTCGGAACCTCAACTCCGATTCTTGTATTGGTCAAGGATGACCAGATTCAGGTAGAAATCGAGGTCGCAGAGAAATACTACGGAGAGTTGCTGCTCGGTGATGGGTTGCTGGAAGCTCGGATAATGCCCGTGGCCTACCCTAACTCCGATCCCCTTCGCGGGAAGGTCCTCACCATCGCTCCGACCGTCGATCCCGCCAGCAGGACCTTTACAACGACGTTGGGGATAGAAAATGCCACGGGGCAGCTTCGGCCGGGCATGTACGCGGAGGTTGAGCTGATCCTGGAACGTATACCAGACGCTCTTCTGGTGCCGGTGTCCGCGGTTTTAGACCGTGCGGGAGACCAGATAGTTTTCGTGGTGGAGCGCAGCGAAAAAGCCCCAGCGGCGGCGGCCCGCGGGATTGTGAAGGGTTTAGCCGGCGCAGCGGAAGTACAGATCCTATCCGGGATCGATCCCGGGGATGAGGTGATCGTAGAGGGAAATACCTTTCTAGAACACGGGCAAAGGATCAGCGTTCTGGACGGCGAATGAAATTACCCGGCATTTCAGTCAAGCACCCGGTTACAACCTCCATGGTTTTCGTTGCGCTCTTTGTGCTCGGTTTGGTGTCCCTCTCTCAACTTGGTTTGGAGCTGTTCCCGGATATTTCTTTTCCCACGGCGGTTGTCTTTACCGCTTATCCGGGGGTGGGACCGGAGGAGATTGAGTCCAGCATCAGCGAACCGGTTGAAGACGCCGTATCTACCCTCAACGGGGTCGAGAGGATATCCTCCGTCTCCAGCGAGGGGGTATCTATGGTGATCATCAATTTCTCCTGGGACACAAACATGGATACGATCGTGTCGGAAATCCGCGAGAAGGTGGCCGTCGTCGAAGAAGATCTTCCCGCCGCCGCCGAGCGTCCTTCCATTGTACGGTACAATCCGGAATTTCTACCCTCCATCATCCTGAATGTCTCCTCCAGCACCCCCGGCCTCGAGTTGCGTCGTCTGGCTGAGGAAATAATCGTTCCTGAGCTGGAAAAAATCGAGGGGGTAGCAACCGTCGGAGTTTTCGGCGGCAAGGTGGCCGCCGTTACCTGCACTCTGGATTTGAACAGCATTGCCAAGCTCGACATTCCGATCCTTCCCATCCTGAGGGTGTTCGAAGCGGAAAATGTGAATCTTCCCGCCGGTTCTATCAGTATCGAGGATCAATACATCGTGCTTCGCACGCTGGGGGAGTTTACTTCCCTCGGAGATATTAAGAATGTACTGATCGGATACAAGCAGACGGTTCCAGTCTATCTGGGAGATGTGGCTGAAGTCAGCCTGGGGTATCTGCCGCGGGAGCAGTTTTTCCGAACCGAAAGCGGTGACGGAGTACAGTTGGCTGTGCGGAAACAACCGGGCCACAACACGGTGGACATCAACCGGATGGTAAAAGACCAGGTCGATCGGCTTCGCCAGACTCTGCCCCCTTCGGTGCTGGTGAAAGTTCAGTCCGATCAATCAACACAGATCCTCAATTCGATCGGGAGTGTAGCCCGGGCTGCCTGGCAGGGGGGGGTGCTGGCTGTCCTGGTTCTGCTGTTTTTCCTGCGCAGTATCCCTTCCACTCTGATCATCTCGGTGGCCATTCCAGTATCCGTGGTGGCGACCTTTTCCCTGATGAACTTTGCCGGCATCAGCATGAACATTGTCTCCCTGATGGGGATCACCCTCGGAGTGGGGATGTTTGTGGATAATTCGATCGTCGTGCTGGAATCGAACTTCAGGAAGACTTTGGCGGGGATGCCGCCCAAGGATGCGGCCGTTGCCGGTACAGCCGAGGTCGGTACAGCGATCACCGCCTCCACCCTGACCACCCTGGCCGTGTTCTTTCCCCTGGTTTTCGTCAAGGACTTTGCAGGATTGATTTTTCAGGATCTCGCCTACACGGTTGCTTTTGCATTGTTCATATCGCTGGTCATGGCGTTGACACTGGTGCCGGTGCTCTGCTCCCGTTTCCTCAGACTGCCACGGACTTATAGATTGAACAACAGCGGCCCCGATTCCGATCTGGCCGACCTGGATGTGAGCCTTGCAGATATTGAAGTGCACACCGGCAACCGGATGATCGATGGGATTACCGGAAGGATACAGGTATGGCTGCGCCGGATGGACGATCTGTATGAGAAAGCGATTCAGTGGGCTTTGCAACACGCAACCACGGTGATCCTGTCGGCGGTGCTCCTGCTCGTAGCCAGTTTGGCTTCTATTGCACTCCTCGGCATGGAATTTCTGCCGGAAAGCGACGAAGGACAGTTTGCCATCTCCATGGAGACCAGGATTGGATCTTCCTTCGAGAAGACGGAGGAAAAAGTTCTCGAAGCAGAACAGATCATCCGTGAGCTTGCCGGGGAAGATCTTGAATCCATTTCCACCAGCATCGGTCGTGGAGGGGAGCTGCAGGGGGCGGCGGAGAGGGGAAGCCACTTGAGCTCCCTCGAGATACGCCTGGTGGACAAGGACAGGCGAGCCCGAACGATTTGGCAGATAGTCAACGGATTGTCCGGACGCCTGAGTCGGGGAGTTATGGATACACGGTTTCGCTTCAAACTGCAGGGAGTTGGAGCTTTAGCTTCGACGGCGACCGGGGACAGCGAACCGATTGTTGTGGAAATCAACGGCGATCAACTCGATCGTAATTACGCATATGCCCAGAGGATTGCCTCCCGGATGGAGCGTGTCCGAGGTGTTCGGGATGTCGAATTATCCTACAAAACGGGAAAGCCGGAGCTTCAGTTCCGCATCAAGCGGAAAGAAGCTTCAAGTCTTGGCCTAAGTCCTCTGGAGATTGCCGCCACCCTGCGCACGGCATACAAGGGAAGTAAGGTGTCAACCTATCGAGGGGGAGATGATAAGTACGATGTGTACGTGATTCTGGCGGATGCCGACAGGAACTCTCTGAAAGGGATCCAGAAACTGTTCTTCGTGAATCCCTCGGGTGTAAAGATTCCTCTTGAGAATGTTGTGGATGTGGTACAGGGTGCCGGACCGCTGACAATCGAGCGGAAAAACAGGGCTCGAGTGATCAAGGTCACAGGAGCCCTGACCGGTGAACGGGCCCTGAATCGGATCATGGAGGATATTCGGGTCGAGGTAACCGGGATGGGTCCGGTTCCCCCCGGCGTCGGCTTGTCATACTCGGGTTCCTATCGGCAGATGCAGGAATCCTTCCGCAGTCTCCTGTTCGTATTAATCCTGGCTGTTGCTCTGGTGTACATGGTGTTGGCCTCCCAGTTCGAGAATCTTCTCCATCCTCTCATCATCATGCTTTCCGTTCCCTTTTGCATCATCGGGCTGGTAGCTGCCCTGGTGGTCACCGGAACTACATTCAGTATGATGAGCTTCATCGGCGCGATCCTCCTGGTGGGTATCGTCGTCAACAACGCCATCGTCCTGATTGATTATATGAACCGGCTCCAGGGGCGGGGTCTGTCGGTGAAGGAAGCCATCATTCGGGGTGGGAAAACCCGCCTCAAGCCGATCCTGATGACCAGCTTCACCACTGTATTTGGTCTGCTGCCCATGGCCGTAGGCGTCGGAGCCGGCTCAGAGCTGCGGGCCCCCCTGGGGCGGGCGGTGGTCGGCGGACTGCTCACCTCCAGTTTTGTAACCCTCATACTCATTCCCACCCTGTACTGGTTGGTGGAGTCTCGAATCAGAAAGAGAAAGCCATGAGGTCGGCAGCGGTCCTCCTGCTCCTGATGCTCGGGCTGCTTAACTCCCCAGGGATGATTTGCGCCGAGCAGATGGATTTTGAACGGATCCTGACTCTGGCTGTGGAACGGACCGAGATCATAGAGCTCCAGCGAAGGGCGGTGAAACGGGCAAGCTCGTCTCTGGCCGAGGCACGAAGCCGGCTGGGACCCGAGCTTAGCTTCAGCGCTTCCGCCAGTTACCTCGCCAATCCGCCTGAAGGGATCACCGTACAGGCCGGGGAGCTCGCGGTGATTCTTCCTTCGCTTCTTATACCCGAGGAAGATCTAACCTTCATCGAGGACGCCCGCAGCAGCTACTTCGAGCTGACCCTGCAGCTGAGCCAACCCCTCTACACTTGGGGTAAGCTCAGGGGTTCGGTGGACCTGGCCGCCCTGGGGGTGGAAGGTTCTAAAGCCGAGCTGGTCGAGGTTCAGCGGCAGCTGCATCAGGATCTGCACAAAGTCTATTTTGCCGGAGTGTTGGCCAGGGACGCCTCGCTGCTCCTCGAACAGATTCTGGACATTCTCGGGGAGATCGAGCAGGATAGGCGGAGGGTCTTCGAGCTCGGATTGGTGAACAAGCTGTCCATTTTGGAGATCGAAACTCAAATCTCGGGAGTGCGGCGCCAGCTCGTCCAGGCTCGGGAAGCGTATCTGAGCGCCCGGGAAGCCGTTGCCCTGTATACAGATCTCGAACAGGAAGGGTTGGAGCTGAGCTCCCCTTTCCGATTGGGATTTCCCCGGTTCACGGAGGATGAACTGAAGGCAAAGGCGGAGCAGACCTCCCCAAAAATGTTGAAGGCCCGCCTGGAGCAGGAGCAGGCCCGGAGGAATCTCTCGATGGTCCGGGGCGGCGCGATCTTCCGTCCGGACGTCTCTTTCAACCTCTCCTTCGAGGTATCAGGGCAAACGATCCCCTGGAGTGAGGACAGCTGGGAAGATACCTGGGATCTCAACCTTATTGTCGGTGTCGGCGCCAAGGGATCTCTGTTCGACTCCGGCCGTTCCGGGCATCAGATTCACCGGGCGGAGGAAGCGTTGGCCGCAAGCCAGGATGTGATCGATCTGCTGCGCAAGCAGATCCATCTGCAAACCCGGCGGAGCGTCGAAGAGCTGCGGTTGCGCCAAGCCGAGCTCCAGGAGGCGGAAGCAGCGTTCATCCAGGGGGAGGAGGAGGAAAAAAACTCAAGCCGAGGGTTCGAGCAGCAGCTACTGACCCGGGAGCAATGGGGAGCGGCGCGAATTGCGTTGCTTGAAAAGCGCTTGGAGCTGTTGATTCAACAGCATTCCTACGAGTCGGCACTTTCCGATTTGGAGATCATCACAGGTTTTCGCTGGCCCCGGTTGTAGTCTTTGCCGATCAACTAGGTAGAGGAGGACGGATTAATCATCGCCAAAGCCAAGCACAGGACAACGTATCTCTGTACAGTCTGCAAGCACGAAGAACCCAAGTGGCTGGGCCGCTGTCCCGAATGCGGAAGCTGGAACAGCTTCGAGGAGACGGCAGAACAGTCTTCAGGGAAGAAGAGCAGGGATAGGGTCGAACAGTTTCCCCGCCCCCTGTTGTCTATAGAAACCAAAGAGGGCCTGCGGTTGGACTCCGGGCTTGGGGAGATGGACAGGGTCCTCGGCGGCGGTATCATGAAAGGTTCGGTGGCCCTTATTGCGGGGGAGCCGGGGATCGGAAAATCGACCCTTATGCTGCAGCTGGCATCCGGTGTGCGAACCGAGGGACGGGTCCTGTACATATCCGGGGAGGAATCGCCGGGGCAAATCCGTTTGCGCGCCGACAGGCTGGGAGTCACGAACAGCCGTATCGAAATCTTTTCCGAAACCGAACTGTCCGCTCTGCTGCGGGTTTGTGAAAAGATCAAACCGATAGTTGTAATCCTGGACTCGATACAGACGGTGCATTCCGAAGACATCGGCAGTGTGCCGGGAACCATAAATCAGATCAAGCTGTGCGCCCAAGAGTTGATCGACTGGGCAAAGTCCCACGGAGCCGCCCTTTTTTTGGTGGGTCATGTGACCAAGGAAGGGTATATCGCGGGTCCGAAGGTTATCGAGCACATGGTAGATACGGTGCTGTATTTTGATACAGGCAATGCCGAGATTCGCATCCTCCATTGCGCTAAAAACCGGTTTGGATCGGTGGATGAGATCGGGATCTTCGAGATGGGTGAGAAGGGGCTGGAACAGGTCGAGAACCCGGCGGCGGTTTTCCTTTCCCAGCGGGAGGGCGAGCAGCCCCCCGGGGTCGCGGTGGCGCCGGTGTATGAAGGTTCCCGAATCCTACTGGTCGAGATACAGAGTTTAGTTGTCCCGGCCAAGGGAGGTGTTTCACGGGTATTTTCCGAACGTATCGATTCGGCTCGGGTCTCTCGAATGGCCGCGGTTCTGGAGAAGCATCTCAAGGTTCGCCTGTCGGACCAGGATATCTATGTCAACGTCGGGGGCGGGATACGCATCAGCGAGGTTGGCGTTGATCTGCCCCTGAGCTTGTCCCTGTACTCGGCCCGGATCAATCAACCGATTCCTTCACTTACCGCCGTGGTCGGGGAGATCAGCTTGGCCGCAGAGGTCCACCCTGTAGCGCATCTGGACAAGCGTATCCGGGCTGTACAGGAGATGGGTTTTTCCCGGTTGGTGCACCCTCGCCCAAAAGAACAAAAGCTCCAGCTTCCAGGGTTTTGCTTCCCGGTATCCTCACTGTCCGAGGCGGCGAGAGCCTGCTTCCAGGGATGAGCATGACCCGAAGAACAGGCAAGATATCCGTTTCACTTCTCTTTCTCCTGTCGTTATCCCTGTTCTTGTTATTGCCTGGAGGGTTTCTCTATTCCGAGTTGGATGAACCCCCTCAAGGAACGGATCGCTCAGGTGCGGAAGTCCACGTGGGCACCCTGGGGGGCGGTGAAGGAAAAACGTTACGCCGGAACGCTGCTGCCGAGAGCGGTATTGACGATGGGAAGGAAGAGGGGCAGACGGCTGTACTGGAAGATCTTCGTCGCGGTGTGCTGGTATCCGTGTCCTGGGTTTTTCTGGTTGTCGCCCTGGTGCTGGTTTCCCTTACCTTACGGAAAAGCTACCTCTGGTTGATGGCGGTGCAGAAAGCCAAGGTTCCCCCCACCCGATATTTTAACCTCCAGCTTCAAGTTCGTGGCCGGGATGGAGCTCTTAGCCTCCACAACTTCGATTACTACCCGGTTATCGTGGCAGCCGAAGGAACTGCGGATCTGCTGCTTCCCGGACTTTCAAGATCGGAGGATCGCTTCCGCATAGACTATCACCGTGGTCAGGCTCATTTGTCGACGGACAGTTCGGTGATGGTCAACGGCGTACCTCGACAGCAAAAGCCGCTGAAGCAGGGTGACCGGATCGTGTTCGGGTCCTATCGCCTCGATTTCAAAGATGCCTCGATCCGGGAGCAGACCTCCCCGATTCCGGGCAAGCCGGTCTTTGCCTGGCAGTTTCCGATCGTTGCACTTCTTCTGGCTCTCTCCGTGCTCTTCAAACAGGCCGGCGCTCTACCCGAAGACACGATGTTGGCCAAGGCCGCCCAGATGCAGAGTGCCGAACAAAGAAGCGAGTGCCGGGACATCGGGGTGACCGAAGGGGTAATCCCCGCCGAAGAGGAAGCAAAACTGATCGCCGAGCAGTCTGTGGCAAAGACAGACGATCGGCCGAATCTACTGCAGAAATTTCTGTGGATTTTTAATAGCTCGGAAACGAAAGACATCGAGTTCGCCGAGGACCGGAGACAAGATCCTGCGATCCGCGAGCAGGGATCTGTCGAAGTTACAGTCGCAAAGGTTCAGTCGCCGCGGCCGTCCCGGCAGCCGACGCCGGTTGTTGAAAGCAGCTCCAAACGGAAGGAGCTCCGTGAGGAAAATGCTGCCAGTCGGGTAGATACGCAGGTTACCCGGGTTGGACGAGACGGTGTGTCTTCTTCAGGCCAGGTTGCACCTGCAGCCCGTCCTGCTCCCCCCAGAGAGCCGGTTGTCAGCGGGGAGTTCCCGGCTGATACGGTCGTCGATGTGCCGGCTCCGCGGTCCGCCGACGGTGCTTCACCCGGCGGGGGGGATCTGCGGAAGGATATGGGGCCCGGCGAAGGGCTGACCGTTACCCGCAAGCGCGCGGTTCAGCAACCCCCGATGCTACAGGCATCGGTCCTCGGTACGGTTGCTCCGAAACCAAACCAGATCGATGGGATTAATCCGCTGGAGGGCTTGAGCTTCGAAGATACCACCCGGCCTGAAGCAACACCTCCTCGTACTCGATCGGTGCCTGATATCGGCAGAACAAAAGTTCGGGTCGTAGCCCCCGGCCGTCCGGTAGAGTTTTTCAAGGCGGATATCCTCTTCATCCACGCTCATCCAGATGATGAAAGTATAGATTTCGGCTCCCTGATGGCCAAGGCTTCCCGCTCGGGCAAGAGGATCGTCACACTTCTTTTTACCGATGGCGAGTCAGGATTGGATTTATATCCCCAGAGAAAGGTGGGAGATATCTATCCCGCCCGTGTTCTCAAAGAAGGAGCTCTGTCCCAAGTCCGGGTCGTGGAGGCTACCCGAGCCCTGTCGATTCTCGGTTCTGAGATGTACCTTCGCTGGGGCCTGGAGAATCATCCCTACAACACCCAGAGAGATGTCGTTGCTCCCGAAGAAATTATCAGGGGCTGGGGTGGGGAGGAACATCTTCTATCCAGGCTCATCGAAGTGTTGGATGGTTTCCAGCCTACGATCGTCGTTTCTCCGGACAGCCACTCCAAGGCGTATGAGCATTTCGAACATGAAGCGGTAGGGCAATTGGTGAAGGCGGCTGTCCAGCGACTTCTCAACAGCGGGCGCTCCTACGTGAAGGGCCATCTGGTTTCGATCGATCCCTATCAGGTGGACCGCTACAGTGGTGTGACAGGTGTCGATGCGCAGGCTCAGGACTCCGAATCAGGATTTGCCTACAGGGCAATCCAAACCCTGGCCCTAAAAGAGCACGTCAGCCAGCGGGATGCTTCTGTGATCGGAGTGAGCCGGCTTTCAAATCTGCCCCGGGAATACTACAAGGCTTCGTACTGGGATCTGGGCGATTCATTGGAGCAGTACCTGAAGGAGTTGGATCGGTAGGCGCCCCTCACCCCGAGCCAATTCACGGGCGGGAGAGCTCCGCTTCAGGAGAACAACGATGCGATACCTTGCTCCGTGGCTGGACAGATTCCCCGCTCGGTAATGAGCCCCGTGACCAGACGAGCGGGAGTGACATCGAAAGCGTAGTTCGCCGCGGGGCTTCCTTCCGGAAGGATGCGGACTTCAGCCACCTCCTGCTTGTCTCTCAAGGTTCCCCGTACGAAACAGACCTCATCGGCGTCGCGTTCCTCGATCGGGATCTCGGCGATACCGTCACGAAGGCTCCAGTCGATCGTCGAGGAGGGCAAAGCAACGTAGAAGGGGACCGCATTGTCCCGAGCCGCCAGCGCCTTGAGGTATGTTCCGATCTTGTTGGCCACATCGCCGCTTCTGGTGGTGCGGTCCGAACCCACGATAACCAGATCCACCTGCCCGTGTTGCATCAGGTGTCCCCCGGTGTTGTCCGGGATCACTGTATGAGGGACTCCGGCCTGAGCAAGCTCCCAGGCGGTCAGCCGAGCTCCCTGATTCCGAGGGCGGGTTTCATCGACCCAGACGTGAAGAGGAATGCCCTCACGATGCGCCCTGTATATCGGAGCTGTGGCGGTGCCATGACGTACACAGGCCAGCCACCCGGCGTTGCAGTGGGTGAGTACATTTACGGTGCTTTGTCTCCTGCTGTGAATCTCTTCGATCAGGCTTGCTCCAAACTCACCGATCCTTCGACACCCCTCTATATCCTCTGCTTCGATCTGCCGAGCTACAGCCAGAGCGGCGGCGGTCCTCTTAGCCGGGTCATTTATCCGTTCCAGCTCATTTACCTGGCGCTGTACCGCCCAGGCCAGATTGACTGCGGTAGGCCGGGTGGCCAATAAATTTTGGGATGCTTCGGTCAGAGCGTCGGCGGCATTACTCCGTTCTGCTTCACGACAGGCCAGGTACATGCCGTAGGCGGCAGCCACGCCTATCAGTGGTGCCCCACGCAGATGCATCTCCCGAATGGCGATGCACATCTGTTCGACACTGCTAACCTCTTCGATAACCAGCTGATGGGGCAGAGAGCGCTGGTCGATGATGCTCACCGTTTTGCTTGCATCGGAGAACCAGATAGACTGCAGATCTCTTTTTTCTGACAAGTTGGTACCCGCTGTTATGAACGAGGTGCTGAAGGCGATAGACTCACTCCGAACTGGAGCCTCAAGTATAGCGGAAGATCCTTCTGTTGATAAGCGCCTGGCTTGTGTGTATTCTTCAAAAGGTATGAGCAATCTGGTATGGATCGAGCTTGACAGGGAGGCTCCGGATCACAACCTCCGGGAACTTTGCAGGGGTTTGAAGAAGGGGACTGTACTCTGCGCTGTGGTGAAGGCAAACGCCTACGGCCACGGGGTCAAGGAGATGCTCCCGCTGCTTCCTTCGGCGGACTGGTTTGCCGTTAACTCATTGGAGGAGGGAATCGAGCTGCGAGAGACGGGAGAGAAGCGCCCTACCCTGATACTCGGGTATGTTCCTCTCCACGCCCTCGAGGAAGCGATCCTTCGCAATCTGGATCTTACCGTATACAACGGAGAAACCCTCGAGGCTTTGGCACGGCTGGATCTTCGGGGTGTCGGATCGGCCCGGCTGCATATGAAGGTGGAAACAGGCACGGGGCGTCAGGGTATCCTGCCGGAAGAGATCGAGGGATTTGTCGAGAAATTCAAAAGCGTGGAAGGAGCGAAGCTGGTGGGAGTGTCCACTCATTTCGCCAATATCGAGGACACGCTGAATCACGACTACGCGCAAGTCCAGCTCGATCGCTTTCGCATCGTCTTGGAGTTGATGGACCGTCTGAAGATGAAACCTGATTTCGTACATACCGCGGCCACGGCTGCTGCGATCCTCTTTTCAAAAACTCATTTCAATCTTGTCCGTGCCGGAATCGGCATCTACGGCCTGTGGCCCTCCCGAGAGACCTACCTCTCCACCCTGCTCGGGCACCGGCCGGTACCCGAGCTGAAGCCCGTGGCGACCTGGAAGACCCGCATCGTTCAGATCAAGAACCTTCCCGAGGGTAGCTATGTCGGCTATGGTTGTACCTACAAAGCTACCCGCCCGATCCGTCTGGCCGTTCTTCCCGTGGGCTATGCCGATGGGTATGATCGGAAACTGGGAAACACGGCCTACGTGCTGATCCGTGGCAAAAGAGCACCGGTAGTTGGACGGGTTTGTATGAACCTGACCATGGTAGATGTAAGCGACATTCCCCAGGCACGGCTCGAGGAAGAGGTCGTTCTTCTAGGACGGGATGGGGAGGAAAAAGTCAGCGCTGAGACTATGGCTGAGTGGGCGGGGACGATCAACTACGAGATCGTATCCCGAATAAGTCCCTTCCTGCCGCGCCGGGTTGTTCGCCAAAAACAGCAGGGTGAAGATGGAGCGGCGGCCAGGCCCCCCTCTACTCCAGACCGACGAAAACCTTGATGTACTGGAGCCTCTCGTAGTACTCCGGTTTCTCACTGACTTCCATGGCCATCTTGCCCCTAAACTCCTCGACCTTCTGGTACCCGTGGGCGTCCATCCAACTGCTCAGTTTCTCAAGTATCTCCTTGATCCGGCCCATTCCCTTCTGGTAGAGGTGCGAGCAGATCTGTACCACCTGGGCTCCGGCGAGCAGCTGCTTGATGACCGCGCTTCCATCGTGGATGCCTGTGGAAGCGGCCAGTTCGCAGCCGACCTGGGTGGAGAGGATGGCGATCCAACGTAGAGGAACGTAGATCTCGTCGGGAGAGCTGAGGTGATAGCCCGGAGTCAGCTCGAGCTTTTCGATATCTATGTCCAGTTGGTAAAACCGGTTGAACAATACCAGGGCCGCGGTGCCGGCGTTGCGAAGCTCGCGGGTGATCTGGGGCAGAGAGGTGAAGTAGGGACCGATCTTGGCGGCGATCGGCAGATCGACCTTGCGGCGGACCCCCTCTACGATACGGACATAGGCCTTTTCGATCTCTTCCGCACTGTGTTCGGGATCCGTAGGAAGAATTGCGATGTTCAGTTCGATCGCATCGGCCCCCGCCCTGGCGATTTCCGCTGCATAGTTGTTCCACCACTTGGGTGTAATACAGTTCAGGCTGGCGATCACCGGAATGTTCACCGCCTTTTTTGCGTTTTCTATGAGTTTGAGATACTCGTCTTGACCCAGCCGCATACCCATTTGCCGCACATAATCGAAGGCTTCCGGATGGGGGTAGGGCCAGGAGTCTTTTTCGATTTCCGCGGTTTGGGCTTCGATCTGCTCCTCGAACAGGGATTTCAAAACTACCGCACCGGCACCGGAATCTTCACAGCGCTTGATCTTGTCTACGGTGTTAGTAAGACTGGAGCTGGAAACAATGAGCGGATTCTTCAGTTGTATACCCATGTAGGTAACGGCTAGGTCTGCCATGCGGACCTCCTGTCATCTGTATTCATCGTAAGATCGCTTCGCGATGTCCTTCGTAAGA